>JAAVZX010000047.1 GCA_022791875.1 Oscillibacter sp.
GCCACTTTAAGAAAGCTTCGGGTCCGTTCTCCCGATGCGCTTGATTCTGCTATTCAATTTGCCTTTCGCTGCGTCTCCCCACATGATTGTCTTGCCTGGTTTCGCTACGCTGGTTATTGTTTATTTTGAGAATTGCTCTAAGCGTTTTCAGCGTGCGTAAAATAGGGGAGAAATGACATGGATTGTTTGAATTACGAAACTCTGACCCGTCAGGATTACGGCGGCTACCTTCTCCGGGAAGCGCCTGAACGGGTCCTTCAATTTGGCGAAGGCGGCTTCCTGCGGGCTTTTGCGGAGCATTTTATCGACAAGATGAACGAGAAGACCGGCTTCAACGGGAAAGTCGTTCTGGTCCAGCCCCGCGGCGGGCATCCGGAAATCTCCGACGCCTTTCGGAAGCAGGAGGGGCTGTATACGCTGATTCTCCGGGGCCGTGAGAATGGGGAAGCCGTTGCCCGAAAGCGGGTGATTTCCTGTGTCTCCCGCTGTCTGGACCCGAAAGCGGATTGGGACGTCCTTCTGGACTGCGCAGAAAATCCGGACCTCCGCTTTATTCTGTCCAACACCACCGAGGCGGGGATTGCCTTTGACCCTGCCTGCAAATTGTCTGACGCGCCTCCGGCCAGTTTCCCCGGGAAGCTGACGGCGTTTCTGTACAGGCGGTATCAAAGGGGGCTTCCCGGCTTCTGGATTCTCCCCTGCGAGCTGAACGACCATAACGGGGACCTTCTGCGGGACTGCCTCCTGAAATACGCGGCACTGTGGGAGCTAGGCGACGATTTCACCGCTTGGCTGGAACCGGAAAACCACATCTGCTCTACCGTAGTGGACCGCATTGTGACCGGATATCCCAGAACGGAAGCCCCTGCCCTCTGCCGGGAGCTGGGCTATGAGGACGCTCTTCTGGACACCGGCGAAGTCTTTGCGTCCTGGGTGATCGAGGCCCCGGAAGCCCTGGCGGAGGAACTGCCCTTCCGGGAAGCGGGCCTGCCGATCCAACTGGTGGAGGACCATGTGCCCTACAAGCAGCGCAAGGTCCGCATCCTGAACGGGGTCCATACTTCTATGGTGCTGGCGGCGTATCTGGCTGGCAGGAACATCGTCCGGGAGTGCATGGAAGACGAGATGATTCACGGCTTTATGAACCGGGCAGTTTACGAGGAAATCATTCCCACTCTGGACCTGCCCCGAAAAGAGCTTGAGGACTTTGCCGCCGCCGTCTCGGAACGCTTTAATAACCCATACATCGACCACGCCCTCCTTTCCATCGCCCTGAACTCCACCGCAAAATGGAAGGCCCGTGTCCTGCCCAGTCTGACGGAGTACGTCCGGCGTATGGGAAAGCTGCCGGTGTGCCTGACCTTCTCCTTCGCCGCCTATATTGCCTTTTACCATGCCGCCAAAGAACGGGGCGAGGGCTGTCTGATTGGCTGTCGGAATGGGGAAGCCTACGAAATCAGGGACGACCAGTGGGTTCTGGACTTCTACTATGACCATCGGAACGACGGCCCTCAAGAGATTACCCGGGCTGTCATTCGGAATGCGGATATGTGGGACGGCGCGTTGGAAGCTCTGCCTGCCTTTGAAAGCGCGGTTATCGCCTGCCTGGAACGTATTGAGGCCATAGGTATGTACGAATCCATAAAGGGGTGCCTGTTATGAAGCTGATTCAGATTCATCCTAGCGATAATGCAGCCGTGGCGCTGGAAGATATTGCGCGGGGGGAGACGCTGGAATCCAGTAGCCTGACCGCTTTGGAAGATATCCGGCGGGGACACAAAATCGCCTTGAAAGACATTCCCGCTGGCGGTGATGTGGTGAAATACGGCTGTGTTATCGGTCAGGCCAAAGAAGACATTCCCGCTGGCGCCTGGGTTCACGTTCACAATGTCCGCACCGGGCTTTCGGAGGGTGGAAGCTATGTGTACAACCATAAGATTTTTCCTCTGCCGGACACCGCTCCCCGCACATTCATGGGCTTCCGGCGTCCTGACGGCAGGGCGGCTGTCCGTAATGAACTTTGGATCATACCGACTGTGGGCTGCGTCAACGCCTTTGCCCAAACCCTGGCACGGGAAAATCAGCAGCTTGTCTCCGGTTCTGTGGAGGGCCTGTGCGCCTTTTCTCATCCCTTCGGGTGCAGTCAGATGGGGGACGACCACGCCCAGACCCGGAAACTGTTGGCGGCTCTGGCTCGCCATCCCAATGCTGGCGGCGTTCTGGTACTGGGTCTGGGCTGTGAAAACCTGACGATGGAGCAGTTCAAGGAAGAGCTGGGGCAATGGGACGACCGTCGGGTAAAGTTCCTGATTTGCCAGGAGACAGAGGACGAGCTTGCCGCCGGGGCCGCTCTGCTAGAAGAGCTGGCGGAGTACTCGGGGACCTTCCGGCGTGTGGAAATCCCTGCCGGAGAACTGGTGGTAGGCATGAAGTGCGGCGGGTCCGACGGGTTTTCCGGCATCACGGCCAATCCCACGGTGGGCCGCTTCTCTGACCGTTTGATCGCCCTTGGCGGTTCCACTGTCCTTACGGAGGTACCAGAGATGTTCGGCGCGGAGAGCATTCTTTTCGGCCGCTGTGCTGATGAAACGGTCTTTCGTAAAGCGGTCAGCATGGTGGAAGACTTCAAGCGGTATTTCATCAGTCACGGTCAGGTGGTCTATGAGAATCCCAGCCCCGGAAACAAGGCAGGAGGCATCACCACGCTGGAAGACAAGTCCTGCGGCTGTGTCCAGAAGGGAGGACGCGCTCAAATCGTGGACGTACTGCGCTATGGAGAGTCCGTCGTGCATAAGGGCCTGAATCTCCTTTGCGGTCCGGGGAACGACCTGGTTTCCGCTACAGCCCTCACCGCCGCCGGAGCACACCTGATTCTGTTTACCACCGGACGGGGCACGCCTTTTGGAGCGCCTGCGCCTACGGTGAAGATTTCTACCAACACCGCCCTCTTTAAGGCAAAGCCCGGCTGGATTGACTTCAACGCTGGAACTGTAGCCGAAGGGGAAACGCTGGACTCCGCCGGGGAACGTCTGTTGGATTTCGTTCTGGAAATTGCGGGAGGAAAGCCGGCAAAAAGTGAACAGCGCGGGGCCAGAGACATCTCCATCTGGAAAGACGGCGTTGTTTTGTGAGCAATAAGGAAGGAGTATGTTTATGAAAGATCAGAGCTGCGGCTACTGCATGAAAAATGAGCTGCTGGACCCCTTTGGCATCTACATCTGTGATTTGGATGTCAGTGTTCTGGTGCTTTTTAAGGAACAGAGTCATCCGGGCCGCTGCATCGTAGCCTATAAGGACCACGTGGGCGAGATGGTAGACCTGACCGACCAGGAGCGGAACGCTTTCTTTGCTGATGTGAACCGGGCAGCCAGGGCGCGCCATACCGCATTCCATCCGGACAAGGTGAACTATGGGGCCTACGGCGACACGGGACGGCATCTGCATTTCCATCTGGTCCCCAAGTACAAGAACGGTCCCAAGTGGGGCGGAGTCTTCCAGATGAACCCTGAGCAGGTTTTCCTGACGCCGGAGGAATATGAGAAGGTAATCGCCACGATCAGGGCGCACCTGTAAAAACAGAAATAGATCTCTCCCTGTAAGCTATATGAGCAAAATCATTCAGATTATTAGGGGGAATGTTTTGGAAAAACTTGAAATCATCATGCGGAAAATCGAAAATAATACAGTCACGGAAACGGTTCTGGTTTCATTTGACGGCGTTGGCATTTCTCCATCAAAACCCGGAGTCGCGCTTGTCTTTCCCCGTTTGGAAATTCGGCTTCAGGAGCAGGCTGTTTATCAGGATGGTAAACTGGTGCCCATGACGTACCGTGAGTTTCATACGCTTGCTTATTTAGCCAGGCATCCTAACTGGGTGTTTTCTCCTGACCAAATTTATGAGGCGGTCTGGGAAGAGGACTGCGAAAATCGTGGGACCGCTGTTGCCAATATCATCAGCCAAATCCGCCGCAAGCTGGCACGGGGTGACGGAGAGCGCAGTTATATTACTACAGTCATAGGAAGCGGATATAAATTTCAAATGCCAGAATAAGCGACAACCCTGGATGAAAAGTCCGGGGTTGTCTTTTTATTTCCCAATAACTGATTACAAAATTTAGGAAAATTATTTACAAATTTTTGTAAATATTTTTTAGCAGCTCCAAGTCAATTCCAAACAAGCTCCAACTCAGTTCCAAAACTGTCTCTTAGAATTATAGCATGGCAGCTTTATAAAACTCTTTACAGCACTCATCTCTAAAGGCGAAAAACATCCCTCAAATTGAATCGCTAAAGCAAAAATCAATAACTTATCGGCTAGGCGGCAGCTCACGCTGTCATATCTTCCAACTAAAGAAGATGGGATCGCCGTCTGTGTGCCGGACATATGGACAGAAGGAATTTTTATGCGATGGAACCCTCATCGCATTGAGATGATTCGTCAGTATTATGTGCCAGGATACACCGCTTACGGCAAAGACTTCGGACATCCGCCCCTCTGCATTTCCCGTTCCCGCAAAAATCAAAGAGAATGGAGAGAAAAATCAGAAGAGCCCCCGCCTGCCCGAACAGTCCCACAGAGCAGATCTCTCAATGCGTACCAAGCGGCCGATGACTCACAACCTTGTGAGGCCGGCCGCTCATTTTGTTTTTCTGAGCACCACCCTAAGTGCCGGTCTCCTCCAAGCAAATCTGCCTCCGTTACACGATACACGAATTTGCTTGGAAAGATCGTTTAGATATGAATACTGATATGAAGAAGCAGGTTACGAAGCTCCTGGAAACCTATCCTGAGCGCGAGCGGCAGATTGCCCTCTTGCACTACGAGATGCAGCACAGCGCCCGCGTTTCTCCGGAAGAGGTGATTGATGGCATGGCCCTGGGCCACGGCGACAGCATGGGCGGCAGCGGCAAGGGCCGTGTTTCCAACAAGACCATGTACATCGCCCTAAACTACCAGGAGCGGATGGACCGCATGAATGCGGAGGCCGCCAACGAGATTGCCCAGCGTCTCCTGAAGCTGGAAGGGGAGCAGGACCGGCTCCGTTACTACGTTTCCCTCCTGGAGAAGCGGGAAGCGGATGTGATTCGTTCCTTCTACATTGAAGGCGTTTCCTGGGAAGAGATTGCTCAGAAGATTGGCGTTGCACTGCGGACGGTCCATAAGATCAAGAATCGGGCTGTCAGCCATCTTGCGGAGCTGTATGCCTACAAAGCTGGCCTTAACTGACAGAGGGCACAGTAAGGGCACAGAAAAGGCCGAAATATGCACAGCTTTTTCACTCGATTGGGGCTTGAAAGGGCATATGTTCCTGTGCTATGATTAAGCTGTCAAAGAAGATACTCCCCGGACCGCTCCTGGTCCTGGGAGTATCTTTATATTCTGACGATTTTCATTTGAAGGGAAGCGGTCCTATGATACGCACCAGAACCATCCGGGAAGCGACGGCCTACTTTCAGGAAGCCGACCCCCACACCTGCCTGACAGAGACGGCCATTCGCACGCTGCTGCGCACAGGAACCGTTCCCTGCGCCCGCGTGGGCCGGAAGTATCTCGTTACCATTGAGGCCCTGGAAGCCTATCTGAATGGCTCTGCAGGGCCGGAGATGCCCGTTAAGACCCAGGCCCGGAAGTGGCAGATTAAGTGAGTGGCCGCGTTTTATCGGCAAAGGGAAATAAAATAATTCCTTGCAGGCACCTTGTTGTTGCGGTATAATAAAGATACTGTATTGCAAGGCATTATTAAGTGGCGTCGTCAATAAAAGTGTGATATAATAGTCCTCAAAATAAGAAGGAGGGCAGGAAAATGGCAGGCGAACAGCAGCGGCACGACATAAGCGATAAAGCATGGGAGAGAATCAGACCGTACACCATCGGCGAA
>JAAVZX010000048.1 GCA_022791875.1 Oscillibacter sp.
GAGATTGCGGACTACGGCATCTGCGGCGACCTCTTCAAGGTCACCCCACTCCTGACCGAAGCCATCCGTGCCGCCAAAGCCGCGAAATAACCCCCTCCACGCACCCAAAAAGCGTGCCGCCCTCCCGGACGGCACGCTTTTCCATCACCAAACTGACCTTATAAAAAACGCAGGAATTGGCTATTTACGAAAGGCCAGAAGCAGGCTATATTATGGTAAAGTCTTTCACTGGAGGTAACCGACATGAAACAGAAATGGAGCACACAAAAAATGGTATACACCGCCGCACTGGCGGCGCTGGTATGCGCGGTGACATTCTTCCGCTTCCCGCTGTTCGGCTCAAAGATCCACTTTGCCAACGCCATGTGCCTGCTGAGCGGCCTGCTGATGGGCCCCCTGGCGGGCGGCCTGGCCGCGGGCCTGGGTTCAGTCCTGTACGACGCCCTCTTCGGCGGCTACGACCTGCTGAACTGCGCTATCACCTTCGTAACAAAATTCCTGATGGCCTGGATCTGCGCCAAAATCGCCTTTTCCGGCGGCAAAGAGGCGTCCAGCCACAGCCGGAACACCCTCGCCTGCGTTGTCGGAGCCCTGTCCTACGTTGCAATGTACATGCTGAAAACGTTTATCTTCCAGATGTTCGTCTACGGCTACCCCATGGAGACAGCGGTAGTCACCATGGGCAGCAAGCTCCCCGCGTCCCTCCTGAACGCGATAGCGGCCATGATTGCCGCCCCGATCCTCTACGCCGCCCTCATCCCGGCCCTCCGCCACGCGGGCCAGCTGGAGAAAATGCGCGCTTGACGATCCGCAGTCCAATTTCAATCCGCGCTTCATATCCACAGAACTTCACTTCCACAAAAACGGTGGATAAGCGTCCAAATCCCCCCGGAGATACCGCGCCAGCAGCAGCGCCTGCACATAGGGAATCATGCCCCACGGGAGCTTCTCACCCAGAAACGGATGGGTGAGGGCTTCCTTTTTCTTCTCCTGCCAGCTCTTCACAAAGGTCCTTTTGGCCTCATCGGTCATCAGAACCGCGCCGCTTTCCATATGCAGAAAATCATCGGCATTGACAACGCGGTTGTTGATCTGCGTCAGCACGAAACGGTCCGCCATACAGGGGCGAAGCTCCTCCATGAGATCCAGCGCCAGGGAGGTGCGGCCCGGCCGGTCCCGGTGGAGGAAGCCCACATAGGAGTCCAGGCCCACGCTCTCCAGAGCTGAGGCGCAGTCGTGGGCCAGGAGGCTGTAGGCAAAGGAGAGCAGGGCGTTGATGGGGTCCAGGGGCGGGCGGCGGTTCCGGCCCTGGAAGCGGAATGTCTCCCGGTTGTTGAGAATCATATCGTCCAGCACGCCGAAATACGCGCTGGCCCCCACCCCCTCCAGGCCCCGCAGGTGCTCCGGAGAAGTCTCTTCCCTGACCTGGGGCAGGAGCGCACGGATCTGCCGGGAGGCCCCGGAGAGCCGTTCCGCGTCCACCCGCAGGCCGTGATCCCGCCGCGTCCGCTCAATGCTCCACCGCGCGTTGTACAGCTTGCCGAAGATCATGCTCCGGCTGATCTGACAGCTCTGAACGGGGTCGTCCGCGGCGCGGTACTGGGTCCGGCGCAGAAGGACATTCCCGGCGCTGCCGCCGCAGACGCGGGCCAGAAATTTTCCCCTCGGCGAGCAGAAGGCAAAGCCGATCTGCCGCTCCGCGCAGGCCCCCATCAGAGCCGGTGAGGCCCCCAGATAGGAGAACGTGACCACGTTCTGCAAGGTGTGCAGCGGATACCGTGCAGCGATCTGGCCCTCCCGCTTTGCCACAATATTTTCCCCGTCCAGAGTCAGATAGATGTCCTCTGACAGGATAAAAAGCGTATTCAACAGGCGTCTCATTGCAGGTCCTCCACGGCGTCCGCCAGGTAGTCCGAAGCCTTTTTGCCCCGCATCAGCTTCGGTACGCACAAATCCTTCAAAGAGCAGGCTTGGCAGCTCTTTGAGGTCTTCGCCTTCGGCGTATAGCGCCTCCGGTACAGCGCGTGCATCTCCGCGAGGCTGTCCCGGACCAGGCGGCGAAGCTCCTCCGTAAACGGGACAGCCAGCCGCCGGCGGGACTCCCCATAGTACAACGCCCCCTCCGGAACGGTGCAGCAGAGCATCTCTTCCAGGCACATGGCCTGCCCGCAGAGCTGCAATTCGTCCGCCTGCCCCTCCTTGGGCCTGCCCCGCTTATACTCGATGGGATAGGGCCGCCAAAGGCCCTCCTGGCCCCGGAGGGACACCCCATCAGGGTCCCGGCGGAACTCCACCACGTCGCACTGACCGGAGACGCCCAGCTCCGCCGAGCGGATCGCCAGTCCGCGGACGGTCAGCACGCGGCCCCGGCTCTCCCGCAGGCCCTGATCGTGGGCGTTTTCGTGCATGAGGGCCCCGTCCACGGTGCGGTAATTTTCCGCCCACAGGTTTTCGATATGGATCAGGGCCCACTGGCGGCGGCAGAAGCAGAAGTGCTGAAGGCCCGACAGCTGGAGCCGGTCCTCTTCCGGAATGCTCATCCCATCCGCTTGCAGGTGACGCCGGCGGGAAGGCTGTCCTCGTCCACGGTCACGATGTAATCCTGATAGGAGCGGGCCGGAGCATCGCTGTCCCCGTCCCGCCGCCGGACCTGGACGCTCTCAAACAGCTTCCACGCCGGAGCACAGCCCAGTTCGCTGTCGTGCCGGAAGACGATCAGCTCCCGCACCGCCATTTTCCCCCGGGAGGCGGAGCGGTCGTGCTCAAACATGTTAAGTATGGCCTCCCAGAGCAGGGCCAGATCCTCATCGGAGAAGCCGGTGGTCTTCCGGGCCAGGTTGGCGGAGACGTAGCCCTCGCAGCGGTAGAGGCCGTAGGGGACGATGTACTTGCGGCCCATCTCGGTTCCCTTTCGCTCCGCGTCGGCCTCGGTGGTGATGGCCACGCGGGTGATGGTCACCTCCTGGGGGACGACGGGCTCTATGCTGTGGGCGAAGCCGAGCTGGACGGGGCCCCGGACCTGGCCGCAGTTCAGGGCGTTCTTGGCAAAGGTGGTCATCACCGCGCCGAAGGTGCGGATGTCGTAGAAGTTCTGGCACATCCAGTCCCGGAGGCGCTTGTCCAGATCGGGGTCGGCCTTTTTCTTCTCCTTCACGTCCTTTTCCGTGACCCCCAGGGCGGTGAAGGAGTCCAGATCGCTGCGGTTCAGGGGCACGCCCTCCTTCACGTAGATCCGGAAGTTCTTGGCGTCCCCCTTCACCGTCTCCACGTAGTTGCGGATCTTGCGCTTGAGGCAGACGTCCGTGACCAGGCCCAGGCCGGTTTCCGGGTCCACGCGGGGCATATTGCCCGCGTCCGGGTCGCCGTTGGGGTTGCCGTTCTCCACGTCGAAGAGAATCACGAATTCATAGCGGTTCTGAATCGGGTTACTCATGATCAGCGTCCTCCTTTTTCTCGTATCGCTTCTGGGTCTGGTGGTAGTAGCCGAGCTGGAAGGAGCCCTGCCGGGGGAGGCTCAGCTGGGCGGGGAATTCCTCGGGCAGAAGAGCGGCCAGGGCGGCAATCTGCTTTTCGTAGTGGATGCGCAGCCCCGTGTCCAGTTTCCGCAGGTGCTTCTGGGAGAGGTTCAGCAGAACCGGGAAGATGTGGCTTGGCGTGGAAGAGGCGGCGTTGAAGTAGCGGTCCTTGACGGTGGTGTTGATGCCGGGAT
The DNA here is from genome assembly GCA_022791875.1 of Oscillibacter sp. Lineage (GTDB taxonomy): Bacteria > Bacillota > Clostridia > Oscillospirales > Oscillospiraceae > Oscillibacter. Next base: position 3,710 of record JAAVZX010000048.1, read on the forward strand.
TGGCGGCGGACTGGACCGCCTCCAGGACGGAGAAGAGCCGTCCCAGGGTGTAGGGAATGCTGGTGCTGTCAGGGTTCAGCGACACGGTCAAAACCTCCTTTGGAATGTCCTTGTGGGGGCGCTTGAGGTAGTATGCCTTGATAATAGCGGCCCGCCCGCGGGTGACTTCATGCTCCGCGCGGATTCGGAGCAGCGCGCCGTGGAGCAGCGTCGCGGGGTACGGCTCATTCATCAGCACGGCGCGGAGCACCGCGGCGGTCATGTTGGGAGAGGCCGATTTGTCCCTGGAATTCGGGTTGACCGTCTCCCCCAACAGCCGCTTCGGCATCAGATTGACGGTCTTGTCATAGGAGGGCCGAACGATCTCCAGGCGGTCATAGTGGTCTTGTACATTTTTCAGAAAGGCCCCGTAGCTGTTCCGCAGGAAGAAGCGGACGGACAGCCGCGCGGCGTTGGGGGCGAGGCCCAGGATATAGAAGGGCCGCTCCGGGTCCAGGAGGGCCTCGTCGTATTCAACCGGATTCCCCTTCAGAAGCTGCTTTATCATGTCCCGTAGCTCCTGTTCGGTGTAGCTGCACGCCGCGCCGAAGGTAAAGGCTCCGAAGGCGTCCGGGAAGGCGGGGTCGCCGCCCTCCGCCCAGCAGACTACCGTGGTGTCCCCCATGAGGTAGACGTGCCGGCGGTCCGCCAGCAGGTGGTTGAGGGCCGAGGTATAGGCGAAAGCGGCGTATTTGCTGATGGGGGCGTTAAGGCTCTGTTCCTTTCCGTAGGAGCAGAAGGCGGGGGCGTTGAAGGACACCAGCGCCGCGCCGCTGGACTGAGCGCCCTGGACGCCCTTGATGGAGGGGTGAACCGCCTCCACGGAGCCCTCCTGCCCGGTGACCAGGCAGACCATCCGGGGTCCATCGCCCTCGGCGCTGTAATGCGTCTGCCACGCCTGCCGGACGGCGGGGTCCATGTGTACGAAAGCGCCGTCGAAGCGGAACACCAGGTTGGCGTTCGCCATGATGCCGCTGAGATGGTCCTGGAGGGCGGGGTGCGCCTCCGCCGCCTCCGGGTCCCAGGTCCGGAAGAAGCGCAGAAGCGCCTGGGCGGAGGGGGATGCGAGGCCGCTTAAAAGCTGCTCATGCAGGGCCTTGCAGGCGGCAAAGCACGCCCTGGCCCGCGTCGGGTTCCCCTTTCCGTCGATGCCCAGGAGATAGGAGCTGTTGTCGCAGAGGAAATTGGGGGCAATTCCCACGGTGCGTTTGACCGGGGCGGGCAGTTCGATCAGGCGTGGGGTGAGGACCTCCTTGTCTCCCCGCTTTTTGCTTTCCTGGACGGACACGGCGCGGAGCAGCCGCCCCTCCCCGCCCAGCTCAAGGGCGTAGGAGACTTTTACCTGATTCCAGCCCGGAGGCGCAATCTGGTTCCGCGCGGCTAAATCCTCGTAATGCCGCACCAGTGCCTGTAAAATCATCCCCGCACCTCCCCGCTGTCCCGCGGCGGCACGTGGAGCACGCCGTCCCGGAGCACCGCACGGAAAAACAGGGGGCGGATGTTCTCCGGGTCTGAGTAATCCATGTCGTAGAGCATATAGCCCAGGTCCCGCTCTCCCCGCAGTTCCTCAGGACAGGGCGGGATGTCCCGGCAGGGGGCGAAGTGGGCGGGGAACTCCCGGCAGCCCAGGTAGGGCTGGCTGTAGAACTGCCCCTTGGCGATGCGGCGGCTTACGATATCCTGGAATTTGCCGGGGTTGTCCCCCGCGCCGGCCCGCTCGGGCACGATCTCGAAATGGGCCTCGATGGCGTACCGCACATTTTGCAGCAGCAGGGCGGCCCGCTGCTGGATGTCCTGGGAGGTAACCAGGTAAAGCTCCCCGTGTCCGCGCTCCATAGCCGCTCTGGCATTGCGGGCGGAGACAGTGGATTTGACCTCGTTGCGCCGGAGGCTGGCAAAGCGGATGGGGGCCAGGACGTGGATGCGGTCGACGATCCAGCGGATGCCCGGATGCCAGTAGATGCTTTCAATCAGGCCCCGGGCGGCGGAGGGTGTCATAAGATCGTAGCTCACTCGCTCCACCTTCATCTCCGGGCGGTTGAAGGAGGCGTACTCTCCCCATACCTCCATGCAGATGGGCATGTGCTTCACTCCTTTCTTTCGGTTTGGTGGCTCCCGATTTTTTGTGCTCCCGCCCCCGGCCGGGGGGCGGAAACACAGGGGCTTTCCTTTATGGAGGAACATGAAGGTGAATCAGGATTTTGGCGGAAAGCCCTTCCATGTCAAAGTATAGCACTTATTGCGCCGAAAGTCAATACTCTTCTTCCATCTCTAAAGATGAAATATGCGGAACATATTTCCGCCTTGCAAACGGAAAAAGAGCGATGTATAATCAAATTGCCGCATTTTACAGAGAAAAAGTGCGTGGATTGAAATAGAGACGGAAGCAGAGTTTAGGAAGCAGCGTCGGGGCAGGAGTGCAGACTCCCGCCCCGTCGGCTTTTTTACAGAAAATAGCGGTCCTCATCCGTCTCCATGCCCAGCCCCGTTTCATCGGAATAGAGCTGGAGGTCCAGGAGAATGACGCTACCGTCCTCCAGCGGTTCCAGCACGCCGCCCTCGTCCAGCGCCTTGAAGTGCGGCGGGTAGACGGAAACGCCGTACTGTCCCAGCTCCCGGAACAGCTGCCGGGAACGCTCTCCCCTCCGAAGCCGTTCCACAAGCTCCGCGCCGTCGCCTGTGGGGATGTAAACAGTGCGGGTGTCCTGATCAATCAGGCGGAAGTGCTCAGCCACTGTCCGGAAGGGGAAGCTCCCCTTCCGAATGAGGGGCAGAATGCCCTCCTTATCCTGGGCCTCCGGCCCCTTCAAATCCAGCAGCTCATGGAAGTAGTACGAAACCGCCTCCGGGTCAGACAAGTCCTCATAGCGGCTCATAGCCGCCTGCCCCGCGGCGATTGCGGCGGAGAATATCTCCGGAGGCGCAGTCTCCGCCTTGAATACCGTGACGACGCTCTCACTGGCGGGCCGCTTCCCCTCCCGGTTGCAGCGCCCCGCCGCCTGCAAAATGGAGTCCAGCCCCGCTTCCTCCCGGAATACCAGGGGAAAGTCCACGTCCACACCCGCCTCGATCAGGGAGGTGGAAACCACCCGGCAGGGCAGACCCGCTTTCAGCCTGCTCCGTATCTCGTCCAGCACGGCCCTCCGGTGGAAGGGGGCCATGAGGGTAGACAGGTGGTATCCGCCCTCTCCCCGGATGCCCTTGTAGACCTCCAGCGCGTTTTTCCGGCTGTTGACGATGCAAAGGGCCTGCCGGGCGTCCCCAAGGCGCTGGTGCAGCTGGGCCCAGGTGAGCACCCCCTCCCTTTGGAACCGCACCCGTTTGAACACCGGCGCGCTCATGACGGACGCCGCGCAGATCTTCGGAATGGAAACGCCGGGCAGGAATTCCTGAAACAGCGGCGAGAGGGCGGGCTGCGTCGCGGTGCAGAGCACGGCGGAGACGCCGTAGTGCGCCGTGAGCTGGGCGATGGCAGAGACACAGGGGCGCAGATAGCTGAGGGGAAGCATCTGGGCCTCGTCGAAGATGACAACGCTGTTGGCCAGGCTGTGGAGCTTCCGGCACTGGGAGGGGCGGTTGGAGTACAAAGACTCGAAGAACTGCACGGCCGTGGTGACCACCACCGGCATATCCCAGTTTTCAGCGGCCCGCATCCGCCTGGCGGCCTCCGGCGTGACGGCCCCACAGGCGTCGGTGTCATACTGGACGTTGGAGTGGTGCTCCAGCACGTTTTCCGCGCCCAGGACGTCCCGGAAGGTTCTGGCCGTCTGCTCTATGATGGAGGTGTAGGGAATGACATAGACAATGCGCGTTTTGCCGTGGGCGCAGGCGTGGCTCAGCGCGAAGGCCAGGGAGGCCGTGGTCTTGCCGCCGCCTGTGGGGACGGTCAGCGTAAAAAGTCCCGGCTTCTGCGCGGCCCCCTGCCGGATGCACTGCTCCAGCACCGCACAGCGCAGGGCGTTGACCTCCCCCTTCGGCGGGAACCAGCCGGAGACGGCCTGGCGCAGGCGTTCATACAGCGCCTCCATGGACGTATCGCTTCCCCGGGGAGGCGCTTCCCCGGCCATGAAGCGCTCCGTGTCCAGGTAGTCTGCGTCCACCAGGCAGGAGTAGAGCATCCGGATATAGAAGAAAGCGTCCTCTTTGATGAGGATCGCCGGAGGCTGCGGTGCAGGGAGGGCCAACTCCTGCTGCCATGCGCCATACGGCTCCAGCTCTCCCCTGCGGGCCCGATTCATCCGGCCCCAAAAGGTGGGGAGATCGGGGGCGTTGTTTCGGCTTCCGCCGTCGGGCAGGCCGCCGTGGTGTCCTGCAACGCAGAACGCGGCGGCGGTCTGTCCCCGCCGGAAGCACTCAAATGCGCCCGCCGTCGCGTGGTCCACCCGGGCGCCTCCCTCAAGGCGGCGCTGGAAGGCGGCGGAGTATTTTCCGATATCGTGGGCCATGCCCGCAAGGTCGCCCAGCTCTTCTGCACCGAAGGACGCGGCGAAGCGGCGGCACAGGTCCGCGGTGCCCTCCAGGTGCTGGAGGACGGTCTGCTTCCGCTTGTCCTCGGAGATGTGGGCCAGATATTCCATATGCGTTTCCTCCTGTATGTGAATTGACGCCCGCGTTGCAGTGTCCCTACGAATTGCCCGCCTGATACGCCTCCCCCCAGTCCCGCATCACATCCAGGACCGGCTTGAGGCTGTACCCAAGCTCCGTCAGGCTGTACTCTACACGGGGCGGCACCTCCGGATACACCGTCCTGGTCAGCAGTCCGCTCTCCTCCATCTGCCGCAGCTGGGCCGTCAGTACCTTCTGGCTCACGCTACCGATGGATTTTTTCAGCTCTCCAAAGCGCTTGGTGCCAGGCAGGAGGTCCCGGAGAATCAGGACTTTCCACTTGTCGCTGATCAGGGTCAGCGTCGTCTCCACGGGGCCGGCGGGTAATGTTTTGGCTTCCATTGCGGTATCCTCCTGTCGGTTGGTTTCTGAATGGCTGTACAGCCTTATTTTACCGTATCCTCCCCGCCGCGGTCAAGGCGGCGAAAAAATTTTTCCACCCGCCCAAAACGCCGGAACCCCTTGAAACGGTCCGATGGTTTTCTACCGGTAACAGTCCCAAAGTTACCCGCAGGTGCCTGTGCCATAAGATTGTGCGTACTAATTCTGCCACAAAGCTGCACTCAGGCACAAATGGCCGTGCCGCAACAGAAACGCTTGTGCTTCAATGGTTTGCGGATTTGGCGGGGTCTTATAGAGTCTTACATACCTTTAGGCTTTTTTAGCCTGTTGGTGTAAAATTGGCGTAAAATAATGTAAAAGCATCTGACGGCAAAACTGAAAAAATCTTGATTAGCAGTCCAGCAAAGCCTTGAACAGCCGGAGACTTTAAAGAAATCTCTGATGCAGAAATACTTCAAATAAATCCTCTCCGCCCCAGTGTGCGCAGCCCTTGGCTCCCCCTTTGAGAGAGATGTCTGGCCACAGGCCAGACTGAGAGGGCATCTTTGGAGGAATTTCAATGTCTGTAAAGAAAAACAACCGAATACTTTCACAGGCAAAAGAGCTTCGGCGTAGTATGACACCTCATGAGCGGAAATTGTGGTATCTCTTTCCTTCAGGCAAAACGCGAATACGCCATGTTTGCCCCGGAGGCAGTCGAGGCGGAAAAGGTCTTTGCCGCCTCTCCCGCCATGTGCGCCATCGGCTGTCGGAAGGCGCTGGAGCTGGCGGTGAAGTGGGTCTGCTCTGCGGGCGGCACCATGCAGATGCCTTACAAGGACAACCTGCAATCCCTCATTCACGAGCCGACCTTCCGCTTTGCCGTGGACCGCGCCACCTGGGGGCAAGCTGCCTTTCATCGTCAAGCTGGGCAATCTGGCCGTCCATACAGAGCGGGCTGTGCAGTCCGATGACACGCTTCTCTCTTTGCGCGGCCTGTTTGAGTTTATCCTGTGGGTGGATTATTGCTACGGAACGAGTTACGAGGAGCGCCAGTTCGATGAATCCGGAATCCCCACGGAGCGAGTGATTGTTGATACAAAGAAAATCAAAGAGCAGGAAAGCCTTCTGGGAGAAAAGGACGCCGCGATCGAGACGCTCCGCAGGCAGATCCAGGAGATGTCCGCCCAACTGACTGCGGCAAAGGTCCAGCACCAGCAGGAACGCTCCTTTGCCCCGGAGGACCCTTCCAAATTTACCACGCGAAAGTGGTACATTGACTTGGACATGAAGCTGGCTGGAAGTTTACTGGCCCGGATGCCGATGTGCAGGAGGAATATCCTGTGGAGGGCATGGCCAGAGTGGCAGGTCAGGCCGATTTTGCGGATTATGTTGTTTGGCAAGGATGGGCTTCCTCTGGCCGTGGTGGAGGCCAAACGCACCAGCAAGGACCCCAACAGCGGCCGCAAACAGGCTATGCTTTACGCCGATTGCTTGGAGTGCAAATTCGGACGCCGCCCCATGATGTTCACTACCAACGCTTATGAGACCTATTTCTGGGACGACCAGTCCGGCCCCCAACGGCCTGTCAGCGGTATTTTCAGCAAGGACGATCTGCAAAAGCTGATGAACCGCCGTTCAGAGCAGATGGACCTGTTGTCTGTCTCCATTGATGACCAGATCACCGGCAAGACCCGCACGGCCTCCAGTCTGGCGGACGTGCTGAGCCGGGGCAGTCACGCCACCAACATCCTTTTCCTGGCTGACCGTACCGCTCTGGTGAAGCAAGCCCGAGACGATTTCAAAAAATATCTGCCGGATATGTCCCTGTGCAACCTCTGCACCAACAAGGATGACCGCAGCGCCCGAATCGTGTTTTCTACTTACCCCACCATTTTCGACGCCATTGACGGCACAAAAACAAAGGACGGGAAGCGGCTGTTCACCCCCACGCACTTTGATCTGATTATTATTGATGAGAGCCACCGCAGCATCTTCAAGAAATACCGGGCGATTTTCGAGTATTTCGACGCCATCATGGTGGGCCTCACCGCCACGCCCAAAACAGATGTGGACCGCAACACCTACGACTTTTTCGAGATGGAGCACGGCGTCCCCACATACGCCTACGACTATGAAACAGCGGTGGAGCAGGATCATGTGCTGGTCCCCTACTACAATTACGAGGTCAAGACCCAATTCCTGGAGGAAGAGATCACCTACGATGACCTCTCTGACGAGGACAAGGCACGGTAAGCAGATCTCCTTTGTTCATAAGAACATCAATCACATTGAGCAGAACGGATATATGGAAAGTGTAGCTCTGCTGACAAAGCCGCCTTTCGATAAGCCTCTCAGCTTTACAAAGCTCTTTGATAAGCAAACGCAAGCCACACTGATGAAAACCATCAGTCAGGTCAAGGAAAATGCTGTGATAATTGTGGCATAGTTCCTTCTATGGTAACGAATGTGATTTGTCCGCTACAGCAGATATGAAATGATTGCCGCGCAAGAGGTTCAGCCCGCCAATTTGCGGACACGGCAGAAAAAGCACCCCCGTTTTTGAGCTTCCGAAAGAAATCATACGGCGGCGTCAAATTTGACCGTCGGAATACCCACGGCACATGGGATTTGACTCCTTACTTTTTCTATATGCGTTCGACTTTCTTCTCCTTGACAGGGTGTCTGAATTCGGTACGTTATTTACATGGATGAGAGAACCGCCTGCGTTTGCGGTTTTCATTGCGGCAATACACAATTTAAAATTTGAGAAAGGGGGACAAGCTATTCGCATAAGCGAACGCATCTGACAGTTTTCAAAGAACACAAAAGGCTAGATGGATGTGTCTTCGGAATTTTCAGTACGAAGGACACTATTTGAGCGAGCGAAAGAAACCCATCAACAACACCGACATTCCTCAACACCTAATTGAGGCCATCGCCCGCTGTATCCTGCCTGACATCCTCGCTTTCTACGGGAGCATGGAAGGGCAGCGAAAATTTACGGAGTGGAAGAAGCAGCAGGAGCCCAACCAGAACCGCTGAACATAACCAGGGCGGACGCAATCGTTTTCACGGTGCGCCGCAACGGCCTCTCCCGTTTGAGCCTTTTTACATGTTAATTGATTTCAAATTGCATGCCCAGCTGCCTGTTTATCTGTTTGCCCATTCGATGGGGACTATTATTATGCGAGTCCTTCTCCAGCAGGACTCAGGCCGCTATGAGAAGGCGGTTTTATCCGGCTACCCCAATTACCAGAGCGGCGCCCCTGTTGGAATCCTGCTGTCCGGCATCATCAGGGCCTTCCGCGGTGGCAAATACAAATCCAGACTGCTCCAGTCCCTGAGCGTTGGCGTTTTTAACCGGCGCATTCCCCATCCCAAAACGCCCTGCGACTGGCTCTGCTATAACGAAGCGACGGTTCGGGCCTATCTCGCCGACCCATACTGCGGCTTTGGGTTTACCTGCTCGGCCTTCGGCGACCTGTTCCACCTTGTTGTGATGATGCACAGGCCCCAGCGGTATGAGCACGTGAATCAGGAACTGGCGCTGCTGTTCCTGCGCGGAAAAGACGACCCCTGCGTCGGAGGCGAGCAGGGCTCTGAGGACTCCCGGCGCGTCCTGGCCAAAGCGGGCTTCCGCTGTATCCGGCATGTGGATTATCCGCATATGAGACATGAAATTTTGGCAGAAACAGGCCGTGGGGAGGTTTACGGGGATATTCTGGAGTTTTATCAAGGGGCGGAGTAACAGAATTTGACGCGATATCCCTATGAGAACACCGGACCAACTGCCCCACGGCACAGCGCCCAGCACGCCTGCCTGCACTCTTCTGTAAAGTAGGACTTATTGCCGTTTTCCAGAAGAAAATCTGAGGGTCCCTCCGACAAATTCAGGCAGAAGAATATATAGACACAGCCTGGGGAGTAAAAAATCGAGTGGTCCTTACCTCGATCGAGGTAAGGACCACTTACGCAATTGCTTCGTTACCGTGTGACAGGCTTTCGCGCCCACCAGAGTATAGAGCGGTACTAAAAAGTTCTTTTTTCGGTTCCTTTTTTCTTTCAAGAAAAAAGGAACATCACCGCACCTCCCCAAAAAGGCACAAACTCACGCTCCCCATCAACACCGCCAAATCCGCCAAATTATAAACAAAGCGTCCCAGCGGCCCCGGTGCCTTGGGGAACTGGATATAATCGTAGACCCTGCCATTCATAAGCCGCTCCAGCAAATTGCTGGTCCCACCGCCCAGAATCAGACCTGCGCCTATCGGGCTGCGGGTCCGGAAATACCAGACTGCGCCTATGGCTGCGCCGGACAGCTCCGGGAGAATCGCCTTCGGGAGCGGCAGGTTAAAGGCCGCGTTCTCGTTATACAGCGCCGTCAGGCGGATCTGGCCCCGGCAGTAACTGGACTCCCGGCGGCTGCTGCGGTCCAGACAGCAGCGCGCCGCGGCGCATCCTCCTAGAACGGCCAGAGCCGTTCCCACCGTCTTCAAATTCTTCACTGCTCACTCCTCCTTTTTCTTCTGCGCGCGCTCCATAGCGTTCCGGACGGCCCCGGTGTTCCGGGACCGGCGGTTATTCGCCTCCAGCGCGGCGGCAATCTGGCCCTGCACCTGCTCCAGCTCTTCCCGAAAACTCGACGCGGGCACACGCAGGGCCCCGTGGCCCAGAATAATCAGCTGTTCCGGACCGTCGGAGGTCGCCACGCGGACGCGGTGCTCCTTCCCGATCTCATACGTCGCACGCTCGATATAGGCGTCCGCCGTCTCCGCCTCTTTCGTGTACACGACCCGGATGTTGTGGTACTTTTCTACGGAACCCAGCCCGCCGCGGACCTTGTAGGCGTCGAAGACCGCGATCACACGGCACTTCCGATACCCCTGATAGTTGCACAGCAGGTCGCACAGCGCCTTTCGCGCCGCGTCCAGATTTTCCTGGGCAATGGCCTTCAGCTCGTCCCAGGCGAAAATGATGTTGTACCCATCCACAAGCAGGTACTCCGGCCCCGTCTTCTGCCCCTGGGACGGCCGCGCGGCCTGCCCCGCCGGCGCGGAAACCGGACGCCGCGGCGGCTTCGGCGCTATGAACTCCCGCCGCTTCACCGGCCCGTAGGTGCGCTCAAAAATCGCCTGCAGCTCCTTGTCCTGCTCGATGGTCCCCGCGTAGGCGGCGGAGCGCCGGGAGGACGGCGCTTCCGGTGCCTCCGGCTCCAGCGCGTTCAGCCGCAGGCCGCTGGACACATGGGCCTGGGCGGGGACCTCGCTCCACTTCACCGTGTAACCCGCCCCGTGGCCGCAGAACACGGAGTCCGGCGTGTTCTCCACGTCCCGCTCCGGGTCGTAGCCCATGGCGGCAATTACGGCCTCCGCGTCCCCGCAGGGCCGGTAGCCGTCCGCGCGGCACAGCAGACGGCCCCGCCCACGGGTGTACGCCGCCACGTCCCGGGCGTAGTCCCGCATGGCCGACACCGGCGCGCCGCCTGTCAGAACCGTTTCCTCGCCGTAAGTCTCCGGCGGCTCCGTCTCGCCGCCCATGCGCTGGATGTCCCCTACGGCCCGTCCTGCCTGGGCCGCAGGCACCTCCAGACGGAACGCATACCATGGCTCCAAAAGCACGCTCTTTGCGCTCATCAGGCCCTGGCGCACGGCGCGGTACGTGGCCTGGCGGAAGTCGCCGCCCTCGGTGTGCTTCTCGTGGGCGCGGCCTGCCGTCAGGGTGATCCGCAGGTCCGTGATGGGCGAACCTGTCAGCACTCCCAGGTGGGCCTTTTCCAGCAAATGCGTCAGAATCAGACGCTGCCAGTGCCCGTCCAGCTGGTCCTCCGGACACACCGTCCCCACGCGCAGGCCGCTCCCGCGGGGAAGCGGCTCCAGAAGCAGGTGGACCTCCGCATAGTGCCGCAAAGGCTCGAAGTGCCCCACGCCCTCCACGGCCTCTTCAATCGTCTCCCGGTACACGATCCGCCCCGCTCCAAAGGAGGCCGTCAGCCCGAAGCGCTCCAGCAGACGCCGCTGCAAAATCTCGATCTGCACCTCGCCCATGAGCTGGATGCGGATCTCCTGCGCCGCCTCGTTCCACGCCACGCGGAGCTGCGGGTCCTCTTCCTCCAGCTGCCGCAGCGCCTGCAAGGCCGTATGGGGGTCCGCGTCCGTCTCCACCTGGTACGCCAGCACAGGTTCCAGCACCGGAGACGTCCACGCTTCCTCAATTCCCAGCCCCTGGCCGGGAACCGTCCGGCTCAGCCCAGTCACCGCGCACACCGTCCCCGCAGGCGCTTCACTGACACTCCGGAACTTCGCCCCGGAGTAGATCCGGATCTGGTCGGCTTTTTCCTCCCACACGTCCTCCTCCGGCATATCGGCCCGCCGGTTCGTCAGCACATCCTTGACCCGCAGGGTCCCCCCAGTGACTTTCAGGTACGTCAGCCGCGCCCCCCGCTCGTCCCGCGCGACTTTGAACACCCGCGCCCCAAAGTCCCCAGGATACTCCGGCACAGGCGCGAAGCGCCCCAGCCCTTCCAGCAGTTCCGAGACACCCTCCAGCCGCAGGGCCGATCCGAAAAAGCACGGAAACAGCTTCCGCGCCCCCACCAGCCCCGACAGCACCTTATCGGACACGCACCCGCTCTCCAGGTACGCCTCCAGCACCGCCTCGTCGCACAGCGCCGCCTCCTCGGCCACATGCTCCGCCCCGGCCCCAAAGTCCACGCACCCGCCGTCCAGCTGCCCTTTCAGCGCCCCGATCAATGCCTCCCGTTCGCACCCCGCCAAATCCATCTTGTTCACGAACAGAAACACCGGCACCCCATACCGCTCCAACAGCCGCCACAGCGTCCTTGTATGCGCCTGCACCCCGTCGCTCCCGCTGATCACCAGCACCGCGCAGTCCAGCACCCGCAGCACCCGCTCCGCCTCCGCCGAAAAATCCACATGCCCCGGCGTATCCAGCAGCGTGACTTCCAAATCCCCCACGCAGAACTCCGCCTGCTTCGAGAAAATCGTAATCCCCCGCTCCCGCTCCATGGCATCGGTATCCAAAAAAGCATCCTGATGATCCACCCGCCCCAGCCGCCGGATCACCCCGCTCTCATACAGCATCGCCTCCGAAAGCGTCGTCTTCCCCGCGTCCACGTGGGCCAGTACACCGATCACCAGCCGATTCATGCTGCGTTACCCCCTGCCATATGCCTCCGGCGGCCAGGGGCTTTGCCCCTGGACCCCACCAGCCCTTTGAAAAGGGCTGGACCCTAAACTTTATCTGCGGGTAAACGGTCGTTTACCCGCTGAATCTTTATTTTTACTATCCTGTGGGTCCTTTCATATCAATGGAAGGACCCACGCGCTTGCACCACGTTCCGGCGCATAGACTACAACAACCACCAGATTCGCGTCGAGTGAAAGCTCTTTTCGGTTCCTTTTCTCTCGAGAAAAGGAACCCGCCGGAGGCCCCCCGTATGCAGGCACTACAGCCCCCGCCACGACTCCGGACGCAGGCGGCTCAGGTCATGCTCCGCACGATCAATCTCCGCCAGCATGGCCTTTTGATCGCCGTTCAGCGTTCCGCGCAAAACCAGATAGTTGCTTGCGTGGTTCATACGGAACACACTTCCCGGACTGTCAAGATGCTCCATCAACAGTCTCGTTTCCTCCAAAACCTGCGGCTGAGTCAACAAACGGAAACTGCCGTCCTGAACCCAGTCATACAGCGGCGTTCCCGGCTCTACCATCAGCGTCAGCATTCCGATATACTCCGGGTTCATGGCGTTGAACGCCTCCGCCGTCTTGACTGCGTGGGCCTCCAGCAGATCCGGACCGCCCAGGCCCGTGATCGCCGTCACTGACAGCGCCAGGCCGCAGGCGCGGGCCTTCTGGCCCATCTCGATAATCTCCGCCGCCGGGTGGCCCTTCCGCATCAGCGTCAATACCTCGTCGCTCCCCGACTCCAGGCCCATATAGACCATGGTCAAACCCTTCTCCCGCAGGGTCCGCAGTTCTTCCTCCGTCCGAATGCGGATGCTGGCCGGGGAGGCGTAGCACGTCACCTGACGGCACTCCGGAAACAGCTCCTTTACCGTGTCCAGAATCGTATACAGCTCTTTTGCCTTGCGTACCAGTGCGTCTCCGTCCGCCAGGAAGACCTTTTCCACGCGCCGGTAAATCCCCCGCGCTATTGAGAAATCTTCCAGCACTTCCTCCAGGGGGCGCACTGCGAAGCGCTTCTCCTTGTACATGCTGCAAAAGGCGCAGGTGTTGTGGCTGCATCCATACGTGACCTGCACAATCAGGCTCCTTGCCTCGGAGGGCGGACGGTAAACACTGCCATAATATCTCATAAAAACGCTCCTAATCTTCCGGCAAGGAGCAGCCACGCGCCCTCCGGACGCGTGACTGCCCCTCCCTTGCTCTGCATTTCCCGCTCTGTCAGGAAATTCCCAATTTTTCCAATGCCGCCATCCGCAGGCACACGCAGAACACCGCAATGGCCTCTTTCAGCTCGTCCACAGGCGGCAGGGACGGCGCGATCCGGATATTGCTGTCCTGGGGGTCCTTCCCGTAGGGGAAGGTGGCGCCGGCGCCGGTCATGGTCACGCCCGCCTCCCTGCACAGGGCCAGGGTCCGCTTCGCGGTGCCCGGCATGGCGTTCAGGGAGACGAAATAGCCGCCCTTCGGGCGCTGCCAGCTGGCGATGTCCAGGGGCGCGATCTCCTGGTCCAGGGCGTCCACCACGGCGCGGAACTTGGGGCCCATGATGGCCGCGTGCTTCTTCATCAGCTCCAGGGTGTGGGCCTTGTCCTTGAGGTACAGCACGTGGCGCTGCTGGTTCACCTTGTCGAAGCTGATCACCTGCACGGTCAGCAGCTTTTCCATATAGGCCATGTTGGCCTCGGAGCAGGCGAAGCAGGACACGCCTGCGCCCGGAAGCGTCACCTTGGACGTGGAGGCGAACTCGAAGACCATATCCGGGTTCCCGGCCTCGGCGCAGATGGACAGAATGTCCGGGAAGGGGACGTAGTCGCCCTCGAACTCATGGATGCAGTAGGCGTTATCCCACATCAGCAGGAAGTCCGGCGCGGCGGGTTTCAGGGACGCGATCCGCCGGATCGTCTCGTCGGAGTAGATGATGCCGTCGGGGTTGGAGTATTTCGGCACGCACCAGATGCCCTTCACGGCGGGGTCCTTCACGGCCTCCTCAACGGCGTCCATGTCCGGGCCCGCGGCGGTCATGGGGATGGTAACAAGCTCAAAGCCGAAGGTTTCCGTGACCTTGAAGTGGCGGTCGTAGCCCGGCGCGGGGCACAGCCACTTCACTTTTTCCTCCTTGCACCAGGGGCGGGGGCTGTGAAGCAGGCCATGGGTGTATGCCTTGGAAATGGTGTCGTACATGAGCTGCAAACTGGCGTTGCCGCCGACGAAGACCTGCTCCGGCTTGCAGCCCAGGATGTCCGCGAACAGCCGCTTTGCCGCCGGAATGCCGGACATTTCGCCGTAGTTCCGCACGTCGATGCCGTCGGACACATAGTCCTCCGGCTTCTGCATCAGGCTGAAAATATCGCTCACCAGGTCCAGCTGGGCCTTTCCGGGCTTTCCCCGGGCCATGTTCAGCTGGAGGCCCTTTGCTTTCAGGGCTGCGAAGCGCTCCTGTAGCTGGGCGTACTCCGCGCCCCGCTCCGCGGGTGTCATCTGGGCGTAGGTTTTCATGGAAATCATTCCGTCCTTTCCTGATTTTTTAATTGACAATTGATAATGGAGAATGGAGAATGAAGTGCTGGCCTGTGAAATCTGCTTGTTCTGAGGGCGGCGGTTCTATGGGAGGCTCGGGGTTCTCCGGTTCGGGGGACCCGGTGGGTGGTTCTTCTTCATGGAGTTCCGGGGGTTCGGGAAATTCGGTGGATTCGCCGTTGGCGTCGTTTTCAGGCGGGGAAGTGTCCTCGGGCGGGGTATCGCTGTCAGGCTCCAGGGCCTGCTGGGCCAGGGCGGCTTTTTCCAGGGCTTCGTCACGGGCGGGGCCGTCCAGGAGGAACTCGATCAGTCCTACGTCCTCCGCCGACGGGTAGCAGCACACCACCCACGGCAGGTCTTCCTCCGTCATGCCCCGTTCCTCCCGGAGCTGGGCCATGGAGTCCTCTACTTTGCTCTGGCCGTCCTCACCCCAGTAGCCCAGTCGCACCGCCAGCTCGCTTTTCCCATCGTTCAAAGCGCTGTCCAGCAGACTGTACAACGCCTCGGGGCTGGTGGCGTTCACCACGGACTGAATCTGTTCCAGGGTCCTTCGATAGCTGATCTGCACGGCGACTTCGTAATAGGCCCGCTGGCTTTGGCTGGTGGACGTGATATACTCCACCGCATACGAACCCATGGGCGTCTCCTGCTGCACCTCCGCCGCCGCCCGCTCCAAAGCGTCCGCAACGGACAGATCATCCTCAAAATCATACAGCCGCAGCGTCGCCGCCTCCCTGTGCTGCCCAATCAGCAGCAACAGATCATTCACAATATCCTGATAACTCTCCGCCCGCAGCGTCCCCGCCGCCTCGCTCTCCCAGAACTTGCTGCTGTGCGGCTCCGACGTGCTGTACGTCCGCTCCAGAAGCGGCGCGCACCCGCTGCACAATACGCAGATCGCTGCGGCTAACGAAAGGATACGCACGTCGATGGCCTCCCTATGCCTCCGGCGGCCAAGGAGGCTCTGCCTCCTTGGATTCTCCGCCAGAGGGAACGTTTCCCTCTGGACTCCTCCAGATCGCTTTCTCTTGTCTGCCTCTGCTTCACTGTGGGCTGGTTCTACCATACCACATTTTTCTTTTTGCCGCAAGACGGGAAATTACAGTTCTTCACCCTGAAATGGGCTGAATCCCTCCCCTAATACCTCGTGGGCGTCACAAACAATCAAAAACGCGCCCTCGTCCAGCTCCTTCACCAGACGCTTGATCGCTACAATCTCCTTCTGCTTGAACGCCAGCATCAGAACGTGCTTCTCCGTCCGCATGTATGCGCCTTCGCCGTGGAGAATCGTAATGCCCCTGTTCTGCTCGCGCAGAAGACGGCCTGCGATCTCCTTGCGGCAGTCTGAAATGATGAACGCTACCTTCGACTCGTCCAGGCCGTAGAGCACCTTGTCCATCACTTTGCTGCTGATGAACAGCGCTATGCCGCCGTAAAGGCCCGACTCCACCTGTCCGAAGGCCAGCATCGCCAAAACCAGGACGGTGGCGTCCGGGATCAGAACCAGCTTGCCCAGGGGAAGCCAGGGGAAGCGCAGTTTCAGCAGACGGGCCACGATGTCGGTCCCGCCGGTGGTGGCCCCCTGGGAGAAGACTACGCCCAGGCCGAAGCCCATCATGGCCCCGCCGCACAGGCAGGCCAGCATGGGGTCCATGGGCGGGAACTGGTAGAGCAGTTCCAAGCCGTCGATAGCGGCGGAAGATACCGCCATGGAGAACAGGGAGGACGCCAGGAGGTGAAAGCCCAGCATTTTCCACCCCACCAAAAACAGCGGCACATTCATAAAGATGATCGCCATACCCACAGGCACCAGGGGGACCCAGGCGTTGATCACCTGGGCCAGGCCCGTGATGCCGCCGACGGCTACCTGGTTGGGGGCGAAAAAGAGGTTGAAGGATAATGCGTAGAGCAGGGAGCCGATTAGGATGATGGTATAGCTTTTCAGATGCTTTTTCATGGCATCCTCCTTTCTGTTGGTTTGGGGCAGTATTGTGGGAGCGTTTACCGGGGTGCGGTGGGCGCGGGGGACGGGACGCCGAGGCCGGAAGCCCGGCTGGCAGGCGGCGTCCCCTACGGTGTGCATCCTAGGCAACCATGGCAGTTACGGGGGAAGCATACCAGGCATACCATGGCAGTTGCGAGGGCGGGGCGGACACATAGAATCATCAAACCTGTGGGGCCTTCCATGACTATGGAAGGTCCCACACGCTTGCACCCCGTTCCGGCGCAAACGCCACAACACCCACCAGATTCGCGTCGAGTTAAAGCTCTTTTTGGTTACTTTTTCTCTCGAGAAAAAGTGACCCGCCGGAGGCCGGAAGCCCGGCTGGCAGCCCCCCGTAGGTAGGCACCCTCACGTATCCAGGAGGTTGATTTGGCGCTCCTCGGTGTCCTCCTGGCGCAGGAGGGCGCCGGCGGCGGGGAGGGCGCGGACGCGGTAGCGGGGGGGATTCGTGATGGGGGTTTCTTCGATGGGGAGGGCGGTTTCCAGTTTGTGTTTGGGTTTCATGGTCAGGACGGCTACGCCTTGGGTGGTGCGGGTGGTTTTGGGGGTCAGGAGGGAGGTGTGGAAGATGAGGCAGCGGGGTTCGGTGGTGTAGACGGCCAGTTCGCGGTCTTCGTCGATGCGGCAGATTGATTTTATGGGGGATTTGTCGGAGTATGCGCCGGTCAGCTTGCGGCGGTTGGAGGCGGTTTGGTAGGACTTGATGTCCACGCGGGCTGCTTTGCCGTTCTCGAAGAAGAATATTAGGCCGCCGGTGTAGTCCTGGCCCGGGAGAACCAGGTAGATTACGCTTTCGCCGGGGTCCATGCCCAGCTTCGAGGGGAGATAGTCGCCTAAGAGGCTGGCTTTCGAGTCGTCGAAGTCGGTAAGGCGGGCTTTGTAGACCTGGCATTTGTCGGTGAAGAACATCACTTCGGCGGCGTTGTCTGTCTCGAAGGTCTGTAAGGGGCCGTCACCCTCCTTGTACTTCTGGACATTGCTCATGCGCAGGCTCTGGGGGGTGATCTTCTTGAAATAGCCCTCTTTCGACAGGAAAATGTGGACGGGGTACGCCTCCGGGGGTTCTTCGCCGGGGTCCTCGGGGAGCTCGTGGGCGTAGATGATCGACGTGCGGCGGGGTTCGCCGTACTTTTTGGCGGCTTGGGTCAGCTCGTCCCGGATGATCTTCTTGACCCGTTTGGGGGTTTGCAGCACGTCTTCCAGGTCCGCGATCTCATCCTGAAGGGCCTCTGTCTCCTGGACACGCTTTAGAATGTACTCTTGATTGATGTTCCGCAGGCGGATCTCAGCTACGTACTCTGCCTGTACCTGATCAATGCCAAAGCCGATCATCAGGTTCGGCACTACCTCGGCCTCGATCTTCGTCTCGCGGATGATCTTGATGGCCTTGTCGATGTCCAGGAGGATCTTTTTCAGGCCCTTGAGAAGGTGCAGCTTTTCTTTGCGCTTGTTCAGGACGAAATAAACCCGCCGCCGGACCGATTCCGTGCGCCAGGCGGTCCACTCCTCCAGAATCCTCCGGACGCCCAGGACGGAGGGCATTCCTGCAATCAGGACGTTGAAATTGCAGGAGAAAGCGTCCTCCAATGGGGTCTGGCGGAAGAGGCGGGCCATGAGCTTTTCCGGGTCCGCGCCGCGCTTGAGGTCGATGGTCAGTTTCAGGCCGGAGAGGTCCGTCTCGTCCCGCATGTCCGCGATTTCCTTCGCCTTGCCTGCCTTGATCAGAGCCGCCACCTTGTCCATGATGGCCTCGGTGGAGGTGGAGTAGGGGATCTCGTAGATCTCAATTAGATTTTCCGCCTTTACATAGCGCCACTTCGCCCGGACCCGGACGCTGCCGCGGCCCGTCTCGTAGATGGTCCGAAGGGCCTCGGGGTCGCAGATCAGCTCGCCGCCGGTGGGGAAGTCGGGGCCTAACAGGGTTTCCGTCAGGTCGCAGTCCGGGTTTTTCAGGTAGGCAATGGTGGTGTCGCAGACCTCTTTCAGGTTGAAGCCGCAGAACTGGGAGGCCATGCCTACGGCGATGCCGCTGTTGGCGGATACCAGGATGTTCGGGAACGTGGTGGGCAGGAGAGCGGGCTCCTTCATGGTGTTGTCGTAGTTGTCCACAAAGTCCACGGTGTCGCTGTCGATGTCCCGGAAGAGCTCGTTGCAGATGGCGGTCAGCTTCGCCTCGGTGTAGCGTGGGGCGGCCCAGGACATGTCGCGGGAGAAGTGCTTGCCGAAGTTGCCCTTGGAGTCCACGAAGGGGGTCAATAACGCGCCGTAGCCCCGGGAGAGGCGGACCATGGTGTCGTAGATGGCGGCGTCGCCGTGGGGGTTCAGGCGCATGGTCTGGCCGACGATGTTGGCGGACTTGGTGCGGGCTCCGGTCAGGAGGCCCATCTTGTACATGGTGTACAGGAGCTTGCGGTGGGAGGGCTTGAAGCCGTCGATCTCCGGGATGGCCCGGGAGACGATGACGCTCATGGCGTAGGGCATGTAGTTGGTTTCCAGGGTTTCCGTGATGGCCTGCTCCACTACGGCGGCGCGGAGGCCCAGGACTTTGCTTTGATCTGCTTTGGGCTTTTTGCCCTCGGGGTTCTTCTTTTTTGGCATAACGTATTATTCCTTCGGCTGTTTATTGATTTCCGGGTTCTCCGTCCGGCCTAAAAGGTAGTCTACGGAACAGTCTAAATAGTCCGCAATGAGGACCAAAATCTCCGATCTTATCTTGGATGAGGGGTTTTCCCTCCATTTGCTGAACAGGCTTTCTGAAATACCCGTTTCCTTTGCCAATTTATAGCTGGTAATCTTCCGTTCTTCTATAATACGCAGAATATTTTCTGTATGTTTCATAAACGACAGTCTCCATATATAACATAACAGAATACGAGAATTTTTTCAAGCAGCCTATTGACTACGTGAAAAACTTCATGTATAATGGCTGTAATGCAAATTTCGAGGTGAATTATAATGGAATCAAAATCTTCATCTAAAAAGATTGTTTCCGTAGTCCTTACCGCCTATGATTATTGCCAATTAACAGAACTGTCGCAGGAAAACGGACGCACCCGTCCAGGATATCTCCGATGGTTGCTGCACCGGCATTTCAGGGAGATAGAGGCCGAACGCAAACACCTAAGATAGCCGCCGGAGGCTTTACGAAATATCCGCCATTTCCAGGTACTTCCACCCGTTCTCCGCAATATGCTCCTTGCGGCCCTGGAGGTTGTCGCCAAGCAGCAGGTCGAAGACCGCCGCGGTGCGCTCTACGTCCTCCGGCATGACCCGGATTAAGCGGCGCGTCTCCGGGTTCATCGTCGTCAGCCACATCATGTCCGGCTCGTTCTCGCCCAGGCCCTTGGAGCGGTCAATCTTGTACTTCTTCCCCTCCAGCTTCTTCACAATGTCGTTCTTCTCCTTGTCCGAGTAGGCAAACCAGGTCTTGTCGCCGCTGTTGATCTCGAACAGGGGGGTCTCCGCGATGTAGACATAGCCCTCCTTGATCAGGGTGGGGGTCAGGCGGTAGAGCATCGTCAGGACCAGGGTGCGGATCTGGAAGCCGTCCACGTCGCCGTCGGTGCAGATCACCACCTTGCTCCAGCGCAGACTGTTCAGGTCGAAGGAGGACATGTCCTTCACGTGCTTGTTCTGCACCTCTACCCCGCAGCCCAGGACCCGCACCAGGTCCGTGATGATGTCACTCTTGAAAATCTGGGCATAGTCCGCTTTCAGGCAGTTCAGGATCTTGCCCCGGATGGGCATGATGCCCTGGTACTCCGAGTCCCGGGCCTGCTTGACGCTGCCTAATGCGCTGTCGCCCTCCACGATGTAGATCTCCCGGCGGGACGCGTCCTTCGTCCGGCAGTCCACAAATTTCTGCACCCGGTTCGTGATGTCCACGGAACCGGAGAGCTTTTTCCTGACGTTCAGGCGGGCCTCCTCCGCCTTCTCCCGGCTCCGCTTGTTCAGAAGAACCTGGGCCGCAATCTTTTCCGCGTCGGCCCGGTTCTCTATGAAGTAGATCTCCAGGTTCGAGCGCAGGAACTCCGCCATGGCCTCCTGGACGAACTTGTTGGTGATGGCCTTTTTCGTCTGGTTCTCGTAGGAGGTCTGGGTGGAGAAGTTGTTCGTCACCAGAATCAGGCAGTCCTCCACGTCCGTCCAGGTCACCCTGCTCTCGTTCTTCTGGTACTTCCCCTGCTCCCGGAGGTACTTGTCAATGGCCGAGACGAAGGCCGACTTGCTGGCCTTCTCCGGACTGCCGCCGTGCTCCAGCCAGCTGGAGTTGTGGTAGTGCTCCACCACGTTCACCTTGTTGGAAAAGCAGAAGGCGGCGGACAGCTTCACCTTGTAATCCTGCTTGTCCGCCCGGTCCCGGCCCCGCTTCTCCGCCCGCCAGAACTCCGGGGCCGTCATGCCGTCCTCCCCCGCCAGCTCGGCCACGTAGTCCGAGATGCCGTTCTCGTAGAAAAACTCCGTCTCCTCGAACTGGCCCGGCTCCGTCTCGTTCCGGAAGTGGAAGCGGACCCCGGCGTTCACCACCGCCTGGCGCTTCATGACGCCGGTGAAATACTCCGCCGGGACGGCGATGTCCGTGAACACGTCCAGGTCGGGGAGCCAGCGGGTGCGGGTGCCCGTCTTCTTCGCCTGGGGGCGGGGCAGGGGCGTCTTTTGCAGCTCGCCCACGATCTCCCCCCGCTCGAAGCGGAGGCGGTACTCGAAGCCGTCCCGCCAGACGGTCACGTCCATATAGCGGGAGGCGTACTGGGTGGCGCAGGACCCAAGGCCGTTCAGGCCCAGGGAGAACTCGTAGTCCTCCCCGTCGTCATTGCCGAACTTGCCGCCGGCGTAGAGCTCGCAGAAGACCAGCTCCCAGTTCCAGCGCTGCTCCTTCTCGTTCCAGTCCACGGGGCAGCCCCGGCCCCGGTCCTCCACCTCCACGCTACGGTCCAGGAAGCGGGTGACGGTGATGTCCGTCCCGTGGCCCTCCCTGGCCTCGTCGATGGAGTTGGACAAGATCTCGAAAACCGCGTGCTCGCAGCCGTCCAGGCCGTCGGAGCCGAAAATGACGCCGGGACGCTTCCGCACCCGGTCCGCGCCCTTCAGGGCGGAAATGCTGTCGTTGCCGTAATCCTGTTTCTTTGGCATAGTCCCTCCTGACCGGCCCCGTTCCGCCGGTCCTTTTTGTATTGTATCTTCCGGGCAGGGCGGTCAAACAGAACCGCGCCGTCCCCCTCTTTTCTGCCGGGCCGGAAAGAAGCGGCCTCGATCGAACATAACCACTACTGTCCCGCTATTATAGCACAAGAATTTCCCGAACGCAAGCCTTCCCGCGGAAAAGGCCCTTTCCCGCCTTTTCCCGGTAAGGAGCCCGTTCTTTTTTGAAAAGTTTCCCTGCGCGTTTTTCCATAATTCGCGGGATACCATGACAAGCCATTCTGCCCACTGGGTTTTTCACATTTTCCACGGAGTTTTCCACACCGTTATGTAAACGCTCCACGCCCCCAAAAAATTCACACGCTCCCGCCCCCTTCCGCCACGTCCTTCCAGCTCAAAAACACGCCGCACCGCCTCCGGACACGCCCTCGGATTCCAGGATGGAAAAAACTGCCGTCCTCTCCTTTTTTTCATTGACAAAGGGGAAAAAATACGGTATGATGATAGAAAATGTAGTTCAGCAAACCACATCATAAGGAGTATTATATTATGGTTTGGAATATTGTCAGCGACAGCAGCTGCGACCTGCGGGCCTGCGACTTTACAAGCCCCTCCGTCCGCTTCGAGACGGTGCCCCTGCGGCTCCAGGTGGGGGAACGGGAGTTCATCGACAACGACGCCCTGGAGATCCCCGCCCTTCTCCTGGCCATGTCCGAGGAGAAAACCGCCTCCTCCACCGCCTGCCCCTCCCCCGCCGCCTTCGCCAGGGCCTTCGAGAAGGGGGACTGCACCGTCTGCTTCACCATCTCCGCCAACCTCTCCGGCACCTACAACGCTGCCCTTCTGGCCCGGGACATGGTGCTGGAGGAGCACCCGGAGAAGCAGATCTGCGTCATCGACTCCAAGGCCACCGCCGGGGCCATGGTCCTCCTGATCCGCCGCGCCGCCGCCCTCATGGAGGCCGGAGGGGACTTCGACGACATCTGCGCCCAGCTCCGCCTCTACCAGGCCGCCCTCCGGACCTGCTTCACCCTGGAGAACTTCGACAACCTGATCAAAAACGGGCGGATGCGCCCCTTGGTAGGCACCCTGCTCCACTCCCTGGGCATCCACGTCGTGGCCGAGGCCACCCCCCAGGGCACCATCCACGTCACCGGAAAGGCCCGGGGCGAGTCCAAGACCTACCAGGTCATCACCGCCCTCATGCGGGACAGCAAGGACTGCGCCGGGGCCGAGGTCATCCTCTGCCACTGCGAGAATCCTACGGGGGCCGTGAAGCTCCGGGAGCAGATTCTGGCGGATCTGCCGGTGAAGAGCGTGGAAATTCTTCCCTGCCGGGGCCTCACCAGCTTTTACGCGATGGAAAAGGGCCTGATCATCGGCTACTGAGTTCCCCCAGCGGGCAGGCTTTTTACGCCTGCCCGTTTTTTTCCGCCCCTTCGCCCGTTCCGTCCGCCGGGGTCGGGTGGAAATGCCTCCAAACCGCCTCCGCCGCGGCCTGGGGCACTACCGCCGCTAGTGCCTCCACCTCCGCCTCCCGGATGGCCTTGATGGTCCCGAAGTGCTTGCGCAGGGCGTCCCGGCGCTTGGGGCCCACGCCGGGAATGCCGTCCAGCGCCGAGCGCAGGGCGCTTTTCCCGTGGCTCTCGTGGTGGTACGTGATGGCGAAGCGGTGGGTCTCCTCCTGGATCTGCCCGATCAGCGAAAAGACTGCCTGGTTCGCCACGATCCCGATCTCCCGCCCGTCCGGCGTCACCAGGGCGCGGGTCCGGTGGCGGTCGTCCTTCACCATGCCGAAGATGGGGACGTCCACCCCGAACTCCCGGGCCGCGGACAGCGCCGTCTGGGCGTGGGTCACGCCGCCGTCTATCAGGAACACGTCGGGCAGGGGCAGAAATTTTTCGTCCCCGTCCGCGGCCCGCTGGAGGCGGCGGCACAGGACTTCCCGCATGGAGGCGTAGTCGTCCGGATGGCCCGACAGCTCCTTGATCCGGAAGCGGCGGTAGGCGCTCTTCAGGGGCCGGGTGCCGCTGTAGACCACCATGGAGGCCACGATGTCGCTGCCGCCGGTGTTGGAGATGTCGTAGGACTCCAGGCGCTTCGGGGCCTCCGGGAGGTCCAGCATCTTCGTCAGGAGGGCCAGGGTATGGGCGGTGCGCTCCTCCGCCGTGGTGGCCCGCTCCGCCTCCTCAGCGGCGTTCCGCTGGGCCAGGCGGCGCAGTTCCTCCTTTTCCCCCCGCTGGGGGACGTGGACCCAGACCTTGTGCCCCGCCCGCTTCGTCAGGACTTCCGACAGCTCCGCGCAGTAGTTCTCCGTCTCGAAGGGGAGCAGGATTTCGTGGGGCAGAATCGCCCGGGGGAGGTAATACTGGGCCGTCAGGGCCGACAGCATTTCCTCCTGGCTTTCTTCCATGGGGGCCGTGAACAGCTCCGTCTCCCGGCCTGCCAGGTTCCCCTCCTCCATGTGGAGAATCGCGTAGCAGCACTTTCCCGCGCCGCGGTACAATCCCCAGATGTCCGTGTCCGCGCAGAGCCCCGCAATGACCGTCTGCTTTTTGCTCAGGGCGCTGATGGCGTTGATCCGGTCCCGGAGGGCCGCCGCCTGCTCGAAGCGCAGGGCTTCCGCCTCCGCCTCCATCTCCGCCGTCATCTCGCGAAGCAGCTCCTTCGCCCTCCCCTCCAGCATCTGGCACGCTTGCCGGACCCGGCGGTTGTATTCCTCCGCCGTCAGCTCCGGGCGGCAGAAGCCGTCGCAGCGGCCCATGTGGAAGTTCAGGCAGGGGCGCTCCGCGCCGATGTCCCGGGGGAATTTCCGATTGCAGGTGGGCAGGCGCAGGGCCGCGCAGACCGCGTCCAGGGCCTGGCGCGTCTCGTAGCGCCCGCCGAAGGGGCCGAAATACTTCGCGCCGTCGTTGGCCCATTTGTGGACCATGGAGAAGCGGGGGTACGCCTCCTTGGAGAGGCGGACGAAGGGGTAGCCCTTGTCGTCCTTCAATAGGATGTTGTAGCGGGGCATGTGGCGCTTGATCAGGGAGTTCTCCAGAACCAGGGCCTCAAATTCGCTGGTGACAAAGATGGTGTCGAAGTGGTCGATCTGGGCCACCATCTGGCGGGTCTTCGCCGTGTGGGAAGCGCTGTCCTGGAAATACTGGCTCACACGGTTTTTCAGCCGCTTCGCCTTGCCTACGTAGATGACCTTCCCGCTCTTGTCCATCATCAGATAGACGCCCGGCTGCAAGGGGAGGTCGTTCGCTTTTTCCTTTAACTCGTCCTTTGTCATAGTTCAGCCTCCTGGAGAGAATGAAAGGTGTAAAAAAGACGACCCCGCCAGAAGCGGGGCCGCACGGGGTCTGTTGGGCTTATTCGCCGAAATTGTCCTTGACCAGCTCCACCAGAGCACCTACGGCCTCTTTCTCATCCGCGCCGTCGGCGATCAGGGTGATGGACGTGCCTTTGACAATGCCCAGGGACAGAACGCCCAGCAGGCTCTTGGCATTGACCCGGCGATCCTCCTTCTCCACCCAAATGCCGCTCTTGAATTCATTGGCCTTCTGGATGAAGAACGTGGCGGGCCGTGCGTGCAGGCCGACCTCATTATTCACAACGATTTCCTGTGTATACATACTACAGCTCTCCTTTTCTATCCAAGTCTGGATGAACAGCATCAGATATGAGGTAACGATGCTAACATCATAACCGCTTTTTGTCTTCCCGTCAATGGATTTTTTCACAAACATTGCAGAAAATTCGACAAAAGTAAAAGGATATTTTTGGTAAATCCCCTATTTTACACATGGAATCGCCCATTATTTATAACTTTTTCCGCTTTTTCGTACTTTATACTATATCTTCAATTTCACAATCTTTTGATTTTTGCCCGGAAAAGTTTTTTCAGCTTTTTCACGAAAGTCCTATTTTTCTCTTTCCATTCAAGAACAAATATGTTATATTATACAAAAGGGGCCTTGCGGTCCTCTTCCACACGAAAGGAGCGATCCCGATGAAATACAATTACACATGCAAGAAAGTCTCCTTGAACGACTCCATCAAGGACTACGCGGAGAAAAAGATCTCGAAGCTGGACCGGTATTTCCGCGACGACGCCACGGCCAACGTCACCTTCTCCGTGGAGAAAGAACATTTGTGCACGGTGGAGATTACTATCCGCGGCGGCGGCGGTCCCCTCCTGCGCACCCAGACGGAGGCCCCGGACGGCGACATGCGCGGCGCCATCGACACCGCCGTGGGCTATATTGAGCGCCAGATCCTGAAAAACAAGACCCGCCTCGCCAAACGCCTCCGCTCCGAAAGCTTCCCGCCCCCCGCCCCCACCTCCGACTTCGAGGTCCAGGAGGAGCAGGAGTTCCCCATCGTCCGCACCAAGCGCTTCGCCGTCAAACCCATGAGCACCGAAGAAGCCATCCTCCAAATGAACCTCCTCGACCACAGCTTCTTCGTCTTCCGCAACAGCTCCGACGACAGCCTCTGCATCGTCTACCGCCGCAAGAGCGGGGGGTACGGTTTGATCGCCACCGACGAGGAGGAGTGACGGGTGCCTGCCTACGGGGGGCCTCCGGCGGCTTACTTTTCTTGAAAGAAAAGTAAGCAAAAGAACTTTTTAATACCGCTCTATACCCTGGTGGTTGCGAAAGCCTGTCACACGGTAACGAAGCGTGAGCGAGTGGGACCTTCCATTTACATGGAAGGTCCCACAGATTTTTTATGAAACTCTGTAGGGGCGGACTTGCGTGTCCGCCCCTACGGAGGGGTCTGCAAACAATCATAAAAATGTGTGGGGACTTCCATGACAATGGAAGTCCCCACTCGCTCACGCTTCGTTACTGCGCAACCGGCTCCTTCACCCACCAGATTCGCGTCGAGTTAAAGCTCTTTTTGGTTACTTTTTCTCTCGAGAAAAAGTGACCCGCCGGAGGCCCCCCGTAGGCAGGCACCCCCATGTAGTAAAATTTTTATAAATTCACCACATTTTTGTGGCGCGGGGGTGTTTTGTATGGTATACTGTATGCTGTAAAATTCCGCTTGGGGGAGGTTTTTTCTATGGCTAACCGCGTTATTGTCTCTATCTGCGGGGAGGAGTATACCTTTATCGCTGAGGAATCCGCGGACTATATGCACAAGGTCGGCGCTTATGTCGGCGAAAAAATGGAGGAAATCCTCGACTCCAGTAAGGTTGGTCGGACCGATGCCGCGGTGCTGACCGCCGCTAATATCGCTGACGAGCTGTTTAAGTCGCAGGCGGCGGCGGAGCAGCTTCGGCGGCAAATTAAGGGGTATCTTGATGACGCCGCTAAGGCGCAGGCGCAGGTCAGTGAGCTGAAACGTGAAATTATGCGGCTTCAGCAGCGGTTGGACTCCCGAAATCAGAAATGAAGCCTGAACTGCTGGCGCCTGCCGGGTCCCCGCAGGCTTTGGAGGCCGCCGTTTTGAATGGGGCCGGGGCCGTTTACCTTGGGTGGGGCGGGTTTAATGCGCGGCGCGGGGCGCATAATTTCTCTCAGGAGGAATTCGCTGAGGCGCTCGCTTACTGCCATGTCCGTGGGGTGAAGGTCTTCCTTACCTTAAATATCCTGCTCTCAGATCGGGAACTGCCTGCGGCTTTGGAAACTGCGCGGACTGCAAGCCGGTTGGGGGTTGACGCTGTGCTGGTGCAGGATTGGGGGCTCTTTCGGCTTCTGCGGCGGGTGCTCCCGGATCTGCCTTTGCACGCTAGTACCCAGATGAGTATCTTTACTTCCGGAGGGGCTTGCGAAATCGCGGGGGATGGGTGCCGGCGGGTCGTTCTGGCGCGGGAGTGCTCGCGGGATGAAGTTGCTGTCATTTGCCGGGACTGTCCGGTTGAGATTGAAGTGTTTGTCCATGGGGCGCTTTGTATGTGCTACTCCGGGCAGTGCGCTATGAGCGCTGTTTTGGGTGGGCGGTCCGGGAACCGGGGGCGCTGTGCCCAGCCTTGCCGTCTGCCTTATGGGGTTAATGGCTCCGGGGTTGCTTATCCGCTGAGCCTGAAAGACAGCTGTCTGGCTCCGCGGCTTGCCGATCTGGAGGATTTGGGGGTCGCCTGCCTTAAAATCGAGGGGCGGATGCGGCGTCCTGCCTATGTGGCCACTGTCACCAATATCTATGCCCGCCTCCTGGAGGAGCGGCGGGAACCGACGCGGGCAGAGATGGATATCCTGAAAGATGCGTTTTCCCGGTCCGGGTTTACGGACGCTTATTGGTTGGGACGGCATGGGCGCGATATGCTGGGGACCCGGCCTGAAAATGCCGCAGAGTTTACGCTGCCGGAGCTGTCGCCGGTGGATATTGCGATTCCGGTGGAGTTCACCTGCGGCGTTAAGGCTGGAAAGGCGGCGTGGCTCCATGTGGACGACGGGCTGGGGAATGAGGTTACGGTCACGGGGGCTGTGCCGGAGGCGGCGCGGAACCGGGCTTTGACGGTTGAGGATTTGTCCGCGCGTTTGCGGAAAACCGGGGGAACGCCTTACCGCTGTGTGTCCGTGGATGTCGATGAGTTCGATCCGGGGCTGTCCCTCTCCGCCTCCGCTGTGAACAAGCTGCGGCGGGATGCGCTGGAGGCGCTCAGCAAATGTCGGATGGCGGGGCCTGTGCGGCGGGAGCGCTTTCCTGCGCCGGAACTGCCGGAGGTTGATTGCAACGCGGATGTGCCTCGGTTTACTGTTTCCGTTGCCAGTGCTGCTCAGTGGTCCGCGGGACTGCTGGAGCTGGGGCCTGCGCGGGTCTGTGCTCCGCTGGAGGCCTTCGCGGGGCTGGATCGCCTGCCGGAGGCGGAGACGGAGTGGTGCGCTGTTCTGCCGCGGGTCTGGCGGGATCGGGACGAGGGCGTCCTGCGGGATATGCTGGAACGTGCCGCCGTCTTGGGCGTCACCGCTGTGATGGCGGGGAATCTGGGGCATTTGGCCTTGGTGCGCGGGATGGGGTTCCGGGTCTATGGGGACTTTGGGCTGAACGTTTTTAACAGTTGGTCCCTGGATTATCTGCGGGAAAAGGGCTTAGAATCCGCCTGCCTCTCCTTTGAGCTGCGCTTTGCGCAGATACGCGATATGCGGAAAATCCTGCCCGCGGAGGCCATTGTCTATGGGCGGCTTCCGCTGATGATTACCGAGAATTGTATCGCCCAGAACGGCGGGACCTGCCCTGGGGTGTGCGAAGAGGGGTGCTCTGCGGAGGGACCTGCTTTCCTTAACGACCGCATGGGCGCGGACTTTCCGCTTCTCCCTGTGTGGGGGCATCGGACCGAGATCCAGAACAGCCGCGTGCTGTGGCTGGCGGATCGGCCTGAGTACCGGCGGCTGGGGCTGGCGTTTGCGCGGCTGCGGTTTACTACGGAGTCGCCGGAGGAATGCGCCGACGTTTTCAGGCGCTATTTGAACGGCGAGGGGCCGGTTGGGGAGTTTACGCGCGGGCTTTACCAGCGGGGCGTGGAGTGATTATGATTTGTTTGATTTGTTGATAATATTACTGTTTGTAGTTTGAGCGTCAAATACAAGTCGTGGTTTCTGTTTTTAAATATACTGATTGCTATCAGATTTGGAGCGTACAATTATGAGTGCAAGCGAAATGGGCAGCAAGATTATTTTGGCATCTGCCTCTCCCCGCCGCCGGGAACTGCTGGAGCGAATCGGGTTGACGGACTTTATTGTCCGGGTGCCCGATGTGGAGGAATCCTTTCCCGAGGGGCTGACGCCGGAGGAAACGGTGAAGTTCATCTCGCGGGAAAAGGCGGACGCCGCGGCGGCGCTGTGCGGAGCTGACGACATCGTGATCACTGCGGATACGATGGTGTTTCTCGACCGCCGCCGCCTGGGCAAACCGCGGGACGAACAGGACGCGCTGGACATGCTGACCGCCCTGCAAGGGCGCAAGCATGTGGTCTGCACGGGCGTGACGGTCCGCCGGGGCGGGGACTCCCTCACGGAGGCGGAGTCCACCAATGTCTTCTTCCGTCCGGCGGACGAGGAAGCCCTGCGGCGCTATATCCGCACCGGCGAACCGATGGACAAGGCGGGCGCCTACGGCATCCAGGAACGCGGCGCCCTCCTGGTCGAGCGCCTAGAGGGCGACTACTTCAGCGTGATGGGCCTCCCGGTCCTCCGCCTCTCCCGTATGCTGGAGCACTTCGGCGTGCTTCTATTCTAGTCCCCGCACCCAGGCCCCAAACCGGACTGATCTGCCAGGGTCCAGGGAGGCGCGCGCCTCCCTGGTGGGAGTCCAGAGGGCAAAGCCCTCTGGCCGCCGGAGGCGGGAAGCCCCGCTGGCAGCCCCCCGTCCCTCGTCCTACGTCCCCGTATGGCCTGCATCTTCGATATTGGTAAAGGTGTTTTGATTTGAAAAATTTCCTGAAAGATAATGGATTGTGGATATTGTTTGCTGCGGCGGTGATCTCCGTGGCTATGGCGGCGCTGTCTACGGTGGGCGCTACCTCTTCTTCGCCGTTGGTTGATCTGGCGAATACGATCGTCTCGCCGTTTCGGGAGGCGTATACGGCCGCGGCGGCTTGGGTTGGCGATAAGCAGCGGTACTATATGGATACTACGGAACTGGAAAGCGAGAACGCGGAGCTGAAACGTAGAATCGCGGAGATGGAAGAGAAAATCCGGGACGCGGAGGCGGCTTTGGCGGAAAATGTGCTGCTGCATGATCTGCTGAACCTTCGGGAACAGAGGCGGGACCTCAGCGATATTGAGGCCGCTATGATTACCGAACACGCGGTTACGAACTGGACTTCCTCGCTGACTCTGAACAAGGGGACGGCTCTGGGGATCGAGGTCGGGGACTGCGTGATCGATCAGACCGGGGCGCTGGTGGGCGTGATCAGCCAGGCCGGGGTGAACTGGTCTACTGTTCTGACGCTGGTGGACACCGATACGTCTTTGGGGGCGCAGATGTTCCGGACGAAGGATCTGGGGGTGGCTAAGGGGGACTTCTCCCTGATGACCCGGGAGCGGCTGCGGCTGGACTACCTGCCCGAAGACTGCAAGCTGCTCAGCGGCGATCTGGTTATGACCTCCGGGCTGGGGGGATACTACCCTTCCGGGCTGGTGATCGGGTCCATCGAGGAAGTGCTGCTGGACGACTCCGGGGCGGCTTCTTACGCGATTATCGCGCCGGCGGTGGACTTTGACGGGCTGTCGGAGGTATTCGTGATCAAATCCTTCGAGATTGTTACTTGATGGGAGGGTGATGGGCTCTGCTTGCCAGAAATGAACTGATTTTTAAGTGGCTGCTTTACTCCGCGGGGACCGTCTTACTCTTTCTGGTGCAGGGGAGCGTGTTGCAGCGGGTGGAGATTTGGGGCGTGATTCCCTTTATTTATCCGCTTTTGGCCGCGGTTCCCGCTACCTATGAGGGGGCTGTGCCGGGTACGATCTTCGCTATGGGCGTGGGGATTCTCTGCGACCAGCTGCTGCCGGGGCCGATTCCCTGCCTATATACCTTGATTTTTCCCCTGGTGGGGCTGTTCTCGGCGCTGCTCTCCAAGAGCGTGCTGCGCGCCGGGTTTTTGTGCTCCTTCGCCGCGTCCGCTATCGCGTTCTTCCTTACTGACGGGTTCCGGTGCATCATTTTATGGATGCAGAGCAAAGCCGCCTGGGAGGCCGGGATGGACGTGATGGTCCGGGAGTTCTGGGTGACGCTGCCTTTGGCGGTGCCGGTTACGGTGGTGTACCGCAAAATTTTCCGCAGGACGCAGTTTGATTAGAATCGCTTGGGGCGCTGCCCCAAACCCCGCTGTCTGTGCCAATGAAAGGGGCTTTCATGGATCGCAAAGAAATGCAAAATGCGCGGCTTTATCTGCTGCTGATCATTTTGGCCGCCGTGCTGTTCGTTTATTTGGGTGTGCTTTACGATACCCAGGTCATTCATCATGAGGATTATGTCGCGAAATCCGTCCATTCTATCGTCCGGCCTGAAAAGGTCGAGGCGTCCCGGGGGATTATCACGGATCGGAACGGGCGCGTGCTGGTGACGAACCGGTCTGCCTATGACCTCACTTTCGACGCCTCCCTCCTGCCTCCGAATTCGGACGCCAACGAGGCGATTCTGCGCCTCCTGCGGCTCTGCCAGTCCCAGACCGTCTCCTGGAACGATTCTCTTCCCGTTTCGCGGCAGGCTCCCTACGTTTACACCATCGACACCCTCAGCAATTCCCAGAAAGACCGCTTTCTCACCTACCTGAAAAGTATCTCCACCACCCGGGACGCCCTGGGGGCCTATCTTCTCCGGCATCCCGATCTCATCCCGCCGGAGGAAGAGGAGGAAGCCGATCCCGACGCCTCCGCCGAAGAAAACGGCGATACTGCGGAAGCCGCGCCCCTTACGCCTCTGGAGCGCGGGCGCAAGCTCCTGGACCGCTTCTCCGCCTCCGGCCTCTCCTCCTCCCTCCTCCACGACGCGGGCATTACCCCCACCAGCCTCCTCAGCGCCATGCGGAAGGACCTGAACATTCCGGAGGACTATACCCAGGAGCAGGCCCGGCTTGTGATAGGCGTCCAGTACGAGCTTGCACTGCGGAAGCTGAATGACGCTTACGAAACCTTTGTTCTGGCCCAGGACATTGACACCGTTTTTATCTCCATGCTCAGCGACGGGGACTATCTGGGCGCGAAAGTGACCCGTTCCTCTGTCCGGGAGTATGGAACGGACTACGCCGCCCATATTCTGGGCTATCTGGGGGCCTTCGAGTCCCGGGACGAGTACCTGTCTATGCGGGACCAGGGCTATGATTTTGACGATCTGATCGGGCGTTCCGGAGCAGAACGCGCGTTTGAACAGTACCTCAAGGGGACCGACGGCTATCGGATGCTCGCCTCCAACAGCGACGGGAAGATCACGGGGGAATACTACTCCGTGGAGCCGGAGCCGGGCGGGATTGTGGAGCTGACGATTGATCTGGACTTCCAGCAGGCCGTGGAAGATATCATCGCGGAGGCGGTGGAGCGAGTCAACGAGACTGACTACGACGAGACGCGGGGTGCGGGCGCTGCGGTGGTGAAGGTTGGCACGGGGGAAATTCTGGCGCTGGCCTCGTATCCCACCTACAATCTTTCCACCTACCGGCAGGACATCGGGGAGCTGAATCAGGACCCCGGACGGCCCGTGTTCAACCGCGCTTCCAGCGGCACTTATCCGCCGGGTTCCACGTTAAAGCCGCTTACGGCCATCGCCGCCCTGGAGAATGGGGACACCACCTTGAAGGAGCGCATTCGGGACACCGGCAAGTGGCGTTATCCTGGAGACGAGGCCAACAGCTGGACCTGGTGCTGGTATCATCCGGGACATGGCTATCAGAATGTGATCCAGGCCATCACCAACTCCTGCAACTACTTTTTTGCGGAGATGGGCTACAGAATGGGGATGGACACCCTGCGGGAATACCTCACAAAGTTCGGCCTGGGTTCTCCCACAGGCATTGAAATCGGCGAGAACTCCGGCAGGCTCCCGGAGAACCCGGAGGGCCAGAACCAGGCCCCCTGGGCCGCGTATGGGCAGTCCAGCCAGCTCTACTCGCCCCTGCAATTAGCGAATTATGTGGCTACCCTCGTTTCCGGCGGCAAGCACTGTCAGGCGCATCTGCTGAAAGCCGCGAAGACCTACGACAACTCGGAGATCATCGCCGTTGGAAACACGGAGCCTGTCAACACAGTAGAGATTGCCGACGAAAACCTCCAGGCGGTCAAGCAGGGAATGCGCAACCTGGTCACAAGCGGCTCCCTCGCCTCCCACTTCCGTGACTGCATCGTAACTGCGGGCGCCAAAACCGGCACCGCTCAGGTCAACAGCAACGTCAACACCCACAGCGTCTTCGTCTGCTTCGCCCCCTACGACGATCCCGAAATCGCCGTCGCCATCGCCATCGAACGCGGCGGAAGTGGCTCTGTGCTTGCGTCTACCGGGGTTAATATTCTGAACGCTTACTTTACGCCGAAAACTACCGAAACGCCTGTTACCGGTGAGAATCAGCTTCTGCGCTGAGGGCTTTTAGCTTGCGAAAGTGCCTGCTTACGGGGGGCCTCCGGCGGCCAGAGGGCTTTGCCCTCTGGACTCCCACCAGGGAGGCACGCGCCTCCCTGGACCCTGGCAGATCACTCGCTTTTGTTGCCCTCTGCTTCTCTTTTCGTCATTCCATACAACAAGGAGTTTTCTTCTATGAGCAATGTGTTTAATCCACGGTCTGAACTGTATAAGTCGCCGTTCGGGGCCGTTCTCTGCGGTCACGCTTTTTCCCTTACCTGCCGCCCCCTCGCTATCGAGGATTTTACCCATTGCTCCGTTATCATCTCCCATGAGTTCTCCGGATTCCTCCAGGAAACCGAACTCCCCTTCTCCTCCGTTCAGGACAACCGCGCCTGCTTCTCCCTCTCCCTCACCGCCCCCGACGCCCCGGACCTCCTGTGGTATTACTTCCGCTTCTGGCGCGACGACGGCACCGGCTGCTTCTACGACAAAACCGGCTACCGCTCCCAGGGAACCCCCGAGCCCTGGCAGCTCACCGTCTACAACAGCAGCAGCACCCCCCAGTGGTTCGGCTCCGGCGTCACCTACCAGATTTTCCCGGACCGCTACTGCCGTCTCTCCCTCCCCGACCCCGCCGGGCTTGTCGGGGACCGCTGGGTCCACGAGGACTGGACGGACCTCCCCGCCTGGCAGGCCGAAAACGGGGAGATCAAGAACCGCGACTTCTTCGGCGGCTCCCTGGCGGGCATCACCGCCCACCTGGACGACCTGGCTGGCATGGGCGTCTCCACCCTCTACCTCTGCCCCATCTTCGAGTCCGCCTCCAACCACCGCTACAATACCGCCGACTACACCAAAATCGACCCCATGCTGGGCACAGAAGAGGACTTCCGGACCCTCTGCGCCCAGGCGAAAAAGCTGGGAATGCACGTCATCCTCGACGGCGTTTTCAACCACACCGGCTCCCAGAGCGTCTACTTCAACGCCGACGGCTTTTACCCCACCGTCGGCGCGGTCCAGAGCCAGGAAAGTCCCTGCTACGACTGGTACTCCTTCACCTCCTGGCCGGACCAGTACGAATCCTGGTGGGGCATTTACACCCTCCCCAATGTCCGGGAGGACAGTCCCAGCTATGTGGACTACATGATCGAGGCCGACGACTCCATTGTCCGCCGCTGGCTCCAGGCGGGGGCCTCCGGCTGGCGGCTGGACGTGGCCGATGAGCTTCCCGACAGCTTCATAGAGAAGCTCCGCGCCGCCATTGAGGAAACGGACCCCGACGCCATGGTCATCGGCGAAGTCTGGGAGGACGCCAGCAACAAGATCTCCTACTCTCAGCGCCGTCGATACCTCCTGGGCAGCGAGCTTCACAGCGTCATGAACTATCCCTTCCGTACGGCCCTTCTGGCCTATCTCCTGGGCGGCTCCGCCGCGGACTTCAAGGAGGCCATGGAAACTCTGCGCGAAAACTACCCGCCTGCGGCCTTCTATTCTGCCATGAATTTCCTGGGCACTCACGACACACCCCGGATTCTGACGGTTCTCAGCGGCGCGGTCATCCCGGAGGACCGCGGGGCCCAGGCGGCTTTCCACCTCTCCCCCGAGGCACGTTTTCTGGGGCTGGCCCGCGTCCGTCTGGCGGCAGCGGTCCTGTTCAGCTTCCCCGGCTCCCCTACGGTCTACTACGGCGACGAGGTGGGCATGGAAGGCTGCGGCGACCCCTTCAACCGTGGGACCTACCCCTGGGGCCATGAGGACGCAACCATGCTGGATTGGTTCACCCGTTTAGGGAAGCTCCGGCAGGAGCGGGCGTCTCTCCAGCGGGGGAAGCTGGTCTGGTGGAAAGCAGAGGGGCCGGTGCTGGCCTACTCCCGGGACCTCCCTGGGGAAATCACTCTCACGGCGGTCAACGCCAGCGCGGAGTATCAGGAAATTACCCTCCCCCTCTCCTATCAGAACCTGCTCTCCAGGCACATTCTCCCCGCCGGGAAGCTGATTCTCCCGCCCTACAGCGTGTATCTTTTGGGCTTTGATGAAAAGTGAATGTTTCACGTGAAACGTGGGTCGGTGCATTCAGGGCGGGCTTCCGGGCCTGCCCTTTTTGCCCCCTTTCACACACTTTCCCATTTCTGCGAAGTGTTTCACGTGAAACATTCCAAATTTTACGCTTTTTTCACTTTTGCCCTTGCAACCCTGCTGGAGCCTTGCTATAATGGGTTTGCACTTCCTTTTTTACTCCTTTATTTTAATGTATATGCGGCCCGGACCGGCCTTCTTTTGTCGGCCGGAAGCTCCGGAAAGTAGGTGTTTCTGTGTCTAAAACCATTGCAATTGTGAATCAGAAGGGCGGCGTCGGCAAAACAACTACCTGTGTGAACCTGGCGGCGGCGCTCACGGAGGCGGGGCAGCGGGTTCTCCTCTGCGATTTCGACCCCCAGGCCAACGCAACTTCGGGCATGGGGGTGGATAAAACGGTCTCGAAGGGCATTTATACGGCCCTGATTGGCGAGGTGCCCACGGGGGAGGCCATCGTACATACCCGCTACGGGGATGTTTTGCCCTCCAACAAGGCCCTGGCGGGCGCGGGCATTGAGCTGATCGGCATGGAGCACCGCGAATTCCTGCTTCGCGACGCCCTCGAAAGCCAGGTTGAACACTACGATTTCATCTTAATTGACTGCCCTCCCTCCCTGGAACTGCTGACCCTGAACGCCCTCTGCGCCTCAGACGCCATTTTAGTCCCGGTTCAATGCGAGTATTTCGCCCTGGAGGGCCTCTCCGACCTGGTGAACACGGTCCGGCTGGTCCGCCGCTCCCTGAACACAAAGCTGGAACTGGAGGGCGTTCTCCTGACCATGTACGACGGCCGCACGAACCTGGCCCTACAGGTAGCAGAAGAAGTCAAGCACTTTTTCCCCGGCAAGGTCTACGCCTCCGTCATCCCCCGCAACGTCCGCCTCTCCGAAGCACCGAGCCACGGCAAACCCATCATGGCCTACGACCGCGCCTCCCGCGGCGCAGACGCCTACACATCCTTCGCCGCAGAATTCCTCAAACGCCAGTCTGCTGCGAACTGAGGGCTTCCAGGCCCCGCGGGGGACGAGGGGCCTCCGGCGGCCAAAGGGCTTTGCCCTCTGGACTCCCACCAGGGAGGCAAGCGCCTCCCTGGACCCTGGCAGATCAGTCCATTTTGAGGCTCTATGCGTGTATCAGAATGCAACGGAACGAGAAAACTGTAAGAAAAAGCAGAGACAACCGCGCCCTCCAGGCCCTGGGAAAAACAAGTTTGGCGGGGTCCAGGGGAAAACGTTTCCCCTGGTGGGGTCCAGGGGCAAAGCCCCTGGCCGCCGGAGGCCCCCCGTCCCCCGCAGGGCCTGGCGCACCAGGCGCAGAAAGGAGCATTTTTATGGCTACGAAAAAGCCTTCCGGTTTGGGGCGGGGTTTGGGCGCCCTTTTGGGGGACGAGGCCCTTCAGCCGGAGTCGGCGGGGAGTCTGCATCTGCCTATTTCGCAGGTGGAGAGCTGCTCGTTTCAGCCTCGGAAGTCCTTCGATGACGCCGCTTTGGCGGAGTTGGCCGACTCTATTCGGGAACATGGGATCATTCAGCCCTTGACCGTGCGGAAGCTGGCGTCCGGGTACTACCAAATTATTGCCGGAGAGCGGCGCTGGCGCGCTGCACGGCTGGCGGGGCTTCAGGAAGTGCCTGCCGTCGTCGTCGAAGCCGATGATAAGAAAGCCTCCGAACTGGCTTTAGTTGAGAATTTGCAGCGCGAAGACCTGAATCCGATGGAGGAGGCCGCCGGCTTCCAGTCCCTGATCCAGACCTACCATATGACCCAGGAGGAGGCCGCCAAACGCGTCGGAAAATCCCGCAGCGCTGTCACCAACGCCCTGCGCCTCCTGGCGCTCACGCCTCCCGTCCGCGCGATGGTCGAAAACGGGCAGCTCTCCGCAGGACACGCCCGCGCCCTCCTCACCCTCCCCGCCGATGACCAGCAGAAAGCCGCTGAGGCCATCCTAAAAAGCGGCCTCTCCGTCCGTCAGACGGAAGCCCTCGTCAAGCGCCTTGCGGCGCAGAAGGACGAGCCCTCGGAGGATGAACCCGCGCCTCGTGATATCGACTACACCGTCGAGGCCCAGCGGGAACTCTCCGCACAGCTGGGGCGTGGAGTGCGTATCATCACAGGCCGCAAAAAGGGCCGCGTCGAGCTGGAATTCTACGGTCTCGACGACCTGAACGACCTCCTGGAAGCCCTGGCGCTCCTGCAATCCCGAAGAGAAGAGAAAGGACCCTCCGTATGAAACTCGAAAAACGCGCCTCCGGAAGCCCCTCCCAGGAGCCCCCGGAGGACAAATCCCCCGCCGGAAAAAAGCCCGTAGTCATCTATATTCTGATTCTGTTTCTCGCGGCCTTCATCCTGATGATCCTCTCCCTCCTGATGCACCAGCGCAGCAACACGGAGGCTTTGGGCCAGCTCAACGACTCCATTTCCGCCATGAAGGACGCGCAGGCCTCCGCGGAGCGCATTATCGAGCTGCAAGAGGAATTGGAGGAAACGAAGGAACTTCTTGAGACATTTGAAGACGCCGCCGAGACGGCCCGGAATCAAGCGTCCCTCGCTGAGCACAACCTGGAACGGACGCAGGAGGCCATGGACTGGTTCTGGCAGCTGAATTATTACTATCTCCTGGAAAACACGGAGATGTGCGCCGCCATTCTGGACACCATGAACCAAAACCAGGAAAGCCCCATGAAGGACTACCTCTCCGGCAAAGCTGTGGAGCGATATGAGGAAATCTGCGCGGCGCTGGCGGAGGCTGAGTACTAAGGTATGGGGCGGCAAAAAGCTCGCTGGATTCCGCTGATTACAGCCTTAATCGCCATAATTTCCGTGTTTTGGTACACGCGTCCCGTTGATATCTACGGCCTGGGCATGGACGAACTGAAAACCATCAACGTCCAAGAGGACGCCGCCCAGGCCCTGGCTGAACGCCTCCAAAAGTGAGACAGAAGGAGGAATTTGCTATGACGCGGAAAAAAGTTCGCTGGATTATCCTGTTTGCAGCCATAATCATCACAATCGGTGCCTTTTGGTACGCCCGTCCCGTAGACATACGCGTACTTTCCTCCAACGCAGAAGAACCCGATATGATTTTCATTGCCCTCAGACAGCATGGCGCTTCGTCCTCCGAAATCCAAGACCGCAGCAACACCTTTACCCCCGAGGACCCGGAATGGGAAACCGTTCTATCGCACATAGAATCCCTGCAATTCCGCCGTCCGCCGTGGAACTTCCCGCTTCAATTTTTGAATGAATCCTACGTCACAGGCCGTCAGACCCATCCCGGCGACTGGCACCTGATGTCTCATATAGTCTACCGCCAATCCGCCACCACAAGCATACAGTTTTTCCTCGACGAGTGGATGTACACCTCTCCCCACTCCAACCGCAATCTCACCCTCTGGGTAGAAAACAGCAAGGAAACCGGCGCCGCCCTCTCAGAGGCTCTCTGGCCTCTGCTGAACGAGGAAGAAGGCTAATCCTGTGTTTCACGTGAAACAATTTTAAGATACTGAAATCGAAGAAAGAAGGATATAATTATGCTGGATATTCGTTTTATCCGTGAAAACCCCGATGCTGTCCGGGAAAATATCAAGAAAAAGTTCCAGGACGACAAACTCCCCCTGGTGGACCTCGTGATTGACCTGGACGCCAAGCGCCGCGCCGCTATCGCAGAGGCCGACCAGCTTCGCTCCAACCGTAACCAGCTCTCCAAGCACATCGGAATGCTTATGGGACAGGCCAAGAAGGACCCCTCCAAGCAGGAAGAGGCCGAGGCCGTCAAGAAGCAGGTCACCCAGCAGGCCCAGCGCCTGGCGGAGCTGGAGCGTCAGGAGACGGAACTGGAGCACGAACTGCATATGAATATGCTGCAAATCCCCCAGATCATCGATGAAACCGTCCCCATCGGCAAGGACGACAGCGAGAACGTGGAAGTGGAGCGTTTCGGCGACCCGAAGGTTCCGGACTTCCCCATCCCCTACCACACCGAGATCATGGAGTCCTTCGGCGGCATCGATCTGGACGCCGCGGGCCGCGTCTCCGGCAGCGGCTTCTACTACCTCCTGGGCGATATTGCCCGCCTCCACGAGGCCGTCCTAGCCTATGGCCGCGATTTCATGATCAATAAGGGCTTTACCTACTGCATCCCTCCCTTTATGATCCATGGAAACGTCGTCGAGGGCGTCATGAGTCAGACCGACATGGAGGGCATGATGTACAAAATCGAGGGCGAAGACCTCTACCTGATCGGCACCAGCGAGCACTCCATGATCGGCCGCTTCATCGACCAGATCCTTCCCAGCGAATCCCTCCCCCAGACCCTGACCTCCTACTCTCCCTGCTTCCGCAAGGAAAAGGGCTCCCACGGCATTGAGGAACGCGGCATCTACCGCATCCACCAGTTTGAGAAGCAGGAAATGATCGTAGTCTGCAAGCCCGAGGACTCCAAAGCCTGGTACGAAAAGCTCTGGCGTTTCTCCGTAGAACTCTTCCGCTCCCTGAACATCCCCGTCCGTCAGCTGGAGTGCTGCTCCGGTGACCTGGCCGATCTGAAGGTAAAATCCTGCGACATCGAAGCCTGGTCCCCCCGCCAGCAGAAATATTTCGAGGTCTGCTCCTGCTCCAACCTGGGCGACGCCCAGGCCCGCCGCCTCCGCATCCGCTACAAAGACGAATCCGGCAAAACCCAACTCTGCCACACCCTCAACAACACCTGCGTAGCACCCCCCCGGATGCTCATCGCCTTCCTCGAAAACAACCTCCAGCCCGACGGAACCGTCACAATCCCCGAAATTCTGCGGCCCTACATGGGCGGCACCGAAAAGCTGGTGCCCAAGGCGCGCTGATTCCCCCGCGGGGGGACGGGGGACGAAGGACGGGGGGCCTCCGGCGGCCAAGGAGGCTCTGCCTCCTTGGATTCTCCGCCAGAGGGAACGTTTCCCTCTGGACTCCTCCAGATCACCCGTTTTTGTGCCCCCTGCTTCTATTTTGGGACTTTTCATGAAAGGAATACGCTCTTATGGCTGGTAAAGCATCCGGGTTCCTTGCGGAGTTTAAGACCTTTATTGCGCGCGGGAACGTGATCGATATGGCCGTCGGCGTCATTGTTGGCGGCGCGTTCTCCAATATTACCAATTCCCTGATCAACGATATTGTTATGCCTGTTCTGGGTATCTTTACGAACTCTATTTCCTTCGCGGAGCTCTCTGTACAGGTTGGTTCCGCCGTCATTACCTACGGAAACTTTATTCAGGCTATCCTGAATTTCCTCATCATGGCCTTCGTCGTCTTCTGCCTCGTGAAGGCCATCAACTCCTTCCACCGCAAAAAGGAAGAGGCTCCGCCTCCCCCGCCCCCCGGCCCCTCCGCTGAGGAAAAACTGCTCACCGAAATCCGTGACCTTCTGAAAGACCGCTGATGGAAGCCATACTGCAAAAGGGCCTGACAGCCCTGAATCTTCCCACCGAGAACATCCCCGCCCTTCTCACCTACGCCTCCATGCTGGCGGAGAAAAACAAGGTCATGAACCTGACCGCCATCACGGACCCCGCCAACGTTGCCCGCCTCCACTTCCTGGACAGCGCCGCCCTCCTGACCCTGGCGGACTTCCACAGCAAATCGGTGATAGACGTAGGCACCGGCGCAGGCTTCCCCGGCCTCCCCCTCCGCATTCTGGACCCATCTATTCACCTGACGCTTCTGGACGCCCAGAACAAGCGCATAGAATTTCTCAGAGAGGTCTGCGCCGCCCTGAATCTGGAAGATATTTCCTGTATTCATGCCCGCGCCGAGGAACACGCGGCAAGCCATCGCGCCGCCTATGACATAGCGGTGAGCCGCGCCGTAGCGTCCCTGCCGGTTCTGGCGGAGCTATGCCTCCCCCTGGTGAAAAAGGGCGGGTTATTTCTGGCGATGAAGTCCACAGACAGCGGCGAAGAAGTGAAGTCAGCGGCCCGCGCCGTCAAATTGCTGGGAGCAGAGGTGCAAAATGTCCTGGACTACCCCATTCCGGGCACAGAAATCACCCACCGCCTCGTCATTTTGTATAAAATTTCAGCAACCCCAGAAAAATATCCCAGAACATTTGCAAAAATAAAGAAGAATCCGTTATAATAGGAATAGCGTCACGAAATAAGGATAAAAACCCTCCGGAGCCACAAATCTCCGGAGCACCACAGCAAAGAAATATGCCCTGAAAAAGAGACTGATCTGCCAGGGTCCAGGGAGGCGCGCGCCTCCCTGGTGGAGAATCCAAGGAGGCAAAGCCTCCTTGGCCGCCGGAGGCCCCCCGTCCCTCGTCCCCCGTATGGCAGGCACTCCAACACTTTCAGGCGCAAGGGGGTGTTCGCAACGGGACAGTGTATTGCAGTTGTCTCCGGAAAAGGGGGAACAGGCAAGACGTCTTTTGTCTCCGGGGTTGGTTCGGTCATGGCTCTGGAGGGGCGGAAGGTGCTTTGCATTGACTGCGATATTGGATTGCGGAATTTGGATTTGGCTTTGGGCTTGTCGGATCGGACGATGATGGATTTTACGGATGTGGCCGAAGGCCGCTGTGCCCTTGAGGACGCCGCTGTAGAGCATCCCAATCTGCCCGGCCTGTTCCTCCTGACGGCTCCCGCGCGGGTTCGGAGCCGCAGCGTGTCCGAGGAACAGATGGCCCAGCTTCTGGAGCAGGCCCGCAGGCAGTATGACTACTGCCTCCTGGATGCTCCCGCCGGCCTTGGAAGCGGCTTTCTGCTGGCCACCTGCGCGGCGGACCGCGCCGTGGTGGTGACCACCGCGGAAGCCTCCTCCCTCCGCGACGCCCAGCACACCGTCATGGAACTGACCCAATTCCCCAACGGCGCTCTGCACCTGGCGGTAAACCGGGTGCGCAGGAAGCTCCTCCGCAGGATACACGCCACCATAGACGACGCCATCGACAAAGCGGGCCTCCCCCTCATCGGCGTCATACCGGAGGACGAGACCCTCCTGCTGAACCAGAACCGCGGCATCCCCCTCCCCCTGGCGGCCAGCCAGGGCGCGGCTGCCGCCTACCGCAACATCGCCGGACGGCTTCAAGGACGCAGGGTTTCCCTCCTGCGCATCAAGTAGAAAGGAGCACTTATGAATATCGCTCTGATGGCCCACGACAACAAGAAAGAACTCATGGTGCAGTTCTGCACCGCCTACACCGGCATCCTCTCCCGCCACCAAATCTACGCCACCAACACCACGGGCCACAACGTCGCCGACGCCACCGGCCTCCCCGTCCACTGCTTCCTCACCTACGCCCACGGCGGCAGCCAGCAGATCGGAGCCCGCATCGCCTACAACGAATTCGACATGGTCCTCTTCTTCAACGACCCCACCAACGAAGACCGCGCCGGAGACATCGCCTACATCTCCCGCCTCTGCGACCAAAACAACATCCCCTTCGCAAGCAACATCGCCACCGCCGAAATGCTCGTCCTCGGCCTCTCCCGCGGCGACCTCGACTGGAGGCTCATCGTCAACCCCTCGCCGAGGCCGATTGCGTAGGTGCCTGCCGCTGGGGCTCTGCCCCAGACCCCGCCAGGGCTTTGCCCTGGACCCACCAGAGGCTTTGCCTCTGGACTCCACCAGGGGAAACGGTTTCCCCTGAACCCCGCCAGATCACCCGCGCTTTGGGACCCAGCTCCTATTTAGACGCTCTCGTCCCCTTGGATGAGAGCGCTTTTCTTCGGGTGCTTATTACCTTTTGAAGGAGATTCTTACTATGCCTAAAATGACGCCCCGAACCCTCTCCGGGTTTATGGAACTCCTGCCCGCGCCGCAGCAGCAGATGGAGCGGATCATGCAGACCCTGCGGGAAACTTACGCCCTCTACGGCTTCACACCGCTGGATACGCCCGTGATCGAATCCAGTGACGTGCTCCTCGCCAAAGGGGGCGGCGAAACCGAAAAGCAGATCTACCGCTTCCAGAAAGGCGACGCCGACCTCTCCCTCCGCTTCGACCTCACCGTCCCCCTGGCCAAATACGTGGCCCTGCATTACAACGACCTCACCTTCCCCTTCCGCCGCTACCAGATCGGCAAGGTCTACCGCGGCGAGCGGGCCCAGCGGGGCCGCTTCCGGGAGTTCTACCAGGCCGATATCGACATCATCGGCGACGGAAAACTCAGCATCACCAACGAGGCCGAAATCCCCGCTATCATCTACAAGACCTTCTCCGCCCTGGGCCTGAAACGCTTCCGAATCTGCGTCAACAACCGGAAAATCCTCAACGGCTTTTACGCCATTCTGGACCTCACCGGCAAGGCCACCGACATCATGCGCACCGTGGACAAGCTGGACAAAATCGGCGCGGAAAAAGTCGCCGCCATCCTGCAAAACGACCTGAGCGTATCGGAGGAAAGCGCTCTGGAAATCCTGCGGTTCATCGGCACCGGCGGCAGCAGCCAGGAGGTTCTTGCCGCCCTGGAGACTTACAAGGGCCGCAATGAGCGCTTCGACCAGGGCCTGGAAGAGCTATCCACGGTGGTCCGCTACCTGAACGCTTTCGGCGTCCCCGAGGAAAACTTTGCCGTAGACCTGGCAATCGCCCGCGGCCTGGACTACTACACCGGCACCGTCTATGAGACGGTCCTTCTGGACCACCCCGAGATCGGATCGGTCTGTTCCGGAGGCCGTTATGATAACTTAGCGGAATATTACACGGATAAACAACTCCCCGGAGTGGGCATTTCCATCGGTCTGACCCGCCTTTTCTACGTCCTGGGCGAGCAGAACATGCTGAACCCGGACCTCCCCACCGCCCCGGCGGACGTGCTGATTCTCCCCATGACCGAGGACCTCACCCCCGCCATCAGCCTGGCCACCCGCCTCCGGGAGAACGGCGTCCGCACTCAGCTCCACTGTGAGAACAAGAAGTTCAAGCAGAAAATCAGCTACGCGGACAAGTTGGGGATTCCCTACGTAATCTTCCTAGGGGAGGACGAAATCAGCGCGGGCGTAGTGGCCTGCAAGGATATGAAGACCGGCGAGCAGACGAAGCT
The DNA here is from genome assembly GCA_022791875.1 of Oscillibacter sp. GTDB lineage: Bacteria > Bacillota > Clostridia > Oscillospirales > Oscillospiraceae > Oscillibacter. The sequence goes on from JAAVZX010000048.1 coordinate 48,620, forward strand.
GGACCCCGCCGCGACCATCTACCGCATCAAAGCGGGTCTGGATTCCCTCTCACGGGGCGCGGTGATTCTGGAGCGCTGAGGCGAACAGAGTTTTCCACATAGGTGAAAAAGTATGTAGAAAAGGGGGATTGTGGTGATAACGAAACGCGATAAAAAGATACTTTTAATACCGGTTGTACTGATAATTGCCGCCGCAGCCTGGTTTGCCCGTCCCGTTTCCATACACACGCTCATGAAAGACCGCTCCCCCGACTGCATCGGCTTTAGCGTTTGGTCAGAGTCCCACTTCCCTGATCAACGCGATATTACCTTCACTTTGGGGACACCCGAAGCAGACGCACTTATGGAACGGCTGGAATCCATTCGCTTCCACCGTTCACCCCTGGAACCCCTATTACGCGCCATCTCCTGGCCCTTCGGAAGATCCTGGGAAATTGACCCCGAAAAGGACTATCGGTTTTACTGCATCATGTACAACGAAAACGGCGAAACCATTCAGCAAATGGAATTTTGGATCTCCGATTGGAGCTACGGCCCCGCCTGCCGCCTCCCCCTCTACGTCTTCAACGGCCAGGAAAAAGGCCGGGAACTGGGCGCGTGGCTGTGGGAAATGGCACAGGAAACCGAAGCCAATCCGTAATAATTACGTAAAATATAACAAACAGTACGCAAATTGGAGGTGCAACATGAAGAAAACCCGCATTCCAAGCCTGCTGCTCAGCGCGGCTCTCCTCCTCCCCTCCCTCCCCTTCGCCCAGGCGGCGGAGGCGGAAGACTGGCTGATTCCCCGGACCGTGGACACGCCCCCCGCCTTCACCGACGCCGCCGGGACCATCGCGGAGGACGCGGCGCGGATCTGCTTCCAGGCGGGCCTCATGACCGGCGTGGACGACACCCACTTCAGCCCTGCCGCCCCCCTGAGCAACGCGCAGATTGTGGTGATCACGGCCCGCCTCCACCGCCTCCTTGCCACGGGCAGTCTGGGGGACTTCGACAGCTACCGCCTCCCCCAGGACGAGTGGTGGCACCCTTACGACAACTATTTAGAGGAACAGCTTCCCGCCCTGGCCGCGACCCAGAGCTACGCCAACACCTGCGACAACCCCACCGGCGTCTGCTACCGCTACAACTTCTTCAAGATGCTGGCGGCGGTCCTGGCGGACACGGACACCGCGCTTCCGAAGCGGAACGAAGTGAACGCAGTCCCGGACTGCCAGGACCCGGACATTATCCAGTTCTACCAGGCGGGCATCTTAGGCGGCAAGGACGTCTACGGCACCCTGGACGAACGGGGTCCCCTGACAAGGGGCGCGGCGGCGGCGATGCTGGGCCGTCTGATTGATCCGTCCCTGCGTCTAACGCTAGAGCTGGAGACGCTGGACCTCTGCAAGGAGCTTCTGGACCTAGCGCCGGAGACGCCGCTGATGGAAGTCGACGGGAAGACCGTAACCGCGGAGCAGTTTGCGGTTCCCTACGCGGAAAATCTTCTTTACTACAGCGGCCACTTTGCGGGCATGACGCTGGAACTGAACGGCGGCTGGGAGGGCGGCGAGACGGCGAAGGAGATTGCACAGTTCATCCAAAGCGAGGCGTTAGCGGAGGCGATGGGCATCCCGGCCCCCGCGTCAAGCGAGCACTATCTTGACGGCTACATGGGCCTGACAGCGGCGGGCCAGGAATGGTATGCCCGCTACAAATCCCTCCGCGCCGCCGTCTGGGACGCCCTGGGCGAAGAATCCTTCCCGGATCTCCCCGAGATAACCTACACCGAGCACTGGAACCAGGATCAGATGCAAAGCCTATCGTATAAGATCCGCAAACTGCCAGGCTGGAGTAACGGCTACACGCCCTAACAATCTCCAAGCCCACAAAAAAAGACTGATCTGCCGGAGTCCAGAGGCCGGAAGCCCGGCTGGCAGGGCGCACGCCCCTCTGGTGGGGTCCAGGGGCCGTGAGAAAAACCCCTGGCCGCCGGAGGCACAAAAAACTTCAACTAGAAAGGTGAAACGAAGAATATGACACAGAACAGAACACACACCTGCGGGGAGCTGAGAATTGCTGACGCGGGGAAGAAGGTACAGATTTGCGGGTGGCTTGAGAATATCCGCACGGTCAGCGCAGGGTTGGCTTTTATTGTTGTCCGGGATTTTTACGGCGTGACGCAGGTAGTGGCGGAGAGTGAAGGGCTGGTGAAGGAGTTCGAGTCCATTAACAAGGAGTCTACCATCGCGGTTGCCGGTGTGGTGCGGGAGCGGGACAGTAAGAATCCGAAGCTGCCTACCGGGGATATTGAGATTGTGCCGGAGAAGGTGGAGGTTCTTGGGCGGTGCCGGCATAATGAGCTGCCGTTCCAGATCAACCGGAGCCGGGAGGCGGATGAGGCGCAGAGGCTGAAATTTCGTTATCTGGATCTGCGGAATCCGGCTGTGAAGGAAAAGATTGTTCTGCGGTGCCAGGTGGTGTCGGCGCTGCGGCAGGCTATGACGGAGCATGGCTTTTTGGAGATTACGACGCCGATTCTGACGGCATCCTCTCCCGAGGGTGCTCGGGACTACCTGGTGCCCGCCCGGAACCATCCCGGCAAGTTCTACGCTCTGCCCCAAGCGCCCCAGCAGTTCAAGCAGCTTCTGATGACCTCCGGCTTCGACCGCTACTTCCAGATCGCGCCCTGCTTCCGTGACGAGGATGCCCGCGCGGACCGCTCCCCCGGCGAGTTCTACCAGCTGGACATGGAGATGGCGTTCGCCACTCAGGAGGACGTCTTCGGCGTCATTGAAGACGTACTTCCCCCCATCTTCGCCAAGTACGGCAAGTACAACACCGCCAGCGCCGCCCCCTTCCGCCGCATTCCCTACCTGGAGGCCCTGGAAACCTACGGCACCGACAAGCCCGACCTGCGCATCGACCTGACCGTCAAGGATTTCAGCAACGTCTTCACCGACACCGGCTTCGCCGCCCTGGACAACCAGCCCGTGAAGCTGATCGAAATCACTGACTGCAAGCTCACCCGCAAGCAGATTGAAAGCCTGCTGAACGACTGCGAGGTCCAGAGCGGCGTAAAATGCTACTGGTTCAAAACCGACGAAAAAGGCGAATTCGCCGGAGGCATCGCCAAATTCGCCAAGATGGCGGAAAGCGAACTCCGCGCCAGATTCACCTGCGCCCCCAACACTCTCTTCGTTGCAGCCGCAGGCCCCCAGGCCGTCAAAGCCTCCGGCGTTCTGATCAAGACCTTCGGCCCCGCCTGCGAGGGCCACATGGACAAGGAGCGCTACGAATTCTGCTGGATCGTGGATTTCCCCATGTACGAAGTCGGCGAGGAATCCGGCGAACTGGAATTCTGTCACAACCCCTTCTCCATGCCCTCCGGCGGCTTAGAGATACTCCTGAAAGCGGAGCGCGGCGAGATCGACCCCCTGACCATCACGGCAGATCAATACGACCTGGTCTGCAACGGCGTGGAACTCAGCTCCGGCGCCGTCCGGAACCACGACCCCGAAATCATGATCAAGGCCTTCGAGCTGGTCCGCCTGGGCGAAGACGACGTAAAAGCCAAATTCCCCGCCATGTACAACGCCTTCACCTACGGCGCGCCCCCCCACGCGGGCATCGCCCCCGGCGTAGACCGCATGGTCATGCTCCTGGCCGGCGAAGACTCCATCCGCGAGATCATCCCCTTCCCCATGAACAAGAACGCCCAGGATGTCATGATGGACGCACCCAGCGCGGTTACGCAGAAGCAGCTTGACGAGCTCCATATAGCCTTGGTGAAGACTGAGGGCTGATGCAGGCGGGGCTCTGCCCCGCACCCCGCCAGGGGGCTCTGCCCCGCACCCCGCCAGGGGGCTCTGCCCCCTGGACCTCCGCAAGCCTTTGTAAAGGCTTGAGCGAAACTTTTATCTGGCGAGGCTGTTAGTCTGGGGATCTTGATTGGGGTTACTGATATGAAAAAATTTTTGATACTCTTTTTAGTTTTTATTTTGTTGACGGGGTGTGGGGCTGAGGCGGTGCAGCCTTCCCCTGAGCCGGTGGAACCTCCGGCGGTCGAGCCCGTTTCTCCGCCGGAGCCGGAGGAACCGACCGAGCCGGAGAAGACGCCCGCCGAGGCCCTCCTGGAAACCATGACCCTGGAGGAAAAAGTCGGCCAGCTCTTCTTCGTCCACTGTCCCGCCACCAACGCCGCAGAGGACGTGACTACCTACCACCTGGGCGGCTACATCCTGTTCGGCCGCGACACGAAGAACAAGACTGCTAACGAGCTGATCCAGACCATAGCCTCCTACCAGTCCGCAGCAAAAATCCCCCTTCTCATCGGCGCGGACGAGGAAGGCGGCACCGTGGCCCGCATCAGCTCCAACCCCCACCTCCGCGCCTCCCGCTTCCCGAACCCCCGCAAGCTCTGGCAGGCCGGAACCGTAACCGCCGACGCCCACGAAAAGGACCTGCTTCTAAAAGCCATGGGCGTCAACGTAAACCTAGCCCCCGTGGCGGACGTCTCCACAAACCCGAAGGATTTTATCTATGACCGCACCACCGGCGAGGGCGTGGAAACCGCCCAGCAGTATGTCACCCAAGTGGTGGAGGTCATGTGCGCCGACGGCATGGGCAGCGTGTTGAAGCACTTCCCCGGCTACGGCAGCAATGCGGACACCCACACAGGTGTAGCCTTGGACGAGCGTCCCCTGGAGCAGTTTCAGCAGGTGGACTTTCTGCCCTTCCAGGCAGGCTTCGCCGCCGCAGAGGCCGCCGGAGGCCCCACCCCCGCCGTGCTGATGAATCACAACATCGTGACGGCCATGGACCCGGACCTCCCCGCCTCCCTCTCCCCCGCCGTCCACGCCGTTCTCCGGGACGAGCTGCACTTCGGCGGCGTGATCATGACGGACGATCTGGCGATGGAAGCGGTGCAGTCCTACGCGGAGGGCGGCTCAGCCGCCGTCCTGGCAATCCAGGCCGGAAACGATCTGGTCCTCACCACGGACTACCGCACCCAGATCCCGAAGGTTCTGGAGGCGGTGGCGGACGGCACACTGGACGAAGCCCTGATCAACGCCGCCTGCCTCCGGGTCCTGACCTGGAAAATGGAACTGGGACTGATATGAGACGCATTCTGACCTGCCTCCTTCTGGCGGCAGTCTTCCTGACCGTCCCTGCATCCGCCTGCAGCGTCTCCACTCTGTACATCCGCGTGGAAAACGTGCCGGAAGAACCTCTCTATATAGAACTTCTGGAAGAAGATCTCCACAAATCTTATATCTCAGCCGAAAACGCTTCCAGAGAGGCCCTGGCCCATTACGATCAGGAACTTCTGAACGCCCTTCTGGACGCCGTACCGGACGGCTGGCAGGCCCACACCCTCCAGGCCACCCGTTCCGGGTATCCCATGTACGGCGATCTGGATGGCGAAAAAATTGACGCCACAGAATCGCTCTACGATTTCAGCTATGACGAGCTTCCAAATACCTACCGCATCCTTGCCGTCACGAAATCCGGCGAAATCTTCTGCTCCGATCCCTTCGTCTACCGCGCTATGGGTTCCACCGTAACCCTGGACTGGTCCGCAAAGACAATCACCACACCCCGGGTTTGGCTTCGATACATACTGCAATTTCTAATCATCTTCCTCCCCACCATATTGCTGAAAGCCGCAATTCTCCCGCTTTTCCACCTCTGGTCCCGTCAAAACCGCAAAGTCTTTTTCTTTGTAAACCTTCTCACCCAGGGAACGCTGGCCCTATGGTTCACCATTCATTCCTGCCAATCAGGAATTTTCTGGTATTCCTACATACTGCTGGCCGCGTTGGGAACCGGCATTACGGCCATGGAAATTCTGTTATACATCCTCCATTTTGAAAACAGCACCAAAGGAAATACCATCTCCTGCACCATCTTTGCGAATTTTCTTTCCACCATCCTGGTCCGATGTTTCCTCGAACCAATCTATCACATCATGATCCTCCTGTAGGGGCGGGCCTCCGCGCCCGCCCGTCCCACCGCACCCACACTCCACACCCACATCCACCCCCCCAGAGAGGAGCGCCCCCCATGCAAGCACTCATCCAACAAACCCTGACAGCCCTGGAAGCCCGCGAACACATCCGCATCCTCCTGGCGGCAGAATCCGGGAGCCGCGCCTGGGGCTTCCCCTCCCCTGACAGCGACTACGATGTCCGCTTCATCTACGTCCGCCCCTGGCAGGACTACCTGCGTCTGGAGGGCCGCAGGGACGTGATCGAGCTTCCCATCAGCGATCTTCTGGACGTCAACGGCTGGGACCTGGACAAAACGCTGAAACTTCTCTACCGATCCAACCCCACTCTTTTCGAGTGGTTTTCCTCCCCCATCGTCTACCGCAGCACCCCCTTCGCGGAAAAATTCATCCCCTTCATGCAGCCCTACTTCTCCACCAAGCGGGGCCTCTGGCACTATCTGAGCATGGCGAAATCCAACTACCACGAATTCCTGAAAGGCAATCACCTGGTCAAGCTGAAAAAATACTTCTACGTACTCCGCCCGATCCTGGCCTGCCGCTGGATCATGCACCGGAACACCCCGCCCCCCATGAACTTCTCCGATCTGGCGGCAACGGAACTCCCCCCATCCCTCCGCCCCATCGTAACGGACCTTCTTACGCAGAAAATCAACGCCCCGGAGATCAAGCTCATCCCGCCCATCCAGGAGCTGAACACCTACCTGGAAGCAAGCATCGAGGCCATCAAGGCTGAAATCCAGAACCTGCCCAACGCCCCCGCCCCGGACTGGGGCGACCTGAACGCCCTGTTTCTCTCCGAGGTACAGTCCCCACAGAAAGGATAAAGCCCATGGAAACGGAAAAGCTCTACTACCAGGACGCCTATCTCACCACCTTCACCGGCACAGTACAATCCTGCGACCCCGTCATAGACGCCTTCCGGATCGCCCTGGACCGCACGGCCTTCTACCCCGAAGGCGGCGGTCAGCCCGCGGATCACGGCATTCTCCGCACCCCCACCGGAGAGACGGTCCAGGTAACAGACGTACACGAAAAAGACGGCACAGTCTGCCACTACTGCGCCGCCCCCATAGCCCCCGGCACTCCAATCACCGGAGAAATCGACTGGCCCCGCCGTTTCGACCACATGCAGCAGCACTCCGGCGAGCACATCATCAGCGGCATCCTCTGCGACTTATACCACTGCGACAACGTAGGCTTCCACCTGGGCGCGGACACCGTAACCATCGACTACAACGCCGAAATCACCTGGGAGCAGGCCCTGGAAGCGGAGCAAAGAGCCAACGAAACCGTCTGGGCCGACCAGCCCGTCAGCATCGCCTATCCCACCCCCGAAGAACTGGCAAACCTGAACTACCGCAGCAAAAAAGCCCTGACAGGCCAGGTCCGCATCGTAACCTTCCCCGACGCCGACTGCTGTGCCTGCTGCGGCACCCACACCGCCCGCGCGGGCCAGGTAGGCATCATTAAAATCATCTCCTGCCAGAAATTCCGCGACGGTGTCCGCATAGAAATCCTCTGCGGAAACCGCGCCCTGCAATATCTCTCCGCAATCCACGAGCAAAACCGTGCCGTCAGCCAGCGCCTCAGCGCAAAGCCCCACGAGACGATGGCAGCGGTAGAGCGCTTAGAGCAGGAACTAGCCGCGGCAAAGCGCCTCATAGCGGACCTGGAGAAAACGGCCTTCGCCGCCATAGCCGCCGAGCAGACCGACAAAGGCGACGTTTTCCTCTTCCACCCCCCCATGAAGCCCGACAGCGTCCGCCGCCTGACAGACGCCATAGCAAAAACCTGCAACGGCCTAGCCGCAGTTTTCGCCGGAGAAGACCAAACCTGGTCCTACGCCTTAGTCCACTCCAACGCCGAAGACATAACCCCCCTTGTAAAATCCCTGAACCAAACCCTCCACGGCCGCGGCGGCGGCAGAAACGGCTTTGCCCAAGGCAGCGTCAAAGCGACCAAAGAGGAAATCGAACTCTTTTTCACAACCACCAAAAACCAAGTGGAAAGGACCTGACCATGGACTACGTTCTTTTAGAATGGAACCACGACGAAGACGACGAACCCTATCTAATCTACTCCGAACTAGACGACGCCCGCTACGAAAAGCGCAAAATCGAATTTTTCCGCAACGGCCTCACCTTCTCCTACGGCGCCGAACGCGGCCACCCCGAAGCCCTCGGCGACGCCCCCTTCCCCACCGACCTCTGCGAACTCGAACGCGCCGGCCAACCCGGCGAATTCATCGCCCGAAAGATCCCCCCATCCCTCTTCTACGAAGTCTGGAACCAAGTCCAGGAACAGCCCGACGGCTTCATGGGCATGTTCTTCTGACGCATTACGGGGGACGAGGGACGAAGGACGGGGGGCTGCCAGCGGGGCTTCCCGCCTCCGGAGTCCAGAGGGCTTTGCCCTCTGGACTCCCACCAGGGAGGCGCGCGCCTCCCTGGACCCTGGCAGATCAGTCCTTTTATGTTAAATTTTTGCAAAAAGAGGGTGCCATGATTTTATGGCACCCTCTGCTTTATTGGTTCATCGCGTCGGTGATATACTGTTTTCCGTACAGTGCGTCGTAGACGATGGCGTCACGGAGGTCCAGAAGTTCTTCCGCTTCCGGGGTCAGCGCTGCCGTTTCACGGTCCGCGCTGGCCTGGCCTGCGCCGTCTACGAAATACTGATCCGTGCTGGTCAGGCACACCTCGCTCACCTTCTCCAGAAAACGCCAGTACCTGGAAGCCTGCGGACACGTCAGCCCCAGAAGCTGAGGCCCCAGCGCCGTCACACTGCTCTCCCGCCGCGTCCCCTCCGCCCCTTGCAGAAGCGCCGCGTCGTTCGCCCAGATCAGGTAGTCCGTAGAGTACAGATCATTCATCTGCTCCTTCGTCCAGTGAACGGTATTATTCTCCGGACAAAGCCCCAATTTCGTATACACGGTTTCCCCATCGATCATGAACAAATTAGGCCGGTGGTCCCCGAAAAACACCACAACCGTAGGCTCCAGCGACTCCCTCAGCAGATCCGTCAGTTCCCCCAGCGCCTGATCGGCCCTGGTAATCCCCTCCAGCATCGTCTTCACGATAAACATATCGTCCCGCCCCAATTTGTCGCACTCTACACCAATCTGACACACATAATCAAACTTTTTCGCGTCAAACGGCTGATGGTTCTCCATGGTAATCCCGTAGAGAAAGGCCTGCTTCCCCTCCGCGTTGATCTCCGCCATCCGGTCCAGCATCCCATGAAACAGGTAACTGTCTTTCAGGTAATACCCCCCATAGACACCGCCCTCCCAGTCAAAGCCCAGCTTCTGAATATCCTCAGAAAACAGAAGCCGATCAAAGCCCAGCATAGGGTAAGTCACGGTACGGTTGTACAAGCTGTTGTCAAACCCATGGAGCATTTCCGCCCGATAGTTCCCGCTTTTCGTATACTGCTCCGCCAGCGCGTCAAAACGCTCATAAAGCGCATCATCCTGGAAGCAGATATTACTCCCCGGCGGCAAATCCAAGCCGTTGATGCCATAAAGCATGGACATCTCAATATAACCCGTGCCATAGCCCAGATAATGGCTGTGGAAATTCCCGCTGATGCTCTCCTGTTCCAGCCGATGAAAATTCTCCAGCGGGTCCCGCTCGTACTGAATATCAGGCAGGCGGTTCAGATCGTAGAAGGACTCCGACAGAATCATAATAATATTCGGCTGAATCCCCTGATCCTCCCCCGCAGGTCCCAAAATCTCATCCACCCGCGCCAGAACCTGCTGCATATAGCTCTCGCAGTACCCCTCCGGCGGGATCTTCCCCTGAATAAACCGATCCCGCCAAAGGCTGAGGGTCAGCCCGTTTTCCACATGGTTCGTCGCGGCGTCAATCCGCGTGTAAAAATCCACGCCCAGACGATCCGCCACCGCGCCGGTGCCGGAGGTAGAGCACAGCGCCGACGCCAGCGCCAGGGAAAGTCCAAAGCTGAGAAACCGCCCCGTCCCTTCCAGCACAGTCAGCCTCTGGGTGATCATCAGCAGGACCACGCAGACCAGCAGCGCCGCCGCGGCCAGCCAAAAATCCTCCGGAGGTGTCAAATCCCCCGCCAGCCCCGCCACGTTCCCGGCGTTCCCCGCCAGGCCGAAGTCCTCCAGCGCCAGCGGCATCCCGTTGATAGCGGTCTTAAAGTAGTCCACCAGCGCCAGAATCAGCCCCACGGCCCCCACCAGCGCCCCGGACAGCCAAAGCCGCCCGGTCAGCGCCCCCAGGACATACACAGGGATGGTATAGATAAGGATGGTCATAACCATCTGCCCCGGGTAATGCTCCGCCCACCAGCGGACGGCGGGCAGCGTATCGCTGATCACCCACTGCACCGCCACCGCAATGGCCGTTCCCATACAGAGCGCCGCGGCGCTGAACAGAATCCACCGCAGCCAGCCCGGACCAATTTTCTTTCTTTTTCTCTTAAAAAGACGCTCTAACCCTTTCAAGAAACAGCCCTTCTCAGTACGCCAGCTTCTCCGCCAGATAGGCTTTCAGCTCGGTAATCGGAATCCGCACCTGGTCCATGGAATCCCGCTCCCGGACGGTGACGCAGTTGTCGGCGGGCTCGTTCCCGTCGCCTACGGTCTTGAAGTCCACGGTGACGCAGTAAGGCGTGCCGATCTCGTCCTCCCGGCGGTAGCGCTTGCCGATGGACCCGGTTTCGTCAAAGTCCACCATCCACTCGGAAGCCAACATCTGCTGGATCTCCTGGGCCTTGGGGCTGAGCTTCTTACTCAGGGGCAGCACAGCGACCTTGAACGGCGCAATGGCGTGATGGAAGCGCATGACCACCCGCACGTCGTTCTTCTCCGCGTCCACGACCTCCTCGTCGTAAGCCTCCACCAGCAGGGCCAGGGTCATGCGGTCCGCGCCCAGGGAGGGCTCGATAACGTAGGGAACGTAGTGCTCCTTCTGGTCCTGATCGAAGTAGGTCAGGTCCTGTCCAGAGTGCTCCTGATGCTGGGTGAGGTCGTAGTCGGTGCGGTCCGCCACACCCCACAGCTCGCCCCAGCCGAAGGGGAACAGATACTCAAAGTCAGTGGTTGCCTTGGAGTAGAAGGCCAGCTCCTCCGGCTCATGGTCCCGGAGCCGCAGGTTTTCCTCCTTCACGTTCAGGCCGATGAGCCAGTCATGGCAGTAGGTCCGCCAATACTGGAACCACTCCAGGTCGGTGTCGGGCTTGCAGAAAAACTCCAGCTCCATCTGCTCAATCTCCCGGATGCTGAAGTTGAAATGGCCCGGCGTGATCTCGGTCCGGATGGATTTTCCCACCTGGCACACACCAAAGGGCAGCTTTCTTCTGGTGGTCCGCTGGATGGCGGGGAAGTTGACGAAGATGCCCTGGGCCGTCTCAGGCCGGAGGTAGACCTCGTTGGCGGTGTCCTCCGTCACGCCCTGGTGGGTCTTGAACATGAGGTTGAATTTCCGGATATCGGTGAAGTCGCTCTTCCCGCAGCCGGGGCAGGGCACGTTCTTCTCCCGGATGAAAGCCACCAGATCCTCCTGGCTCATAGCCTCCACGTTGACATCCAGCCCGTTCTCCTGGACGAAGCCCTCCACCAGCTTATCGGCCCGGTGCCGCATCTTGCAGGCTTTGCAGTCGATGAGGGGATCGTTAAAGGTGGACACGTGGCCGGAGGCCACCCAGACCTGGGGATTCATAAGGATAGCGGCGTCCAGGCCCACGTTATAGGGATTCTCCTGGACGAACTTCTTCCACCAGGCCCGCTTCACATTGTTCTTGAGTTCCACGCCCAAGGGGCCGTAGTCCCAGCTGTTGGCGAGTCCGCCATAGATCTCGCTTCCGGGAAAGACGAAGCCCCGGTTCTTACACAGCGCGACGATCTTCTCCATAGTCTTTTCTTTGTTGTTCATAACCATACTCCTTTATATAAATGGTATCAAAAACAGCTCAAAAGCTGGCGGGAAAACAAAAAACGCCCCAAGCCGAAGCTCAGGGCGAACTTAAAAAGTCCGCGGTTCCACCTGAATTCCCCTCCGCCTCCGGAGGGACCCTCTGACCGGTAACGGCGGCAGCCGGCGGGGCATTGCCTCCCCGCAGCTCAAGAGCGCCAGGCGTTTCCGTTCCGGAAGGGCTCGCAGCAGCCGCCCCCTCTCTTCACCGGACCGTGGGAAACACCCCTCCCCTTCACAGCCTTTTGTTAGTTGGTTAGTGTAGCATCTTTTCCCCCGCTTGTCAAGGGAAAACGGCAAAAGTTCATCTTCAAGATTTTTGTTGTTGGCTGAAACTTTGACAATTCCACGAAAACGAATTGCCTGAAAGTCTATGCCATGCTATAATCAGAAGGATAAATAAGCATTTGTCATTTTGACAGTTTGTTTTGGAGGCTTCCTGTTTATGTTTCAAAAAGCAATAATAATTGGTTGTCCAGGTGCAGGAAAAAGCACATTTGCAAGAATATTGAGCGATAAAACTCACTTGCCGTTATATTACCTTGATATATTATGGCACAAGCCTGACAGGACAACTGTTGACAGAAATATATTTGACAAGAAATTAAAAGAAATTATTTTGAAGGATAAATGGATTATTGACGGAAACTATGGAAGAACACTTGAAATGCGTATTCAAGCGTGTGAAACTATATTTTTGCTGGATTTTCCAGTAGAGGAATGCTTGACCGGAGCAGAATCACGTATAGGCAAACAACGTGCAGATATGCCATGGATAGAAACGGAATTTGATGAGGAATTCAGACAATGGATTATTGATTTTCCTAAAAAAGAATTGCCACTTGTATATAAATTGCTTGACAGATACAAAAGCGAAAAAAGCATCTATATCTTTCACTCAAGAGCTGATATAGATGATTATATATTAAAAATGTTTAGTTAAAAATTTTGACCGTCCGGCCCGAACCCGAACGGTCAACCTTTGAAGGGTTAACCTAGTAGAGTCAATCGCCGTACAGCGATGCTTCTATGTTCTATTATACCTGAAAACGCAGTCATGTCAAGACTTCAAACTATTTTTGCCGGAGAAGTTTTTTACTGCAAACTTTTTCCCTCCCTGTGCCGAAAAAAATAGTAGAATCTGATTCAGGAGGTTCTCTGCTATGAAACGCGTTATTCTCAGCGCCGACGGGGACAGTGTCGTTTATTCCGTTCCTGACGCGGTGGCGGATCATCTGGAGAAATATTGCGAACAGTTCTGCTCCGGGTGGCTTTGGGACAGCCCGCAGGCGGAAAAGTACCGCAGAGATTTTGGCGGATATCAGGGCGTGTCCTTCAATGAGGCGGATTTTATCGAGTATTTGAACAAGTACCGGTTTCCGGATACGCCGTCTGTGTTTGTGGAAAACCTGGGCTGGACCAGTCTGGGGGAGGACCTTCCGGAGGCGTATCGGGATCTTCCTTATTTCAATTTTTGATGTGTCCGCTTCTTGGGGCGATGGTGAGGGGGATTTTTTATGGTGTTTTTTACGGCGGATCTGCATTTCTCACATGAGAAAATTATCCGGCATACGCAGCGGTCTTTCTCTAATGTGAAGGAAATGGATGCTGCCCTGATTAAGAACTGGAACCGGGTTGTCGGTCCTGATGATGAGGTTTATATTCTGGGTGACTTTACGATGAAGGGGCCGGACGCGGCTTCCGAACTTCTTTACTCTTTGAAGGGGAAAAAGCACCTTATTCGGGGTAATCATGACAGTTTTTTGGACAGTCCCGGCTTTGAGACATCTTTGTTTGCGTCTATTCAGGACTATAAAGAGATTACGTACTGCAATACCCTCTTTATCCTGTTTCATTATCCTATTGTGGAGTGGAACGGTATGCGAAGGGGTGCTGTCTGTCTCCATGGGCATCAGCATAACGATAAACAGTATAATATTGAAAATCTTAAACAGGGAATTCGGCAATACGATGTGGGGGTGGACGCGAACAATATGAAGCCTGTGAGTGCTGAGGAAATCGTTCAATTTTTCAGCAAGATTATATAAAATAAGTGAGACCTTCCATGGCAATGGAAGGTCCCACTTGCTCTGCACCTCGTTACGGTGCAATAGACTTTAACAACCACCAGATTCGCGTCGCGTTAAAAAGTTCTTTTGCTTACTTTTCTTTCAAGAAAAGTAAGCCGCCGGAGGCGAAAAGCCCCCGTCTCACTGCTTCTCCCGATCAAAGGTAACAACCACGCGGCGGTTGGGGTCAGTGCCGGTGGAATGGGTGCTGACGCCGGGGAAGTCCTGGAGGGCGGTGTGGATGACGTGGCGCTCGTAGGCGTTCATGGGTTCCAGGGTGACGCTGCGGCGGTAGCGGACGACTTTTCCGGCGACTTTCCGGGCCAGATGGCGGAGGCTTTGCTCGCGCTTTTCGCGGTAGTTCTCGGCGTCGAGCTGGACGCGGACGCGGACGCCGGTGCGGTTGACCGCGTAGCTGGTGAGCTGCTGGATGGCGTCCAGGGTTTCGCCGCGGCGTCCGATGAGGGCGCCCAGGCCCTGGCCTTTCAGGATGACCTTGTAGCGGCCCTTCTCGGGGAGGTAGACCAGGACTTCCGCGGGGCACTCCATGTGATCCAGGAGGCCAGTCAGGAAGGTCTTGATGGCCTGGGCCTTCTCGTCGTCCACTTCCTCGCCCAGGTCCTGGACGGGGGCGGGCTGCTCTTCAACGGGAGCGGGCTCCTTCTTCTCCTGGGGGGCGGGACGCTTCTTTTCCGGCTGCTTCTCGGGCTGGCGGTCCTTCTTGGGACGGTCCGGTTTTCTGTCGGGCTTCTTCTCCGGCTGAGGCTTTTTCTCCTTCTCCCGCTCTTCCTCTGCCGCAGGCCGTTCCGGCTGCTTTGCGGCGGGCTCCGCCTTTTTCTCAGGCTCTCTTGCGGGAGTGGGAATCGGAGCGGGCTTGGGTTCCTCCTCCTCGGGTCCGTAGTAAACCCGGACCTTGGCGGGGCTGCTGCCGAAGCCCAGGAAGCCGGACTTCTCCCGCTCCAGGACTTCCACGGAAACGTCGTCCCGGTCCAGACCCAGCTGGGCCAGGGCCTTTTTGGTGGCGTCCTCCTGGTTCTTTCCCGTTACATCAATATACGCTCTCATGGCGTTTCCTCACTCTTTTCTTCGTCATAACGGTCCGCTTTGTACGCCCGTCCCCGGGCGTAGGGCCGGTCGCCTACGCGGCCTGCCTCTGTTGTACTGCTTCCGGCCTTTTTGGCCTTCTCCGCCTTGGCCTCCTGGGCCGCGCGGCGCTTCTCCTTCAAAGACTGCTTCTGGACGGCCTGCTGGCGCTGCTGCTCCTGGAGCACCTTGGCCTCCTCCATGCGGCGCTTCCGGTCGGCCTGGCGGGCCTCATAGCGGGCGTTCTCCTCTTCCTCCATGCGCTTGTTGAAGAAATTGCCCAGAATGAACTCCTGCACCGCCGCGAAAACGCTCTGGGCAATCCAGTATACGCCCAGGGCAGAGGGCATCGTGAAGGCGATGTAGACCGAGAACAGGGGCATCCACATGAGCATCCGATTGGAGGCAGCGGTGGCATCGGTCTTGGGCTGCTGGGCGGTGGTGATCTTGGTCAGAAGCATCTGGGACGCGCCGGCCAGGATGGGGATCAGGATCAGGCCGATGGCCGCCCAGGAAAAGCTGAAATTGGTGACGGCGTTCCAGGGGTTCTCGGCCATGTTCAGACCCAGGAAGTTGTAGTTGACGTTGATCCAGCCCTCCACACTGTTGCCCAGCTCGGGCATCTGGGAGGAGATCACGTTGACGAGGTTGATCTGCCCCGTGGGCAGGAGCTTGGTAATGCCGTCCTCGACAACGACCGCGCCGTCCCGGATCTGCACGATGGACGCCATGTTGACGCCCGCGGCGGACACCGCGTCCACCATCTTCTGCACCACCTCGCCGGAGAGCATCATGAAGTGGGTGATGGGCTGGCGCAGGATGGAGTACAGCGCGATCAGGATGGGCAGGGGCAGGAAGCTCCAGAGACAGCCGGACATGGGGTTGATCCCCTCTTCGGCGTAGAGCTTCTGCATTTCCTCGCCCAGCTTCGCCTGGTTGTTGGCGTACTTCTTTTGCAGCTCCTGCATCCTCCCGGACATACGGTTCATGCGGATCATGCTCTTCTTCGATTTCAGCTGGAAGGGAAGCATCAGGAGCTTGATCACCAGCGTGAAGAGGATGATGGCCATGCCGTAGGAACTGGTCATGTTGTAGAACAGCCGCAGCAGCCAGGCGAAGGGGATACAAATGATGTATCCAATGGATGAAAACATAAAAAAATCCTCCAGATTGAGGTCCAGAGGGATCGGCCTGCCGAAAGCCCTCTGGTGTCTCCGCCCCGCGGAGAACGGGAAAAGGGTACTCCGATTCCTCGGAGCGCGGCGGCGCAACGGCACGCCGCCGTTTCTCCTAATAACTGCGTATCTCAGGGAGACGCTCAGGGCACAGGGTCATACCCGCCCTTGTGAAAGGGGTTGCAGCGGAGAATCCGCCGGAAGGCCAGACAGCTCCCTTTGACAGCGCCGTACTTCTCCAGGGCCTCCAGGGCGTACTGGGAGCAGGTGGGGATATAGTTGCAGCACCTGGGCCGGGCGGGAGAAATTTCCCGCTGGTAAAAGCGGACCAGGGCGATCAGAATCCGTTTCACGGCTTGTCCTCCAAGACTTTGAGCTTCCTGCAAAGGCGCAGGAAGGTGTCGTTCAGCTCCTGCCAGGCCACGCCCCCGGTCCGTCCCCGGGCGACGATCACGAAGTCCCAGCCCTGGCGAAGCCTGTCCGCGTTGAGGCGGTAGACCTCCCGCAGACGCCGCCGGGCGCGGTTCCGCTTCACGGCGTTTCCGATCTTCACGGAGACGGTGAAGCCCACCCGGTTATGGTCCAGGCGGTTCCGGCGGCAGTAGACCACCATGCTGCCTCCCACGGCGGAGGCCCCCTTCTGGTACATCCTGCGGAACTCGTGGTTCTTTTTCAAGGTTACGGCTGGCTTCATAGGCAAACTCCACACTGACACGAGGGACGGAGGAATTCAAGAATTCCCGCCGCCCCTACAGGACCCCTGTTCAAGTGTCTCCCCCCATTCGCAGATCAATAGGAGAGGCGCGCACGGCCTTTGGCACGACGGCGGGCCAGGACCTTGCGGCCGTTGGCGGTGGCCATTCTCTTGCGGAAGCCGTGGACCTTCTGTCCATGGAGCTTCTTCGGCTGGTAGGTACGCTTTGTTGCCATCTCTCAGACACCTCCTGTCCTTACTTGCACCGCAGGCGCGGCGCTATTCCCAACACTGCCCATCCGGGCAGAGCGGCAAACATTTTGACGCATGGTTTAGTATAGCACATGGATTCAAAATATGTCAACAAAAAATTCTATTTTCTCTATTCTCCTACCAAAAGGACAGCTATTGGGATAGCTGGTCCCACTCCACCCCCCGTTTTCTCTTTTTCTCCCGGAGAAAAAGAGAAAACGGGCCGTGGACGGTCCAAAAGAGAAAAAGACGTTTACGCGAAGCGGTGCCCTGGGTTGATGTGGGTATTACTCGCGTTTCGGGGGTGCCTGGGGGGTCGTTTGCGCACACTGATTTGGCCTGCTTCTACCAGCCGCTGCCGCTCTGCGGTGTGTGTCGTTGGCTTGTGCTTCTTTCTTCCTTCCACCAAGGTGCATCCGTAGGGGCCGCCGCCCTCGGCGGCCCTTCCCCCGCGCCCTCCGCACTTCCGGAAACGCATCCCAGGAAACGCAATTCCAAAAACGTACCTCCGAGAACGTACCTCCAAAAAACCTTCTTAATTCCCACATACATTTAATAATAAACTATTGTCAACAACCCAATTTTTTGCTATACTAAAGAGGGTTTATATACAACTTAAAAAGAGAGGTGCATTGCATTGAATTCCGTAACCGATATATGGGAAAATGTCTTGCGGCAGCTGCGCGGCACCCTCTCGGAAACCACTATCTCTACCTGGTTCGATGAACTCAGCATCGTGGACATCCGAGGGAGTACCTGCTTTCTTTTCTGCCCAAATGATTTCAAAAAGGGCTACATCGAATCCCTTTTCCTCAACAACATCCGAACCTCTCTCCATGACATCTTCTCCATGGACTTCGAGATCAAAATTCTCGACGCCCCCGGCCTGGCGGAGTTCCAGGGCAGCGCCTCCGCGCCCCGGCAGACGGACCGCTTCACCTCCGCTGAATTCACCTTTGAAACCTTCGTCGTGGGCCCCTCCAACAAGCTGGCCTACGCCGCCTCCCAGTCCGTGGCCGAGCACCCCGCCCAGAACTATAACCCCCTCCTCATCTACGGCGACTCCGGCCTTGGCAAAACCCACCTCATCTACGCCATCGCCAACGTGATCCGCAAAAACGACCCCAAGTCGAAAATCGCCTACGTCAAGGGCGACGACCTCACCAACGAGCTTGTCGAGGCCATCCGGGAGGGCACCACCGCCGAAATGCGGGAAAAATACCGCCAGGCGGACCTTCTTCTGGTGGACGACGTGCAGTTCATCGCGGGCCGCAAACAGACCCAGGAAGAATTCTTCCATACCTTCAACACACTTTATGAGTCGGGCCGTCAGATTGTGCTCACCTCCGACCGCCCCCCCTCTGAGATGACCCAGCTGGAGGACCGCCTGCGGACCCGCTTCGAGTGGGGCCTCCTGGTGGACGTGGCCCCGCCGGACTTCGAGACCCGCCTTGCCATCATCCGCACGAAGTGCGCCCTTCTGGGGCTGGACCTTCCCGATAAGATCGCCTTCTACATCGCCGACAACATCACCGCCAACGTCCGGCAGCTGGAGGGCACCATCAATAAAATCATGGCCTACAAGCAGCTCCTGGGCAGCGAAACCAACGAGGAAACCGTGTCCCGGGCCATGCAGGACATCCTCAAGAGCGAAAACGAGTACATCCCCACCCCGGAAACCATCCTCAACTACGTCAGCCGCTACTACCACGTGGAGGAATCCGTGGTCCGCGGTCAGCAGCGGAACCGGGCCGCCGTGGCCGCCCGCCAGGTGGCCATCTACCTGATCCGCAGCATGACAAACCTGTCTCAGGACAACATCGGCCGTCTTTTCGGCAATCGGGACCATGCAACCATCGCCTACTCTATTCAGCAGGTGGAGAAAAAAATGAAAAACGATCCCGCCTTTGCCGAGACGGTGAAGGAACTGAAAACCAATATCAACTCCAAACACTGAGCCCTTTCTTTTCCACGGTTTCATGGGGAAAAGGAAAAAGACAGTGTTAAAAAAATGTTCCCTGTCGGAACGCGGGGAAAACCACCTTTTTTCTCCACCATCCCCTGCGGAGAAGGAAAGCCTTGCAAATTCAGGACTTTTTCCACTTTTCCACAAAATTTTTCCCTACGGCTACTATCGCTAAAAGAAATTTCTTTTTTCTTTAAAAAACGGGGATCTTCGCTGGAAATTTTCACTTCTTGCCCAGAAACGGCAAAATTACAGATTGTATTCATTCCGCGCCGCCGCGAAAATTTCCGGCGGACCGGTGCCTTTGAATACTATGCAAGCGCCTGCATATTTATGCAGAAAAATTTGAATATGCAGGCTGGATGAATAAAACGCCCCCTGTCACAAATGAACGCCTGAACGCCAATCAATATGGAGGTCATTTCTATGCTTCAATTTACCTGCGAAAAAGCGCTGCTGAAAAATGCCATCACCGTAGCCAGAAAGGCCGTGGCCCAGAAAAGCTCCATCCCCGCCCTGGAAGGGCTGCTGCTCCGGGCGGACACGGAGTCCCTCACCGTCTCCGGCTACAACATGCAGACCGGCATCCAAACGAAGCTGGACGTGAACGTGGTCGAGCCGGGCGAGATCGTCCTCCCCACCGGACTGTTCAGCGACGTGGTGTCCAACATGCCCGACGACGTGATCAGCTTCCACGGCGACGACCGCCTCATGGTCCGCCTCACCTGCGGCGACGCCGACATCAAGATCCAGGGCCTGGCCGCGGAGGAGTACCCCGACCTGCCCGAGGTGGAGGACGAATACGGCGTCTCTGTCCAGCAGAGGACCCTAAAGGAGATGATCGAGCAGGTTTCCTTCGCCGTGTCCACCAACGAGAGCCGTCCCGTCCACACGGGCGCCCTGTTCGAGATCGGAGACGGTGCTTTGACCATGGTCGCCGTCGACGGCTTCCGGCTGGCGGTCCGGCGGGAGCCTCTTGAAAAGATGGACGGCGGGCCCTTCTCCTTCGTGGCCCCCGGCTCCGCCCTGGGCGAGGTCAAGAACATCTGCAAGGACGACGAGAACGACGCCGAGATCACCCTGGGCAAGCGGCACATCCAGTTCACCATCGGCAGCACGAACCTGATTTGCCGCCGTCTGGAGGGCGAATTCCTGGACTACCGCAGCGCCATCCCCAGAAAGAACCCCATCACCGTGGTGGCGGACACCCGCGCCCTGATCAGCAGCATCGACCGGGTGTCTACGGTCATTTCCGAAAAGCTGAAAAGCCCCATCCGCTGCCTGTTTGACCACGACAAGGTCCTTCTGGCGGCGAAGACCGCCACGGGCGACGCCAAGGACGTGTGCCCCGTGGACGGGGACGGCGGCGGGCTGGAGATCGGCTTCAACAACCGCTATCTGATGGAGGCCCTGCGCTACGCTCCGGCGGACAGCGTGCGGATCGAGCTGAATACCAGCGTGTCCCCGGCGGTGATCGTGCCGGTGGAGGGCGAGGAGAAATTTTTGTACATGGTCCTTCCCGTCCGCCTGAAAGCGAACTGACAGACCCGTTTTAACCGGGAAAAAAGTGGGAAAAATGCAGTTATGAAACAAAAAACGATTGAGATTCACACGGAATATATTAAGCTCCAGGACCTGCTGAAACTGGCGGGCCTGGTGGAGACCGGCGGCGAGGCCAAAGAGCGCATCCAGAACGGCGAAGCCCAGGTAAACGGGGAAATCTGCACCCAGCGGGGAAAGAAACTGCGCCCCGGAGACGAGGCAGCTTTCGGCGGCTGGAGGCTGACGGTCACGTATGTGGGTTGAACGGCTGGAGCTGGAGGGCTTTCGGAACTACAGAATGCAGGCGGTGGACTTCCACCCCCAGTGCAACGTGATCTGGGGTGAAAACGCCCAGGGGAAGACGAACCTGCTGGAGGCCGTCGCGTATCTCTCCTGCGGCCGTTCCCCCCGGACCCGGACGGACCGGGAGCTGATCGGTTTCGAGCGGCAGGAGGCCGTGCTGACGGCCTTTCTCCAGGGCCGGGAACGGAAATACCAGGTGCGGGCGGAGCTGTCCCGTGAACGGCGGCGGCGTCTGTTTGTGAACCAGGTGCCCGCGAAGACCAACGCGGCCCTCAGCGAGGTCTATCACACCGTCCTGTTCCGTCCGGAAGACCTGTTTCTGATTCGGGAGGGAGCCTCTGTCCGGAGGAAATTTCTGGATAACGCCCTCTGCCAGCTCCGTCCGCGCTACGCGGCGGCGCTGGCGAAATACCACCGCGCCCAGGAGCAGAAAACCCGCATTCTCCGGGACGCGGAGAAGCACCCGGAGTTCTTGCAGACCCTTCCCGAGTTCAACAGCCAGATGATCTTCTACGGCGCGGCGCTGGTCCATTACCGCGCCTGGTTTATCGGGCAATTGACGGAGTATGCGGCGGTGCATCACCGGGAGTGCTCCGGAGGACGGGAGGCGCTGACGCTGCGGTATCAGACCGTTTCCTCCGTCCGGGACACCAACGCGGGGGCGGAGGAATTGATGGAAGACCTGCGGCGGCACATGGAGAGCCACGAGGCGGCGGAGCTGGCGTCACGAAGCTGCCTGTCGGGGCCCCACAAGGACGATTTGATCGTAGAAATCGACGGGCGGGAGGCGAAATCCTATTCCTCCCAGGGGCAGACCCGGACGGCGGCGCTGGCGTTAAAGCTGGCGGAGCGTGAGATCTATCAGGCCGACGGCGGGGTGTACCCCATATTGCTTCTGGACGACGTGCTCAGCGAGCTGGATCAAAGGCGGCAGGATTTTGTGCTGAACCGGATTTCCGGCGGGCAGGTCTTTATCACCTGCTGTGAGGAGGACCGTTTGTCCCAGATGCTGGGCGGGAAGGTGTTTCAAGTGGAACATGGTACGATTCTATGAGAGAGAATTATAAAAAATACCTGTGCTGGATTTTTATGGCGCTTCTTGCGCTGTTTGCGGGGTTGGAGACGCAGTCTTACTCGAGTGAGTCTGTTATTGTTTCGACCTCTAAGGACGAAATTTTGCGGGAAGAGCCTGAAATTGAAATCAGCACAGAAGATATGAAACTTTTGGATGAACTTCTGGAGTGTGAAGCTGTAAAGACGCTTTTCGCTGAGAATGAATTTGGAAAGGTATTTCCGCCGGATGATCCGGAGGTTCTCGCAGTGGTTGAGCGGCACTCGGACGGGGCACTGATAAAATCCGGAATGGTTGAAACGATGTGGCTCAATGGGGATTGGGGTCTGATCCTATACTGGGAGGGAGACGGCGGACGCTTGTTTATTATGGAAAAGGCAGATATGGATGGGACGCCCTTTTTAGCAAAGTGTATTGGCAGCAGGAATCATACGTATTTCAATGAGAATAACCGGGACTACCAGAAAAGTGTGATGAAGCATATATGGTTTACATATATGGGGAACCTTTTTAAGGAGAATTGGAATGTATCTGCACCTGGGACAAAATGAGATGATACCGGATCGGAGGATTATCGGGATCTTTGATTTGGATAAGTGCAGCTATGAGAAGCGGACGCGGGAGTATTTAGCAAAGGCGGAGCAGGAGGGCGTTGTGCTGGATGTCTCCGGGGCGCTTCCGCAGACGTTTGTGGTGTGTGACCATCCGTATCATAGGCAGATTGTGTATCTGAGCCAGTTCAGTCCGGCGACGCTGCAAAGGCGGGCTGAGGGTGAGTGAACGGCTTGGAGGTGCGGTGGGCGCAGGGGAAGAGCGGACACAGAGGTCCGCTCCTACGGGGTGCATATCAGGTGGGTGCGGAGGACGGGCCGCCGAGGCCGGAAGCCCGGCTGGCAGGCGGCGGCCCCTACGGTTTGCAGCCCAGGCAGCCTTGAATATCGCGTAAAATACCCCATGCGGGACCTGAAAGGTTCCGCACGCAGGCACTCGGTTACCGTGTGACAGGCTTTCGTGACTGCCAGAGTATAGAGCGGTATGAAAGCTCTTTTCGCTTCCTTTTCTCTCGAGAAAAGGAAGCCGCCGGAGGCCCTTCGTATGCAGGCACCACAAGGCTGTCGGGTTGACGTTTTTAGTGTCAGATTTTTGGGTTTTTTTGTGGTATTTTTCTTCATTTTTTTACTGCAATTTCGGGGCGTTTGTGTTATAATTATTTGAGGTATGATGTGCCTGTTTTGTTTTTGATTTGGAGGGGTGGATCTGTTGCCGTGCAAGGGGTCTGGTTCCTTTTTTGAGTTCTTCCGTAAAGGAGTTTTGTTATGACAGATCGTGAGATTCTGCAATCTACTGCCGTCGACGCGGCGAATGAGTATGACGCTTCCGAAATTCAGGTGCTGGAAGGTCTGGAGGCCGTGCGGAAACGGCCCGGTATGTATATCGGTACCACCTCTGCCGCCGGGCTCCACCACCTCGTCTATGAGATCGTAGACAACGCCATCGACGAGGCTTTGGCGGGGTACTGCCAGAATATCCTGGTGCAGATCAACGAGGGGAATACCGTCACTGTCGTGGACGACGGGCGGGGGATTCCTGTGGACATCCAGGCGCAGACGGGGAAACCGGCGCTGGAAGTGGTCTATACCGTGCTGCACGCTGGCGGCAAGTTCGGCGGCGGGGGTTACAAAGTCTCCGGCGGACTCCACGGCGTGGGCGCGTCGGTGGTGAACGCCCTCAGCGAATGGCTGGAGGTCCAGGTTCACCGAGACGGGAAAATCTATGAGATGAAATTCGCCCGCGGGCAGGTGACCCAGGACATTACCGTTGTGGGGACCTCTGATCATACGGGAACTACCGTCACCTTCAAGCCCGATCCGGAAATGTTCGAGGATACCGTCTTCGACTACGATATCCTGCACACGCGGATGCGTGAAGAGGCGTTTCTGAACGCGGGCCTCCGTATCCGGACCGTGGACCTCCGCGCCGGGAAGGAGCAGGAGGACTCCATGTGCTTCGAGGGCGGCATCCGGGAATTCGTCACCTGGCTGAACCGGAACAAGGACGCGCTGCACAGCGACGTAATCTACATGTCCGGCCAGAAGGAGGACGCCATGGCCGAGGTGGCCATGCAGTACAACGACGGCTATAACGAGACGATCCTCTCCTTCGCCAACAACGTCCACACCCACGAGGGCGGTATGCACGAGGAGGGCCTCCGGCGGGCGCTGACGACGGTGTTGAACGCCTATGGCAAGAAGATCAAGATGCTCAAGGACGACGAGAAGGTGTCCGGCGAGGACTGCCGGGAGGGCTTGACCTGCGTCATTTCCGTGAAGCTGACGGAGGCCCAGTTCGAGGGCCAGACAAAAACGAAGCTGGGCAACTCCGAGATCCGGACCCTGGTGAACAATATCGTAGCGAATAAGCTGGAGATCTTCCTGGAGGAGAATCCCCAGGTGGGCCGTATGATTCTGGACAAGGCCCTGACGGCCAACCGCGCCCGGGAGGCCGCAAAGAAGGCCAGAGAATCCATCCGCCGCAAGACCGCCCTAGGCGGCGCCGCCATGCCGGATAAGCTCAGGGACTGCAACGAGAACAACCCGGAGCTGACGGAAATCTACATCGTCGAGGGCGACTCCGCAGGCGGCTCCGCCACCCAGGGCCGCGATTCCCGCTTCCAGGCGATTCTCCCCCTCTGGGGCAAGATGCTGAACGTGGAGAAGGCCAGGGCGGATAAGGTTTACGGAAACGACAAGCTCCAGCCGGTGATTACCGCCCTGGGCGCGGGTATCGGAGAGGAATTCGACGCGGCGAAGCTGCGCTATCACAAGGTCATCATCATGGCCGATGCCGACGTAGACGGCTCCCACATCCGGACCCTTCTGCTGACCTTCTTCTTCCGTTTCATGCGGCCTCTGGTAGAAAACGGTTATGTCTACTCCGCCGTTCCCCCCCTGTTCAAGCTGACAAGAGGCAAGACCACCCGCGTCGCCTACGACGAAATAGAGCGAGAGCGCATCGCGCGCGAAATGCGCGGCGACAACCCCAACGCCAAAGTAGACATCAGCCGCTTCAAGGGCCTGGGTGAAATGAACCCCCAGGAACTCTGGGAAACCACCATGGACCCGGAAACCCGGACCCTGCGCCGCATCACCCTCGACGACGCTGTGAAGGCCGATGAGACGTTCACCATTTTGATGGGAGAGAAAGTCGAACCGCGTAAGGAGTTCATCGAGAAGAACGCAAAGTACGTGGTGAACCTGGATTATTGATCCTGCGGGGGGCCTCCGGCGGCCAGGGGCTTTGCCCCTGGACCCCACCAGCCCTTTGAAAAGGGCTGGACCCTAAACTTTATCTGGCGGCAAAATGTCATTTTGCCGCGGGAATTGAAAGGGTGTCTGATATGGAAGAAATTATTAGGAAAAGTGATGTGCCGGAGATGCCGGGGGAGATTAAGATTCAGACGGCCTGCCGTGGGGCGCTTCCTGGGTTGGAAATCGAGGATATCTCCGAGGCGGGGTGCCGGGATATTGTGGAGAAGGTGCGCAGCGGGGAGTATATGAGCGTATTTCTTGCGCCGGACGAGGAAAACGAGGAGGGTTACTTGACCCTGGAGTCTAACCCCGACCTGATTTTCCTGCAAATCTGGGACGCGGAGGCGGAAACTGCCTGGGCCTGCTTCGACCCCGCTTTCCTGGATTCCGACGAAGAAGCCCCCATCGAGCCCAGCGACAGTCAATCCGTGTTCCCCATGAAATGCACCATGCGCGACCGTGATTTGGCCGCAAAATGCGTCGAGTGGTACATTCACACCTGCGAACCCTACCCCGGCATGGACTGGCTAAAGGAAGAATTCTAAAAAAGATCCAGGGCAAAACAAGGTTTTGCCCTAGTTAAAGTTCTTTTGCCCAGCTTTTCTTTCAAGAAAAGCTGGCCGCCGGAGGCCCCCCGTAAACAAGGAGGAAGTAAATGAGTAAGAAACCTCAGTATGATCCCGAAGAAATCCGTTACCCGGAGCAAAAGATTGTGGAGTCGTCTCTGGTTCCGGAGATGGAGAAATCGTACATTGAATACGCCATGAGTGTCATTGTAGGCCGTGCACTGCCGGATGTGCGGGACGGTTTGAAGCCCGTTCACAGGCGGATTCTGTACGCCATGTACGAGGACAACCTGACCTACGACCATGCGTTCCGGAAGTGCGCTACCGCTGTCGGCGATGTGCTGGGCCGGTATCATCCCCACGGCGACGCCTCTGTGTACGACGCTCTGGTCCGCCTGGCTCAGGATTTCTCCATGCGCTATATGCTGATCGACGGGCACGGCAACTTTGGTTCCGTGGACGGCGATCCGCCTGCGGCTTACCGTTATACGGAGGCGCGGCTGGCACGGATTTCCGACGAGATGCTTCGGGAAATCGACAAGGAGACGGTGGACTGGGACCCTAACTTCGACGAGACGCGGAAAGAGCCCAAGGTCCTCCCCTCCCGGTTCCCTAACCTGCTTGTGAACGGGTCCAGCGGCATTGCCGTTGGTATGGCGACGAATATTCCGCCTCATAACCTGCGGGAGGTTATCGGCGCGGTGATCTGCGTTCTGGACGATCCCAACGCCGATATGTCTGATCTGATGCGGCATATCCAGGGGCCGGATTTTCCGACGAAGGCTATTATTATGGGCCGATCCGGCATCCGTGCCGCTTATGCCACCGGACGGGGCCGGGTGACGATCCGCGCCCGGCATGAGTTTGAGGAATTTGGGAAGGACCGAACCCGGATCATCATCACCGAAATTCCCTACCAGGTCAACAAGCGGATGTTGATTAAGAACATGGCGGACCAGGTGGAGGACAAGCGCCTGGAGGGCATTTCCGATATCCGGGACGAGTCTGACCGGAACGGTATGCGGATCGTCATCGAATTGAAGCGGGACGCCAATCCCCAGGTGGTCCTGAACCGCCTCTTCTCCCAGACCCAGCTGCAAACGACGTTTGCGATCAATATGCTGGCCCTGGTGGAAGTCGAGGGCAAGTTGCAGCCGAAGATTCTGTCCCTGCGGCACATTCTGGACGAGTACATTGCCCACCAGGAGTCCGTGATCGTCCGCCGGACCCGCTACGACCTGCGCAAAGCCCAGGAGCGCGCCCACCTGCTGGAGGGCCTGCTGATCGCCCAGGACAACATTGACGAAGTGATCAAAATCATCCGCACCAGCTACGACAACGCCAAAGATAACCTCATGGCCCGCTTCAATCTGGACGACGTGCAGGCCCAGGCCATCTGCGACATGCGCCTGATCGCCCTCCAGGGCCTGAACCGGGAAAAGCTGGAGAACGAGTACAAGGAGCTGGAAGAGAAAATCGCGTACTACAACCGCGTCCTCACCGACGAGGGCCTTGTCCGTCAGATCCTGAAAGAAGAGCTGACCGCTATCTCCGACAAGTACGGCGACGACCGCATGACGGAGATTCAGGACGTGGAGGATGAAATCGACATTGAAGACCTGATCGAAGAAGAACAATGCGTTTTCACCCTCACCCAGGCGGGCTATATTAAGCGCACCCCCGTGACGGAGTACGCGGCCCAATCCAAGGGCGGTCAGGGCCGCAGGAGCATGACCACCCGCGAGGAGGACGCGGTAGCGGACGTCTTTACCGCCTCCACTCACGATTACCTCCTCTTCTTCACTGACACCGGCAAGGTCTACCGGAAGAAGGGCTACCAGATCCCCCTCTCCGGCAAGACGGCCAAGGGGACCAACATCGTGAACATCCTGCAAGTGGAGCAGGGTGAGCGGGTCCAGACTATGATCCACACCCGTTCCATTGACGACGATGGCCGCTTCCTCTTCATGGTGACGCGGAACGGCACCGTGAAGCGCCTCCCGGCGAACACCTTGAAGAACCTGCGCAACAACGGCATCCGCGCCCTGCGCATGGACGAGGGTGACCGCCTGATCACAGTCCGGGAAACGGACGGCAGTCAGAAGATTCTGATCGCTACTCACGAGGGCATGGCGGTATGCTTCGACGAGAACGATGTGCGCCCCATGGGCCGCGACGCTGTAGGCGTTCGGGGCATCAGACTCCGGGAGGGCGACTACGTAGTAGGAGCCGCCAGAGCGAAAGCGGATCACGAGGTCCTCTCCATTACGGAAAAAGGCTTCGGTAAGCGCACGCCCGTAGAGGAATACCGCGTGACCAACCGCGGCGTTCAGGGCATCAAAAATTATATGATCACAGAAAAAACGGGCAACGTAGTGGGCATCAAGGTGGTAGACGGCACAGAAGACCTTCTTCTTGTAACCCAAAGCGGCATTTTGATCCGCACAGCAGTAGAAAACATCCGCTCCGCAGGCCGTGCCACCCAAGGCGTAATTGTAATGCGCTTCAAAGAAGAGGGCGATCAGGTTATCTCCATGGCCCTGACGGAGAAGGACGGCACCGCCACCCAATCGGAGTCCCAGGAAGAGGCGGCAGACCTCCAGGCGGAAACGGCGGAAGCCGTAACGCCCGAGAGCGGAGAGACGGAATGAAGACAGTAACGATCTACACCGACGGCGCCTGTTCCGGCAACCCAGGCCCCGGCGGCTGGGGCGCGATTCTGATGTACGGAGAGCACAAAAAAGAGCTGTCCGGCGGCGAAGCCAAGACAACAAACAACCGCATGGAGCTGACAGCGGTTATAGAAGCCCTGTCACAGCTAAAGGAGCCCTGCATTGTAGACCTCTGGTCAGACTCAAAGTATGTGATAGACGCCCTGGAAAAAGGCTGGGCCCGAACCTGGAAAAAGCGCAACTGGATCAAAAGCGACAAAAAGCCCGCCCTAAACCCCGACCTCTGGGACCGCCTCCTAACCCTCTGCGACCTCCACACCCTCCGCTGCCACTGGGTCAAAGGCCACGCGGAAAACGAACACAACAACCGCTGCGACGAACTTGCAGTAGCGGAGAGCCGGAAGTTCCTGTGAATACGGGGGACGAAGGACGGGGGGCCTCCGGCGGCCAAGGAGGCAAAGCCTCCTTGGATTCTCCACCAGGGAGGTGTGCACCTCCCTGGACCCTGGCAGATCAGTTTTGATTTTGTAAGCTCTGCTTCTAATAGGGAACGCCAAAGGGGACCACAGAACCGTGGTCCCCTTTGGCGTGTGTTTTAGGAGGGAGAAAACGCATCGGGCTGGGAGTACCCGCTGCTGATTATTAAAATACCCGATATTTTTTGCAAAAGTGTGTTTTCTCTGTAAACAGTTTGTAAATGATAATAAATCTTTCACCCACCACCGCACCACAAAAGAGGACTGATCTGCCAGGGTCCAGGGAGGCGCTTGCCTCCCTGGTGGGGTCCAGGGGCAAAGCCCCTGGCCGCCGGAGGCCCCCCGTCCCCCGCGGGGGCCCCCGTAGGCTCAGGCCATCAGCTTGCACACGAGGTCGGTGTAGGCGGAGGGATCTTCCAGGGGGAGGCCCGCGATGAGGAGGGCCTGGTTGTAGAGGAGTTCGGCGTAGTCTTTGGCTTTTTCGGGGTTTTCGGTGACGGCGGTTTCCAGGGCTTGGAAGACGGGGTGGTTGGCGTTCAGTTCGAGGATGCGGTCGGCTTTGATGGGGGTGTCGGGTTGGACGGTTTGGAAGTATTTTTCCATCTCGAAGCTCAGACCTTCGCCGGCGGTGAGGCAGACGGGGTGGGATTTCAGCCTGACGGAGGCGCGGACCTCCTTTACCTTGTCGCCCAGGGTTTCTTTTACGAAGTCGAACGTGTCTTTGTGGGCTTCGGCGGTTTCTTCGGCCTTCTTTTCGTCGCCTTCCTCCAGCTCCTGATCCAGAACGGAGCGGAATTCCTTTTCCTTGTAGGCGTGGAGCGTTTGGGCGCAGAATTCGTCTACTTCTTCGGTGAAATAGAGGATTTCTGTGTTCTTCTCCTTGAGAAGCTCGGTCTGGGGGAGCTTGTCGATCTTGTCCGGGGTTTCTCCGGCGGCGTAGTAGATATACTTTTGATCCTCTGGGGCGCGGTTGACATAATCTTCTAATGTGACGGGTTTTTTCTCGGTGGAGGAATAGAAGAGAATCAGATCCTGAAGGAGATCCTTGTGGCGTCCGTATTCGGAAACCAGGCCGTATTTGAGCTGACGGCCGAAATTCTTCCAGAACGTCTCGTAGGCCGCGCGGTCTTCTGTCAGGAGTTTGAGAAGTTCGCTCTTGATCTTTTTCTCCAGATTGTTGGCGATCACCTTGAGCTGGCGGTCGTGCTGGAGCATTTCTCTGGAAATATTCAGGCTCAGATCCGGAGAATCCACCACGCCGCGGACAAATCTGAAATGATCCGGCAGGAGATCGGCGCACTTGTCCATGATCAGGACGCCGTTGGAATAGAGCTGGAGGCCCTTTTCATAGTCTTTGGTGTAGTAATCGAAGGGGGCTGCGCCTGGGATGAAAAGCAGCGCCTTATAGGTAATCGTGCCCTCCACGGAGACGGAAATGACCTTCTGAGGGTTGGTGTAATCCCGGAACTTGTCACGGTAGAACTTGTTGTACTCGTCCTCGGTCACGTCATTTTTGGAGCGCTGCCAGATGGGGACCATGGAGTTGAGGGTTTCGACTTCACTGTAGGTTTCGTACTCGGGCTGGTCGTCAGGGGAGTCGTCTTTTTTCCTGGTCTTGGAGACCTCCATACGGATGGGGAAGCGGATATAGTCGGAATATTTGCGCACCAGCTCCTGCAAACGCCAGGACTCCAGGAATTCGCCGTAATTCTCGTCGTCGGTATTTTCCTTGATGTGCATGATGATATCAGTACCCGCCGTCTCCTTCTCGCAGGCGGAAATACTGTACCCGTCAGCTCCGGAGGACTGCCACTTCCAGCCTCCCTCCTCCCCATACTTCTTTGTGACAACGGTAATCTGATCGGAAACCATGAAAGCGGAGTAGAAGCCCACGCCGAACTGACCGATGACGTCGGTGTCCTTGGCGTCCTCCCCCACCTCCTGCTTGAACTTATAGGAGCCGGAAGAGGCGATGACGCCCAGGTTATTTTCCAGGTCTTCCTTATTCATGCCGATGCCGTTGTCGGAGACAGTAAGAATCCTATTCTCCTTGTCGACGGTGATTTCGATTTTGAAGTCCCCGCGGCTCATGCCCACGGAGTCGTCGGTAAGGGCCTGGTAGCAGAGCTTGTCGCAGGCGTCAGAGGCGTTGGAGATAATTTCGCGGAGAAAGATTTCCTTGTGGGTGTAGATGGAGTTGATCATGAGGTCCAGGAGCCGCTTGGATTCCGCTTTGAATTGCTTTTTAGCCATGGCAGAGTACACATCCTTTTTAATTTATTGTAACAACAATAAAATATAGCATAGAACAAAAAGAAAATAAATGACCATTTTGTAAATTTCGGTGCAAAATGGTTGTCGGATGGACTGTGTGCGAGTAGAATACAGAAAAAGGCCAAAGGCATCCGCCAAAGGAGAATTTAGAATATGAGCGTTTTTCAAAAAATAGGAAATACGATAGCCCGCTTTATGTATGGCCGCAACGGAATGGACCAGCTGAACCGCACCCTGTTCCTGACATATTTTTCAATATGGATTGCGGAGATGATCCTGGCCGCGACGCTCAAGAACCTGACTGTCACCAGAGTCCTGGAAGGACTCCTGCTGGCCCTGATGCTCATAATTTTCTACCGGATGTTCTCGAAAAACCTCCCCAAGCGTCAGGCGGAGAACCAGAAATGGGTAAACTGCGTCTGGCGCATGAAGACCCGCCACAGCAGCGCCAAAGCCCGCCACGCCGACAAGGAGCACAAATACTTCACCTGTAAGAACTGCAAAGCCATCTGCCGCGTCCCCACCGGCAAAGGCCGGATCGAGATCACCTGCCCGAAGTGCGGGGCGAAGATCCAGGCCAGGACGTAAACAGGGCGCGGGGGTTGTTCCTTTTTTCTTGAAAGAAAAAAGGAACCGAAAAAAGAACTTTTTAGTACCGCTCTATGGTGCATTGGGCGTTTTAGCCTGTCACACGGTAACGAAGCAATTGCGTAAGTGGTCCTTACCTCGGAGCGAGGTAAGGACCACTTAATTTTTTACGTTTTACGTTCTCATAAGAAAAATCTGTGGGTCCTTCCATTTTAATGGAAGGACCCACATGCTTCGCACTGCGTTACCGTGTGACAGGCTTTCGTGCCCACCAGAGTGTAGAGCGGTATTAAAGCTCTTTTCGCTTCCTTTTCTCTCGAGAAAAGGAAGCCGCCGGAGGCCGGAAGCCCGGCTGGCAGCCCCCCGCGTCACCCCACCGTTTTCCAGTGCTTATCCACCCGGTTCAGGATTTCGCAGCCGGTTTCGGTTACGAGGACCAGGTCCTCGATGCGGACGCCGAACTTGTTGGGGAGATATACGCCGGGTTCTATCGAGAAAATCATGCCCGGCTTCGCCGTCAGCGGGGTCGCGCCGCTTACGTCGCCCTGCTCGTGTTCCGTCTGGCCGATGAAGTGGCCCAGGCGGTGGGTGAAATATTCGCCGTAGCCTGCCTTGGTGATGTGATCGCGGGCGGCGGCGTCCAGGTCTTTCAGGGGGACGCCAGGTTTTATCATGCGCTCCGCCAACTCGTTCGCTTCGCGAACTACGTCGTGGATTTTTGCGTACTCTTCGGGGGCTTCCTTACAGAAGAAGGTCCGCGTCATGTCCGAACAATAGCGGTCCTTGCGGCCTCCGATGTCTACTACGATGCAGTCGCCCTTTTTGAGGGGGGTCTGATCCGGTTCATGATGGGGATCGGCGGCGTGGGGGCCGTAGGAGACAATCGGTTCGAAGGCCAGGCCGTCACAGCCCTCCGCGGCGTACTGGGCCACAATGAAATCCGCCGCTTCCTTCTCCGTCATGCCCTCCTTGAAATGCGCAATCGCGCGCTCCATCACCGTGTCGTTGATTCTGGAGGCTGTGCGCATCAAATCGCGCTCCGCCTCGTCCTTGCAGGAACGGGCGTCGTCCACGCACTTCGACGCCAAGACATAACGCCCCGGGTTCCGCTCCATCAGCGGCAGGAGGAAGCGTGCCGTCCACTCCTTGTCGATGCCCATAGGCTTCTCTTTGTCCACCTGCTCCGCCAGAATGGCGATGGCGTCATCCGTATCCGTGTGCCACACAGCCTCCCAGCCCGCGGGAGGCTCGGGGAACATCCGGTTCAAAAACAGCTTGTGGGCCCCGTTGCGCCGGAGATACAGCGCATAAAGACGCTCAAAGGGAAACACATAGTAGCCCGTCAGATACCAGATGCTGTCCGGATCGGACACAATCATCTGCTCCAGGCCCATCTCTCCCAGGGCCGACAGCACCGTGTCAATCCGCGCCTGATAGATAGCGTCCATGAACTCACCCTTCCTTTTTCAGAATCACCCGCTCCAGCAGCGCCGGGGACAGGACCTGCTTCACCGTCTTCACGCCCGTCTTCAAAGACTCCACCGGCGCATACTCAAAACGCCCATGGGCGTTGTGGCCCGCGCTGGGGAGGTTCGGGCACAGGAGGCCCTTGTAGGTCAGCATACAGCCGTCCGTGCCGCCGCGGATGGGGGAATGGGTGGGCTCTTCGATGCCCGCCGCCCGCATGGCCTCCTCCGCAAGCGCCACGATCTCCATGTGGTTCTTCAGGATTTCGTACATGTTGTAATACTGGTCCTTCACATCGGCGACGGCGGTGCCGGGGCCGTAGCGGCGGTCGATCTGCTCCGCGGCGGCCTGCATAGCGGCCTTGCGCTGCTGGAAACGCTCCATGCTGTGGTCCCGGATGATATACTCCATGGTGGCCTCCTCGGCCTTGCCGTGGATCTCCTGGAGATGGAAGAAGCCCTGGTAGTCCTCGGTGTGGGCGGGGGTCTCCAGGGGGGGCAGGAGGCCGTTGTACTCGTTGGCGATGAGAATGGCGTTCTTCATCTTGTCCTTGGA
Source organism: Oscillibacter sp. (assembly GCA_022791875.1). Taxonomy (GTDB): domain Bacteria; phylum Bacillota; class Clostridia; order Oscillospirales; family Oscillospiraceae; genus Oscillibacter. The sequence continues at coordinate 82,616 of JAAVZX010000048.1, forward strand.
GGTGCCGGGGTGGATGCTGAATCCGTGGATGGTGACCACCGCCTTGGCGGCGTTGAAGGTCTCGTACTCGTAGTCGCTGATGTCGCCGCCGTCCAGGGTGTAGGCGAAGTCCGCGCCGAAGCCCTTCACGTCAAAGCCGTCGGTGCCGTGGCCGATCTCCTCGTCGGGGGTGAAGCCCAGGCAGATTTTGCCGTGGGGCGCCTTCTCCGCCAGGATTTCCTCCACGGCCTGGAGGATGATGGCGATGCCCGCCTTGTCGTCCGCGCCCAGGAGGGTGGTGCCGTCGGTGCAGACCAGGTCCTCGCCCACGAACTTTTGCAGCTCCGGGAACTGGGCCGCCTCCATGACGATGTTCTTCTCCGCGTTCAGGACGATGTCGCCGCCCTCGTAGTGGATGATCTGGGGCTTCACGTCCTTGCCGGTCATGTCGGGGGTGGTGTCCATGTGGGAGATGAGGCCGACGGCGGGGAGGTGCTCGCAGCCGGGGGTGGCGTCGATGGAGGCGTAGACGTAGCAGTGCTCGTCAACGCGGGCGTTTGCGATGCCCAGGCCATGAAGTTCCTCCACCAGCAGCTTTGCCATGTCGAACTGGCAGGCGGTGCTGGGCAGGGCCCCGGCGGGGGCGTGGTAGTCGCTCTCACTGAAAACCTTCGCGTAGCGGATCAGGCGGTTCACAACAGTGTCCATAGTTAAGCGGGCCTCCTTCAATACTCTTTGTTATATTATCATGAAATGATAACCGATGGCAATGTCCTGACCTGGGCGTCAGGCTCCGCAAATGGAGCTGAAAGCTCCCGTTCTCACTCACCCAGAAGCCGGTCCGGGTTCAGGTCCAGAAGCTCGGGGAGGACGAAGAGGCCATCCTTGCGGATCAGCACGTCGTCGAAGTAGATCTCGCCGCCGCCGTATTCGGGGGTCTGGATCTGGATCAGGTCCCAGTGGACGGCGGAGTGGTTGCCGTTGGAGGTATTGTCGTAGCAGTTGCCGGGGGTGAAGTGGAAGCTGCCGGCGATTTTCTCATCGAAGAGGATGTCGCCGATGGGCTTCGTGATCACGGGGTTGACGCCGAAGGCGAATTCGCCGACATAGCGGGCGCCCTCGTCGATGTCGAAGATTTCGTTCATATAGGGCGTGTTGTTGCTGGTGGCCTTTACAATTTTGCCGTCCCTGAACTCCAGGTATACATCCCGGAAGAGGAAGCCGTCGTAGGGGGAGGCCACATTGTAGAGAATGGTTCCGTTCACGGAGTCCCGGACGGGGGAGGTGTAGATCTCGCCGTCGGGGATATTGCGGTTTCCGTGCATTCCGAAGCTGCCGATGCCCTTGATGGAGAAGCGCAGATCCGTGCCGGGTCCGACGATGCGCACTTTGTCGGTCCGGTTGATCAGGTCTTCCAGCGGCTTCATGGCGCGTCCCATTTTGTCGTAGTCCACCAGGCAGGCTTTGAAGTAGAAGTCCTCGTATTCCTCCGTGGACATGCCCGCCAGCTGGGCCATGGCGTCGTTGGGATAGCGGAGGACGGACCACTTTGTGTGGTTGCAGCGCTGGGCGAGGTGGATAGGCCCCCAGTAGTATTGGCGGTAGAGCTTTTGGGCGGCGTCGGAGACATTGTGCCAGGCGCTGATGTTGGGTGTAGCGCGGATGTCGATATAGGCGTCCATGTCCTTCATACGCGTCAGCTCATAGGAGGCGATTTCCTCCATGTGCTCAGCGTCAACTCCTTGAACCAGAGCACCTTCGACGGCATAGTCAAAAATGTGGATAAAGGGCTTCCCGCCAACAGCGTAAGCCTCTTCCACCAGGGCTTTCATAAGAACGGTTTCACTGCCGTGAAGCTCAATGAGGATTTTTTCGCCAGCCTCCAGGCCGACGGCGCTGCGGATCAGGAACTGTGCAAATTTACGGATGCGGGGGTCTTCCATGGTTCATCATCCTTTCTGTTTTTTGTGCCTCCGGCGGCTTCCTTTTCTCGAGAGAAAAGGAAGCGAAAAGAGCTTTCATACCGCTCTATACTCTGGTGGACACGGGAGTTTTCCGCACGGTAACGCGGCTTTGTGCAGGTGGGACCTTCCATTGCATGGAAGGTCCCACAGATTTGCCTTATAGTACCTAAACCCTATCCTCTGGGGCAAATTGTTACAATTTGCCCCAGATAAAGTTTGGGGTCCAGCCCCTTTCAAAGGGCTGGCGGGGTCCAGGGGCAGAGCCCCTGGCCGCCGGAGGCCCCCGTAGGCAGGCACTTACTTGTTGCTGTAAAGCGCCTCAAGGGAGTGCTCCTCGTCGCCCTTGGTGACGGCGGTGACCAGGAGGATTGCAATGACAGAGGCGGGTACGGCGACGATGGCGCACTGGATGCCGCCGGGGGTTTTCAGGAGGGTCCAGATGATGGTGGCCAGACCGCCGACGAGGATGCCGGTGAAGCCTGCGGCGGGCGTTACCTTCTTGGAGAAGAGGGCGAAGAGGATGGCCGGGGTGATGGCGGCGCCGTACATGGTGTAGGCGGTCATCTGGAGGGCCAGGACGGTGGGGAAGTACAGGGAGAGGGCCACGGCCAGGAAGCTGAATACGAGGATCGTGCCCCGAAGGACGGTCATCTTCTGCTTGTCTGTGGCGTTCTTGTTGATGTACTTGCTGTAAATGTCATTGGTCAGGTTCGTGGCGGAGGACAGGAGATAGCTGTCCGCCGTGGTGACGATGAAAGCCATGCAGGCGCACATCAGAATCGCACCAAAGACCAGGGGCAGGTAGTCCACGGCAACCTGGAAGATCACGTTGGAGGGAACGTCCAGGGTGGGATAGAGCTTCGCGGCCTGGACGCAGACAAGAATCGTGGTGGCAATGACGGTGATCTCGCCGATGAACATGCCGATGTTGGACTTCTTGGCCTCGGTGTCGTCCTTGGCGGAGGCGAAGCGCTGGAGCATGTTCTGGTCGCCCAGGATCAGGGCCAGGGAGGGCAGGAAGTAGCCCAGGAGCTGCATTCCGGACATGCCGCCGGTGAGGGTGGTTTTCTCCGGGGGCAGGGTGAGGCCCTTGGAGTTGGCCACGCTCATCAGAATGGGAATGGCCAGGCAGAAGCCGCCGATCATCAGCAGGGCGCTGATGGCGTCGGAGTAGGCCACGGAAACCAGACCGCCGCCCACGGTGATCACGGCCACAATGACAGTGCAGATAATCAGGGCGGTGTTGAGGGAGATCTCGATATTGCTGGTGGAGCAGAGCAGGACCAGAATATTGGCCGCGGCCTTAAGCTGGGTGGCCAGAACGCCCACGTAGGCGATCATGACGCACAGTGCGGAGACGATGCTGGCGGCTTTGCCGTAGCGGGCCTCCATGATGGCGGGGACCGTCACCTTGTTGGAGCTGCGGACCTTGCCGGCGATGAAGTACAGGAGGATGATGCCCGTGGGAGGCGCGGCCATGGTGATGACGCCCACCCAGGGACCGCCGTCATAGATCACGCCGGCGCTGCCGGTGATGCCGCCGCCGCCGCACCAGGTGGCCAGGAGGCTGCCCACCAAGACGATGAAGGGAATGCGGTGTCCGCCGGTGACCATGTCGTCGGTGGTCTTGACCTTCTTGCGGGCAAGGACCAGTCCGAAGATCATCATCGCCAGCAGGTAGATACTGATTGCAACTACATATGCCATAAGCTATCTCCTTCTCAAAAACGCCCCGGAATGGGGGTCAGATTTCTGTCTGATCCTGCCATACGGAGGCAAATATGAATATATTGTAACGGATTGCCCGGCAGATGTCAAGGAAAAGCGGCCAGACGGCGTGGTTTTTCTACATTTTTTACCAACAGACTGCAAAACCGCGCACAGATCCACTTTCATCTGTGCGCGGCTGACGGCCATATTTGTCAGGTCTTGAAATCCAGGTGCTGGACGGTGCCCGCCTCCCCCGTCTCCTTCAGATAGATGCCCGTCCGGCGGGCCATGGCGCCCACGTCTCCGGAAGAGTCCGCCAGGGAGAACTGTGTGTCCCGGCTCCCCAGGAAGATGGCCCCCACGTTGGCATCCGCCAGGGACAGCAGCTTCGCCTGCCCGTTTCCGCACTGGACCCAGACGGACAGCTTTGAGAATATCTCGTCGTTTTCGTCAATCCAGCCGTTTCCGTCCTGGTCGTACTGGGCCAGTTCCCGGAAGCCGTCGCCGGTCCGGGCCCCGAACAGCTCCGAGCCGTCGTTGATCTCCCCGTCGCCGTTTTTGTCCAGGGCCAGGAAGCCGCTGGAGGCGTCCAGGCCGGACAGCTCTTCCTTTTCCCCGTCGCAGTCCAGGTCGAAGAAAAAGTGCAGGTCCGACAGGGACGCGTCCTGGGTGTCCAGGTTGATGACAAGGGGGTCGGTGAACACCTCCGTCTTGCCCGTGACCTGGTACGCCTCCGTGAAGCTCCGGGACATCTCCACGGAGATGCCGAAGTCCAGGGTGCGGCCGTCGGCGGTAACGGCGGTGCCCACGGAGGAAAAGCTGGTGTGTTCCTCCCCGTGGACGAAGCCGGATTCCTTCACCTGGCGCAGCCAGTAGCCGTTGACGGAACGGGTCCCGGAGATATCCGCCGGGGCCGCGGTTCCGGCTCCCGCCCCCTGGACGGAGAGCTGGACGCCGAAGAAGGACATGGTCTGCTGATAGCGTGCCGAGGCCGCGGAAGCGCTGAGCTGGAGGGGATTCCGCCGTTCCTGGTCCCCGCAGAACTCCTCCCATGGGTCCCGGCTTCTCCCCTTGCCGCCGCAGACCCGGTCCAGAAGCTCCAGCAGATGGCGGTAGATCTGGAGCCTGGGGTCGCTGTTCACGCGGTCCATGATTTCGCCGAACCAGTCGTGCTCCTCCGGAGGGGCCTGGAGGGCCCCCGGCGGGGGCGCGGCCTCCATCGTCTCAGCGGCGTTGGGATCGGAGTCCAGCGTCCCCTGATCCATGGTCCGGGTCTCTTCCTCTGCCTGGCGCTCCTGGACGGCGGGGGTTTCCACCCCCGTCTCCGTCCGGAACAGGGACGCTCCGGCGGATTCCTCCGTATGGACCCCGCGGCGCTCCTGGACCGTCACCACGGTCCGCTGGGGGCCGCCGCCGCTGCTGCGGTCTGTAGTGACCCGGGTGCGCTCTGTTTCCGTCCGGCTCTTCCGGGACGAGCGCATGGAGACGGTGCTGCTTTGAATCCGCATAAAAACGCCCTCCTTTTCTGACGCGGCCCTGGGGCCCTTTTTTGATTTCATCTGTGCTCCAATATAGATCTATTCGGCAAAAACAGCAAAAACTTTACCCCTCTCCCCCCTTTTCTCCGCCTGCCAACGGACTGCACTGTCTGACCTTCCGCTATTTTTCAACAATTTTCGACAAATTTCTTGTATTTACGGTGACAATTTGGTATTCTATTCATTGATATGATTCTGTGGCAGGCTTTTCCTGGGCTGATCCGGACCTTTGCCGCAAATGCTAATCCATATGATTGCATTCCAACGAAAGGAGCCTTCTCATGAACCCGGATGAACTCTCTGCGCTGCTTCCCCATCTTTCCTCCTACCTCCGCATCTGTCTGAACAACATACAGGTTGCCGCCCGCCTCCTGGCCCCCCGTGAGGACCGGGAGAAGGACCCGGCTCTGGACGCCCGCGCCGCCCTCCTGGACCAGGGCTGCTACCAGCTCATCCGCATGGCCGGGAACCTCACCACCGCCCGCCTCCTGGCGGAGGACGCCCCCCCGCGCCTCCAGGACTGCGACCTCGCCGCCCTCGTCACACGCCTCTTCGAGGAAGTGGAGTACCTGGCCTCCGGACAGGGGCTGGACATGCGCCTCATCTGCCCCGCCGACCGCCTCGTCTGCCCCGCCTCCCAGGAGGCCCTGGAGCAGATCTTCTACAACCTGATCTCCAACGCCGTCAAGTTCACACCCGCCGGAGGCGTCATCACCGTCTCCCTCCGCCGCGCCTACCACCGCGTCCTCCTCACTGTGGAGGACACCGGCCCCGGCATCCCGGAGGAGGCGCTCTCCCGCGTCTTCACCTTCGACTCCCTCAAGAACACGGGAATCCCCCAGCCGCCTCCCGCGGGTCTGGGCCTGGGACTGCCCCTCTGCCGCAGTATGGCCGCGGCTATGGGCGGCACCCTTATGGTGGAGTCCTCCCTCGGGAAGGGCAGCCGCTTCACCCTCTCCCTCCCGGACCAGCAGCCGGGACGGGTGGTCCTCTCCGACGTCTCCACGGACTATGCGGGCGGGTTTAACCACGCTCTGCTGGGACTGGCCGACGCCATGCCGCCCCAGGCGTTTCAGATTCGGATGCAGGATTGATGGATGCAGTCAAACGGCCTCCCACGGAGGGCGCGAAAGCGCCGTCCATGAGAGGCCGTTTGGGTTGGGCTCCGCCCAAACCTGCCAGGGGCTTTGCCCCTGGACCCCACCAGCCCTTTGAAAAGGGCTGGACCCTAAACTTTATCTAACGTTGATCGCAGCTGCTGCCACCATTCGACGGCCTTGCTTTTCAGGACATAGCCCTGGTTTTCCTCCGTGATCAGGCCCACCTGATCGCGGGAGAGACCCGCCGCCATGGCCGTCTCCGGCACCTCCGACGCCGCGGCGGTGCACAGCGGCGGAAACACCACGCACCACCAGTTCCGGCCCCCGCCGGACCCGATTACCACCCGCAGGGCCAGATACTTCCCGGCGGGCAGGGTAAAACCGTCGTAGACCCGGGTGGGAAACTCCATTTCCTCCAGGGAGGCCCTTACGGCGTAGCCGTACCCCGCCGCGCGAACTGCCCCGCGGGCCGTCCGCTCCAGCTCCGGCAGGCGGTCCCGCAGAAGCGCTTCCGCCTCCCCGCGGTCCCCGGCCTGACGCAGAAGCGCCTCCGCCTGGGCCAGCACCTTGTCACGGACCAGCAGTTTCAGAGCCTGATCCGCCTCCGAGTCGGAGTTTGCCAGCACGTGCAGACGCACTACACGGTCCGCAAGCTGATCCCCCGTCTGGAGGGCCATGGCCCCCGAAGCCAGGAACAGCGCCAGGCCGATCATCAATGCCAGCTCCACCTTGTACAGACGCCGGGACGCCAAAACCTTCCGCTCCATCCTGCACCATCCTCTCCCGTGTGAAATCTTTACAAGGACAGGATGGACAGGGATTCAGGATTTCAAACCGGGCAGCGCAGATTATTTTCCGTCCCGGCGGGCGGTGTCGCAGTAGGCACAGCGGTAGAGGTGCCGCGCCGGGTCGGTGAGGAGGAAGACGGAATCCAGTTGAGGCTCCGCTACGGTGATGCAGCGCGGGTTCTTGCAGCGCACGATGTTCACCAGCTTCTGGGGGAGGGTGAGGTGGTTCTTCTCCACACGCACCCCGTTCCGGATCACGTTCACGGTGATGTTCGCGTCGATATAGCCCAGCACGTCCAGGTCCAGGTCCACGGGGGAGTCGATTTTGATGATGTCCTTTTTCCCCATCCGCCCGCTCCGCACGTTTTTGATGATGGCCACGGAGCAGTCCAGGCGGTCCAGGCGCAGGTACTGGTAGATTTCCATGCTCTTCCCGGCCTGGATGTGGTCCAGGACCACGCCGTTTTGGATGCTGTCAATATTCATAGACGTTCCTTTCTCTCAAACCGTGATGTCCAGCAGCTTCATGATCAGGGCCATGCGGATGAACTTCCCGTTTTTGACCTGCTTCCAGTAAGCGGCCCTGGGGTCCCGGTCCACCGCCACGGCGATTTCGTTCACGCGGGGCAGAGGATGGAGGATGGACAGGTCCGGCTTCGCATTCACCAGCTTTTCCGGCGTCAGCACGTAGCTGTCTTTGAGGCGCAGATATTCTTCCTCGTTGAAGAACCGTTCCCTCTGCACCCGCGTCATATACAGCACATCCAGTTCCGGAATGACGGAATCCAGATCGGTTGTCTGCGTATAAGCAATCCCCCGCTTTTTCAGCGCTTCTTCTTTCACGTACCGCGGCAGTTTCAGTTCCAGGGGCGAGATCAGCACAAAGCGGATATTCTCGTACCGGCACAGCGCATTCACAAGGGAATGCACCGTCCGCCCGAATTTCAGGTCCCCGCAGAACCCAATCGTGAACCCGTCCAGCCGCCCCTTTTCGCGGTGAATAGTCAGCAAGTCGGTCAGGGTCTGAGTCGGATGGTTATGCCCCCCGTCCCCGGCGTTGATGATAGGGACCTCGCTGAACTGCGCGGCGGCATAAGGCGCGCCCTCTTTAGGGTGCCGCATGGCGATGATGTCGGCATAGCAGCTGACGGTATGCACGGTATCCCCGACCGTTTCCCCCTTAGAGGTAGAACTGGACATAGCCTCGGAGAACCCCAGCACGCTCCCCCCAAGCGCCAGCATGGCGGACTCAAAGGACAAGCGTGTCCGGGTAGACGGCTCAAAGAAGAGTGTCGCCAACTGCTTATGCGCGCAGGCATTCTGATACTTCGCAGGCTCAGCAATAATATCCTCCGCCACCGCGATCAGCCCATCCACCTCTTCCACCGTCAAATCCGTAATATCGATCACATTCCTAGGCATAAGAACTCCTTTCATATGGTGCCTACCTACGGGGGCCTCCGGCGTCCAGGGGCTTTGCCCCTGGACCCCACCAGCCCTTTGAAAAGGGCTGGACCCCAAACTTTATCTGCGGGTAAACGGTCGTTTACCCGCGGATCATGATTCATACCAAACCTGTGGGTCCTTTCATGCCAATGGAAGGACCCACACGCAATCGTTCCGTTACCGTGTGACAGGCTCATTCAACCACCGGAGTATAGAGCGGTATTAAAGCTCTTTTCGGTTCCTTTTCTCTCGAGAAAAGGAACCCGCCGGAGGCCCCCCGTATCCTCACGCCCACCAGCTCTCGTCGGAGGGATTAGCGCGGAATTTTTTCAGGCGGGCGATGTCTTCGGGTTTGATTTTGCCTTCGTCGGCGGCGATTTCGCAGACGGCGTCGAAGTTGGATAGGCTGTGGTTTGTTATGTTGGCGGCGGTGAGGCGGTCTTGGGCTTTTTGCATGCCGTAGGTGAAGATGGAGACGATGCCTAGGACTTCCGCGCCCGCTTCGCGGAGCGCTTCTACTACCTCTAAGCAGCTGCCGGCGGTGGAGATTAGGTCTTCTACTACTACTACTCTTTGGCCTGGTTCCAGTTTGCCTTCGATGCGGTTCTGGCGGCCGTGGTCCTTGCTGCCGGAGCGGACGTAGCCCATGGGGAGGCCCATCAGGTGGCCTACTATGGCGGCGTGGGCAATGCCCGCCGTGGAGGTGCCCATCAGGACTTCTACGGTGGGGTAGTGCTTGCAGATCAGGTCTACTAAGCCTTCCTCTACGTGGGTGCGGACGGTGGGGGCGGTGAGGGTCAGACGGTTGTCGCAGTAGATGGGGCTCTTGATGCCGCTGGCCCAGGTGAAGGGGTCGTCGGGGCGCAGAAATACCGCGCCGATGGACAGTAAATCGTGGGCTATGGCCTGTTCCTTCGTCATGATTTGCTCCTTTCTGTCGTCAGCCTAGAAATTCTTTTACGGCTTGCTTGTACGCTTTTACGGGGTCTTCCGCCTGGGTGATGGGACGGCCCATGACAATATAGTCACAGCCGTTCTTTGCGGCCTGGGATGGGGTCATGACGCGCTTTTGGTCGCCTGCGTCGCCTCCGGCGAAGCGGACGCCTGGGGTGACGGTGCAGAAGTCCTGGCCGCAGCGCTCCTTGACCAATGCCGCCTCCAGGGGGGAACAGACGACGCCGTCCAGGCCGCTTGCGGCGGCGTTTTTGGCGTAGGCCAGAACCGTCTCCGCCATGGGCGTGTCAATGAGCAGCTCCTGCTTCAGGGCCTCGGGGGCAGTGCTGGTGAGCTGGGTCACGGCAATCAGGAGGGGGCGGGTGCCGTCGGGTCTGGTGAGCCCTTCCAGAGCCGCTTTCATCATGGCGGACGCGCCTGCGGCGTGGAGGTTCACCATGTCCACATCCAGGCGGGAGAGGACGGACATGGCCCGCTTGACGGTGTTGGGGATGTCGTGGAGCTTGAGGTCCAGGAAAATCCTGTGGCCCAGGGCTTTCAGGTCCCGGACAATCTGAGGGCCCTCAGCGTAGTACAGCTCCATGCCGATCTTGATAAAGAGCTTTTCCCCCTGGGGGAAGCGGTTCAGAAAATGGATGGTTTCTTCCCTCGTTGGGAAATCCAGTGCGATAATGACATCTTTAGCCATGATGCGCGCCTCCTGTCAGTTCCGAAATTTTATGCACGCCCAGCTCTTTGCAGACACCGGGCAGGTCTTCTATAATCTCCTTGCAGGCGTAGGGATTCCGCAGGTTGGCCGCGCCGACCTCCACCGCGCTGGCCCCCGCCAGCATCATTTCAGCGGCGTCCCTGGCCGTGCTGACGCCTCCGCAGCCTATGATGGGCAGATCCACCGCCTCGTAAACGTCCCAGACCATCCGCAGGGCCACGGGGAACACGGCGGGGCCGGACAGACCGCCGGTGCGGTTCGCCAGGATGGGGCGGCGGGTCCGCAGGTCAATCCGCATTCCTAGGAGGGTGTTGATGAGGCAGAGGCCGTCGGCGCCCTCGTCCGCGCAGGCTTTCGCAATGGCGGCGATGTCCGTCACGTTGGGGCTGAGCTTCATGAAGACGGGCTTTTTCGTCGCCGCCCGCACGGCCCTTGTGACCGCCGCGGCACTCTCGGGGCTGGAGCCGAAGTTGGTCCCTCCGGCGTGGACGTTGGGGCAGGAGATGTTCACCTCCAGGATTGCGATCTGGTCGCAGTCCGACAGCTTCCTGCAATTCTCCGCGTACTCCTCCAGGGAGAAGCCGCCGATGTTGGCAATCACGGGGCCGCGGAAAATTTTTGCAATGTTGGGGACTTCCTCTGTGAGCACCGCGTCGATTCCAGGATTTTGCAGGCCCACGGCGTTCAGCATTCCCGACGCGGCCTCCGCGATCCGGGGCTGGGGGTTCCCCGGGCGGGCCTCCGCCGTGGTGCCCTTCCAGGAGAAGGAGCCTAGGATATCCAGGCCGTACAGCTCCGCGAACTCCCGCCCGTAGCCGAAGGTTCCGGAGGCGGGAATGACGGGATTTTTCAGCTTCACGCCCGCCAGGTTCACCGACAGATCTACCATACAATCTCCTCCTTCCGGAACACAGGGCCGTCCTTGCAGACCCGGCGGGGGCCGTTCACGGTCTGGATGGTGCATCCCACGCAGGCCCCGAAGCCGCAGGCCATCCGGGCCTCGAAGCTGAACTGCCCGCCGGTGACATTGGGGTGCCCGTGGACGGCTTTCAGCATCGGCGTGGGGCCGCAGGCCAGGACGTAAGCATTCTGGGGCAGCAGATCCGTCACGAAGCCCTTTGCGCCCAGGCTCCCGTCCTCCGTGGCAATGTTCACCGGACAGCCCAGCGCGGCAAATTCATCCACATAAAGCGCGTCCTCTCCGGACCGGAAGCCCAGGGCGACCCGAAACACCTGTCCCGCCTCCTTCATCCGCCTCGCCAGTCCATACAGCGGCGCGGCCCCGATTCCGCCGCCCACCAGAACCGGGGTTTCCCCGACCGTCTCCGCCGAGAAGTCGAACCCGTTCCCCAGGCCGGCCAGCATATCCAGCCGCGTCTCCGGCGGCAGATTGACCAGCTCCCGGGTGCCCTCCCCCGCCTCCTTCACCAGCAGGACCAGATGCACCTTCGTCCAGTCGCACACGGAGATGGGACGCCGGAGAAACTTGTCCGGCAAAGCGATGTTGACGAACTGCCCCGGCGCGGTGATCGCGGCGGTATCCTCGTGCGTATCCGCCAGGAACACCAGCTCCCACGTATCCCGGCTCAGCCGCCTCCGGCGGGACCAGGTAAACCAGCATTTTTTCATGCCTCGCCCTCCCGGTACACAATCTTCCCGCCGCAGATGGTCATCGCCACCGCGGCGTCCACCTCCCAGCCGTCAAACGGCGTCGCCTTTCCCAAAGAGCGGAACGTCCCGCTGTCCACAACGCCCTTCCGATCCAAATCCAGCACCGTCAAATCCGCAGGCGCGCCCGCCTCGAGCTCCCCGCCGGGCAGGCGGAAAATCCGCCGCGGGTTCACGCACAGCGCGTTCAGCACCGTTTCCAGCGGCACCTTCCCCGTCTTCACCAGCCCCGTGTACAGCACCGCGAACGTGCACTCCAGCCCTACCACGCCGTTGAGGCTTCCCCGCAGTCCGCCGGCCTTTTCCTCGGCGGAATGGGGCGCATGGTCCGTGGCGATACAGTCGATGGTCCCGTCCCGCAGAGCCTCCACCAGAGCGTCCCGGTCCTCCGCGGAGCGGATCGGGGGATTCATCTTGAACCGACCGTGGTCCTGCAAGTCCCCGTCGCACAGCAGCAGGTAGTGGGGCCCCGTCTCGCAGGACACCGGAAGTCCCTCCGCCTTGGCCCGCCGGACCAGCTCTGCGCTCTCCTTCGTGGACACGTGGCATACGTGATACCGGCACCCCGTCTCCCGCACCAGCGCCAGATCCCGCTCCACCTGCTTCCACTCGCTGGCCGGGTCGTTCCCCGTCAGCCCGTGGGCCTGGGCGTAGGCCCCGTCGTGGACGCGCCAGCCCGGCGTGATAAGCGCCTCGTCCTCGCAGTGGGCCACGATGGGGCGGTCCAGCGTCTTCGCCAGCGCCATGGCCCGCCGCATCATGTCCCCGCTCTGCACACCCTTCCCGTCGTCGGAGAAGCCCGCCGCGTGGGGGGCCATCGCCGCCAGGTCCGCCAGGGCGTCTCCCTTTTCCCCTGCGGTAATGGACCCGTAGGGGTACACGTGGACCGCCGCGTCCCGCGCAATCGCGTCCAGCTCCGCCTGCAGGTGCTCTTCGCTGTCCGGCACCGGGTTCAGGTTCGGCATGGCGCATACCGCTGTGTAGCCCCCCGCCGCCGCCGCGGCCGTCCCCGCCGCAATCGTTTCCTTATAACAAAATCCAGGCTCCCGAAGATGGACGTGTACATCAACGAAACCTGGAACTATCAACCTATTCTCCAATTCAATCACGCGAAAGCCGTCTCTGGGAAGTCCCCGCCCCACGGAAACAATACGGCCCCCGTCAACGGCAATCTCCAAAGGCTCCATGCCCCCGTTCCGGTACACAGCCCCGCCGCTCAGCAGAATTTTCATCCTCATGCGCCTCCTGTCCTCCTGTAATTCTACGATATACTACCTGAAATCCAGCCGCCTGTCAACGCCTTTTCCGCAATTCCCGCCCAGGTGCCCACGTTTTTTTACCGGTCTCGGAAAATTTTTTACAAAACCGCGGAACCTTTTGCCCCGCAAATTCGTCTTAATTGACAAAGGCCCCCGATGGAAGACGGGGGAGAAGGAGGATTGAATGATGAAAAGAAAAGTTTTTGCGGCATTCCTGGCTGCGGTCCTGACCGCCATGCTCCTGACTGCCTGCGGAGGAGGCGGCGGCATGAGCGGCAACGGCAGCTCCGGCGGCAGCGGCGGCACCAGCGCCAGTTCCCCCACTATGGGCGAGGGACCCTCAGCCGATGCCGAGGGAGGCTTTAGCGGCGGCACTGACTACGGCTTCAACAGCAGCATGGACTACGACGCCCCTGCGGACCTGGCCCCGGAGGCCCCCGCCCCCGGAGAGGACGCCGCCTCCGGTGACAACGATACCCGCCTCCAGAACGCCAAGATGATCTACACCGCCAACATAGAGGCCGAAACCACCGATTTTGAAGCCTGCGCCTCCGACCTGGAAACCCTGGTGGATCAAGTCGGCGGCTACCTGGAGTACGCGTCGACGAACAGCTACAGTACCGGCTATCGCAGTGCCAGCTACACCGCCCGGGTCCCAGCGGCACAGTTCAAGGCGTTCCTGAACAGCGTCGGCAAGATCGGCAACGTCGTCTACCAGGACAAGAGCGGCGAGAACATCAGCGAGATCTACTATGACACCGAAAGCCGCCTCGTGACCCAGAAGACGAAGCTGGAACGCCTCCAGGCCCTCCTGGCCAAGGCGGAGAACATGGAGGACATTATCACGATAGAGTCCGCCATTTCCGAGACAGAGTACCAGGTAGAGCAGCTCACCGGCACCCTCCGCCGCTACGACGCCCTGGTAGACTTCTCCACCGTCTACATTTCCCTCCGTGAAGTCTCCCGCCTCTCCGAGGTCGAAACCGCCCCGCCAACCTTCTCCGACCAGCTCGGCACCGCCTTCAACAGCAGCCTCACCAACTTCGGCGACTTCCTCCAAAGCGTAGCCCTCTCCGTCACCTACAACTGGATCTGGCTCCTGATCCTCGCCGCCATCATCGCCTTTGCCGTCTACCGCCTCCGCAAATCCAACAAAAAACTCACCCTGCCCCATCTGGACCGCAAAGACTTCCAAAAGCCTGACAAGATCATTAAGCCCGACGATACCAAAAAGCCGGATGACAAAACGCCGAAAGAGTGATATAATAAAGTCTGAGCTATACGCAGGCTTTTCCCCGCGGGGGGCCTCCGGCGGCCAGAGGGCTTTGCCCTCTGGACTCCCACCAGGGAGGCAGGCGCCTCCCTGGACCCTGGCAGATCAGTCCTTTTATGCGGACTCTGCGTAGCTCTACTCTTTGCTCTTTTGGGAGGTCGTTTCTATGAAAATTGTCTGGCTTGGACATGCCTGCTTCCTCTTTGAATGTGATGGCTATCGGCTTGTTACGGACCCTTATTCCGGCGTCGAGGGGTATCCCGATCCCCGGATCTCTGCACATCAGGTCCTTTGCAGCCATGGGCACAGGGACCATGCCGCCGTGGAACTGGTTTCCCTCCTGCCCGCCGCTCCCTCGCCCTTCACCATCCGTGAGATCCAAACCTTCCACGATGACCAGCACGGCGCACTCCGCGGAACCAACACCGTCCGCGTCTTCTCCGCCGGAGGCAAGTCCGCCGCACACCTCGGCGACCTCGGCCATATGCTCTCCCCGGACCAGATCGACGCCATCGGCCCCCTGGACGCCCTTCTGATCCCCGTCGGAGGCTTCTACACCATCGACGCCAAAACCGCCAAACAGGTCTGCGGCGCCCTCAAGCCCCGCCTCGTCATCCCCATGCACTACCGCCACCCGCCCTACGGCCTCCCCGTCATTGCGCCCCTCGACGACTTCCTGGCCCTCTGGCCCGCCTCGGAGGTCCACCGCCTCGACGGCCCCGGCCTGGACCTAAACGCCCCCCTCTCCGGAGTTGCAGTCCCCCGCTACTGCGGCGGCGACGCCCTCTGAGAAAGGAGGCCCCCATGTACCGCAATATCTTCTTCGACCTCGACGGCACCCTCACCGACTCCAAAGAGGGCATTCTGAACTGCGTCCGCTATGCGATTGAGCAAATCGGGGACCCCGTGCCGCCGGAGGACACCCTTCTGCGCTTCATCGGCCCGCCCCTCCAGGAGTCCTTTGCCGTCTACTGCGGCTATGGCCCTGAGAAAATCGAGTGGGCCGTCACCCTCTACCGGGAGCGCTACGGCCCCGTGGGCCAGTTCGAGAACTACCCGGCCCCCGGCGCGGCGGACATGCTTGCCCGCCTGAAAGAGCGGGGCTGTACCCTGGCTTTGGCGTCCTCGAAGCCGGAGCACCTGTGCCGCTCCATCTGCGAGCGCTTCGGCTTCACGCCCCACCTCTCCGCCATCGTCGGCAGCACCCCCAGCGGCGACCGCAGCAAGGCCGACGTGATCCGCGCTGTTATGGACGCCCTGGGCCTCACGGACGCGGACCGCCCGTCCATTCTGATGGTCGGCGACCGCAAATTCGATGTCCTGGGCGCGAAAGCCTGCGGCATTGACTGCCTGGGCGTGGAATTCTTCGGCTACGCCGCCCCCCACGAGCTGGAGGACCACGGCGCTGTCGCCGTCGTCCGCACCACCCAGGAACTGGAGGATTACATTCTCAGCCATTGACAAAACGTGAACCGCCCCGCTGGATGCACAGGCATTCGGCGGGGCGGGGTTTTTCTTATCCGGCGGACAGGTTTTCCCTGGGCGTCGAGAGAATCCAGAAGGGGGAACCGCTGATGCGGTTGTGGGAGAGTTCGTCGATGATCAGGTCCAGATCCCAGGCGCTGAGGCTCCGTTCACGGCTGGCGGGGTCGGCAACCAGAACTTCCCCGCCCAGGGTCGTGCCCCGCAGGAGGATGAAGTGGCCTCCGTTGGTGAAATGGCCCTTGATCACCAGGGCCACGATCAAGTCCCCGGTGGCCAGGTGGGTGAACACGCTGTCCGTGTCCATTTCCTCGGGGGGCATGGGGGTGCAGTCTAGGCCGTAAGCCTCGGCAATGCCGGGTACTATAGCGTGGTATGAGCCGTGCTTTTTGGCCCAGTAGCCCTTTTTTACGCACAAATCGGCCATTTCCGCCGGGTCTACCATCTCGTCCGTCAGGCTGGAAACGGCCATGGACATGACCGTGGGGCCGCAGCCGTGGGTGCGGATGGGGTCGGTGCCGTAGGTTTCGTCTTCCCAGCGGTCGTCGGTCTGGTTGAAGTAGATTACGTCCACGCCGCCGCCGGTCAGGACTTCCACGCCGTCCCGGTAAATCAGGTCGCTGACGGAGGGGTCCAGGATTTCCAGGGTGGGGGAGGCGTTGGGTTCGGAGAGGGTGGTTTCCTCCATATCGGCCTCTTCGGGCGGGGGTGGGGGCGGGGTGGTGAATTCCTCCCATTGGGCCTGGATGGCGGCGCTGGTTTCGCCGATCTGGCGGGAGAGTTCACGGCCCACCTGGGCCGCGCCGTCCAGGAAGGAGCGGCCTGCCTGGGCGGCACCGTTTATGAGGGCCGAGCCGGTCTGGGCGGTCCGCTGGGCGGCGGCGCGGACGGGGGACATGATGGCATTGTACAGGGCCGGTTCGGCGATGCGGCAGGCCAGGAGTTCCGCGCCTGCGATGCAGAGAACGGCCAAGAGGACCGCGAGGAAGATCAAGAGGCGTTTTTTAGGATTCTGCATAGATCCTCCTTGTGGCCATGTGCATATCAGGCAGGTGCGGTGGACGCGGGGGAGGGGCGGACACGCAGGTCCGCCCCTACGGTGTGCATAAAATCACCTTCCGCAAAACAGGGTTTTGCTGAACCGACGCACCCACTCCGGCGCAGAGGCCATAACGCCCACCGGATTCGCGTCGCGTTAAAGCTCTTTTCGCTTCCTTTTCTCTCGAGAAAAGGAAGCCGCCGGAGGCCCCCCGTCCTTCGTCCCCCGCGGGGAAGGCTTATCGCCGGTAGTTCCGCATTCTCCAGACGATGGCGGAGACTTGGCCGCGGGTTAAGGTGTTGGAGGGCCGGAAGGTGCTGGTGCCGTTGTTGAAGTAGCCTTCGACGATGCCGGCGGCGTTGAGGGCCTGGACGTAGACGTCGGCGGTGTCGGTGAAGGGTTTGACGCTGGAGAGGTTGTTGATGTCCAGCTTTAATGCGCCTGCGGCGAGCTGGGCCACCTGGAGGCGGGTGATGGAGGCGCTGAGGTTGACGTTGGTTCTGGTGATGAGGCCGTCGGCTCTGGCGCGGGCCAGGTAGCCGCTGAAAACGCTGCTCTTGTCTGTGGGGGCCTGCTCGGGGTAGCCTGCGGCCAGCATGATCAGTTTCAGGGCCGCGCCGTAGGTAATCGTGTTGTTGGGCTTGAAGTTGCCGTCACTGTAGCCGTCGATGACGGAGGCGTCGGCCAGTTCGGTGACGTACTTGTAGCACCAGGTGGAGGTGGTGATGTCGCCGAACTTCTTGTTGGCGTTCAGAACGCCCAGGGAGAAGACACCGGAGGCAATGGCCACGCCGTTGGCGTTCAGGGCCACATAGGGAATCTCCACGGGGCCCGTGTAGTTATTCACAGGGGCGTAGCGGAGCTGCCCAATCTGCTGTGTGCCGCCGGAGAATGTGTAGGCCGTGGTGGTGTTGGCGGGGGTGGAGGTGCCGGAGCCTACGTAGATGGTGCCCACCTTCGCGTCCGGGAGCTTCAGGAGCTGGATGCTGGTTAGGGTGGAGCCTGTGGCGGCGGCGACTGCCGCGTAGATGGAGGCGGCGGGGAAGTCCACAGACGTATTCTTCGGCGTGACGCCGTAGACCTCGGAAACCGCCTGGCTGGTGACGCTGATGAGAATTGCGCCGTTGATGGAGCGGTCATTCTTCCCGTAGGCCGTGAAGGGGATGCTGACGCAGTAATTGGAACCGCTGGGAATATACGTCAGCTCCGTCAGGGCATACTGGGTGTTGGACGCGGGACTCATGTAGAAGCTGCGAACGCTCCTGTTGGCGGCGGTGAGCTGTTCCCGGGAGGCGGAGCCGTAGGTGCTGGCGTTGTAGTAGTTGTAGTACAGCGCGCCGGTGGTGGGCACGTCCGTGAGGGTCACGTATTGCAGGGTGTCGCCGGGGTAGGAGGCGGCGTAGAAGCGGGCCAGGTCGTTGGCGTTGATCTGGACCGTGGTGCCGCTGGTGACGGCGTAGCGGACACTGCCCACGTAGCCCGAACTGACGGTGCTGGAGGGCGTAATCACCAGGGTGCCCTCCACGGAGCGGGAGCCGGTGCCGTAGGCGGTGAAGTGGAGCGTCACTTTGCCGGTGAAGGAGCTGGCGGCGGCGAAGGTCAGGTCGTCCAGCTCATAGTCGCCGTCGCGGACGTCGTCCTTGCTGTAGTAGAAGCGGACGTCGGCCAGGGAGGTGCGGGAGAAGGAGTTGGAATAGCTGGTGCCGTAGCCGCTGTAGAAGGTGCCGTCGGCGGGGGCGAAGTCGGCGCTGCCGGCCTGGTCGAAGACCACGTAGTTCAGGTCGTAGCTGCTGTAGCTCTTGCGGAAGAAGTCGTTGAAGTCCTTACGGCTGAGGTTCACGGTCTTGCCGGGGGAGACGGTGTAGGACACGTCGCCCTTGGCGCCGCTGGTGACGGTCAGCTTCACCGTGCCCGCCTCGTAGTCGTTCTCGCTGTAGTGGGCGCGGAAGGGAATGGAGATGGTGGCCCCCTCCTTGCTGCTGACGTCGGCCTGGAAGGTCAGGGTGTCCAGGGCGTAGTCGCCGTAGCTCTGGCTGTTGTAGTAGAATTTCAGCTTCGTGAAGGACAGCTGGTCCCGGGTAAGCTTCGTGCTGCCGGTGCAGAGCGCGCCGGAGAAGTTGGTGTAGGCGGTGGGTGCGGAGAAGGTCACGTAGCGGATACTGCGGCTGGAATTGCCGGACATGGTGCGGTAGGCGTTGTTGAAATCGTCAATCTTGAAGGTGACAGAGCCGCCGGGGGCCGCTTCATACTGGATGGTTCCCGCCGCCGCGGCGCTGACGGTGATCTTGACGGTGCCCTCCTCGTAGTCGCTGTCGGAGTAGTAGGCCCGGAAGGGGATGCTGAGGGACGCGTCCTCCTTGGCGGCGCTGTCCGCCTTGAAGGTCAGGGAGTCCAGGGCGTAGTCGCCGTTGGATTTGCTGCTGTAGTAGAAGGTGGCGTCCCGGTGGGTGAGGTCGCTGCGGCCCAGGCTGGTGTTTCCGGTGTAGAGACTGCCGTCGAAGCTGGAGTAGGAGCTGCCCGCCTCGAAGGTGACGTAGCGGATGTTGCGGCTGGAGTTGCCGGAGAGGGTGCGGTAGACGTTGTTGAAGTCGTCGGCCTTGAAGTCCACGGAGCCGCCGGGGGCCACCTCGTAGGAGATGGTGCCCGCCGCCGCGGTGCTGATGGTGATTTTCAGGGTCCCTTCCTCGTAGTCCTTATTGGTGTAGTACGCCTGGAAGGGGATGGTCAGCACGTCGCCCAGGCGGGCGTTGGTGTCCGCCTTGAAGGTGAGGCTGTCCAGGGGATAGTCGCCGTCGCTGGAGGAGCTGTAGTAGAACCAGTTCTGGTTATAGGTCAGGTCCGTCCGGGAGAGGGCGGTCTTGCCGGTGTACAGGCTTCCGGCGAAGTTGGAGTAGGCGCTGGAGGCGTTGAAGGCCACGTACTTGATGGTCCGGCTGGTGTTGCCGGAGAGGGCGCGGTAGACGTTGTTGAAGTCGCCGGGCCTCAAGGTGACGGTGCCGCCGGGGGCGACCTCGTAGGCCGCCGTGTCCGCCGACGCGCCGTTCTTGTCGATGAGGATCTTGAGATAGCCTTCCTCATAGTCGCTGTCGGAGTAGTAGGCGCGGAAGGGGATGCTGAGGCTTTCGCCGTCCTTCGCGCCGGAGTTGGCGCGGAAGGTCACGTCGTCGATGGCGTAGTCGCCGTAGCTGTCGGAGCTGTAGTAGAAGTGGATGCCGTTATAGGCCAGGTCGTTCCGGGTAAAGTCGGCGTGGCCTCCGGCGTAGAGCTTGCCGGAGAAGGAGGTGTAGGCGCTGGGGGCGTCGAAGGCGATGTAGCGGATGGTGCGTCCGGTGTTGTTGGAGAGGGTGCGGTAGACGGTGTTGAAAGCGGTGCGGTCCAGGAGGACGGCCCCGCCGGGGGCCACCCGGAGGGTGATGGTGTCGTCGCTCTCGTCCCGGTTCACAACGATCCGAAGGGTGCCGTCATAATACACGCTGTCGGAGTACCAGGCGCGGAAGGGCAGGTCGAGAATGTCCCCCACCCGGGCGTCCTTGGACGCCTGGAAGTTCACGTCGGCTAAGGCGTAGTCGCCGTAGCGGTCGTTGGAGTAGTAGAACTTGTTGGAGTTCAGGCGGCTGGAGGACAGGCTGCGGGAGCCGCAGTAGAGCAGGCCCTCGAAGTCCTCATAGGCGTTGGTGGACGTGAAGGTTACCCAGCGCAGGGAGCTGGTGCCGCCGCTCATGTCCCGGTAGGCGCTGTTGAAGTCGGAGGTCTTGAAGTCCACCTGATCGCCGGGGGCCACGTAATATGTAACCGTCGCGCCGGAGACGGAGGAGCCGGTGCCGTTGATGGAAATGGTGCCGGTGATGGAGCTGCCGGAGCCGTCCTTGGCGGTGTAGCGGACGGTGTAGCCGCTGGAGGAGCCGGGGACGAAGTAGAGGCTCTCCACGGGGTAGCTGGTGCCGGAGTATGCGTACTCGATATTGCCCAGGCCGGTGCGCCCGCTGTTGGCGTAGAGGGTGCCGTAGGCGCTGGAGGACGCGGAGGAGAAGGTGACGGTAGAGAAGTTCCGGCCCGTGAGGGCGGTGAACTTGCTGTTGATCTGGGTGAGGATGGTGGGGCCCACGGTGGTCCCGGTGGAGGCGGAGAGGGAGAAGTCCTGATTTGCGCCGGAGGCCGTGTAGACGGCGTAGTAGGTGGTGTTGGCCGTCACGGCGGTGGTGGCGCTGACGGTGGACTGGCCGGTGTAGATGGCGGTGGTGCCGGGGTTCACGGTGGTCCAGCCCTGGAAGGTGTAGGTGCAGTTGGCGGCGGTTTTGGTGGGGGTGCCGGGGTTGGTGGGCTTGCCGCCGGAGGTCACGGTCTGGGTGCTGAACGTGCTGCCGCCGTTGATGAAGGTGACAGTCACATTGGACGCGGGGGGCTTGTAGCCCGGGACCGTCCGGCCGCACTTGTCGCACACGCCGTCGTTGTTGCTGTCCACGTGGGACTCGTTGTTGAACGCGGCGTTGCAGGTGGCGCAGATCTGCCAGTGGGTGGTGCTGTTCTTATCGCTCACGTACTGGCTGGAAGAGGCGGCGCGGTGGTCTGCCTCGTCCAGGTGCTCAGGACAGCCGCTGTTGGTGCAGGCGTGCCAGTGTTTGGTGCTGTCGGAACTGTACCGGGTGGCGGGGACGTGCAGGTTCGGATCGGCTGGAAGCTCCACGCGGATTTCCTTATGGCAGACTTCGCACACACGTCGGCCTACACCTGTCGTATGGCACGTTGCCTCAGTGTCTACTATGATAGTATCTTCAAATTCGTGTTCACCAACGCGGTTCCTCTCGTTAGGATACGCTGGATCTACCAGCCAATGCTCTTTATCATCATACTTCCAGTCTTCTTCAGCCAGCGCCGCCGGCGCAAGGCTGACAAGAATTGCCATTGCCAGCAAAAAAGCCGGCAGCTTCCTCTTCCAAAATCCGTTCATTTTCAAGTTACCTCCATGAATCATCGGGTCTTGTGGATCTGGTAAAATTCCTACTCCTATAACATAGCGGAATCCCTGCTTTTCTTCATGAACAAATTGTGAACATCGTCCTGTTTTCAATTGATAATGGATAATTGACAATGGATAATGTTCCCTATCCCGTGGGTTTTCCGTCTGGACGGGACAGGCCCCCCCTTTTCCTCCCCATTATCCATTATCAATTTTCAATTATCAATTCTCCCTTCATCTTTTTCTTTACAAATAAATTTCCCTACTATATAATAGAATGACTGACGAAAAATCAAGGAGAGAAACGTTATGGCATTGATTGAATACGACGCTTACAAACAAAAGCTCCGGGAGCTGCGCCCCGAGCTGGAAAACCTGTCCGCGGCCCTGGACATCGACAGCGCCCGCCTGGAGGCCGCCCGCCTGGAGGACGAGACCGCCCAGGACGGCTTCTGGAACGACCTCACCCGCTCCCAGGAGGTCCAGCAGCGCCTCAAGCAGCTCCAGAACAAAGTCACCCGCTACGAGAAGCTCCTCGCCGCCTGGGAGGACCTCAGCGCCCTGTGCGAGATGGGCCAGGAGGCCGACGACCCGGAAATCCTGGACGAGCTGAAAGGGGAGTTCGCCGCCCTGGAGGAGCGCACCGCGGAAATGCGTATGGCCACCCTGCTCTCCGGGGAGTACGACGGCTGCAACGCCATTTTGCAGTTCCACCCCGGTGCGGGGGGCACCGAGGCCCAGGACTGGGCCCAGATGCTGTTCCGCATGTACACCCGCTGGGCGGAGCGCCGGGGCTTCCAGTGGAAGACCCTCAACTACGAGGACGGCGACGAAGCGGGCATCAAGTCCGCCGCCATCTCCATCGAGGGCGAGAACGCCTACGGCCTCCTCAAGAGCGAGAACGGCGTCCACCGCCTCGTCCGCGTCTCCCCCTTCGACGCCAACGCCCGCCGCCCGACCTCCTTCGCCGCCATCGAGGTCATGCCCGAGATCGAGAACGACACCTCCATTGAGATCCGGGAGGAGGATATCGAGATGCAGGTCTACCGCGCCTCCGGCGCAGGCGGGCAGCACGTCAACAAGACCTCCTCCGCCGTCCGCCTGATTCACAAGCCCACGGGCATCGTCGTGGCCTCCCAGCAGGAGCGCAGCCAGTTCCAGAACAAGGATAACTGCATGAAGATGCTCCGCGCCAAGCTCCTGGAGCTGAAAGCCCAGCAGCACGCGGAGAAAATCTCCGACATCAAGGGCGTCCAGATGAAGATCGAGTGGGGCAGTCAGATCCGCTCCTACGTCTTCATGCCCTACCAGCTGGTGAAGGACCTCCGCACGGACTACGAAACCGGCGGCATCGACAAGGTGATGGACGGGGACCTGGACGGGTTCCTGAACGCGTACCTGTCCAAGCTGGCCACGGGGGAACTCAAGAAGTAATTGACAATTGATAATTGACAATTGATAATGGGGAGGAAATTTGGGGGCCGGTCCCATTCAGCCGGGACGCCCGCGGAACGGAAAAACATTATCCATTATCAATTATCCATTATCCATTCACACCATGGAGGAATTTAACATGAAACGCATCGCGTCCACCCTCCTGGCCCTGGCGCTGTGCCTGGGCCTGACGGTCCCCGCCGCCGCGGCGGACTTCCCCGACGTACCCGCAGACCACTACGCCCGCGCCGCCATTGCCGATTGCGCCGGAAAGGGCATCGTCAGCGGCTACGACGACGGCACCTTCAAACCCGGCAATCCCGTTACCAACGCCCAGTTCGCCGTCATGCTCTCCCGCGCATTTTTCCCCAGAAGCGTCTACGGCCCGGAGGAAAACCGGCCCTGGTACTGGATGAACCTCGCCGTCCTCCATGAGCTGGGCATCCTTCAAAATACCAACATGTCCGACCCCAGCGCCTGGGAGGGCCTGGCGGGAAAACCCATCAGCCGCTACAACATGGCCCAGATGCTGGCAAACATCCTCGCCCTCAGCGGCGTAACCGTGAGTGACGAAGCGAAAATTGCCGCCACCGGGAAGCTCACCGATTATATCACCATTGTCACCACCGCCCACGCCCCTTACGGGGACGCGGTTGCCACTGTCTGCGCCCTGGGCGTCATCACTGGCTACGCCGACGGCACGTTCAGCGGAACCGTCACCATGAACCGCGCCCAAGGCTGTGTGGTGATCAACCGCCTGACCAAGGTCCTGGAAGCCGCCGCCTCTCAACCGGAGGCCCCCGCTGATCCTGAGCCTGTGCCAGAGGAACCCGCCGATCCCGAACCCGCGCCGGAGGCCCCCGCCGCCCCCACCCTGGCCAACGGTCAGGAGATCACCGAGGAAAACGTGCGGTCCATCATCCTGGCCCTGAAATCCGAGTACCCTGAGGGCCGCGCCTGGACCAACGCCAACACCTACTCCCCCAGTCCCTATTTCATCGCCGCAGGCTGCGCGGGCTTCGCCTGGATTTGCAGCGACGCCGCCTTCGGCGACCTGCCCGTCTCGGACACCCACTCCGATTTCTCCCGCATCAAAGCCGGAGACATGATCCGCATGAACAACGACACCCATTCCGTGGTGGCCCTGGAGGTCAGCGGCGACAGCGTCACCGTCACCGAGGGCAACTTCAACAGCTCCATTCACTGGGGCCGCGTCATTTCCCGCCAGGAGCTGGAGCGCGGCAGTTTCACCGTCGAGACCCGCTACCCCGCCTGATTTCACACAAGGAGACACCCCATGAAAAAACGCCTTACCGCCGCCCTCCTGGCCTTGATCCTGTGCCTGGGGCTGATCGTCCCGGCCTCCGCCGCGGGCTTCTCCGACGTGCCCGCCACCTACATCTTCCACGACGCCATCGCCGGCTGCGTGGAGAAGGGCATCGTCAGCGGCTACGCCGACGGCACCTTCCGCCCCGCCGCCAGCGTCACCCGCGCCCAGTTCTGCGCCATGCTGGTCCGCGCCTTCTACCCCAGGGAGGATGACGCCTACGCCAAGTGGAAATCCACAGGCTGGTTCCTCCCCGCCGCCGCCCTTCTGAAAGACAAGGGCGTCATGTTCTACGCAAACGAGTATTGGACCCAGCCCTCCGTCATGAATATCAGCGTCACCCGGGCGGACATGGCGAAGTTCATCGCCAACGTCATGCAGGAGAAGGGGTACACCGTTTCCGACGCCGCCAAAAGCGCCGCCCAGGCCAAAATCGCCGACTACGCCTCCATCGACGGATACTACCAGGACGCGGTTAAAACGGTCTTCGCCCTGGGCATCATCACCGGCTACGCCGACGGCGCCTTCGGCCCCCACGATACCATGACCCGCGGGCAGGGCGCGGTGGTGATCTCCCGCATGGCCCAGTGCATGTCCGCCGGGTCCGGGACCCCCGTGCCCGTCCCGGAGCAGACGGAGGCCCCCACGGTGCTCAGCAGCGGAAAGGCGGTCACGGAGGAAAACGTTCTGGAGATCATCAACGGCCTCCGGGACGCCTACCCGGAGGATGTGGATTTCTCCGAGGGCTACACCCTGGGCAACTCCAGCCCCGTCCGCACCGTCACCCATCCCTACCCCAGGGCTGAGGACCCCAACACCCACACCAGCAACCGCATCGGCTGCGGGGCCTGGGCCACCCTAGTCAGCGACGCCGTCTTCAGCCAGAACGGCTTCCCGCCCCGGAAGGTCCCCCTCACCGAGGCCCGCCCCGGCGACGTCATGGTCCAGCTCAACGCCGCCGGGCAGCTCGTCCACGTCACCTCCATCCTCTCCCGCCCCCAGACGGACAAGGACGGAAAAGTCACCTTCACCGTCTCCCAGGCGTCCACCCGCGGCCAGAGCGTCTACCGCATCCACTGGGACTCCCCATACTCCTGGAAGCAGGGCGATCCATACACCTACGATATTTACACCCGCTACCCCGCGTGACCCCGGCCTGAAAAACGGCGCGGCCCTGGAGCCGCGTCCTTTTTCCGCGGTACGCAGTCTATACAGAAAGGATATAGAGATATGAACGATAACAAACAGCAATCACCCAGTCCCGGAGGCACCGCCCGGGAAAACAAGATGGGCACCATGCCCATTCCGCCCCTCCTGGCGGGCATGGCCGTGCCCATTATGATCTCCATGCTGGTCCAGGCGCTGTACAACGTCGTCGACAGCATCTTCGTGGCCCGCCTGAGCCAGGACGCCCTGAACGCCGTGTCCCTGGCCTTCCCCCTCCAGAATTTAATGATCGCCGTAGGCGGCGGCACGGGGGTAGGCATGAACGCCCTTCTCTCCCGCTCCCTGGGGGAGAAGAATCAGGACATGGCCGACCGCGCCGCCAACACCGGCATTTTCCTCACCATTTGCAGCGGCGTGATCTTCGGCATTTTCGGCCTGCTGTTCTCCCGCCTCTTCTTCCTGGCCCAGACAGACATCCAGGCCATTGTGGACTACGGCACGGCCTACGCCACCATCTGCCTGGGGCTCTCCATCGGCATTTTCAGCCAGTTCTGCTTCGAGAGAATGCTCCAGTCCACGGGCCGCACCACCCTCTCCATGCTGACCCAGCTCATGGGCGCAGTGATCAACATCATCATGGACCCGATTCTGATTTTCGGCCTCTTCGGCTTCCCGCGGATGGAAGTGGCGGGCGCGGCGGCGGCTACTGTTCTGGGGCAGCTGATCGCGGCTCTTGTGGGCCTGGTGATCAATCTCAAGTGCAACAAGGACGTGCATATCAGCCTCCGGCGCATCCGGCTGGACAAGCCTGTGGTCCGGGAGATTTACCGGGTGGGCCTCCCGTCGATCATCATGCAGTCCATCGGCTCCGTCATGACCTTCGGCCTGAATAAGATTCTGATCTCCTTCACGGACACCGCCACGGCGGTTTTCGGCGCGTATTTTAAGCTGCAAAGTTTCATTTTCATGCCCGTCTTCGGCCTCAACAACGGCATGGTCCCCATTGTCTCCTACAACTACGGCGCCCAGCGCATGGACCGAGTCCGCAAGACGGTCCGGCTGACGATTGCCACC
The DNA here is from genome assembly GCA_022791875.1 of Oscillibacter sp. GTDB lineage: Bacteria > Bacillota > Clostridia > Oscillospirales > Oscillospiraceae > Oscillibacter. The sequence goes on from JAAVZX010000048.1 coordinate 109,484, forward strand.
GCGATTTGCATTATGTGCGCCGGTTTCATAGCGTTCCAGACGATTCCGGACATATTGCTGAACTTTTTCACCCCGTCGGACGAAATGCTCTCCATAGGCAGCCAGGCCCTCCGGATCATCAGCTTCCATTTCCCCCTGGCAGGCTTCTGCATCATAGCAGGCTCCGTCTGCCAGGCCATCGGCAACCCCTTCTACAGCCTCATCGTCTCCGTCTGCCGCCAACTGGTAGTCCTCCTCCCCGCCGCCTGGCTCCTGGCCCAGACAGGCCGCCTCGAACTGGTCTGGCTCGCCTTCCCCATCGCCGAACTCATGTCCCTCCTCCTCAGCTCCATCTTCCTCCGCCGCACCTTCAAATCCGCCGACGCGCGGACGGCGTGACGGGGGCCGTGCGGGGGGCTGCCAGCGGGGCTTCCCGCCTCCGGCGGCTTCCTTTTCTCGAGAGAAAAGGAAGCGAAAAGAGCTTTAACGCGACGCGAATCTGGTGGTTGTTATGGCGTATGCGCCGGAACCGGGTGCCTGCGTGCGGAACCTTTCAGGTCCCGCAGGGTTTATTTTCCACGACCACCAGGGCTGTTGGGATACACACCGTAGGGGCGGACCTATGTGTCCGCCCTTCCCCCGCACCCACCAGAGCCGCGATCGGCATACCCAGCTTCCGCGAGGAGATGTGAGAGCGAAGCGGCTCACATGTCTACAGAACCCCCGCGCATTCCAACGCACCCGGATCTCCCCCGCATCCCCGTGCGCTCCCCCGCACCCCAAAAAGATAAATTCCACTTTGTCCAAGAACCCCCGTAGGAACCAGCCTCCGCGACCGCCCCACCGCCCATAGAACACACACACCCCACGAAAGGAGCCATATGGAAACAATCATCACCCAACTCTCCCAGGAACTGAACCAACCCGCCCAATACGTAGAAAACGTAATCCGCCTCCTGGACGAAGGCAACACCATCCCCTTCATAGCCCGCTACCGCAAGGAGCTCCACGGCGCCATGGACGACACCGCCCTCCGCACCCTGGAGGAACGCCTCAGCTACCTCCGCGGCCTCCAGGAGCGCCGCGAGGCCGTCAAGAACGCGATCGAGGAACAGGGCAAGCTCACCGAAGACCTCGCCGCCGCCATCGACAAAGCCGCCACCCTGGCGGAAGTGGAAGACCTCTACCGCCCCTACAAGCAGAAGCGCCGCACCCGCGCCACCATGGCCCGCGAAAAGGGCCTGGCCCCGCTGGCGGAACTGCTTTTCGCCCAGGCCCCGGACTGCCCCGATCCCATGGAGGAAGCCGCGAACTACGTGGACCCGGAAAAAGGCGTCGAAACCCCGGAGGACGCCCTTGCAGGCGCGAACGACATTGTTGCCGAGCTTCTCAGCGACGACGCGGACCTCCGCAAAATCCTCCGCAGCCTCCTGGAGCGGAACGGAAGTCTCCGAAGCGCTGCCGCCACGGAGGAAGACAGCGTGTACAGGCTCTACTATGACTTCACGCAGTCCCTCTCCCGGATGCAGGGCCACCAGGTTCTTGCCATCAACCGCGGCGAGAAGGAGGGCCTGCTGAAAGTCTCCGTAGAACTGGACCGCGACCTGGCCCTCCGGACCCTGCGGCGCAAAGTGGTGATCCCGGGAAGCCGCGCCATGGAGTTCGTAAAAGCGGCGGCAGAGGACGCCTACGACCGCCTGATTTTCCCCTCCCTGGAGCGGGAGGCCCGCAGCGCCCTGACGGAAACCGCCTGCGAGGGAGCCATCGGCCAATTTGCCCTGAATCTGAAACCCCTGCTCATGCAGCCCCCGGTAAAGGGCAAGGTGACCATGGGCCTGGACCCGGGCTACCGGATGGGCTGTAAGGTCGCCGTAGTAGACGGCACCGGGAAGGTCCTGGACACAGCGGTAGTCTACCCCACCTACGGCGAGCGGCAGAAGAAAGAGGCCATCGCGGCCCTGTCGAAGCTGGTCCAGAAGCACGGCGTAGAGCACATTGCCATCGGCAACGGCACCGCCAGCCGCGAGACGGAGCAAATGGCGGTAGAGCTGATCCACGAGCTGAGCGCCGCAGGGCGGACCGTCAGCTACATGATCGTCTCCGAGGCAGGCGCGTCGGTCTACTCCGCCAGCCCCCTGGCCGCTGAGGAATTCCCGCAGTATGACGTAAACCTGCGTTCCGCAGTCTCGATAGCGCGGCGCTTGCAGGACCCCCTCGCAGAGCTGGTAAAAATCGATCCGAAAGCCATCGGAGTTGGTCAATACCAGCACGATATGCCCCCCAAGCGCTTAGACGAAGCCTTGGGCGGCGTAGTAGAGGACTGCGTAAACGCGGTAGGCGTAGACGTAAACACGGCCTCCCCGTCCCTGCTCCAGCGCGTCTCCGGCCTGACAGCCGCGACGGCAAAAAACCTGGTAGCGTACCGGGAAGCCAACGGCCCCTTCACGTCCCGCAAGCAGATCCTGAAAGTGCCGAAGCTGGGCCCGAAAGCGTTCCAGCAGTGCGCAGGCTTCCTGCGTGTCCCGGAGAGCAAGTCAGTCCTGGACAACACCGCCGTCCACCCCGAGAGCTACGGCGCAGCGGAAAAGCTGCTCACCCTCACCGGCCACAGCCTGGCGGACGTAAAAGCAGGCAAGCTGTCGGGTCTGCCGGACCAGGTAGCGGCCTACGGCGAGGAAAAAGCAGCGGAGGAAGCAGGCGTCGGCGTCCCGACCCTGCGGGATGTCATCGGCGAACTGATGAAGCCGGGCCGCGACATCCGCGACGACCTCCCCAAGCCCGTCCTGCGCACGGACGTACTGGAGATGAAGGACCTGAAACCGGGAATGGTCCTGACGGGCACGGTCCGGAACGTGATCGATTTCGGCGTATTTGTAGACATCGGCGTCCACCAGGATGGCCTGGTCCACATATCGCAGGTAGCGGACCGCTTCATCAAGCACCCGTCGGAGGTCGTCTCCGTAGGAGACGTAGTAAAGGTAGTAGTCCTGGAAGCCGACGAGAAAAAGAAACGCATTTCCCTGTCCATGAAACAGGCAAAGTAAAGAAAAAGAGGCGGACCCCCGCCTCTTTTCTCACAAAGAAACCCGGATAGCATTCACCGGACACCCGTTCGCCGCATCAGAAACCCGCGAATTCCGCCCCTCAGGCTGAGCAATAACCGCAGACACCTTCCCCACAATCCGAAACACCTCCGGCGCAGCATAAGCACACATCCCGCACCCAATACAGCGCGTCGAATCAACGGTAACAGTCATAGCAGTTCCCCCCATCAATAGATCTGCTTCTACTATAACGGATGTGGGACGGTTTGTCCAGTGCAATACGGGGGATGCCTCCGGCGGGTTACTTTTTCTTGAAAGAAAAAGTAACCAAAAAGAACTTTTTAATACCGCTCTGCGGCGTGAGGTTGTTAAGGCTTCCCGCACGGTAACGCGGCAGTTGCGTATGTGGTCCTTACCTCGATCGAGGTAAGGACCACAGGATTTTTTATGTCTCGATAAAAATGGCCGCGTTCCTGAAAGAATGGGGTTCTGCGGATCTGCGTTCAGCCCTCTGAGGAATACTCAAAGCTGGCCCGTGGGTCCGTGCGCTGGAAAAGGAGGCTGTCTCCGTGCCAGAAGCGGTAGCGCACCTTCGCGCAGAGGCTTTCGTGGATAGTACGCTCCATGCGGCCCTCCACCGGGGCCCGGAGGGCCTGCCTCCGCTCGCTCAGCACCTGCGCCTCCAGGCGGTACTTCCCTTGGCGGATAACCGCCCCGGAGGGGGACCACGCCTCGATCTTGACGCCCCGGTAGGTCGCCAGGCGGTACTCCCGTCCGCCGCAGAAAACAGAGCAGATACAGCCAGTGAAGCCGCCCACAGGCAGGGGAACTTTTGCAATGGCAAGCATCAGACTGCCAGGCTCCCTCCCGCCCCAGATGCACTGGGTCCAGAGGTACGCAGAGGGAAAAGAACGCCCTCTGTCCGTCTCGATATACCCGAGCCCGTTGGAGAAATCCAAGTGCGTCCCGTCCAGCTCCAGAACGCCGTTCAGAGAATGCCCCATGCTGACGACGCCGTGGGCGCACTGCATTCCCCCGAAAAGCCGAAAGGGCCCCATGATGTCAGAGCGCAGGGCAGTGAAGGGGCCGTAGCGCAGGGAGCCGCAGAGGGACAGGCCGTCCCGCAGGATGTGGAGGTCAATTCCCTGCTGGCCAAATCCGGACTCCCCAAGCCCTGTTTGAAAGGGACGCTGGGAGATACGCATCTGCTCCGCCGGGTACTCCAGCCACCACGCCTGATCGTTTGATATGACCTGGAGGGACGCGGTGCGGCGTCCCTGACCGTCGATATGGAACGCGGGAATCAGGGCCAGCGTCTGCCCCTGCGGGGTCTGGTGCTTCAGGTACCAGCCTTCAAAATAGGGCCCTTTTTCATTTGTGCCGCGGAAAAAGCGCATGATCGGATCACCCCCGGATTCAGTATTTCCTGAATCCGGGGGTTTTATAAGGGTGGTTCAAACTTTTCTATGCTGCTCAGTCTATAAAGTCGCAGGAGCTTCCAGGGTTCTGGGGCGTAATGAACTTCGCGTTTTCCACCATGATGGGGAACCTGAAATATTTCCGCAGATGGGGAATGTACTCCATGAACAGGTGGGGGTGGTTCAGGCTGATGTGGTTGAAGAGAACCATGTGCTGGTGAATCTGCCCCATGTCTCCGGCGTGGGGGGCCACCGGCACCCTGCACTTTTTGGACATCAGGCTGATGAGGATAAATTCGGAGATTCCGCCCACACGGGTGGCGTCCACCTGATTGATGCCGACTGCGCCAGCCTGAAGGTAGTTTTTGAAAACGACTTTGTTCGGGACATGCTCGCCTAAGGCGATGCGGGTCTCCGGGAATACTCTCACCAATGTCTGGTGGGCCAGAACATCGTCGGGATCGGTCGGCTCCTCCACAAAGAAAGGTTTTCCCCTGTTCAGTTCCCGGATAATGTCCAGGGCTTGGTGCAGCGTCCACTGCTGGTTGCAGTCCACCATGAACTCCGCCCTGCCGCCGATCACATCCCGCAGAAGAGCGGCGCGGCGAATGTCCACCGCCGGATCCGGGGAGCCCACCTTGAGCTTGACGTATCTGAAGCCCTGATCCAGGGACCGTCTGGCGTTGTCCGCCACCTTTTCATCGGAGTAATTGAACCAGCCCACAGAGGTGTCATAGGCATCATAACCGGTTTCCAGAACCTTCATGCGCCCGGCCTTTCCCTCCTCCGCGGCACGGAGAATTCCCAGAGCCTCATTTTTTGTCAGCAGATCTTCGACGTACCGGAAGTCCAGCAGACTCACGATTTCCTCGGGCTTCAAATCGATCAGCAGCTTCCACAGAGGGACCCCCTTCGTCTTGGCCCACAAGTCAAAGCAGGCGTTCGTGATGCTGGCCACCGCCAGGTGTACGATTCCCTTGTGGGGCCCCATCCACCGATAGGGGAAATTATCGGACAGGGCCGTAAACACCTTGCCGAACTCCTGCATCAGCTCATTGATTTCCCTGCCAATCAGTCCGGCGGACATCTCCTGAATCGCGGCGCAGATCAGGTTCGTGCCGGTGCCCAGGGCAAAGGTGATGCCCACGCCGTCGATTTCCGCGTCTGTTTTCAGGCGGCACACGCCGTAAGAATATTGGCTGTTTCGATTGATGGCGTCCTGCCCTGCGCCGTCCTCCAGGTCAAACCGGCGGTCCTCTGCCACAACACCGATAATTTTTGCAGTCCTCATATCGTCCTTCCTCCTGTCGTCAAAAAGCGGGTACAAAAATGTTACACGCGTACATTTTTGAGGAAAAATTGCGGCCATCTGGATAATTGCCTCTGCAATCCTTCTTGTTTTTTAGCATAGCAAAACATTTCCCTGGTTGCAATTGACAAATTCTCCTAATTATCTCGGATCGTTTTGTATAAAAGCTCCATTTTCATTGCAACTCCCCCCTTCTTTGTTTAGCTGTTTTTAACAAGCCGTTTCTTTCCTGTTTTTCAATTTTTTTGATGATCCTATTGATTTTTCCCATCAATTTATGGTATATTTTATCTGTCATTTCTGAACGCGCGTAATATTCCGGCGCTTGCCAGTACTCTGTAAACAACGGAAGGAGGCTGCCCAGTGAACAGCGAGGAAATCGCCAGGCTTGCGAATGTGTCCCGTGCAACCGTGTCCAGAGTTATGAACGGGCACCCAAACGTCTCGGAAAAAACCCGGAAAAAAATTGAGAAAATCATCCGGGAGCACAACTATTTTCCGGATACGTCCGCGAGAAGCCTGGCCGGCGTCAACAGCCGGTTTATCGGCCTTTTTATCATCGACTTCACCTCCGAGCACGGTGAATATACAGTTTCCCGATCCACCTTCTTCTATGAATTTGTGGGCTACGCAATTGATGTTGCCAACAAGTACCGCTATAACCTGGTGACCACGATCATCCACCGGGACAACATCGACGACATCGACCGCCTCTTTCAAAGCCACAGCATCGCGGGCGGCATTATCCTTGGCGACCTGCTGGACCAAAAGACCCTTGCGCATATTTCCGCCAGCGGATACCCGATCGTTCTCTGCCACCAGATTCGCTACAGTCCCTCTCCCAATATTGTCACAGTCAATCTTGATAATTTCAGGTGCGGCCGTATGGCGGGAGAGGAATTGGTCCGCCATGGGCACAAAAAAATCGCCCACATCACCGGCGAGGCCCGCAGAATGGCGGTCCAGGATCGACTGGACGGCTTCGTCAGCGCCTTAACCGCCTCCGGAATCTCCTATAATCAGGAGAAATATGTATTTTTTGGCGAGTTTTACCGGAGGAAAAGTGCATACGAGGGCGTAAAGGCCCTTCTGGAGCGCTGCCGGGACGACCTTCCTACGGCGATGTTCATCACCTCCTCCATGCTCCAGGTCGGTGCGCTCAACGCGATTCGGGAGGCGGGGCTCAGCGTTCCCGAGGACATTTCAATTATTGGTATGGGAGAACTTGATGCCGAAATTTACACAACGCCGCCTCTCTCTGAGGTCTTTCTGGGATGTGAAAAATTTGCCGCGGCTGCGGTCAGCAGGCTGTTGGAATCCATAGAAAATCCCTCGCCGCAAATCCGGAACCATATCATCTCCGAATGGAGACTCATATCCCGCGGCAGCATTCAAAAATTGTAGCACTTAGAAGTAAGCCTTTCCCGAAAAAACCGAAAGAACACGCAGCAAAGGTAAACTCAGGCGGCAGGATGGAAGGATGTCCGGAAACGGCAGAGGGAGCCTGGTCAAGAGCGGAGTGTGGACGCAGAGTGTTGTAAACGGCCTCCATGTGGATAAGGATATCGGCCTGCGGTTGAGCGCGCGTTTCATAATGCCGCAGGTAAACAAGTCCGCATTTGAGGCTGCTGAAAAAGTTCCCGGCCACTCAATAGATTTCCTGCTCCAGGGCATCAAATTCCGGGGTTGAGAAGAACTCTCCCAGCGTAATGTCCAGACCGTCACAAATCTTTTTGATTGTTGAAACCGTCGTGCTGTTATTCCGGCCGCTGACGATATTGTTGACTGTGGACTGCGTAATGCCGCAGATTGTGCATAATTTGTTCACTGAAATGTTGCGTTCCTGGCATAAGCCCAGGATGCGCTTCCTTACTGCTATGCTGACATTCACGGCAGTCCCCCCAATTTCTCATTGAGGATACCAAAGAGGTACTTGAAAAGTTTAACTCTTTTGAGTTAAAATAACTCAAAAGAGTTAAAAAGAATGGGGCTTTTCAAATGAACCTTTATACCTGCGCATTCACCGGCCACCGGCCCAAAAGCTTTCCATGGGGTTATGACGAAAGGGCCTCTGGCTGTGTATTGCTGAAGGAAGTCCTGGCGGCACAGATATCCTCGCTGGCAGAACAGGGTGTAATGGACTGGCTATCCGGCATGGCTCTGGGGGTGGACCTCTGGTGCGCCCAAATTGTCCTTGACCTGAGAAAGAACAATCCTGCGCTGAAGCTCCACGCCATCCTCCCCTGTGAAGGGCAGGAGGACAAGTGGCCAGCTTCAGCGCAGACGCTGTACCGCTCTATCCTGGGGCAGGCAGACGAGGCGATCTATGTGAACCGGGAGTATAGTGTAAACTGTATGCTGGAGCGCAACCGATACATGGTGGAGCATTCATCCATTCTGCTGGCCGTCTACAATGGGGCCTATCGAAGCGGAACGGGAATGACGGTGCGCTATGCCCAAAAGCTGGGGCGGGAGATCATCGTCATTGACCCCATCACCAGAGCTTTCAAGAGCGAATAAGCAAAAATCTTTTGTGTAAAAAGAGTAAGATTATGTTGATCGACATTTGTGACGATGAAGAGCGGGGATGGCAACGGGAATTTTGGCCCCAATGACCCGATAATCCGTGAACAGCTGGCTGTTATGCTTTGGCAGTACGCTGACAATTCAGCGGTTACAAACAAAGCACTGCACTTCAATGACACGGACGAGATTAGGGGCGCGGGGGGAAGGGCGGACACAGAGGTCCGCCCCTACGGATGCGTTTTGTAAACAGTCACAAGAATTTGTGGGACCTTCCATGTCAATGGAAGGTCCCACTCGCTTATGCTGCGTTACCGTGTGACAAGCTTTAACAACCGCCAGAGTATAGAGCGGTACTAAAAAGTTCTTTTTCGGTTCCTTTTTCTTTCAAGAAAAAGGAACCCGCCGGAGGCACGTCAACCCCTCTGCTCCAGGAGTGCAGCGAGGGCTTCGAGGGATTCCTCCGCGTCGGCGCCCTCGGCGTTGAGTTCTACGTGTACGCCCTTGCGCAGTCCTAACGATAAAAAGCCCAGGAGGCTCTTTGCGTTCACACGGTTGCCGTTCTGGGCAATCTGAATGTAGCTGGAATATTTGTTGGCCGTATTTATAAATGTCGCTGCGATTGGATTGACTTGATCCTCCCGGATCTGCACTTCAACAATTCGTTTCATGTCCCCACTCCGTTCTGTCAAATTGTTAGGAATCAGTATACCATAATCCTTTGGTCAGTTCCACTTTTTATTAAAAAAGTGTGGATGAAATGCCGCCTCCTTTTTTCGGGTCAGCGGCCGTAGATGAATGCGTCGCATTTCAGCATTCCGTTATACAGCTTCCTCTTCCTGTCCGCCGGACGGCCAAAGCAGCGCTCAAACTCCGTGTGGGAGCTGAGTACAATCAGCCGCCACTTTTGGGGCAGGGCCTGCATCGCCGCGCCGAAGGACCTGTAGAGTTCCTCCGCCTCCTGCTTCTCCATGAGACGCTCACCGTAGGGCGGGTTCGTTACGATCTGGCCGTATGGACTGTCCGGGAAGCGGAATTTGGAGGCGTCCGCTTCCTCAAATTTTATGCAGTCCGAAACGCCTGCAAGCTCTGCGTTGTGGCGGGCCAGCTCGACTGCCGCGGGGTCGATGTCGCCGCCCCAGATGTCGTAGGAGCCGTGGAACTCCTTGTCCTGGGCCTCGTCAGCGGCATCCATCCAGAGTCTGCCGGGGAGGACTTTCCAGTGCTGTGCGGCGAAGCGGCGGTCCAGACCCGGGGCGCGGTTTTTGGCAATCAGCGCCGCCTCAATGGGGATAGTCCCGGAGCCGCAGAAAGGGTCCCGGAAGGGGTCTTTACCGCGGTAGCGGGAGAGAGTTACAAGAGCCGCCGCCAGGGTTTCCCGCAGGGGCGCTCCCATATTCTGGGCGCGATAGCCGCGCTTGTAGAGGCCGTCGCCGGAGGTGTCCAGATAGAGAAAAGTGGTGTCCTTCACGATGGCAAACTGGATCTGATAGCGGCGTCCGGACTCGGGGAGAGTTTCGACGCCGTAGACGTGGCCCAGGCGCTTCGCCGCCGCCTTTTTCACGATGGACTGGCAGGCGGGAACGGAATGCAGGGCGGAATTCAGGGAGTAGCCCTTCACGGGGAACTCGCCGTCGCCGGGAATGAAGTCCTCCCAGGGGAGGGCCAGGACGCCCTGAAAGAGGCTTTCAAAATCGGGGGCGGGGAAGCTGCCCAGCTCCATGAGGACCCTGGCCCCGCAGCGCAGATTGATATTCAGACGGGGGATGTCCGCCAAGGTGCCGGAGCAGTGGACCCGCCCGTTCTCCGCCTTGACCTCCGGCTGGCCCAGACGGCGCAGTTCCTCCGCCACCAGGCTCTCCAGGCCCAGGAGACAGGGAATGGTGAACGTCATGGAGACGCCTCCTCTTCTTGTAATTTCGCGGGGGAATCCGGGGGTGGATTTTTGGGGAAATCTGTGATACAATTGTTTAATTGATAATGGATAATTGATAATGGATAATGTTTTTTGGGGGGCGGCTTTGCTGCTGTATGGGGGTCCGGCGCGGCGGGATGCGAGCCCCCCGCGCCGGGTGTATGCTATTTGCTTGCTTCGGCCTGCCGGAGACGGGCGGCCTGGATTTGCAGGCCGTGGAAGGAAATAACGCCGTCGTCTTTGTCCCAGAGGGCGTCCTGAATCGACGGGGACAGGCTGTAGAAATACTCGTAGGCCGACGGGTCCTGATCCAGCATGTCCGACAGGCAGAGATACATGGCATCCATTTGCACTCACCTCCGCCTCCTAGTGTGTCCTGGGGTGGCGAAGGGAAACGGGGGAAATGTTATGAAAAATGTGAAAATTCAGAAAATTACGGAAAATAAACGGGATTTCCTGCCCCTGCTCCTTCTGGGAGACGAGCAGGAGGACATGATCGAGCGCTACCTGGATCGGGGAACCCTGCTTGCGCTGTATGACGATGGCCTGCGGGCCGTCTGCGTGGTGACGGACGAGGGGGACGGCACCTTCGAGGTGAAAAACCTGGCCGTTCAGCCGGAGAGCCAGAGGCAGGGCTACGGGCGGACTATGCTGCGCTTTGCCGCTTACGTCTGCTATTCCAAATGGGGCGGAAAGCGGCTCCTGGTGGGCACCGGGGACAGCCCGCGGACCATCCCCTTTTACAAAGCCTGCGGGTTCCGGGAGAGTTACCGCGTGCCGGACTTTTTTACCGAGAATTACGACCATCCGATTTATGAGGACGGGGTGCTTCTGCGGGATATGGTGTACCTGGAAATGAACTTTTGACACGGACGCGGAAAGGCGGTTTTATGATGGATCAAAGATGCAGCGTGGAGAGAATTGCCTGCGGGAATGTGAACTGCTACCTGGTGCGGGGTCCCGCAGGGGCTATTCTGGTGGACACGGGGCGCGCGGCCCAGCGGGAGAAGGTGCTGAACGCCTGCCGGGGCGCGGGGGTGCGGCTGCTGGTGCTGACCCATGGGCACGTGGACCATGTGCAGAACGCCGCGTTTCTGGCGGAGGCGTTGGGGGTGCCCATTGCCATGAGTCCCGCGGACGCGGGGCTGGCGCGGGACAACTGCTCCAGGGCGTTGAAGGGACGCGGGCTGATGGGGAAGGCGCTGCTGGCGGCTTCCGTTCGGAGCTTTCGGCGGGACCCAATTCCGGCGTTTGCGGCGTCGGTGTGGCTGGAGGACGGGGACCGGCTGGATGAGTACGGGGTGCCCGCGCGGGTGCTGGCGTTGCCGGGACATACGGCGGGGTCTATCGGGCTGGACCTGCCGGAGGGGCGTCCGCTGGGAGGTGCGGGGCCGGATTGGGCCGGGGGACAGACGCTGGTGGGCGACGCGCTGATGAATATGGGCAGGCCGGGGCTGTCGCTGCTGTATGAGGACCGGGAGGCGCTGGCGGAGAGCGGGCGCGTCATTGCGGGGCTGGGGGAGCGGAGGATTTGGTTCGGGCATGGGGGGCCGGTGGGGAACCGGGTGTGGTAGGGGTGTTCTGTGGGTGCGGAGGGCGCGGGGGACGGGCGGGCGCGGAGGTCCGCCCCTACGGGGGGCGTATTGAGGTGGCGGGTGCCATGTTGTGGGGGCATGTCAGGTGGGTGCGGTGGTCGCGGGGGAGGGGTCGGCGAGGGCACCGCCCCCTACGGTGTGCATCCCAACAAATCCTGCGGGACCTGAAAGGTTCCGCATGCAGGCACCCCCATTCCGACGCAAAAGCCTAAACACCCACCAGGTTCGCGTCGCGTTAAAGCTCTTTTCGGTTCCTTTTCTCTCGAGAAAAGGAACCCGCCGGAGGCCTCCCGTCTCTCGTCCCCCGTTGGCAGCGTTTAGCCGATGGCCCGGACGCGGATGACGTTGGGGAGGGCTTTGACGTCGGTGATGACGGAGGCGTCGATGCGGTCGCCTAGGTCGACGAGGGTGTAGGCGTAGTCGCCTTTGGATTTGTTGCTGAGGTTTTCTACGTTGACGCCGTCCTGGCTGAGAAGCCTGGTGATGTTGGCCAGCATGGCGGGGATGTTCTTGTGGATGATGCACAGGCGCATGGCGCCGCTGCGCTCCAGGGTTACGTCGGGGAGATTGACGGAATTGCGGATGTTGCCGTTTTCCAGGTAGTCGCGGAGGGCGTTGGCGGCCATGACGGCGCAGTTCTGCTCGCTCTCCGGGGTGGAGCCGCCCAGGTGGGGCATGGCTATGACGTGGGGGGTGTTCACCAGGGCGTTGGTGGGGAAGTCGGTCACGTAGGCGGTGACCTGGCCTGCGTCCAGGGCGGCGATGAGGGCTTCGTCGTCCACGATGCCGCCGCGGGCCAGGTTGATCAGACGCACGCCGGGCTTCATGGCCGCGAAGGCCTGGGTGCTGACCATGTGGCGGGTCTTTTCCGTGTAGTGGATGTGGAGGGTGATATAATCCGCTTTGTGGTAGAGCTCGTTGATGTCCTTGACTACATGGACGTGACGGTCCAGGCGGAGGGCGGCGTCTACGGAGAGGAAGGGGTCGTAGCCGTAAACGTCCATGCCCATATTCAGGGCCACGTTGGACACCAGGGAGCCGATGGCACCCAGGCCGACAACACCCAGGGTCTTGCGGTAAATCTCGGGGCCGACGTAGGCGGCTTTGCCCTTCTCGACGACGGTGGAGACGTCGACGCCCTCGGCGACCTGCTTCTTCACCCACTGGATGCCGCCGGGGATGTCCCGGGAGGCCATGAGCATGGCGCAGAGGACCAGCTCCTTGACGGCGTTGGCGTTGGCACCCGGGGTGGAGAAGACGGCGATGCCGGCTTCGGAGCAGCGGTCCAGGGGGATGTTATTCACGCCGACGCCGGCGCGGGCGATGGCCAGCAGGCTGTCGGGGAATTCAAAGTCCAGCAGGCTGGCGGAGCGGACGAGGATGCCGTCGGGCTGTGGGGCGGTTTCGCTGACGGCGTAGAGGGCGGGGTCGAAGCGCTCCAGCCCCGCGGGGGAAATCTTGTTGAAGGTTTTGATGTGGTACATGATGAAGCCTCCGAAAGAAATATGGTGATTCAATTTGCAATCCGACTTCTTAGTATAGCCGACTTTGCCTGCGGCGGCAATAGGCATTTTCCCAGTGTTTGGAGAAGTTTCCGGACTGCTCTTGCTTTTTTGCACCGAAACGAGTAATTTATAGGGTAGAAGGCCCCGTCCGGCGCGTGCCGCCGGAGTGCGGGCCGTATAGAAGGAGCGATGAAGATGCCGTTGATTCCGCTGAGATCCCATGTGAAAACTTGCATTTTGGAGAACGCCAACGAGGACTACCGCGCCGCGAAGCGGGCGGCTCAGTACCGGATTGGGAAAGAGGCGATCTATTTCCCGGCGTTTCCGGGGACGCATTATCTGCCGTATCGGGCCGTGACGCGGGCGCTGACGCGGAATACGCAGCTGCCGCTGACGGGGTGCTGCGGGAAGGCGCTGCCGATGACGCGGCTGCGGTTATATTATGGCGCGGAGGCGTATCAGGATTTCATGTTTGAGAAGCGTGAGATGGCCAATGAGGCGTTGGACGCGGTGCTGGCGGCGCGGCCGGATTTGCCGGAGGAACGGGAGGAGCGGGCGCATAGCGCTATCTGATAATGTGTGCCCTGTGGGGGACGGGCGGGCGCAGAGGCCCGCCCCTACGGGGTGCATGGCAGGGGCGTGTTTGGCAGGCTGCGGGGAGCGGTTCAGGTAGGTGCGGTGGGCGCGGGGGACGGGACGCCGAGGGCGGCGTCCCCTACGGGGTGCATCCCAGGCAACCCTGGTGTTTGCAGAAAATAAACCCTGCGGGACCTGAAAGGTTCCGCATGCAGGCATCCCCGTTACCGTGTGACAGGCTATAACAACCTCCAGCACCACAGAGCGGTATTAAAGCTCTTTTTGGTTACTTTTTCTCTCGAGAAAAGTAACCCGCCGGAGGCCCCCCGTATGACGAGAGGTGAGTATATGGAAAACTATTTCAGACCGGAATTAACCGAGGATCAGATCCGCGGGATCAGCTCGATTGGGTTGGCCCACATGGGGGATGCTGTTTTTGAGGTTTTGGCGAGGGCGTGGCTTTGTGCGCATGGGAAGGCGACGGGGAAGGGGCTGCATCGGGCGGCGGTGGCGTTGGTGTGCGCGGAGTCGCAGGCGGAGCGGGCGGAGAGGATTCTGCCGGTTTTGAGTGAGGAGGAACGGGCTGTGTTCCGGCGGGGGAGAAATGCGCAGGTGCATAGTGTGCCTGCTCATGCCAGCCGGGCGCAGTATGGGGAGGCTACGGCCTTGGAGGCGTTGTTTGGATGGCTTTATCTGCGGGGGGAGACGGAGCGGGTGAATGAATTGTTTTGTATGATGATGGAGGGGTGAGTGATGCCTATTGACGCAATCTGCCTGCAAGCTGTTGTCCATGAGCTGGAACCGCAGCTTGTGGGGATGCGGGTTGATAAGATTCAGCAGCCTGCTAAGGATCAAATCGTGTTGCTGCTGAGGGGGAAACGAGTGCTTCTGAATGCGGGCGCGGGGGCGCCGCGTATTCAGCTGACGGAAATAGTGCGGGATAATCCGGCGGAGCCGCCGATGTTCTGTATGCTTCTGCGGAAGCATCTGGCGGGGGCGCGGATTACGGCGGTCAGTCAGCCGCCTTTGGAACGCTTGGTGCGGCTGGAGCTGGACGCCTCTGACGAGCTGGGGCGTATGGGGCGGCGGTCGCTGGTTCTGGAGGCTATGGGGCGGTGGTCCAATCTGATTCTGTTGGATGAAGAGGGGCGGGTCATCGACTGCCTGCGGCGGGTGGATGCTGAGATGTCCGCGCGGCGGCAGGTGCTGCCCGGATTATATTATGAGCCGCCTGCGTCTGTTGGGCGTCTGCCTGTGACGGAGGAAACTGAGGCGGGATTCCGGGAGCGGTTCGCGGGGGCTCCGGCGGAGAAGACCGTGGACGCGTTTTTGCTGGACCAGTATTTCGGGCTCTCGCCCCTGATGGCGCGGGAACTGGCGTACCGGGCGGCGGGGGACGTGGACTGCCGTCTGTTTGAGCTGGCGGGGCCGGAGGGGCTTTGGCGGGAGCTTGAGGCGTTTATCGGGCGCATCCGCGAGAACCGCTTTACGCCCGTGTGCCTGCTGCGGGAGGGGAAGCCGCTGGACTTCGCCTGCGTGCCGGTGGGGCAATATGGCGGCGGCGTGGAGACGGTGGAGTACGAGACGTTTTCCGGGATGCTGGACGCGTTCTATGCCGCACGGGAACGTGCGGAGCGGACGAAGCAGCGGGGGGCGGATTTGCTGCGCGCCGCCAACAACGCCCGGGACCGCCTGCGGCGGAAGCTGGCCTTGCAGGAAAAGGAGTACGCCGCTACTCAGGAGCGGGATAAGCTGCGGATCTGGGGGGATCTGATCACGGCGAACCTGTACCGGATGGAGCGGGGGACGGCGCGGCTGGAGTGCGAGAACTACTATGAGGACAACGCGCCGGTTGCGATTCCCCTCGATCCGCTGCTGACGCCTCAGCAGAATGCGGCGAAATATTATAAGAGGTATACGAAGGCGAAGACGGCGGAGAAATACCTGCGGGAACTGATGGCGGCGGCGCGGCGGGATCTGGAGTATCTTGAGAGCGTGCTGGCGGAGATCGCCCAGGCGGAGACGGAACAGGATTTTAACGATATCCGCGGGGAGCTCCGGGAGGGGGGCTTCCTGAAAAAGCAGGGGAAGAAGGAGCCGAAACGGGCCTCGGGGCCCCGTGAGTTCCGGACCAGCAGCGGACTGCGGGTGCTGGTGGGGCGGAGCAACCGTCAGAACGACAGGCTGACTTTGAAAGACGCGGACCGGCGGGACATCTGGCTGCACACGCAGAAGATCCACGGGTCCCACGTGATCCTGCGGACAGAGGGGCGTCCGCCTGCGGAGGCGGACATCGTGGAGGCGGCGAAGCTGGCGGCGTGGTTCTCCCAGGCGCGGGAGAGCGGGAACGTGCCGGTGGATTATACGGAGGTGCGGAACGTGAAGAAGCCCGCCGGGGGGAGGCCGGGGATGGTGGTGTACAGCACGTACCGGACCGTGAACGTGACGCCGGAGGAGGCGCTGGTGAGGCGGCTGGAGCAGCGGCGGCAGCGTTCTTGATCCAAAAATGACGGGATTCTGCAAAAAATTCCGGTTTTTGCGGGAATAGGATGGGGGAAAGTGCGGAGACTAGGATCGCGCTTTCCCCTTTCTAAAAAAAGTCGAAAAAAATTGAAGAAAGGGGTTGACAAAGCGCGAAAGATTTGGTAATCTAACAAAGCTGTCCGGCACGGCGCTGGCTGGCGAGAGGAAATGGGATGGAACGAGCGAGAGCATCGGAAAAGAAATTCTGAAA
>JAAVZX010000049.1 GCA_022791875.1 Oscillibacter sp.
AACACCTTTCAATTACAAGGGTGCTTTTTCGCCGAGGCGAAAAAGCACCCACAGTTTTTTCCTTTTGTCAAGTGTTTTTGAACATTCCATTCATATTTTTATTCAGATATCCCTCCATAGGCTTAGGTTATTGACATTGCATTCCGGCCTCTCCCTTTTTTTCCTTTACAATTCCGCCCCGCCGGGTATAATAGAGGGGAAAGGAGTGATTGCTCATGGAAGCAAAGCTGAGGGAGTACGCGGCGCTGCTGGTCCGGGTGGGCCTGAACGTCCAGCGGGGACAGCGGCTTGTGATCTCCAGCCCGGTGGACTGCGCGCCCTTTGCCCGCCTCTGCGCCGGGGAGGCGTACGCCGCCGGGTGCCGCGAGGTGGTCATGAACTGGACCGACGACGCCCTAACGAGGATGAAGTACCTCCAGGCCGACGATGAGATTTTCGACGAGGTCCCCCTCTGGCGGCGGCATTTCTACAATGACCACGCCCAGGAGGGCGCGGCCTACCTGGCCATTTCCGCCACGGACCCGGAGAATTTGAAGGGGGTGGACACCGGGCGTCTCGTCCGCGCCCAGCGGGCCAGCGGGAAGGCGTTGAAGGAGTTTGACCGCTTGCAGATGTGCGGCGGCTTTCCGTGGTGCATCGCGTCGATTCCGATTCCGAGTTGGGCGGAGCGGGTCTTTCCGGGGGACGGGGACGCCGTAGGAAAGCTGTGGGACGCGATTTTCAGCGCCGTCCGGATCACGGGGGACGGCAGGGCCGTGGAGCGCTGGCGGCAGCATCTGGAAACGCTGGAAAAGCGCTTGAAGAAGCTGAACGCCCTGAATCTGCAATTCCTGCGCTACAGAAACGGCCTGGGCACCGATCTGACCGTAGAGCTCCCCGAGGGCCACGTCTGGGAGAGCGGCGGCGACGTGACCTTGAAGGGCCAGACCTATATCGCCAACATACCCACGGAGGAGATTTTCACCTCCCCCCTCCGCACGGGGGCCAACGGCGTTGTTTACGCCTCCATGCCCCTGGTGGACCACGGCACCATCATTGACGGCTTCCGCTTCGTGGTGAAGGACGGCAGAATCGTCGAGGCCCACGCCGAGCAGAACGAGGAAGCCCTGAAAGCCGCCATTACCGTCGACGAGGGAGCCAGCTACTTCGGCGAAGTGGCCCTGGTCCCCTACGACAGCCCCATCAGTAATCAGAATCTGCTCTTCTACAACACCCTCTTCGACGAAAACGCCGCCTGCCACATCGCCTTTGGCGAGGCGTACCCCTGCCTGGAGGGCGGCCAGCAGATGACGAAAGACGAACTGAAAGCCCACGGCCTCAACGACTCCATCACCCACGTGGACTTCATGATCGGCACCCCCGATCTCTCCATCGTCGGCACCACACGGGGCGGAAAAGAGGTCCAGATTTTCAAAAACGGGAATTTTACCGAAGATTTTTGACGCGGGGGTGTTCCTTTTTTCTTGAAAGATATAGAATCTCTTAGCGGCTTTGCCGCTTAGAGATTCTGTACACCCTTTAGGGTGAAAAAGGAACCGAAAAAAGAACTTTTTAACTCGACGCGAATGCGGCTGTTGTTGTAGATTGTGCGTCGGCAGCTGCATTCGCGCGAAAAACAGGAGAAAAAATATGTATGAATTGAAAACCACGGACGAAAGCGTCCTGATCTGTGACGGCGCGAAGGTCACGGGGGACGTGACCCTGGGCGCAGGCGTCAGCATCTGGTACAACGCCGTCCTCCGCGGCGACGACGGCCCAATCTCCGTCGGCGACAACACCAACATCCAGGACTGCGCCGTCCTCCACGAGGAAACCCGCGTCGGCTCCGGCTGCACCGTCGGCCACGGCGCCATCGTCCACGGCTGCACCATCGGCGACAACGTCCTCGTCGGCATGGGCGCCATCGTCCTGAACGGCGCGAAAATCGGCGACGACTGCATCATCGGCGCGGGGGCTCTGGTCACCGGCAAAATGGACGCCCCCGCCGGGTCCATGATTCTCGGCAGTCCCGCGAAGGTCGTGCGGCCCCTGACGGCGGAGGAAATCGCCTCCAACCGTCTCTCCGCCCAGGAGTACATCGAGGCCGCAGAAAGGTATCGAAAAAAGTAAAATGAACTTAAACCGCGAACAAATCAAGCAATATCTCCTCATCATCTGCGGCGGCATAGCCTTCTACTGCGCCCTCCAGAACCTGGGCGCGGTCCTCCGCACCGCAGGGCGGCTTCTGGGGATGCTCAGCCCCTTCCTGGTAGGCGGGGCCATCGCCTTCGTCCTGAACGTCCCCATGGCCGCCATCGAGCGCCGGATGCCGGAGCGCCAAAAAACCCGCCGCCCCCTGGCCCTGATCCTCACCCTGGCAGCGCTGGCGGGCGTGCTGACCCTGGCCTTCTGCGTCATAGGCCCCGGCATCGGCGAGGCCATCGGCGGCATTGCCGCCCAGATCCCCGCCGCTGTCCAGCGCCTGCAAGAACAGCTGGCCCTTCTGGAGTCCTACCTCCCCCAGCTCCAGTCCATAGCGGACGCCATGAACTTCCAAATCGACTGGGAGAGCCTCTCCCGCCGCGCCATCGCCCTGGCCCAGACCTGGGGCAGCGGCCTCCTGTCCTCCGGCGGCGGCATGATCGGGAGCCTTGTCAGCGGCGTCAGCACCTTCGCCATCGGCCTGATTTTCTCCTTCTACGTCCTCCTGCAAAAGGAAAAGCTGGCCCGCCAGGGGCGGCAGGTCTGCTACGCCCTGCTGCCCGAATCCTGGGCAGACCAGCTTCTGGAAGTCCTGCGTCTGGCCGCGCGGACGTTCAGCAGCTTCCTCTCCGGCCAATGCCTGGAGTCGGTCATTCTGGGGACCCTCTTCGTTGTCTCCATGACCATTTTCCGAATGCCCTACGCCCTCCTGGTAGGCGTCCTGATCGCCCTGACGGCGCTGATTCCCATTGTAGGAGCCTTCATCGGCTGCATTGTCGGCGCGCTTCTGATCGCGGTCACGGACCCCTGGCGGGCAATAGGCTTCGTGGTCCTCTTCCTGGTCCTCCAGCAGATCGAGGGCAATCTGATCTATCCCCACGTAGTCGGCTCGTCGGTAGGACTCCCCTCCATCTGGGTCCTGGCGGCGGTGACGCTGGGCGGAAAACTGATGGGCATTGTGGGCATGATTCTCTTCATCCCCCTGTGCTCGGTGCTCTACGCCCTCTTCCGCGGCTTCGTGAAGGACCGTCTGCGGGACCGGGGCGTGCCTCCTGAAAAATGGCAGGGCGGTTAATCCGCCCCGCCTCTTTTTTCTATCCGGATGCACTCCAGCGCATAGCTGACCTGCAAGACCCCCAGCACCAGCAGCACCGCAAACGAGGGCATCAGCCCCGTCCGAAACACCATATTGCAGATCATCAGCCCCGCCCACAGCCACACACAGGTCCGGCAGGTAATCATGTAAGCGTGGTACGCCGCCTGGCCGATCTGACGCCGCTCCGACTCGTCGCAGCTCTCCAGCCATTTCTTCTGGAACTTCTCGTCGTACACGCTTCCCCGCTTCTCCGGATTCATCCGCTTTGTCAGGTCCACGACCTTCTGCTGCTCGAAAATGACCAGCCCGCCGGAGACGATCAGCACCCCGATATGGTACAGCACATAGGGCAGCTCGTAATGCACCGCGGCGGCGAAGAAGAACAGCGTAATCAAAAGCTGCACCCCGCTCAGCAGCAAAGCCCAATCCAGGCGCTGCTCCGCGGCCTCCGACGCCTCACTCTCATCCCCGCCGTCCCACGCCTTCACCTTCCGCGCCGCACCCCGGTACAGCCAGAGCACGCCGCACCCCAGCGCCGCCGCGCACACCGGCGTTCCCCAGGGCGTCACCGCCCGCAGGACCCTGCCAACGCCAGCAGCCACCGTCTCCGTGCCCACACCGGCCCCCTTGCAGATGCCGATCCCTAAGCCGAGTACCCCGCCCAGCGCCGTCGCGCCCAGAAGTGTCAGCATAAATTTCGGAAATGCCCTCCGGTTTTCACTTTTTTCCTTCATCGTTCCCGTCCTCCTGATAAGTAAAAATGTCCTCCACCCGCACCTGGCAGATCGCCGCCAGCTTCAGCGCCAGCGTCACCGACGGGGAGTAGTCTCCCCGCTCAATCTGGCTGATCGTCTGACGGGATACTCCCGCCATCCGTCCCAGCTCCTGCTGGTTCACCCCTAGTCTTGCGCGGTGCTCCTTGAGACGGTTATATAGGGGCATGGCCTCGCCTCCTTTCTTGTCCTGACGTGGTTCCTTGTCAAAATGACAACTATCCTTGTCGTTGATATCATAGCACTGACAAGGATAGTTGTCAATAGGGAAAATTAAAAACGCTGGAGGTACTCCAGCGTTTTTCTGGGCTCCGCCCAGACCCGCCAGGGCTTTGCCCTGGACCCACCAGCCCTTTGAAAAAGGGCTGGACCCTAAACTTTAATACAGGGCTTCCTGGAACGGCAGAACGTCTTCCCCAATCCGGCGCAGCTGCTGGGTATTTTCCTCCCACAGCCGATCCGAGATCGCCATCTTCCGGATGATGTTCTTCACCGTCATATCCAGCGCCGTGCCCTCCCGGTAGTCCGCCGGGAAAATGAAGTCCACACGGCCCCGGGCCAGCAGTTCTTCCACCCCCGCCCGGTTGCTCCCCTGGTACACGGCAATCGCCTGCCCCCCGTAAGCCCGCATCATTTTCATGCAGGGCACGTCGCTCAGCCCGTCCCCCATGTAGATCATGTTGGTGAACGGCACCCGCTTGCTGTCGTCCGGCATAGACGCGTTCAGCGTCTTGTCGTCGGACACGTCCAGCACGCCCTTGTTGATCCGGTACACGAACTGGGTCTTCGCCGTGAAGTTGACGGCCAGCTTCGGCCACACGGGGCGGCCCTCCCCGTCGTAGTAGAACTCGCTGGCGTAGATCTCACGGAACGCCCCGCTGATGGAGGACCCCTCGATGATCTCCCGCAGGCCGGAGGAGATCACGTAGTGCTCCACCTCCACGCCCTGCTCAGCCCCAAAGGCATTGATCCGCCCGAACCACTCCTCCACGCCGGGGAACAGCTCGATCCCACGGCCCTTTTCCACCAGGTCCTGGCGGGTGAAGGGGAGGTTCCGGCGCTGGGACTCCTGGATCATGATGTACATATAGGCCAGAATGCCGTCGATCCGGTTCCGGCGTCCGAAGCTGTTGGCCTCCGTCCAGAATGCCTCCGGCGTCATCCCAAGGCTGGGGATGAACGCGTAGTTCTGCATATCGGTGGTACACAGCGTCTTGTCGAAGTCGTACAGGACCGCAATGATGGGGCGCACGGCCCTCACTCCCTTTCTCTCCGGGGAATCAGCTCATTTCACTGCTGTAGTTCCGCCCGAATTTCAGGTCTGCCAGGTTAATCCGGCGGGTGGCCTCCAAATCGGCGGCATCCGCCGCAGGCACGGGAGTCTGCGCCGCCGAAGGGGTCGGCACTTCCTCCGCAGGTGCGGATGCGGCAGCGGCGGCAGGCGCCGGCGCGGGCGCGGCCTCCTTCACGGGGGCGGCAGCGGCAGGCGCGGCGCTCTGGGGCGCGGCAGGAGGCGGCGTCTGGGGCGCCTCGGCGGGCGCGGGCGTCTCGGGGGCCGGGGCGGAAAAGGCGGTCATGACCCGCTCTTCAATTTCCGCGATAGCGGCTTCCTCACCGGCGGTCTCCACCTCGATCTCCGGCAGATGCTCCAGGAAGGCCAGCTCCCGGCTGCACAGCTCCCGGCTGGCGGCGATAAACTGCTGGAGCTCCTTCCGCCCCTGGCGGACCCGCTCGTCGCAGGCCGCGGCCTCACGGCGGTAGACCTCCAGGCGTTCCCGGGCGGTGCTCTCCGCCTGGGCGAGGATGCCGTCCCGCTTCTCCTCCGCCTCCCGCACGATGGTGTCCGCCATCCGCTGGGCCGTCAGGAGGGTGGCCCGCATGGAGTCCTCCGTGGCCCGATACTCCTCCACCTTCTCCACCAGCACCTTCATTTTTGCCTTCAGGGTGGCGTTTTCGTTGTACAGCGCGGTGTAATCGGCGGTGAGCTCGTCCAAAAACTCGTCAACCATCGTCATGTTATAGCCGCCCATCACCGCCTTGGTGAAAGATCGGCCCGAAACTTCCTGTGGCGTCAGCATATATCTATATCCTCCTAAGATTTGGAATCCCGCCGCCTGGCGGACAGCCGCCGGCCCTCATATCTTGCACGTGTAAGTCCCTGGTCCGGAGCTTTCCGCTCCAGGCTCAGAAGTACACCCCGTTGTTTTCCAGCTCGTCGATCAGGTCCCCCTCGATGTCCACGTGGTAGGGGGTGATGATGTATGTATGGGCAGCGACCTTTTTAATCTTGCCCTCGCCCGCGTAGGCCACGCCGGAGAGGAAGTCGATCAGGCGGCGCGCCACGTCCTTGTTGGTGGACTCCAGGTTCAGGACCACGGTCCGCTTGTCCTTGAGCTGGTCAGCGATTTCGGAGGCGCTCTCGAAGCGCTCCGGCTTCACCAGGATGACCTTGAGCTGGGTGGTGGCGTGGATATTGACCACCTTTCGGCTCCGGTCGTCGAACTTGACGCGGCGGTCCTCGAAGACGTCTCTTCGGGACTCCTCCACGAATTCGTCCAGGCCTTCGTCCTCATCGTCGTAAGGATGGGTCAGCTTTTTAATCTCGTCAAAAATACTCATGGCAACTCCTCCTGCCCCGCCGGCGGAGCGTAATTCCGGCTGCCGAAGATCGCCGTTCCCACCCGGACCATAGTAGCTCCGGATCGGATTGCGTCTTCAAAATCGCCGCTCATTCCCATAGATAGGTATCGAAATCCATTATGGAACAATTTTGCTCCAATGTCAACATAAAGAGTGCGAACCTTTTCAAAATATCGCAAATTTTCCTCCCGCTCCGCGTCAAAGGGCGGAATGGTCATCAACCCAAGGACACGGATGTGCAAGCACCCCAGCGCCGCCTCCGCCCCCTGGAAAATTTCGGATACAGAAAACCCGCTCTTAGCGGCCTCCCCGCCGACATTGACCTCCAACAGCACATCCTGCACCACCCCAACCTTAGCGGCGCACTTTTCAATCTCCCCAAGCAGCTCCAGGGACCCAACGGACTGAATCAACTCAACCTTCCCCACCACCTGCCGCACCTTATTCCTCTGTAAGTGCCCGATAAAGTGGAGCGGCGCCCCAGCGTAAGCGTCCTCGTCCAACTTCGCCAACATTTCCTGCACCCGATTTTCCCCCAGCGCATCAATGCCGCCAGCGACAGCCTCCCGGCAAGCCTCCGCCCCATTCATCTTACTGGCCCCAACCAGCATAATCTCCCCCGGGTCCCTCCCCGCCTCCTGCGCCGCATCCGCAATCCGCGCGCGCACCGCGGCTATGTTCTCCGCAATGGACATCTTGTGCTCCTTTCTGGCCTCTGCCTACGGGGGGCCTCCGGCGGCCAGGGGCTTTGCCCCTGGACCCCACCAGCCCTTTGAAAAGGGCTGGGCCCTAAACTTTATCTGCGGGTAAACGGTCGTTTACCCGCTGAATCTTTATTTTTTACTATTCTGTGGGCCCTTTCATGTCAATGGAAGGCCCCACACGCTCGCACCACGTTCCGGCGCAAACGCCATAGCGCCCACCAGATTCGCGGCGAGTGAAAGCTCTTTTCGGTTCCTTTTCTCTCGAGAAAAGGAACCCGCCGGAGGCCCCCCGCAGGTACGCACCTTCGTCTACTGTATAACCTTCCGATCGTAGATGTTCTTCGCCGACACCACGATTTCCTCGCCGGAACGGATCAGGAGTTTGTCGTCGGTTTTGGCGGGGGAGCGGACGAGGACGTAGTTGTCGCCGCTGTAGATGATTTCTACGGGTTTGAAGCGGGCTTCGCGGCCTACCAGGCAGTAGACGCCTGCGGTGCTTTCTGTGGTTAGATTGCCTTCGCTGTCTTTTGCTGTTCGCTCCGCTCTCAGGGCGGCTTTCGGGATTCTGATGCCTTCGGCGGTGTCGTAGATGATTTGGGCGCGCTGCTGACGCAGCAGCGTCAGTTCTCTTAGGTAGGTGCTGCCGCGGAATACGGCTACTACTTGATCGCCTTCCGCCGGGCCTGTGTAGGACAGAGTTACCGGTAAATCGCGGTCTACGCCCTTGGCGAAGCGTAGATATAAACTGCCTTTGCTCTCTTCCAGACGCTGTTCCAGCATGGACAGCTCTTCCGCCGACATCACGGCGGCGTAGAACCACTCGTCGCCCAGAATCAGCTTGCCGACTCTGGAAACGCTGCTTGTGTCGGCGCGGAGGACCGCCAGCTTTGACGGGGTCATCTCCTGGAGGCTCTCTGGGGTTAAAACCGCCTCGAAACCGTCGGATTCTGCGGAGTACAAGCCCGCTGTTGGGGCGGTGATCCTTCGGACGGAATTGGTTGCCTGGGATTGCAGGCTTTCCAGCTCCATTTGAAGCTGCTGAATCCGCATGGGGAGATCGTCGCCTACCTCGCTGTAGTCGCGGCGCATGACCAGGGCCCGCAGTTCGGAGGAAACATCCTCCGCGTCGTAGAGCCTGTCCGAGGTGACATAGCGCCTGTAATCCAAAATGCGGCGGGTGATCTGCTCGTCCAGCTTCGTGACGGTTCCCTTGGTCAGGGATTGGGCATATTGAAGCTGCTCCAGGCGTTCGGAAAGGCTGTCGGCCTCCAGTTGACGCTCCAGGGACGCCTGGTCCTCGTATACCTCCGCCACGGTGCCGCCCACGCTCACCCGTTCCCCCTCCGCCCGCTGAATCCGCAGGAGGCCCCCAGCCGCGTTGTCGGAAAGGACCTGCTCATTCCGCACCACGAAGCCCGAGAGGTCCAGGGCCACTTCCACCTGATAGGGGTAGGCCAGGGTGGTGGTGAGGGGGTCCTGGACGTAGTTCAGGGCCTGGAATACAAAATAGGCCAGCACGCCCAGGCTGGCCGCGGCCATGAACAGCCTGCCCCAGATGCTGCTTTTCTGTTTCTTCATCGTCTCTCTTTTCCGCTGTTATGTAGTCTGACGGCCTGTGTCAGTCTTCCTCCGGGGCCAGCTCCACGGGGCGGATGGGGGCGATGGTGGAGATGGCGTGCTTGTAGATCACCTGCTGGCGTCCGTCGCTGTCCAGGATGACCACGAAGGCGTCGAAGCCGGTAATCACGCCCCGCATCTGGAAGCCGTTCATCAGGAACATGGTGACGGGAACCCGGTCCCGCTTGGCGCGAAGGAGAAAGAGGTCCTGTAAATTCGCTTTGTTCTGCATAGTGTCCGCTCCTTTTTCTATCCCGCCGCCGGGGAGGGCGGCGTCTGTTTATTCGGCGGACGGCCTGTCCCGCCCGTCAGGTCTAGCATACCCCCGCAGCCCTCAAGAATCCCGTCGAAGCCTGGCAGGCCCGCACAAAATCCCGCTCCTTGTCCCAAAAAATCCAGTGAATGGCGGGATTCCGCCGCAGCCAGGTGAGCTGCCTCTTCGCGTACTGCCGGGAGCGGAGCTTGACCTCCTCCAGGGCCTCCGCCTCCGTGGCGCGGCCCTCCAGGACCCCCAGGAATTCCTTGTAGCCGATGGCCTGGAGGGCGGTGGCGTCGGGGGGGAGGCCGCGGGCCAGGAGGGCTTTCACCTCGTCCAGGAGGCCCGCCTCCGCCATGCGGTCTACGCGGCGGTCAATGAGGGCCCGCATGTCGGCGCGGTCCGCGAACTGGAGGCCGATCCATACGGCGTCGTAGCGGGGCGGGATTTTCTGCGTCTCCAGGTTGTGGGCGGTGATGGTGGTCCCTGTCTCCAGGTAGACCTCCAGGGCGCGCAGGATGCGCTTCTCGTCGGAGGGGTGGAGGCGTTCTGCCGCCGCGGGGTCCACCTGGCGCAGTTCTTCCAGAAGGGGGGCGATGCCCTCCGCGGCGAGACGGTCCTGGAGGCGTTTGCGGATCTCGCCTCCGGCGCTGCCGGGGGCGAAGGTGCGGCCCTGGATCACGGCGTCCAGCCAGAGGCCGGTGCCGCCCACCAGAATGGGGAGGCGTCCCCGTGCCAGGATATCGTCGATGACGGGGACGGCGGCTTCCGCGTAGCGGGCGGCGGACCAGTTCTCCGCCGGGTCCGCCACGGCGATCATGTGGTGGGGCACGCCGTCCATCTCCGCCTCGGTGGGGGCGGCGGTGCCGATGGTCATGCCGCGGTAGATCTGCATGGAGTCGGCAGAGACGACCTCGCCGTTGTGATCCTTGGCCAGGAGGACCCCCAGGGTGGTCTTACCGCAGGCGGTGGGGCCTACGACGCAAACGACTTTGTTCATGCCCTTACAGGGGATCCGCGCCCAGCTCCCGGGCCCGCGCCAGGGCGGGGGCCATCAGTTCCTCCACCCGCTCCGGGGCCACGTCCAGGCCCCCGGCGAAGACGTACTCGAAGTTTGGGATACCGAACATGGCGGCAAGCTGTTTCCAATAGAGGACCCCCAGGCTGTCGGGCTTCTCGAAGTCGCCGCCGCTGGTGAGGTAGACCAGGCGCTTGGCCTGGCAGTCACCGTGGCAGCCGTCGGCCTCGTAGTGGTAGCAGAGGCCGCAGACGGAGATGTGCTCGATGTAGATCCGCAGCCAGGAGGGGAAGGTGAGGTCCCAGTAGGGGGCGGCGACCACGATCTGCTCCGCGGCCTGGAAGCGGCGGGCGTGGCGGAAGTCCCGGCCGGAGAAGTTCTTTTTCTCCGCCAGGGTTTCCCGCTCCCGGAGCATGAACTCGTTGAAGGGCTTGAGGCCCAGCTTGTCTACCCGGACCATGGTGTGGGCGTCGTCGGGGTGGGCCTCCTCCCAGGACTCGAGAAAGGCGCGGCCCAGAGTGGCCGTCCGGGACGAGAAGCCCCGGACGCTGACGCAGGCGTCAATGTAGAGCAGCTTCGTATCAGGAATCATCATTTGTCCAATCCCTCCCATACAGTCGTTACGACAGGTTTGCCCTCCCGGTCCAGAAGGGGCGTCAGGCCCCCGGCATTGCTGGACTGGTGAAAGAGGTAGTTCACGCCGGTTTCCTTGTCTACCAGGATTTTCGTCATGGTGACAATGCCGTCTTCGGTGTAAAGCTCGATGAAGCGCCGGTCCTTTTTTGCCATATCCATCCTCCTGTCTATGTCCGTTTGAAGAGCTTTTCCAGCTCGTATTTCGTGAGCTTGGAGGCCACGGGGCGTCCGTGGGGGCAGTAGCGGACCTCGCCGCTCTGCACCTTGTCCACCAGGACCCGCAGCTCCGCCGGGTCGGAGGTCCAGCCGCCTTTGATGGCCGCTTTGCAGGCCATGGTGTGGAGCAGGGCCTCCCGCTTTTCCTCCAGGGAACGGCCCGTGCGGAGCTTTTCGGCGAATTCCTCCAGGGTGGCGTTCACGTCCCCCGCGTCGATGTCGGAGGGGACCTCCCGAACCAGGAGGGTGCCGCCGCCGAAGTCCTCGCAGGTGAAGCCGAAGTCCTCCAGCAGGGGCAGGTTTTCCAGAAGCAACGCGCCGTCCTCCCGTCCCAGTTCTACGGCTACGGGGGCCAGAAGGGCCTGGCGCATGGGGGGCTCCTTCGCGGCTTTCAGGCGGTCGAAGTTGACGCGCTCGTGGGCCGCGTGCTTGTCGATGAGCCACACGTCGCCGGTTTCGCTCTCGCAGACGATGTAGGTCCGCAGGACCTCGCCTGCAATGCGCCACGGGGCCTCCCGGCGCTCCGGCTCCAGGGTGACTTGCTCGGGTTCCGCAGGTTTTTCCGCCGCTTGGGGGATCGCGGGGGGATAGACGCGGGGCGGGGTGTTCTGCGGGGGCTTTTTGATGGGTGTGGGACGTTCCTCAACGGGGAACGCGGGACGTTCTTCCCTTGGGGGCGCGGGACGTTCCTCCCTGGGCGGTGCGGGCTTCCTCCATGCGCTCTCCTGGGCGGGCGGCGCGGAGGGGGCCGCGGTGCGGTAGGGGGCGGCGGGGGCGCTGTCCTCAAGGTGGACGCGCCGGCCTGCGTCTGCGCTCCAGGGGGGCGGGGACGCTTTCTTCCCCGTGCCGGAGGCGGCGCGCTGGCGGTAGGTCTGGGCGTCCATGGTCTGGTAGAAGTCCTGGCGGGAGGCGGCGGGGAGGTCCGGCTTTTTCTCCGGGGCCGGGGGGACGGGACCTCCGGAGGCGTCCAGGCAGTCCATGACGGTGTGGTAGACGGCGTGAAAGACCTCCTGCTCCCGGGCAAATTTCACTTGGGTTTTGGCGGGGTGGACGTTCACGTCTACCATGGTGACGGGCAGGGTCACGGAGAGGACACAGCCGGGGAAGCGGCCTTTCATGATCTGGTTGCGGTAGCCCTCCTCCAGGGCGGCGGTCAGGAGCTGGGACTTGATGAAGCGGCCGTTGACGAAGAAGATCTGCATGGAGCGGGACCCGCGGCCCTGCAAGGGGGCGGTGACGTAGCCTTTGACGGAAACGCCGTCGCCTGCGCCCTCTACGGGGATGAGGCTTTTGGCGAAGTCGCGGCCCAGGGCGGCGTAGATGGCGGAGTCCAGACGGCCGTCGCCAGGGGTGTGGAGGGCGTCGGCGCCGTCCTTGATGAATTTGAAGGAGACTTCCGGGTGGGAGAGGGCCAGGTGCTGCATGAGGCCGTTGGCGGCAGCGGTTTCGGCGCTGTCCTTGCGCATGAATTTGAGGCGGGCGGGGGTGTTGTAGAAAAGGTCCTGGACGGAGATGGTGGTGCCCTCCGGTGCACCGGCCTCCTGGACCTGGGCGGGGATGCCGCCCTCCAGATGGAGGGACGCGCCGACGGCGTCGTCCCGGCGGCGGGTGAGGATATCGACGCGGCTGACGGCGGAGATTGCAGCCAAAGCCTCCCCGCGAAAGCCCAGTGTCCCGATTTTCCCCAGGTCTTCGGGCTGGCGGAGCTTGGAGGTGGCGTGGCGGAGGAAAGCGGTGGGCAGCTCGTCGGGCGCGATTCCACAGCCGTTATCGCTGACGCGGATCAGCCCCATTCCGCCGCGCCGCAGTTCGACGACGACCGCGGAGCTTCCCGCGTCCACGGCATTTTCCACCAGCTCCTTCACAACGCTGGCAGGCCGTTCCACCACCTCACCAGCGGCGATGAGGTCAGCGACGTGGGAATCCAACTGCTTGATAAAAGCCATAAGAGAAGCAACCTCCTTCCAAAACGGACTGATCTGCCAGGGTCCAGGGAGGCGCGTGCCTCCCTGGTGGGAGTCCAGAGGGCAAAGCCCTCTGGCCGCCGGAGGCCCCCCTGTCCCTCGTCCCCCGTATCACAGCAGCAGCGCAACCACGAGGGGTATCGTAATGATCGAGGCCATGGTGGTGACGAAGGTGGTGCGGGCCATGCTGGTTACGTCGCCGTCGCATTCGGCGCAGAGGATGACGCCGCTGGTGGCGACGGGCATCGCCATTTGGGTGACGGTGACGCCGAGGACGATGGGGTCGATGTTTATCAGGCGCAGGACCGGGGCCAGGACGGCGGGCATGAGGATGAGGCGGATGGCGGCCAGGAGCCAGAGTTTGGGGACCATGAGGTCCTTGCCGGAAAGGCTGGCGAGGGTGGAGCCGACGATCATGAGGGAGAGGGGGATCGTGATCTGGGCGACCATTTCAAGGCAGTCGCCTACCAGGGCTGGGGGTTCCCAGCGCAGGAGTACGATGGCCAGGCCGACGATGGAGGCCGCAATGCAGGGGTTCAGGAGACGGCGCCAGTTGAAGCGGCGCTCGCCTGCCAGCATCAGGGGGCCGAGGGTGAAGCTCAGGAGGTTGAAGGGCAGGGAGAGTATGACGGCGTAGAAAAGGCCCTGGGCCCCGTATTGGGCTACGGCAACGGGGTAGCCGATGTAGCCGATGTTCGGAAAGGCCAGCGTGTAGCGCAGGACCCCTTTTTCCTTATCGGTGCCGCCCAGTATCCGGGGGACAACCAGCACAAATACGGCCTCCACCAGATAGAAAACCGCGCTTACGCCCAAAATCGAGAAAATCACTTTCGCCTCCGGCAAAGCGTCCGCATTTACCATCGACGACAGAATCATGATTGGCATCACTATGTGAAACATCATCGCCGAAATCTTTTGATCGTTCTCCCGATCCATAAAGCCCAGCTTGTGGGCCGCATACCCTGCGGCAATCGCAAACAGGATGACCAACATCTCCTGGAACATATCTAAAAAGCTCATAAATTTGCTACCCTCTTTGCTGCGGGGGCCTCCAGTCCGGGCCCCTCCAGATCTATCTATTTTGTCATGCTCAGCAGCGATACGGCATTGACCGCTGCGTGGACGCCGATGGACGCCCATAGGGTTCCCGTGTGCTCGTAGGCCCAGGCTAAAACGACACCGGGGACCAGGTATTGGAGCATTACAAGGAAGTACGTCAAATCGCGGTTTACTACCGCAAACTGCCAGACGTGCAGAAGCGCAAACAGCGCACAGCTCGCCGCGTAGGCCCCCAGGCGGGTCCGCTCCCGGATGCCGCCGAACACCAGGCCGCGGAACAGCACTTCTTCCACAAACGGGGCCAGCAGAAGCACAATCAGCAGCGTCATGTGGGGCGCGCCGTCCAATTGGTACGTCACCGCGCCGTCGTTCAGATTTGCTCGCTCCGGGGCCAGGCCCCGCGTCAGCCGGTAGACCAGCTCGTTCAGGCCGTACATACCAATCACGCCGATCAGCACCGTCTTCCCGGCCTCCGCCGGGGCCTCCGTGAGACGGCGGGTCGTCCGCGCCAGGAGGCTGTGGAAAATCAGCACCGTCACGGCCACCAAGCCGTAGTAGTACACCGCGCCCCGCAGGTTCGCGCCGATGCGCTGTCCCCAAAGGGCCTGGGCCCAGTCGAACAGCGGCCCTGCCGCTACCGGAAGGAGCAGCAAATACACCACGAAAAAGATGGTCCCCCCGAAGCGCTCAAAGGCCGTCAGGCCCGTGGACGCCGCCTTTCTTCCCGCCACCGCGCAACACTCCTATTCCAGCTTCTGCTTCCACTCGTACAGCAAATCCAGGGCCTCCTTCGCCGACAGGGCGTCGGGCTGGCAGCGCCGCAGGGCGTCCAAAACCTCCCCCTCGCCGATGGCTGTCAGGGACACCTGCTCCCGCTCCTCACGGGGCTTCGCGTACTGTACGTTGTGCTCCTCCTCCAGGTCCCGGAGGACCGCTTTCGCCCGCTTCAGAACCGGCTCCGGCAGGCCCGCCAGACGGGCGACTTCAATGCCGTAGCTCCGGTCCGCACCGCCGGGGAGGATCTTGCGGAGGAAGATGATTTCCTCTCCGCGGGTCTTCACCGCGATGCTGCAATTGATGGTTCCCGGGAGGGTGTTTTCCAGCTCCGTCAGCTCGTGGTAATGGGTGGCGAAGAGGGTCTTCGCCTGCTTCTTGTCCACGCAGTATTCCAGCACGGCGCGGGCGATGGACATGCCGTCGAAGGTGGAGGTGCCCCGTCCGATTTCGTCCAGAATCAGGAGGGAGTTCTTCGTGGCACAGCGGAGGATGTCGGCCACCTCCGTCATCTCCACCATGAAGGTGGACTGGCCCGAGGCCAGGTCGTCGCTGGCCCCCACGCGGGTGAAAATGCGGTCCACGACGCCGATTCGGGCATAGGACGCCGGAACGAAGCTCCCCATCTGGGCCAGGAGGACGATCAGGGCCACCTGGCGCATGTAGGTGGACTTGCCCGCCATGTTGGGGCCAGTGATGATGGCGGCGCGGCTCTCCTTCTCCCCCATGAAGGTGTCGTTGGGGACGAAGGGCACGTCTTTCAGGACCCGCTCGACGACGGGGTGCCGCCCGCCCCGGATGTCGATGACGCCGGACTCGTCCACGTCGGGGCGGCAGTAGTTGTTCCGCACCGCCACCGCCGCCAGGGAGGCCAGGGCATCGATCTCCGCCACGGCGGCGGCGCTCTTCTGGATGCGGGGCGCGGCGGCGGCAATCTCCTGGCGCAGTGCCGTGAAGAGCTCGTACTCCAAGGCCATGACCCGGTCCGAGGCCGTCAGGACGGAGTGCTCCAGGTCTTTCAGCTCCTGGGTGATGTAGCGCTCGCAGTTGGCCAGGGTCTGCTTGCGGATGTATCCCTCCGGAGTCTGGTCCCGGAAGGCGTTGGAGATCTCGATGTAGTAGCCGAAGACCTTGTTGTATCCGATTTTCAGGGTCCGGATGCCGGTTTTCTCCCGCTCCTTGGCCTCCATTTCGGAGATGACGCCCCGCCCGCCCTTGAGGATGTCCCGCAGGCGGTCCACCTCCTTGTCAAAGCCGTCCCGGATGAAGCCGCCCTCCCGGACGGAAAACGGGGGCTCGTCGCAGATGGCGGAGGCGATCCGGCCTCCCAGGTCCGCCAGAGTGTCCAGCTCCTCCTCCAGCTCGTGGAGGCGGCGGTCCGGGACGCCGGCGATCCGCTCCCTGACGGCGGGCAGCTTTTCGATAGCGGCCCGGAGGGACACCAGGTCCCGGCCTCCGGCGGTGCCGTAGACGATGCGGCCGATTAGGCGCTCCATGTCCCCCAGGCCCGTCAGGGCGGCGATCAGCTCTTCCCGGTTGATGGTATCCCCCACCAGAGCCGCCACGGCGGCGTTCCGGCGGCTGATGGCCGCTACGTTCAGCAGGGGGCGCTCCAGCCAGCTCCGGAGGCAGCGGGCCCCCATGGGGGTCTTCGTCCGGTCCAGGACCCACAGGAGGCTCCCCTTTTTCTCCTTGCTCCGCAGGGTTTCCGTCAGCTCCAGGTTCCGCCGGGCCGTCAGGTCCAGCTCCATGAAGCGGCCCTGCTCGTAGTAGTCCAGGTCGTTGATGTGGGAGAGGTCGGTTTTCTGCGTCTCGTAGAGGTAGCTCAGCAGGCCCCCCAGGGCCATGGCAGCGGCAGGGGTCCCGGCGGGGAGGCGGGACGCGGCTTCCTCTCCGAACTGCTTTTGAATACTCCGCTCCGCCTCCTTGAGCAGGAAGCGGCGCTCTCCGGCGTTCTCGGCGCGGCAGTGAAACTTGTCCCGCAGGGTGTCCATCAGCGCCGCCTCCGACGACGCGCCGTCGTTCAGCACGGCCTCCGCCGGGGAGAAGCGGCCCAGTTCGTTGATGGTGTGCTCCACCCGGTCTTTGCCGGTGAAGGAGGTCAGGTGGGCCTTGCCGGTGGTGATGTCGCAGAAGGCCACGCCCGCGGAGCGGGAGTCGATGTAGATGCCGCAGATGAAGTTCCCGGCGCGGTCGTCCAGACAGGCGGCGTCAATGACGGTGCCCGGGGTCACCACCCGCAGGATGTCCCGCTTCACCAGACCCTTGGCCAGGGCGGGGTCCTCCATCTGCTCGCAGATGGCCACTTTGTAGCCCTTGGCGATGAGGCGGGCGATGTAAGACTCGCTGGCGTGGTACGGGATGCCGCACATGGGGATCTGTTCCTCGGCGGGCTTGGCCCGCTTCCCCTTGTCCCGGCTGGTGAGGGTCAGGTCCAGCTCTTTGGAGGCCAGCTTCGCGTCGTCGGCGAACATCTCGTAAAAATCCCCCAGGCGGAAGAAGAGGATGGAATCCGGGTGGTCCCGCTTGATCTCCAGATACTGCTTCATCATCGGGGTCAGTTCTGCCATGGCCTCCGCCTCCTCCTGCGTCTAGTGTTCTGTCTCTCCGTAGAGCGCCCAGGTGTTGCTCCCGGTAATTTTTACGTCGATAAACTGCCCGATCAGGGCCAGGTCGCCTTTTACGCGGACCAGACGGTTGCCCTCCGTCCGGGCGGAGAGGGGGAACTCTTTGTCCTCGCTCTCGCCGTCCGCCAGGACCCGCACCGTTTTGCCCACATAGCCCGCGTGGACCGCCGCCGACTGCCTGTCCTGAACCTCCAGCAGGCGGCTGAACCACTTCCGCTTTTCCTCGCGGGGCACGGGGTCCGGCAGCTCCGCCGCCCTGGTGCCGGGGCGGGGGCTGTAGATGAAGGTGAACAGGGCGTCGTAGCCCACGTGTTCCGCCAGGGCCACGGTGTCCATGGCCTCCGCCTCCGTCTCGCCGGGGAAGCCGATGATCACATCGCTGGTGAGGACCAGGCCCGGCATGACCTTCCGGGCGTAGGCGATCAGCTCCAGGTACTGATCCCGGGTGTAGCGCCGGTTCATTTCGCCCAGAATCCGGTCGTTCCCGGACTGGACGGGCAGATGGAGCTGCTTCGCCACGTGGCCGCAGCGGGCCATGGTGTCGAAGAGCTTTTTCGTGGCGTCCTTGGGGTGGCTGGACATGAAGCGAATCCAGTAGTCTCCGGGAATCCGGTCGATGTCCGACAGGAGGTCGGAGAAGTCGTAGTCACGGGGGAGGTCCTTGCCGTAGGAGTTCACGTTCTGGCCCAGAAGGGTGATATCTTTGTAGCCCGCCTCCACCAGGCCGCGGACCTCCGCCAGAACGGCCTCCGGGTCCCGGCTCCGCTCCCGGCCCCGGACGTAGGGGACGATGCAGTAGGAGCAGAAGTTGTTGCAGCCGTACATGACCGACACCCAGGCTTTCACGCCCCGATCCCGGACCACGGGGATGCCCTCGGCGATGGTCCCGTGCTCGTCCGCCACGGAGAAGACCCGCTTCCGGGTGTCGTAGACCTGCCAGAGCAGTTCCGGAAATTTCCACAGCGCCTGGGGGCCGAAGACCAGGTCCACGTGGCGGTAGGACTCCCGAATCTGCTTTGCCGGCCATTCCTCCTGGGCCATGCAGCCGCAGACGGCGATCACCTGCTCCGGGTTCTCCCTCTTGGAGTGGGTCAGGAGGCCCAGCTTGCCGAAGACCCGCATCTCCGCGTGCTCCCGGACGGCGCAGGTGTTCACCAGCACCAGGTCCGCGTCCCTGGGGTCCTGGGTGAAGGAGAAGCCGCAGGCCGACAGCATCCCCATGATCCGCTGGCTGTCAGCCACGTTCTGCTGGCAGCCGTAAGTCTCCACGCAGGCGGCGGGGTGGGCCTCCCGGGCCTCGAACATGGCCCGTATTTTTTCCTGAAATCCCCGCTGGCGTTCCAGGTCCGCCTGGGGGATCAATACATTTTCCCGATTCAAAATAGTGCCTCCATGATTCTTTCAGATTAAGCTATTTTAGCATAAAGCGGCAAAAAGTACAAGGTCTTTCCGTTTGACAAGGCGACGGAAATATCCCCGCGTTTCGGCACGGTTATAGTAAAAGCGTGCCGTCCGGGAGGGCGGCACGCTTTTTGGGTGCGTGGAGGGGGTTATTTCGCGGCTTTGGCGGCACGGATGGCTTCGGTCAGGAGTGGGGTGACCTTGAAGAGGTCGCCGCAGATGCCGTAGTCCGCAATCTC
>JAAVZX010000050.1 GCA_022791875.1 Oscillibacter sp.
AGTCGGCGTGGCCCGGGCAGTCGACGTGGGCATAGTGACGCTTCTCAGTCTCGTACTCCACGTGGGCGGTGTTGATCGTGATGCCGCGGGCCTTCTCTTCGGGGGCCTTGTCGATGCTGTCATAAGCCTCGAACTGGGCCTTGCCCTGATAGGACAGCCACTTGGTAATCGCAGCGGTCAGAGTGGTCTTGCCGTGGTCAACGTGGCCGATGGTGCCGATGTTGACATGGGGTTTCGTGCGTTCAAATTTTTGCTTCGCCATTTGAAAATCCTCCTATAAAATTCGTCAGGCATTGCGAAAGCATTCAGCATTGCCTATTCTACCGTATCTCTCCTGGAAAATCAATCCCTTTTCCCATATTTACTTCAAAAGGATTTTTCCGGCACGGTTCGGGGGCACATTTACTGGGGCTTGGCCCGGGTTTCCACGATTTTCTCCGCGATGCTCTTGGGAATTTCCTCGTAGCTGTGGGGCTCCATGGAATACTGGCCGCGGCCCTGGGTGCTGGAGCGCAGGTCGGTGGCGTAGCCAAACATGCTGGCCAGAGGCACCAGCGCATCCACCTGCTGGGCGCCGGGACGGGCCTCCTGGCCCTGGATCTGGCCGCGGCGGGCGGTCAGGTCGCCGATGACGGTGCCCAGGTAGTCGTCGGGGATGATGACGGAAACCTTCATAATGGGTTCCAGGAGAACGGCCCCGGCCTTGCGGCAGGCCTCCTTGAAGGCCATGGAACCGGCGATCTTGAAGGCCATTTCAGAGGAGTCCACCTCGTGGAAGGAGCCGTCGTAAAGGGTGACCTTCACGTCCACCACGGGGAACCCGGCCATGACGCCCGCGTTCATCGCGCCCTGGATGCCCGCGTCCACCGCGGGGATATACTCCTTGGGGATCGCGCCGCCCACGATAGCGTTGACAAACTCGTAGCCCTTACCAGACTCGTTGGGCTCCACGCGGATTTTGACGTGGCCGTACTGGCCCTTGCCGCCGGACTGGCGGGCGTACTTGGTGTCCTGCTCCACGGCCTTCTTGATGGTCTCCTTGTAGGCCACCTGGGGCGCGCCGATGTTGGCTTCCACCTTGTACTCGCGCAGCAGGCGGTCCACGATGATCTGCAGGTGGAGCTCGCCCATACCGGCGATGATGGTCTGACCCGTCTCCTCGTCGGTGAAGGTCTTGAAGGTGGGGTCTTCCTCCGCCAGCTTGATGAGGCCCACGGTCATTTTCTCCTGGCCGGCCTTCGTCTTGGGCTCAATGGCCACGCGGATAACCGGCTCGGGGAACTCCATGGACTCCAGGATAATGGGGGCCTTCTCGTCGCAGAGGGTGTCGCCGGTGGTGGTCTTTTTCAGACCCACGGCGGCGCCGATGTCGCCCGCGTAGACCTCTTCGAGGTCCTCACGGTGGTTGGCGTGCATCTGGAGGATGCGGCCAATCCGCTCCTTGACGTTCTTCGTGCTGTTCAGCACGGAGGAACCGGTGGTGAGCCGCCCGGAGTAGACCCGGAAGAAGCTCAGGCGGCCCACGTAGGGGTCGGCCATGATCTTGAAGGCCAGGGCGGAGAAGGGCGCGTTGTCGTCGGCGGGGCGCTCGTCCTCGCCGTCGGTCTTGGGGTTGATGCCCTTGATGGGCGGGATGTCCAGGGGGGAGGGCATATAGTCCACGATGGCGTCCAGCATCTTCTGCACACCCTTGTTCTTGTAAGAGGTGCCGCAGGTGACGGGGACCATCTCATTGGCGATGGTAGCCTTGCGAATGGCGGCGCGGATTTTCTCCTGGGGGACCTCCTGTCCGTCCAGGTACAGCTCGGCGATCTCGTCGTCGAATATGGACACGGCGTCCATCAGCTTCTCGTGGTACTCATTGGCCAGGTCCTGCATCTCCGCGGGGATTTCCTCCACGCGCATATCCTTGCCCAGGTCGTCATAGTAGATATCAGCGTCCATCTCAATCAGGTCGACGATGCCCTTGAAGGTATCCTCTCTGCCGATGGGAAGCTGGATGGGCACGGCATTGCACTTCAGGCGTTCCTCCACCATGCGCAGGACGTTGTAGAAGTCCGCGCCCATGATGTCCATCTTATTGACGTAGATCATGCGGGGGACCTTGTAGTTGTCCGCCTGACGCCACACGGTTTCGGACTGGGGCTCCACGCCGCCCTTGGCGCACAGGACGGTCACAGAGCCGTCCAGGACCCGCAGGGAGCGCTCCACCTCGGCGGTGAAATCCACGTGGCCCGGGGTGTCGATGATATTGATTCGGGTGGGCTTGAACTGGTTCTTGGAACCAGACCAGTAGCAGGTGGTAGCAGCGGACGTGATGGTGATGCCGCGCTCCTGCTCCTGGGCCATCCAGTCCATCGTGGCGGTGCCGTCGTGGGTTTCGCCGATCTTATAGTTCACGCCGGTGTAGAACAAGATACGCTCAGTGGTGGTCGTCTTGCCCGCGTCGATGTGAGCCATAATGCCGATGTTCCTGGTGTTTTCAAGCGATGTTTTTCTCGGCATACTTGTTTTCTCCTAACTTACCAGCGGAAGTGCGCGAACGCCTTGTTGGCCTCGGCCTGCTTGTGGACGTCCTCGCGCTTTTTGACCGCCGCGCCCGTGTTGTTGGCGGCGTCCATAATTTCGCCCGCCAGGCGCTCGGCCATGGTCCGCTCGCCCCGGGCGCGGGAATAGGCGGTCAGCCAACGCAGTCCCAGCGTCGTCCGCCGGGCGGGCCGGACCTCCATGGGCACCTGGTAGTTCGCGCCGCCCACGCGGCGGGCCTTCACTTCCAGGGTGGGCATGATGTTGTCCATCGCCTGGGTGAACACCTCAACAGGGTCCTTCCCGGTCTTTTCCTTGATCTGCTCGAAGGCCGCGTACACGACCTTCTGCGCCACGCCCTTCTTCCCGTCCAGCATCACGTTGTTGATGAGTCTCGTCACCAGCACGGAGCCGTACATGGGGTCGGGCAGAATTTCTCTTTTGGGAACATTACCTCTTCTAGGCACTCTGCTTCCCTCCTTCATAATGACTCTATGATCTCATAGGTACTCAAAAGGCGCCTGCCTCCGCGTTTCAATAGAGGGGTCCGCCTTCCGTACTGCCTGCCGAAGGGGTATGCTCGTTATATATCAAACCTATTCGGCAAAGCGTTTAGGGTTTCCTCAGTGAATTACTTGGACTTGGGCCGCTTGGCGCCGTACTTGGAACGGCTCTGCATCCGGCCGGAGACGCCCTGGGTGTCCAGCACGCCGCGGATGATGTGGTAGCGGACGCCGGGCAGGTCCTTGACACGGCCGCCGCGGATCATGACCACGGAGTGCTCCTGGAGGGAGTGGCCCACGCCGGGGATATAGGCGGTGACCTCGTAGCCGTTGGTCAGGCGCACACGGGCAATCTTCCGCAGGGCAGAGTTCGGCTTCTTGGGGGTCGCGGTTCTCACGGCGGTGCACACGCCTCTCTTCTGGGGGGAGGACTGATTGGTGGTTCTGGTCTTCAGGGTGTTCAGACCGAATTGCAGCGCGGGAGAAGTGGACTTGTAAGTCGCCTGTTCTCTTCCTTTGCGGACCAACTGGTTAAAAGTAGGCATCGAATTTCTCCTTTCTT
Source organism: Oscillibacter sp. (assembly GCA_022791875.1). Classification (GTDB taxonomy): domain Bacteria; phylum Bacillota; class Clostridia; order Oscillospirales; family Oscillospiraceae; genus Oscillibacter. The sequence continues at coordinate 3,592 of JAAVZX010000050.1, forward strand.
TCAATTTTTGTGTTTATTTTTTACAGAATGCCCGAAAGCTATTCCGAAAAAACCGAAAAAGTATGAAAAGATTCGCTCTCTCACAGCAGCGCCGCCACAGACGCTCCCACGGATACCCGGCACGCCTTTCCAAGCTCGGCCATGGTGCATCCGCTTTCCGTCGGGATGCCCGCCGCCGCGCACGCCTCGGCCACGGGCCCGGTGATGGCGGGGTCGGCGTCGCTGGCCAGGAAGACCTTCACGGCCCTTCCCTCCCGGATTGCCTTCCGGGTCTGCTTCACGCCAACGACTTTATTTTGTCCGGACAGACTTTCCACAAGGATTCCTCCTTCCCCTGCGCCTCCGGATGTCCTTCGCGCATAGAAAAATCCACGGATTCTGTCCGCGCAAGTACGCATTATAACATGCTCTTAACCCGCCGTCAAGTGATTTTACCAAATTGCTTTTCTTTTGGCGCTTTTTCCATCCCTTTCCGCACCAAACCCGGCTCCTGCTGTGCAGAAACAACGAGACATACATCTAAATAGTGCCTCCGGTGGGCGGGGGACGAGGGACGGGGGGCCTCCGGCGGCCAGGGGCTTTGCCCCTGGACCCCACCAGGGAGGCACGCGCCTCCCTGGACCCTGGCAGATCAGTCCTTTTCTGTGAACCTTTCTTTATCGCGGGCGATTTGCTTTCCATAGCGCTCTGCTTCGGAGAATACGCAGCCGCAATACTTCTGCATGTAGAAGCCTAAATCGCGGGCTTTTTGGTTTCCGGCGCGGAAGTTGGAGCGGAAGTCGCGGTACAGGAATTGGACGCCGTATTGGGACGCGTAGCGCTCTGCCGCGGCTCTGATGCCCTCGTGGTCCTGGTAGAGGCTTGCAAGGAGGGTGGTCGTGAAGGACTGGAAGCCGTGCTCGGCGGCGTAGCGGGCTGTGCCCTCCAGGCGGTGGCTGTAGCAGTATGCGCAGCGGTGGTCCAGGTCCGCCGCTGTGTTTCGGACAAACTCCCGCAGGCCGTAGTCCTCCTGAACGCGGACCTCCATGCCGATGGTAGGCGCATACTCCAGCAGGCAGTCCCGGCGGGCCTGGTACTCCTTCCAGGGGTGGATGTTCGGGTTGTACCAGAACGCCGTCGGCTCGATGCCCTCTTCCCGTAATGGGTCAATGCAGCTCAGAGAGCAGGGCGCACAGCAGCAGTGCAGTAAAATTTTATCCATAGAAATCCTCCCTTTCCGCCTCCCAAAGGCCCGGAAAATGTTCTAAACGCCTCTATTATAACATAGGAGAAGAAAAAGTCCAAGCCTTTCCTCTACCTATTCTTTAACAAATTCTTTACGAAATTCAAAATATTCGAGATTGAACTTTACGGGAAAAACGTGTAGAATACCACCGAATAAAGAACCCCGCGGGCCGTCCCCTCTCCAGCGCTCCGGCCCTGTTCCAAAGGAGGACTCACACTTGAAAGTTGGACTGGATGTAGGGTCCACCACCATCAAATGCGTGGTGCTGGACGATACCGGTCAAATCCGATACCATACATACGAGCGGCATTTCAGCCACATTCTCGAAAAATCCGAAGACCTGCTCCGCCGCGTCGCCGCCCGGTACGTCCCCGGCGGCAAAGCGGAACTCGCCATCTCCGGCTCCGCCGGGATGGGCATGGCGGAGGGCGTCGGCGTCCCCTTCGTTCAGGAGGTCTTCGCCACCCGCGTTGCCGCCGGACGCCTGGCTCCCGGCACCGATGTTGTCATCGAGCTGGGCGGCGAGGACGCCAAGATCCTCTTCCTCACCGGCGGCATGGAGGTCCGCATGAACGGCTCCTGCGCCGGAGGCACCGGGGCCTTCATTGACCAGATGGCCACCCTGCTGAAAATGTCCGCGGACGACATGGACGCTGCGGCCCAAAAGGCCGGGAAGACCTACACCATCGCCTCCCGCTGCGGCGTCTTCGCCAAGAGCGACGTCCAGCCCCTGATCAACCAGGGCGCCCGGGCGGAGGACATCGCCGCCAGCATCTACCAGGCCGTGGTCAACCAGACCATTGCGGGCCTGGCCCAGGGACGGCCCATCAAGGGGAACGTCCTCTACCTGGGAGGCCCCCTCACCTTCTCCCGCTGTCTCCGGGACTCCTTCGACAAAACCCTGGGCGTTCAGGGGACCTGTCCAGAGAACAGCCTGCTCTTTGTGGCCCTGGGCGCGGCCTTCTACGCCGACCGGAGCTTCGACCTGAACGCCGTGGCCGCACGCCTCCGGGAGCGGGGCGCGGCGGAGACCTACCGCAGCCAGCCTCCTCTCTTCGAGAGCCAGGAGGAATACGCCGCGTTCCAGGCCCGCCACACCAAAGCCGCCGTTCCGAAGGTTCCCTTCGGCCCCGACTACGCCGCCCCCGTCCACATCGGCATCGACTCCGGCTCCACCACCGTGAAGCTGGCCGTCATTGACCAGGAGGCCCGCCTCCTTTTCACCGACTACCGCCCGAACCTGGGCAACCCCGTCCCCCTCATCCGGGAGGTCCTGCAAACCCTCTACAACGAACACCCCGCCCTCCACGTGGCCTCCGTCACCACCACCGGCTACGGCGAGGACCTGGCGAAGAACGCCTTTCACGCCGACTACGGCGTCGTGGAAACCGTGGCCCACTTCTCCGCCGCGCGGCACTTCCTCCCCAACGTCGACTTCATCATCGACATCGGCGGACAGGATATGAAATGCTTCAAAATCGAAAACGGAGCCATCAGCAACATCTTCCTGAACGAAGCCTGTTCCTCCGGCTGCGGCAGCTTTTTGCAGACCTTCGCCCAGGCTCTGGGCTACGACGTGCGGGAGTTTGCGAAGCTGGGACTGTTCGCAAACCGCCCCGTAGACCTGGGAAGCCGCTGCACCGTTTTCATGAACTCCAGCGTCAAGCAGGCCCAGAAGGACGGCGCGTCCGTGGAGAACATCTCCGCCGGGCTCTCCATCTCCGTGGTCAAAAACGCCATCTACAAGGTGATCCGCGCCGCCTCCCCCGAGGAACTCGGGCGGAACATCGTGGTCCAGGGGGGCACCTTCTACAACGAGGCGGTCCTGCGGGCCTTTGAAAAGGAAATGGGCGTGGACGTGATCCGCCCCGACATTGCGGGCCTCATGGGCGCCTACGGCGCGGCCCTCTATGGGCGGGGCAGAGCCGCCCCCAACCAGACCAGCGCCCTCCTGGACCGGGACGCCCTGAAACACTTCCGCCAGGACACCGAAAGCCGCGTCTGCGGCCTCTGCGGCAACAACTGCCAGCTCACCGTCAACACCTTCGCCGACGGCGGCACCTTCATCAGCGGCAACCGCTGTGACCGCCCCGTCACCGGAAAAGCCGACAGCGGCGAGCGAAATCTCTACGCCTACAAACGGCGGCTGATTCTGGGCTATAAGCCCGTGCCGGGGAAGCGGGGGAAAATCGGCATCCCCCTCTGCCTGAACATGTGGGAGCTTCTTCCCTTCTGGCACGCCTTCTTCACGAAGCTGGGCTTCGCCGTCTACCACAGCCCCCTCTCCAGCCGGGACCTCTACCTGAAAGGCCAGGCCACCATCCCCAGCGACACCGCCTGCTTCCCCGCGAAGCTGGCCCACGGGCACATCCACTTCCTCTCCAAGCTGGGCCTGGACGCCATCTTCTACCCCTGCATGACCTACAACATCGACGAGGGCCTGGGGGACAACCACTACAACTGTCCCGTAGTCGCCTACTATCCCGAGGTCATTTCCGGCAACTGTCCCGAGATTAAGGACACCAAATTCATCTACGACTACGTGGGCCTCCACAGGCCCAAGGATTTCACAAGGAAAATATTTGAAATCCTCCGCCGCCACTTCCCCGACATCTCCAAGAAGGAGGTCCGGGACGCCGCCGACGCGGCCTACGCCGAGTACGCCAACCACATGGCCCTCATCCGCCGGGAGGGGGCGCGGATCATCGCCCAGGCCCATGCCGAGGGCCGGCGCGTCATCGTCCTGGCCGGACGGCCCTACCACGCCGACCCCGAGGTCAACCACGGTATCGACACCCTCATCACCCGCTTCGGCGCGGCGGTGGTCACGGAGGACTCCGTGTCCCACCTGGCGGGGAAGTTCCCCACCACCGTCCTCAACCAGTGGACCTATCACTCCCGCCTCTACGCCGCCGCCAAATACTGCTGTGAGAACCGGGACTGCGACCTGGTGCAGCTGGTCAGCTTCGGCTGCGGCGTGGACGCCATCACCACCGACGAAACCCAGGCCATTCTACAGGCCGGCGGCAAGCTGTACACGGAGCTGAAAATCGACGAAATCACCAATCTGGGCGCGGTGCGCATCCGCCTGCGGAGCCTGTTTGCCGCCCTGGAGGACGAAACGCGAAAGGAGGCGTGAAGCCATGGAACTTGAGACAATGCACTACCCGAAATTCACGCCGGAGATGAAGAAAACCCACAAAATCCTCATCCCCAACATGGCCCCCGTCCAGTTCCGCATCCTGGCCGCGGTTCTGGAGCAGTCCGGATATAACTGCGAGCTGTTGGAGAACTGCGGAAGCCAAGTCAGTGAGCTGGGCCTGAAATACGTCCACAACGACACCTGCTATCCCGCCCTTCTGGTCATCGGCCAGTTCCTGGACGCCCTGGCCTCCGGGAAGTATGACCTGGATCACACCGCCCTCATCATCACCCAGACCGGCGGCGGCTGCCGGGCCTCCAACTACATCCACCTGCTGAGGAAAGCCCTGGTGAAGGCGGGCTATCCCCAGGTGCCCGTGGTGAGCCTGAACTTCTCCGGCCTGGAGAAGGACTCCGGCTTCCCCATGACCCTTCCCTTCCTGCGCAGGCTTCTGGCCGTCATCTACTACGGCGACCTGCTG
>JAAVZX010000051.1 GCA_022791875.1 Oscillibacter sp.
GATGCGGGGCTAGGTGGCGATGGCCCTTGAGATGGCGACCAGCTGCTGCTGGCCGCCGCACATCTCCGTGGGCTTGTGATTCAAGCGGCCCGCCAGGCCCACCCGGTCCAGGGCCTCCAGGGCCATGTCCCGGCGGTCGAAGGCGTTGATTCCCTGGTAGATCAGGGGGAGCTCCACGTTTTCCAGCACGGTCAGCGTCTGGATCAGGTTGTACTGCTGGAAGATGAAGCCGATCTCCTTGTTGCGGATGCGGGAGAGCTCCTTGTCCGTCAGGTCCCGGACGTCGGTGCCCTCCAGGAGGTAGTCGCCGCGGGTGGGGATGTCCAGACAGCCCAGGACGTTCATCATGGTGGACTTGCCGGAGCCGGACTGGCCCACGATGGCCACGAACTCGCCTCGATCCACCGTCAGGGACACTCCGTCCAGGGCCCGGACCTCACTTTCAAGACCCTCGCCGTAGATCTTGAAAACGTTCTTCAACTCTATTAGCTTTGCCATGGCTCAGAACCCATAGGACTCGGAGATCATGGACTGGGTATAGACCTCGGTGCCGTCCTCGACGCCGGACTTAATCTCCACGTTGTAGTTGTCAGAGATGCCGATCTCCACCTGGACGGGCCAGAAGCCCTCGGGGATCATCTCGTCGATCATGACGCCCTCAACGGCGTTCTCCGGCGCGCTGCCGGCCTTGACGTAGACGACGGTCATGCTCTCGCCGGACTCCGTGGAGACGGTGCGAACGCTCTGGAGGGGCAGGACGAGGCAGTTGTCGTTCTCGCTGGCGGTGAGGGTGTAGTTGATGTAGCTGTTGACCTGCAAAGTCTCTTCCGTGTTGTCCACGGAAATGACCATGGGATAGGTTGCGACGCCGTTGTTGATGGTGCTGGAGAGGCTCACGCTGTCCACGGTGCCCATGGCCATGGTGCCCCACTGGTCCAGGTCCACCATGGTCCCCGGCTCCACGGAGCTGACGTTGCGCTCGTCTACGGTGGCGTTGATCAGCAGGGAGGAGGTATCGGAAATGCTGACGACGGTGGTGTTGGCGGCAACCTCGTCTCCGGGCTTGATGGTCAGGCCGATGACTTTGCCGTTGATGGAGGCCACGGCGTTGCAGTTCGCCAGGTTCTTCTCGGCGGTTTCCAGGGTCTTGCGGGCCTCGTCCAGGCTCTGCTGTGCGGAGAAGATTTCCGCCTCGCTGTCCTCGCCGTCGATGCGCACCAGGACCTGGCCTGCGGAGACTTGTAAGTAGTCCACCAGGGAGCTGGAGATTACGGTGCCGTTGACGGTGGAAAGGAGGTCGCCGGTGCGGAAATACTCAAGCTGTCCCGGCTCGTAGGGGTAGACAATTTCGTCGCCTACGTTCACGGTGGCGGAAGCCGCCATTTTCGCGCTGAGGGCTCCGTCGTTGTTGACGAGGATGTCGGCGGAGAAGAGCTTCGTGCCCTCGGGGGTGATGCGGCTGACCATGTGAAGGGCCTCCACGGTGCCGGGGATGGAGCTCATCAGGGCGGGGATGGACACGTCCACGCTCTGGCCCTCGTAGATCATGCCCTCGTAGGCGTAGCTGTAATACTGGGTGATGCGCAGGCGGGTGTCGTCCGCCAGGACGGCGACTTTCTGGCCCTTGGAAATGGTGTCGCCGGGGTTCAGGTCCACGGTCTCCATGAGCTTGCCGGGGTAACCTGCGGAGAGGTTCAGGCCGGCGATGTCCTTTTGGAGGGTGGAGAGCTGCTTCTCGTAGCCCAGGACGTCCTGGCGGGCCTTGTCCACGGCGGTGCGGGCGTCGTCGGAGTCGATGACGAAGAGGGGGGTTCCGGCGGTGACGGTGTCGCCCTCGGCGACCAGGACCTCCTTCACGGTGCCTGCCGTGGCAATGGTAATAGTTTCGCTGTCCTTGGCCTTGGTGAGGCCGCTGCCCTGGACGGTGGCGGTGATGGCGTCGTAGCGGACGAAGTCGGTGAGGGCCGTGGTTTCGGTGCCGCTGCTGCGGCTGTCCAGGTAGGTCTTGACGCCGTAAGCGCCGCCGATCAGAATCAGCAGGAGGATGAAAAGGCGGACGATGCGGCGGCGTCTTTTCCGGTTCATGCCCTTCCACTTTTTCCAGAGGGAGCTCTTTTCCTTTTGGGGCTGTTCCGCGGGGGGCGCGGGCTGGGGGGATTCCGCAGGGGGCGCGGTTTCTACCGCGGACTTATCAATCACGTCAGACATATGCGTATACTCCTTTGCGGCATGGAATTTTTGAAAGCCAGTTGGGATGCGGGGCCTTGTAACTGTATCACATATGCTAGAACAGTTTCGGTCGTAAAACAACAACAAAACGGTAACAGTTTCCGCATAAAGGCTCTTATAATGTAGGACGGATGGGGGAGGGAAAAGGTTTCAGGAAATTTTCACTAATTTATCCAGGAATGTGGTCGGGATTTTTACGTAAAATGCCGGAAAAATGGTGGAAAATGGGGCGGGATTGGGGTGGGAAAGGATGTAAAAATTTTGTGAACGGGGGGGTCTGAGGGTGGGCGGGGGGGATGGCCCGACGTGGGCGTCGGGCCCCACAAGGGAAAGATGGTGCCATGTTGTGGGGACATATCAGGTGGGATTGGTGGTCGCGAGGGACGGGACGCCGAGGGCGGCGTCCCCTACGGTTGCCATTCATCGCAGCAGGGAGGTCGCGAGGGAAGGGCGGACACGTAGGTCCGCCCCTACGGAGTACATCAGAAAAATGTGTGGGGCCTTCCATGTCAATGGAAGGTCCCACGTGCAGTTTCTTCGTTACCGTGTGACAGGCTTTCGCGAACACCAGGGTATAGAGCGGTATTAAAGCTCTTTTCGGTTCCTTTTCTCTCGAGAAAAGGAACCCGCCGGAGGCCCCCCGTATGGTCAGGCCGTTTTCCGCGCCAATGTCCGCTGGTACATGACGATGGCCACGACTGCGGCGAGGCCGACGATGTCGGTGACGTTGCCGGGGATCATCATGCAGAGGCCGCCGATGGTGAGGGCGATGCGGAGGGGCATGGGGATGGGGCGGTAGAGGAAGCCGTTTAGGGCGGCGGCTACGCCGAAGATGCCCAGGAGGGCGCTGATTACGATTTGGACTACTTGGAAGGGGGACGGGTTGTTGACAAAGAGCATGGCGGGGCTGTAGGCGAAAATGTAGGGGACGATGAAGGCGGCAATGGCCAGCTTGGTGGCGTTGATGCCGGTTTTCATCGGGTCCGATTTCGCTATGGCGCTGCCCGCGTAGGCCGCGAGGGCTACGGGGGGCGTGATGTCGGCTACGATGCCGAAATAGAAGACGAAGAAGTGGGCGGGGATTTTGCCGATGCCCAGCTGGATCAGAATCGGGGCGCAGGTGGAGGCCATGATGCAGTAGTTGGCCGTGGTGGGGACGCCCATGCCCAGGACGATGCAGCAGAGCATGGTCAGGAAAAGCGCGATGAATAGAGACAGGGCCGGGATGGGGATCATATTGCTGATGTTGATCACGCCGTTGATCAGCTTGGAGGCCAGGCCCGTTACGGTGATGCAGCCGGACACGATGCCCGCTACGGCGCAGGCTACGGCTACGGTGATGCAGCTGCGTCCGCCCGCTTCCAGGGAGTTCACGACCATGGACGCGGTGTCCTTGGCGAAGTGGACAGCGAAGCCCTCACTGTGCTGGCTCCGGCTGTCGGCGAACATGTGGGGCAGGCTCACCAGGACCGCCAGGACGATGGCAATGGAGGCGGAGAATTGGAGCGTGCGAATGCCGGTGGAAACCATCCAGACCAGAATCACCAGGGGCAGGAGCAGGTAAATGCTGCGGATCAGGATGCCGAACTTGGGGAGCTGGTCCTTGGGGACGCCCTTCAGGTTCAGCCGCCGGGCCTCCAGGTGGACGGCCATGAAAATGCCGGTGAAATACAGCAGGGCGGGGAGAATGGCCTTGACGGCCACGTTAGCGTAAGTCGTGTCCATATACTCGGCCATGAGGAACGCCGCTGCGCCCATAATCGGGGGCATAATCTGCCCGCCGGTAGAGGCCGCGGCCTCCACGGCTCCGGCAAACTCGCCCTGATAGCCCGTGCGCTTCATCATGGGGATGGTGACGGAACCAGTCGTGACCGTGTTGCCCACAGAGGACCCGGACACCATGCCGCAGAGGGCGGAGGAAATAACCGCCACCTTCGCGGGACCGCCGGAGGTGCTGCCCGCCAGGGAGTTGGCGAGGTCGATGAAGAAATTGGAAATGCCGGTGCGCTCCAGGAACGCGCCGAAGATGATGAACACGGCAATGAACTTCGCGCAGACCTGCACGGGCGTCGCCATGACGCCGGAGGTGCCGTAGAAGAGCGTGTAGACCACACGGGCCAGGTTCTGCCCGCTGGCAAAGGTGTACACCAGAAGCACGCCTGCTACGCACAGAATCGGAATGCCCACGCAGCGGCGGCACAGCTCCGCCAGACACAGCACGCCCACGATGCCCAGGATGATATAGAACCACGCGCCGTCGATGGCCCCGTCGCTCCAGGGGTTGATTTTGGCGGCGCTGGTGATGACCTTCGCCAGCTTCGTGTAATTGACGCAGTAGTAGAAGAAGGAGCCGGCCCCCAGGAGCATCAGCACGATGTCGTACCAGGGCATGGCGTTGGGGGTCACATGGTCCTTCCGGGCGGGGTAGGTCAGATAGCCCATGATGATAATGAGGCCCAGGAAGGAGGTCAGGCGGATGGCCATATCCCAGTTGCACCGCAGGGTCAGCCAGATGCAGTAGACGGAGAAAATGGACATGACGATGCGCACCAGCAGCTTCGGCCTCCCCTCCCAGATCCGGGTGGCGGACTCCCGGTCATACTTCCGCATGACCTCGTCCATCTCCTCCGCGGTGCCGACGTCCACGTCGGGAAGGTTCTTCTTGTCTTTCTCGCTCATAGTGGACTCTCCTTGTCATTGAAATCAGACGCCCTTGCCGTATTGAAGGGGCGGACGCCGCACCGCCCTTTCAATGCGGCAAGGGCCGCGTGAAGCGGCCCTTGCCGGATGTGGCTTGGGTGCGGGATCAATAGGTCCCGGCGGGGATGGTGTAGGCGGAGTAGAAGGGGGAGCTCTCCAGCAGGGCGTTGGTGTGCTCCTCGTCCAGGCCGACCAGGTAGGTGGGCTTGGAGAGGGCCAGGTCGCTGATGGCCGGAGTGGGCGCGCCCGCCACGATGAAGGCGGCGTCGATCTTGCCGTCCTTCAGGTTGTCGGCGCTGTCGCCGAAGCTCTGGAACACGGGCTGAATGTCGTCCTCGGTGAGGCCGTAAGCGCCCAGGACGTCGATGGCGTTGAAGTACACGCCGGAGCCGGAGGCGCCGATGGAGACGATCTTGCCCTCCAGGTCGGCCACGGACTTGATGTCGGGGTTGGTGGTGGCGATCTGAACCTGCTCCATGTAGAGGGCGGCCACGACGGAGAAGTTGGTGACGGGGCTGTCGAAGAGGCGCTCGCCGTTGTAGGCGTAGCTCATGACGTCGGACTGGACGAAGCCCAGCTGCACGTCGCCTGCGGTCAGGTCTTCCACGTTGGACTGGGAGCCGTTGCCCTCCACGGCGGTGACGGAGGTGCCGGAGTTGTTGGAGACATAGCTGGCCAGGACGCCGCCGAAGGCGTAGTAGGTGCCGGTGGAGCCGCCGGTGGTGAAGGTCAGAGACTTGGAGTCGCCGGTGCCCGCGCCGTCCTTGACGGCGGCAACGTCAATGCCCTGCTCCTTGAAATACTTGGCCGCGCCGGGGTGATAGGGCACGGAGGTGACGGAGGACGCGAAGGTCAGGTCCAGCTCTCCGCCCTTGGCGTGCTGCTCGGTGATGGCGTCGGTGTTGTTGAAGATGGTGGAGACGAAGTTGTACACGTCCTCTTCGGACACGTCGTCCCGAGCGATGACCACAGCGCCCACGGCCACGGTGTTGGTGTCCACGGAGGTGGTGGTGGCGTCGCCGCTGTCAGCGCCGGCGTCGGCGTCGGCGTCGCCGGAACCGGTGTCGCCGGAGGTCTGACCGGCGTCAGAGCCGCCGGTGGAGCCGCCGGTGGAACCGGAATCGCCGCCGCAGGCGGTGAGCAGGACGGTCAGCATCAGAACCGCCATCAGCAGAGACAAAACTTTTTTCATCCTAAATGATCCTCTTTTCTTCAATTTTAGCAAGTGGCTTTTCACCACCCGAATATCATACCGTATCTTCCTTCATTTTTCAAGTATTTTTCAGAAATCTCTCTAATTTTTTGCAGTTTTTAACGATGCGTCCTGCATTTTTAGCCAATCCGTGCAAGAATGGGCTTTCGGCCCTGCAAAAAGCCGGTATTATGACGAAAGTGGCTGCTTGCCTCCGGCGGCCAAAGGGCTTCGCCCTCTGGACTCCCACCAGGGGAAACAGTTTCCCCTGGACCCCGCTAACTGGGCTTTCACTCGTACTGCCATCTTCTATCGGAAAACCGGGTATTTATGGAAAATTGGTGCGCAAGTGGTTGGCAGGTCTTTCTTCTGCCTTGAATACGGACGCAGGCGTTTTTTGACTTGGACGCTCTGCCGCTTTTTGCTTGCGGGGATTTTGTCGAAGCCGTAAATGCTAATTCCGCCGGAATTCGTCTCGACGATCCTCCGGCGGTTTTTTGGAAAGGGGTGATTTGATTGTATGCAGTTTCCCAATGGGGAAAACGGATGCTGCGGGGCGGCGCGGCCTTCCTTCTGGCCCTCCTGCTGGTTCTGCCCGCCAGCGCCGCCGGGGCCGGTGACAGGATGCTCGTCCCGGTAGGCCACACCGTCGGCATCAAGCTCTTTGCCCGCGGCGTCGTGGTCGTCAAGCTCACGGACGGCGGCACCCCCGCCCGGGAATGCGGCCTCCGCACCGGAGACGTCATCGTCGAGTGCAACGGCTCCGCCGTCACGTCCTCCGAGCACTTCCAGTCCCTTTTGCAGGAGAACGGCGGCGGCTCCGCAGACCTGCAGATCCGACGTTCCGGGGACAGCATGACCCTCACGGTGGAGCCGGAGCGCGGTCCCCAGGGCGTCTATTGCATCGGCGCCTGGATTCGGGACAGCATGGCGGGAATCGGCACCGTGACCTATTATGATCCCGCCACCGGCGCCTTCGGCGCCCTGGGCCACGGCGTCACCGACACCGACACGGCCCTCCTCATGCCCTTCTCGAACGGGTCCATTCTGCCCTCCACGGTGAAGGCGGTCAAGAAGGGCGAGGCGGGCTCCGCCGGGGAGCTCCGCGGCGATTTTGATTTGACCAGCCAGCTGGGCGAGCTCTACGCCAACACGGCCAGCGGCATTTTCGGAACCATGTCCCGGCCTCCGGAGCAGCAGACGGCCCTCCCGGTAGGGGAGGCTCAGCCCGGGCCTGCCACAATCCGTTCCAATGTGCAGGGCGACGAGGTGCGGGAGTACGCCATCGAAATCCTCAGCACCACGCCCGGCGCTTCCGACGGACGGGACATGGTTGTCTCGGTCACGGACCCGGCGCTGATCGAGGCCACGGGGGGAATCGTACAGGGAATGTCAGGGTCGCCGATCCTCCAGGACGGACATTTGGTCGGCGCGGTGACGCACGTTCTTCTCAGCGATCCAACCAAAGGCTATGGCATTTTTATAGGCAATATGCTGAAAGCATCCGAAAACTAAACGGTGCCTCCGGCGGGTCCAGGGCAAAGCCTTGGACCCCGCCAGACCACCATTCCCCGCGCATAAAAATCTCACAAATCCTCAATCCGCATCTTCTCCACCTGATCCCGGACCCGCCGCTTTTCCCGCACCGCCCAGTAAATCGACAGAAGCACCATCGTAGGCACATTCCCCACCAGCAGCACCACCACAACCGTCAGTACATTCTCCGAAACGCTCCCCGTGTCCGCCACATTCAGCACCATCAGCACCGCCAAAAGGAACGTCAGCAGCGGCAGCACCAGCCCCGGCCACCGGCTCTCCCGCCGCGACAGGTACACTTGCAGCACCGCCGCGCCAATCAGCGCCGCCAGTCCAAGCCCCAGCGTCACCACGATTGTCCTAGATGCAATAGCCATAATCAATCTCCTTTCTTCATTTCCCGGTACGCGTCAATCAAAATTTTCGCCGTGTTGAAGTCCAGCTTATCGTCCACGGCCAGCCGCTTCACCAGCAGCACATACGGGTCCGCCTCCGCGGCCTCGCTGAGCTGGATCTTCTGAATCAGACGGTCCAGCCGCAGCCGCACAGTCGGGTAGCTCACCCCATACTGTGCCGCCACCTCTTTCAGGGACCCCGACGCCAGAATAAACTTCTTCGCGAAGGTCAAATCGGCCTCTTCCAGGTCCGCCATCCAGGGAGGTATTGTGTTCACCGTCCCGCCTCCTTTCATATTATTAAGTATATACTTTAAATTTATAAAAGTCAATCTTTATTTTTATATTGAAGAATGTAAAAAATCCCTCTCCCAGGACCTGCCTGAGAGAGGGTGGGCTCACTCGATATGCTCCTCGCAGAAGTTGTCCAGGACCCGGAACCCCATGTCGCCCGGGTCCGCCACGCGGAACTTGGCGATAGTCACCGGGTCAAAGCCCGGACACAGACGCTTCTCCGGTTCCAGACGCAGATTTGGCGTCCGATCCGGCTCCTTGCCGTTGACGGCCCTGTGATTGCGCTTTTCCATATCATCACCCCGCATTCAGTATGGGCGGAACCCGCCCCCTTCATGCCTGGTTTTCTTTGCGCAAACAGGTCAGTCCTGGTTCATCAGGCGGATGCCCGCGTCTTTATCCCCGGCGATGATCAGATGGGCGTCGGCCTGGAAGCGGTAGTGCGGGTCCATCAGCGGCTCCACCTCGTCCCCGTTTTTCACACCCAGGATATTGACGTTGTACCGCCGCCGCACGTCCATTTCGATGACGGTTTTCCCCTCCCAATCCTCCGGCGTTTCGATCTCAAAAACGGCGAATTTCGGCGTCAATTCAAAGTAATCGAAGGCATTCCGCGCCGAAAACCGCGTCGCCACCCGGTACGCCATATCCATTTCGGTATGGACCACAAAATCCGCCCCGATTTTCTTCAAAAATTTAATCTGCCGCTCCTGATCCGCCCGCGCCACAACGCACTTTGCCCCCAACTCCTTCAAAGCCGCCGTAGCCTCCAGCGAACTCTGAAAATCGTCCCTCACACAAACAAAGCAGACGTCAAAATTCCGCACCCCCAGCGACGCCAACACCTGTTCATCCTGACAATCCCCCACACAAGCCGCAGTAGCCGCCCCCGCAATCCGCGCCACCCGCTCCTCCTCCTTATCCAACACCATAACCTCATTCCCCAACTCCAACAACCGCGTCGTAAGATTCCTGCCAAACCTACCCAAACCAATCACCAAAAAAGACTTCATCGCCGTATCCTCGCTTTCCGAAACTGCCACACTGGTTCCCCCGCGGGGGACGGGAGACGGGGGACGGGGGGCCTCCGGCGGCCAAGGAGGCTTTGCCTCCTTGGATTCTCCACCAGGGAGGCAGGCGCCTCCCTGGACCCTGGCAGATCACTTTTTTCTTGTTAGACTTTGCTTCTCCTATACGTTTTGCTATATTTCGACCTGATTCTACTATTGTCTATCAACCAATCAGGATTTTTTCGGGGACGTTCCGCAGTTTTGGCTGGGGACGGTCCTTTGTGATCGCCATGGCTACGGACATGCTTCCTACCCGGCCTGCGAACATCAGCAGCAGGATTACCCACTGCGATAAGAGCGGAAGCGTGGACGTGAGGCCCCGGGAGAGGCCCACGGTGCCGATGGCCGACAGCGTTTCAAAAAGCGCGTCGTCCAGCGCGATCCCCTGCACGCACAGCACTAGACAGCCCGCCAGCGCCGCCATGAGATACAGACTCACATTGGAATACGCCTTGTGAATCGTATCGTCGTCCAGCCGCCGCCGGAACGCGTTCACATCCTCGCGCCGCCGTACCTGCGCCAGGGAGCTCAGCACCAGAACCGCAAACGTATTCACCTTCGTCCCGCCGCCCGTGGACCCGGACCCCGCCCCGATGAACATCAGCACCAGCATCAGAAGCGTACTGCTTTGGCTGAGCGCCGCCTGATCCACCGTAGCAAAGCCCGCCGTCCGCGCCGTCACCGACTGGAACGACGCCATCAGCCATTTCTGCCCCCCGGAAACCCCGGCAAACGCGTGGTCACGCTCCAGGAACCAGAACGCCGCCGCGCCGCCCGCGTAGAGCGCCAGCGTGAAGGTCACAACCAGCTTCGAGTGCAGCCGCCAGCGCCGGAACCGGAACCGGTGGGTCAACAGGTCGTCCCACACCAGGAAGCCCATGCCGCCGCAGATAATCAGGGTCATAAGCACCACGTTCAATAGCGGCGCGCCCGCGGCGGAGGCCAGGGAATCTCCCTTCCCAAGGAGGTCGAACCCGGCGTTGCAGAACGCGGAAACGCTGTGAAACACGGACATCCACAGTCCCCGCCCCAGCCCGTAGCGCGGACAGAACCAGAACGTCAGCGCCAGCGCCCCCGCCCCCTCGCAGGCGGCAGTGACGATCAGCGCCCTGCGCGTCAGCCGCACCACGCCCCCCAGCTGGAGGGCCCCGACGGTATCCATCAGAATAGAGCGGCTATGGAGGCTGACCCGGCGCCTCATGAGAAGGGAAACCAGAATAGAGACGGTCATGAACCCCAGCCCGCCCACCTGGATCAGCAGCAGGATAACGAGCTGTCCGAACTCAGAGAACTGGGTGGCGGTATCACGGAGGGTCAAACCGGTGACGCAGCAGGCGGACGCAGCGGTAAAGAGGGCGTCAGCGAAGGACATAGTGTCCCCGCCGGAAGCGGCGGGCAGCGCCAGCAGGACCCCCCCGAACAAAATCAGCACAGCGAACCCGATAGTCAGCGTCTGCACCGCATTCAAGCGAACACGCATAGAAACAGCCACACCTCCGCCCCCCGCCCCGAATGGAGCGTCATAATGCCTACATTATACAACCCCCGTCCCCCAAAAGCAACCACCAATCCCAAAATCTACCGCCAACACCCGCAAAAATCCCCCTCAAAACCGCAAAAAATCCAATATTCCGCGGGGAAACAAAGTTTCCCCGCAGTTAAAGCTCTTTTCGCTTCCTTTTCTCTCGAGAAAAGGAAGCCGCCGGAGGCCCCCCGCCCGCCGGAGGCACAAAAATCATCCCACAGCATGGGGAAAGCCCCGATACGCCAGAGCGTACCGGGGCTTGCAAGGTGCGTGGGATTACTCGTAGAGTTCCTTAAGCTTGAGGAGGTGCTGGTAACGGTCCATGGCAGCCTGCTCGTTGCGCTTGAAGAGGTCTTCGGCGCGGTCGGGGAACTCGCGGGTGAGGCGGCTGTAGCGGGCCTCGTTCTTGAGGAAGTCCTGATAGCCGCCGGCGGGCTCCTTGGAGTCCAGGGTGAACTTGGCGCCCTCTGCCGCGGGGTTGAAGCGGAACAGGTTCCAGTAGCCGCACTCCACGGCCTTCTTCATTTCCTTCTGGCAGTTCATCATGCCGCCCTTGATGCTGTGCATCTCGCAGGGGGAATAGGCGATGATCAGGGACGGGCCGGGATAGGCCTCGGCCTCCTGGATGGCTTTCAGGGTCTGGGCGGGGTTGGCGCCCATGGCGATCTGAGCCACATAGATATAGCCGTAGCTGATAGCGATCTCAGCGAGAGACTTCTTCTTGATTTCCTTGCCGGCGGCGGCGAACTGGGCCACCTGGCCGATGTTGGAGGCCTTGGAAGCCTGACCGCCGGTGTTGGAATACACCTCGGTGTCGAAGACGAAGATGTTCACGTCGTTGCCGGAGGCCAGGACGTGGTCGACGCCGCCGTAGCCGATGTCATAGGCCCAGCCGTCGCCGCCGAAGAT
This sequence comes from Oscillibacter sp., assembly GCA_022791875.1. Lineage (GTDB taxonomy): Bacteria > Bacillota > Clostridia > Oscillospirales > Oscillospiraceae > Oscillibacter. Next base: position 11,851 of record JAAVZX010000051.1, read on the forward strand.
CCACACGGACTTCTTCGCCAGGTATTCCTTCTGCTCCAGGATTTCCGCAACCAGCTTGCAGGCGTCGCAGTCGCAGAACTTCGCGCCGCTGGCCTTCAGCTCCTGGGCGTGGGCCTGGAACTGGGGCAGCTGGTCGCCGAAGACCTTGGCGGCGTCGGGGCTTCCCGTGAAGGCAACGATCTGATCCACGGTCATGATGCTCTCTTCCAGCAGCTTCACGTACTCGGCGGAAGCCTCCTGGTTGGCCTTGCCGTCCTCCATGGTATCCAGCCACTTCTGGGCGGCGTCCTTCAAGGGCTGATAGGTGTGGGGCACCGCGATGAGGGCCTCGGTCTTGGCCTTGAGGGAGTCGCGGATGGCCTTCTGGCCGAGGTACATGCCCAAGCCGTGCTCGGCGTTGTCCTCGAAGAGGGAGTTGGACCAGGCGGGGCCGTGGCCGTCCTTGTTGACGGTGTAGGGAGAGGTCGCGGCGGGACCGCCCCAGATGGAGGAGCAGCCGGTGGCGTTGGAGATATACATCCGGTCGCCGAAGAGCTGGGTCACGAGACGGGCGTAGCTGGTCTCGGCGCAGCCCGCGCAGGAGCCGGAGAACTCAAGGAGCGGCTTGTGGAACTGGCTTCCGGGGACGGTGTTGTCCTGGAGGTCCTTCTTCTCGGAGACGTTGGCCTCGCAGTAGTTGAACACGGCCTGCTGAGCGGCCTCCTGCTCCTGGGGCACCATCTTGAGGGCCTTCTCGCCCTTCTTGCCCGGGCAGATGCCGACGCAGACGCCGCAGCCCATGCAGTCCAGCGGGGACACGGCCATGGTGAACTTGTAGCCCTTGCCCTTGCCGGTCTTATCCACGATCTTGGCGGCGGCGGGAGCGTTGGCGGCCTCCTCCTCGGTCATGGCGTAGGGGCGGATGGTGGCGTGGGGGCAGACATAGGCGCACTGGTTGCACTGGATGCAGTTCTCGGGCATCCAGACGGGGACGTTCACGGCCACGCCGCGCTTCTCATAAGCGGCGGCGCCCAGCTCGAACTGGCCGTCCACGTGCTTGACGAAGGCGGACACGGGCAGGCTGTCGCCGTCCATGCGGCCCACGGGATTGAGGATGTTCTTGACCTGGGTGACGACCTCGGGGCGGCCCTCCAGGACGGTGTCGTCCGCGGCATCCTGAGCATCAGCCCAGTCGGCGGGCACCTCAAACTTGTGATAGGCGGTGGCGCCGGCGTCGATGGCCTTGTGGTTCATCTCCACCACGTCCATGCCCTTCTTGGAGTAGCTCTTGGTGGCGGCGTCCTTCATATACTGGATGGCCTCCGCCTCGGGCATGACCTTCGCCAGGGAGAAGAACGCGGACTGGAGGATCGTATTGGTGCGCTTGCCCATGCCGATCTCAGCGGCCAGGTCGATGGCGTTGATGGTATAGACCTGGATGTTGTTCTTGGCGATGTAGCGCTTGGCCACGGCGGGCATGTGCTTGTTGACCTCCTCGTCGCTCCACTGGCAGTTGATGAGGAAGGTGCCGCCGGGCTTCACGTCCCGGACCATGGGGAAGGCCTTGACGATATAGGCGGGCACGTGGCAGGCCACGAA
>JAAVZX010000052.1 GCA_022791875.1 Oscillibacter sp.
CAAGGCTGTTGACGAGGGCATGACACCGCTCATTCCGCCAAGAAAGAATCGAAAGCATCTGCGGGAATACGACAAATATCTCTACAAGCTCCGCCATCTCGTTGAGAATGCTTTCCTGCTTCTCAAAAGGTGGCGCGGTATCGCTACGCGCTACGCTAAAAATGCCGCCTCTTTCGCTGCCGCCGTCCAAATCCGCTGTATTGCTATTTGGCTCCTTGTTTATTGACGGCACCCTCTAGCGTCCCTGAGCATCTTTTCCGCCGCCTCCGCGATTCTCAGAGACCGCATGGCGGATTCCAGCGTACTGGCGCAGCGCCCCGTTCCAAGAAGCTCGTCAACGATGTCCTGAATCTGCTCCGTGCCGATGTTCGGATGCACAAAGGGGCGGATTTCCTTTACGCCGTCCTCTGTCTCGATTGTCACAGGCCCGTCGTTCTGGCCGTATTGGAACGTGATGCTTCCTTTGTCCCCGAAAATGATCACCCGGTCCAGCTTGCGGTACGCCGCGTAGCACCACAGTCCGGAGATCAGCACCCCCGTCTCCGTGCAGGCGGACAGGGAAACGGCGTCCGCCCCCTCGTAGAAGCCGGTTTCGTTCCGCGCCTCCAGTCTGAAATTCTCCGCCGGACCCACCAGGAAGTCCGCCAGATCCAGCATGTGGATATCGCCCTCGAAGAAGTGGCTTCCGCCGGAGATGCCCCTCTGCACCCGCCAGGGCTTTTCCGCCGTCTCCGGGCGGCGCTCCTCCGCCGTCTGCCGCTGGGTGCGGAGCATCTGCATCCCCCGTACCTTCCCGATGGCCCCGCTGTCCAGAAGCCGCTTGATCTCCTTGTAGCGGGTCATTCCCCGGCGGTAGTGGGCGACGAAAATTTTAGTGCCGCTCTTCTGAAACGCGGCCTGGATTTCCTCTGCCTCCCTATAGGAGAGGGCTATCGGTTTTTCCAGGTAGCAGTGCTTCCCCGCCTCCGCGCAGGCAATAGCGTATTTTTTATGGCAGTCCGGGGTGGTCGCCACATATACAATGTCCACCGCGGGCTCCGCCAGAAGCGCCTCCGCACTTTCGTAAACCCGTCCGGCCCCGTGCCGCCGCACCCAGTCCTCCGCCCTGGCGCGGGTCCGGTTGGCCACGCCTACCAGCCGGGAGCGGTTGGCAAGATACAGCCCCGGTCCGTTTTTCTGTTCCGTGACATCGCCGCAGCCGATCATACCCCATCCAATTTGACGTTCCATTTTTCAGCCTCCTTGCTGTTCCAGAATACATGGTTTTGAATTGCTTGAAAATTGTCAATATTCTTTTGAATGAACCTATTTCGGGAAATTGATAAATATGTGAATTTTTCAGCTCCTATTTATAAAAATGTTCATGCCTTCGGCGCGCAAAACAGGGCCCTTCAGAACCTTGCGTTCCAAAGGACCCTGTTTTATGCGTGCACTTTGATTGAAGCTGCGGGTGCCTCACTGGCCCAGACCCTTTTCGCGGTACTTCCCCGGCGTCTTTCCCGTCACACGCTTGAAGACCCGGTTGAAATTCTGGGAGGTGTTGAAGCCGGTGCGGAAGCCGATTTCCTTGATGCTGATGGAGGTGCTTTGCAGAAGGTGGATGGCGATGTGGACCCGGTATTCGTTGATATAGGCCACCAGGCTTTCCCCCGTCTGGGTCGTGAAGAGGTTGGAGAGATAGGAAGGGCTGATGCCGATGCTGCCGGCGATCATCTGGGCGGACAGGTCCCCGTTGCCGTAGTTCTCACTGATATACTCCTTTGCCTTTTCCACGATGCGGTTCTGCCGCCGAAGGAGCTGGGAGCGGACGAAGCTGAAAATTCTGAGGGCGTTTGCCTCCATGCACTCGGACAGCCGCGCCTGGTCGGAGCAGATTTCCAGCGTGCGGTACATCTCCTGATAGTCCTCCGTGGAACAGCAGCAGGGCGTGGTGGGGAACTGGAGGGATTTTTCAATCAGCGTGTCCAGCAGAAGCCCATACGCCTGCTTCCGCTGGGCAAGGTCCACGTCCTGGCCCCGGAATTCCTCCAGGAGCTGATTGAGGCAGTTCTCGGCGGAGTCGATGTCGCTGCTGGTCACCATGGATTTCAGACCGTCGATTTTCTTTGCGAAATACTCCTGTGTGACGTCCCCCTCGCCGGGGCCGTCCTCGCCGCCCTGCTCGCCGTCGTTTTGCAGGTAAATCAGGCGCTTGAGCCGCCCGGACGCCTCTTGGTAGGACGGCGGCATCTCCCGCAGGCCCTCCCGGGGATTCCCCCAGGCCGTCAGGGCCCGGACGCCCTGGGCCTGGAGCAGCAGCCGGACCTGCGCCTCAAAAGCGGCTTCCGCGGCCCTGATGGCTTCCTCCGTCCCCGGCGGGTGCTGGAGGACGATGACGCCGGCACTGCCCTTGGAGATGTACCGGATCTGCCCGGATTTCGCGGGAAACAGGGCCTCCACACCCCGTTCAATCTCCCGGATGCTCAGATAGGAGGCCACGTCCCCGCTCTCCCCCAGGTCCACATAGCAGAGCATCATGACCTGGTAGACGCCCTGGAGGCGGAATTCGCTGTGGATGTCGCTGAGCCGCTGCTCCAGGGCGGATTCCTCGAATTCCGCCCCGTTCATCAGCTGGAGGAAGAGCTGCTTCTCCAGCTCCGGACGGATATCCTGAATCAGATACTCCGCCCGCCGCTTGTCATGCAGGATTGAGGAATAGGTTTGGTAGAGGAAGCCCATTTCGTCGTGGCACTTCGGCGACTGCGGCGGGGCGCCTCCGGTTTTCAGGACATTTTTCGTCACTTTTGAAATGGGCGCGTACATCTTCTCCGCCAGAAGCAGCGCCATCAGCATACTGAAGAACGCGGCGGCGGCAATGAAGGGAATCGCCTGACGGGTGATATACAGCCAGTCGCTGCTGGCGAACTGGAGGGGGTGCAGGGTATACGTCAGCCCCAGGCTGGTGTCGCAGAGGGTGATTTCTGTGTCGGCTGAAAGGCTGTCCATCTGGTCCAGGTTGGAGTACAGCAGCGCTCCGGACGCGCTGGAGACTTCGATGCCATATCCCGCGTTTTCCACTTCCTTGACCGTGTTCTTGATGAGGCGCGGGGTGTTGACTTTGGCAATCAGCTTGAACAGATACTCCCCGTTCACGGACCGCAGGGCGCTGTACACGATGTAAATTTCCCCGTTCAGGAGGGTGATGACGGACTGGCTTTTCTCTGCCGCGCCAATCACCCGTCCCTCCTCGCTTTTGGCCAGGCGCATGATGGCCTCCAGGACATTGGCGCTGCTGTACTGCTCAAAGGGGGAAACGGCGCCGTCCGACACAAACACCAGGTTGTCCGTCATCTCATACAGCCAGATTTTATTGATAAAGACATTATTTTTGGGAATGTCCTTCATGAAAGCGACCACATTCTGGTTCCGGTCCGCGTAGATAAGCCCCGGCCGCACAGCCGCGTCAATCACATAGCGGTTCGTCCCGGCAACAGACAGGATCTGGTTCAGGAAGTAGATGGAGTTGTCCATCTGGCTGGCGGTCCGCGCAGCCATCTGTTCGTTGATCTGCCTGGCCCGGGCCGCCTCGTTTCCGCTGAGAAGGTTGGAGATGTATACGGAGAAGGCCACAATCAGGATGATTACGATCATCAAAATGAGGATATAGAAGCGGAAAAACAGAGAATACTGCCTGAAATAGAGCACGGTTTCCAGGGCCTTGAATTTCTTGCGAAAATAGGATTTCAGTTTCATAGAGCCTCCGTCATTCCTTCTGGGGTGGTTTTATGAAATGCCTATTTTGCATTTTACCACAAATTGCTTGCCACGTCATGCTTTTTTTGAGCGACTTTTGGCGGGGCCGTATTCTCGCAGCCGTTCTCAAGCGCCAGCCCTTAGTTTGTCCGCACCCTGGCCCAAAGTTCGCGTCCTTCATTCCGATTTGAGAACTGTCGGATTTCCTGGGTATGGCTGTTTACGTGCCCCTTGTCTGCGCGTTCGTCTGAAGGACTGAGCTGATCCATGGCGGGCAGGGTGAACCTGATGCTGGTGTAAGGCGTTGTGTCAATATGCTCTATTTGTGCCCGGATTTTGGGCCGTGTTCAGGCAGGAACCCAGCTCCAGACGCTGTATATACCGTTCTTCCGGGTCCAGCGCTTCGAAGCGCTTCTCCCAGGCAAACAGCTCATTGCAGTATTGCAGCCCAATAAGCGCGTCGCTGCCCTCCCGCTTGTCCGGCGGAATAGCGTTCAGGGCTTCGTCAAACTTCCGCCTCGCGTGGGCCCAGCAGCCCACAACGCGGATGTTCCCGGGCAGCTTGTAGCAGCCCCGGCAGCCGTCCGCGTGGAGATACCCGGCGAAGTCCTTTAAAAACGCCTCCGCATGGGCGCCCTTCCGGCTGGAC
>JAAVZX010000053.1 GCA_022791875.1 Oscillibacter sp.
CCGTTGGGGTGGCCCTCGGGGGCCGCCCCTACTATAGGGACGTCCATGCCAATGGAAGTCCCCACTCGCTTACGCTTCGTTACTGCGCAACAGGCTTATTCACCCACCAGATTCGCGTCGAGTTAAAGCTCTTTTTGGTTACTTTTTCTCTCGAGAAAAAGTGACCCGCCGGAGGCCGGAAGCCCGGCTGGCAGCCCCCCCGTAGGGCACGCACCACAACTCGGGAAATTTTTTCGGGCTTCGGAGAATTTGTGCTTGCTTTTTGGGTGCGTTTGTGGTATACTAAGCACATTCTTGAGGTTAGGAGGCGCTAACTTTGCAAAAACGGAGTCATATTTTGATGGCGAATACTTTGTTGAGAAATCAGTGCGGGTTTGGGGCGCGGCGTTATAATTGGGCTTTTCTTTTTGGGTCCTTTGAGCCGGACGTGAATCCGCTTAGCTACCTGAAAGGGTCTGTGCAGCATAAGAAGCTCCGGGGACATAATTACGCTAACTCCCGGGCCTACATCAACAGCCAGATCCAAAAGCTCCAGCGGCGCTCCCGTTGGACCATCTGGCAATACTACACCCTTGGGAAACTTACCCACTACCTCGCCGACGCCTTTACCTACCCCCACAACGAAAACTACCCCGATACCATGCTCAGCCACCACAAATACGAAACCGACCTCCGCCATTTCCTCGCCGGGTACCTCGCGCACCGCCAGCTCCAGCGCCAGCAGGTCCGCCGCGATATCGTCGCCGCCCTGGAAGAACTGCACGACCAGTACATGGCCGCCCGCGCCGGTACATACCGCGACGCCCGCTTCATATGCAAGGCCACCAGCCTCCTGGTGGAGGGGTGCCTGCCCGGCTCTGTTGCCTGACGTTTTTGTGCAAGTGCAACTATTTTGAGCGCATTTTTTGTGGGAACTCACAGTTCCTATTTTGAAAGCATTGTGTTATGCTTTAAATGTCTAAAGAACGGACCTGCAAAGGAGAACCGAACATGACGGCTTGCATCCACACTTCTGTATACGGCTTTTACTACTTTAGCTTTACCTATTTTGGTAAGGCTTTTCGTGGTTTGGCTGAACAGGAGTGGGTGTGAGATTTCCGGATGCTTTGTATCCGGGTTTCGAGTCCAAGCGGCCCGCAGCCAAACCGGCTGCGGGTCTTTTCGCGTATTTGTCACTTTTATCTTTAGGAGGAATTGACTATGATTGTCATTTTGAAGCAGAATCCGAACCGGGACCAGCTGGAGAGCCTGATTGCGTGGCTCCAGGAGAAGGGGGTCACTATTCACACCAGCATCGGCGAGGCCAACACCATCCTGGGCCTGGTGGGCGACACGTCCAAGCTGGACATCGACCTCATTGCGGCTCTGGACATCGTGGAGGACGTGAAGCGGGTCCAGGAGCCCTACAAGAACGCGAACCGGAAGTTCCACCCGGAGGACACGGTCATCCAGGTCCGGGACACCCGGATTGGCGGCGGGACGCTGACGCTGATGGCGGGACCCTGCTCCGTGGAGAGCGAGGATCAGGTTGTAGCGATTGCGAAGGCGGTGAAGGCGGCGGGGGCCACGATGCTCCGCGGCGGCGCGTTCAAGCCCCGCACGTCCCCCTACGCCTTCCAGGGCCTGGGGGCCACGGGCCTGGAGTATTTGAAGGTTGCCCGGCAGGAGACGGGCCTGCCCATCGTCACAGAGCTGATGGACATCACGCAGCTTCCTCTTTTCAAGGACGTGGACGTAATCCAGATCGGCGCACGGAACATGCAGAATTTTGACTTACTGAAAGCGGTAGGCCACCAGGACAAGCCCGTCATGATCAAGCGCGGTATGTCGGCCACCTACGAGGAATGGCTGATGAGCGCGGAGTACGTCATGGCCAGCGGCAACGAGAACGTGATTCTCTGCGAGCGCGGCATCAGGACCTTCGAGAGCTACACCCGCAACACCCTGGACATCGCCGCCATCCCCGTCCTCCGCACCCTGACCCACCTCCCCATCATCATCGACCCCAGCCACGCCACCGGCAAATACTGGCTGGTAGAGCCCATGTCCCGTGCCGCAGTAGCCGCCGGTGCCGACGGCCTCCAAATCGAGGTCCACAACGACCCCGCCCACGCCCTCTGCGACGGCCCCCAATCCCTGAAACCCGAAATCTTCGCACCCCTCGCACAGAAGCTGCTGAAACTCCACGAGGCGGTGCGTGCGCTGGACTGAACGGGGGACGGGGGACCTCCGGCGGCTTCCTTTTCTCGAGAGAAAAGGAAGCAAAAAGAGCTTTAACTCGACGCGAATCTGGTGGGCGTTATAGCCTCTGCGCCGGGATGAGGGTGCGGTGGGTCCGCAAAACGTTGTTTTGCGGAGAAGGGTTTTATAAAATGCACCCTGTAGGGGCGGACCTCTGTGTCCGCCCGTCCTCCGCAATCTCCAGAGCCGTGATCGGCGCGCCCTGCTGCCGCGAGGAGATGTGAGAGCGAAGCGGCTCACATGTCTACAGAACCCCCGCGCATTCCTGCGCACCCGGATCTTCCCGCGTCTCTATGCGCTCCCCCGCACCCTGAAAAGATAAATTCCACTTTGTCTACAAAACCCCCGTAGGAACCAGCTTTCGCGCCCGCCGCACCGACGGAGACGCACCTTTCCTAACAATATTTGGAGGCACAATATGAACATAGGCATCATCGGCCTGGGGCTGATCGGCGGCTCCATGGCCAAGAGCGTCAAGGCCCACACTGCCCACACCGTCTGGGGCTCCGACCTCGACGCAGAAACTATGACCCTGGCCCGCATGAGCGGCGCCATTGACGCGCCCCTGACTGCGGAAAACCTGCCCCAATGCGACCTGATTCTGATCGCAATCTGCCCCGGCGCGGCCATCCAATGGGTCCAAAGCCACGCCGCCCAAATCGCCAAAACCGCCATCCTGGTGGACCTCTGCGGCGTAAAGCGCGTGGTTGTCGAGGCCCTGGCCCCCATCGCCGCCCAGCACGGCTTCGCCTACATCGGCGGGCACCCCATGGCCGGACGGGAACGCGGCGGCTTCACCGCCTCCAGCGACAGCCTCTTCTCCGGCGCGTCCATGATCCTCACCCCCGACAAGCGCACGGACATGCAGCTTCTGGAAACGCTGAAAGCCTTTTTCCTGGACATCGGCTTCGCCGGTCTGACCTTCTCCGACCCAGAGGAACACGACCGCATCATCGCCTTTACCTCCCAGCTGGCCCACATCGCCTCCAGCGCCTACGTGAAGTCTCCGGAGGCCCAGCGCCGCCGCGGCTTCTCCGCCGGGAGCTTCAAGGACATGACCCGCGTAGCCCGTCTGGACGAGAACATGTGGACTGAGCTGTTCCTGGACGACGCCGACTACCTGGTGAAGGAGCTGGATATCCTCATCGGGCACTTGCAGGAATACTCCGACGCCCTGAAATCCGGCGACGCCGGACGGGTCCGCGCCCTGCTGAAAGAGGGCCGCGAGATGAAGGCCACCGCGGGCGGAAGCTGAGGGAGGAATGCTGATCATGGCTGAATACAGACAAATCCCCGTCAACACGGACCCCGCCTATACCGTCACCATCGGCCCTGGCCTCTTAAAGGACTGCGGCCCCCGCCTGCGGGCGATCATGAACCCCTGCCGCATGGCGGTGGTCACGGACAATACCGTCGCGCCGCTGTACCTGGACACGGTTCTGCAAAGCCTTGCAGCCTCCGGCTTTGACGCCTTTTCCGTCACCTTCCCCGCCGGAGAGGGAAGCAAGAATTTCACCACCCTCTCCGCCATCCTGGAACGCCTCGCGGCGGAGCGCCTCACCCGTTCCGACTGCGTGATCGCCCTGGGCGGCGGTGTAGTGGGGGACATGGCTGGCTTTGCCGCCGCGTGCTACCTGCGGGGCATCCGTTACGTGCAGATGCCCACTACATTGCTGGCGGCGGTGGATTCCTCCGTAGGCGGCAAGACGGCGATTGACCTCGCCGCCGGGAAGAACCTGGCAGGAGCGTTCCTACAGCCCGCCGCCGTCCTCTGCGACACGGACTGCTTAAAGACCCTGCCCCCCGAAATCTTCGCCGACGGCGCGGCGGAGGCCGTGAAAACGGGCGTGCTGACCAGCCCCGAGCTGTTCGCCCTCTTCGAGAGCGGAAATCTGACCGCCATGCCGGAGGAAGCCATTGCCCAGTGCGTGGCGTACAAGGCGGGCGTAGTAGAGCGAGACGAGCGGGAGCAGGGCGAACGGAAACTGCTGAACCTGGGCCACACCATCGGCCACGCCATCGAGAAATGCAGCGGCTACACCATCCCCCACGGCCACGCGGTAGCGGCTGGCCTTGCCATCATGGCCCGGAGCGCCGCCGCTTTAGGCGAAATGACCCCCGCCGCCATAGAGCGCCGGGACGCGGAGCGCATCTGCGCCACCCTGTCCCGCCTGGGCCTCCCCATTTCCACGGAGTACCCCCCCGACGCCCTGGCCGGCGCGGCCCTCTCCGACAAGAAGCGCTCCGGCGACTCCATCACCATCGTAATCCCCCAGGAGATCGGCCAATGCAGATTGAACAGCATCCCCGTTGGCGCCCTGCTGTTCACCATCCGGGCGGGCTGGAGGGCGTGACGATGGACATTCGCATCAACCCGCGGCCCCTCTCCGGCGTGATCACGCCGCCTCCCAGCAAGTCCCTGGCCCACCGCCTTGTAATCGCCGCCGCCCTGGCCGCGGGCACCAGCACCATCCGCAACATCACCCTCTCTCAGGACATCGAGGCCACTCTGCGCTGCATGGCGGAGTTCCGCTGCGCGTGGACCTGGACGGGGGAGGACAGCCTGCGGATCAAGGGCTGCATCAACCAGGAGCGGGATCGGGGGGGCCTGCCCTGGCTGGACTGCGGAGAATCCGGGTCCACCCTGCGCTTTCTGATCCCAGTGGCCCTGGCCCTGGGGGGCGGCGGACAGTTCACGGGCCGCGGGCGGCTCATGGAGCGCCCCCAGCAGCCCTATTACGACATTTTTGACCGCATGGGCATCTACCACGGCCTGGAAAACGGCGTCCTGACGGTTCAAGGGGACCTGAAACCCGGCGAGTACCGCCTCCCCGGCAACGTGTCAAGCCAGTTCTTCACCGGCCTCCTGATGGCCTTACCCCTCCTGGACGGCCCAAGTATCGTGGCCAGCACCACCCGCCTGGAGTCGGCGGACTACGTGACCATGACCATGGGCGTCCTGGAAAAATGCGGCATCCAGATCCGCTACTCCAGGGCGCGGGACAGCTTCGGGGTCAATCCCGGCGTCTACTGCCCCTTCGACGCCGCCGTGGAGGCCGACTGGTCCCAGGGGGCCTTCTGGTACGCGGCGGCGGCTCTGGGCTCCACGGTCCAGGTTCGGGGCCTGGACAACGGCTCCTTCCAGGGCGACAAGGTGATCGCCATCCACGCCCGGAAGCTGGCGAATCCCGGCGACGCCTCCATCGACGTCAGCGGCTGTCCGGACCTCCTGCCGCCCCTGGCGGTGATGGCGGCGGTCCGGCGGGGGACCACGGTGTTCCGCAACGCCGCCCGCCTCCGGCTCAAGGAGAGCGACCGCCTCGCCACCGTCCGGGACATGCTTCTGGACCTGGGGGGCCTGGCGGACGAGGGGGAGGACAGCCTGACGGTCCACGGCGTGGAATCCCTGCGTGGGGGCACCGTGGACGGGGCCAACGACCACCGGATCGTCATGGCCGCGGCCATCGCCGCCACCCGCTGCGAGCAGCCCGTCACCATTCTGGGGGCGGAGGCCGTGAAAAAATCCTACCCGTCCTTCTGGCGGGACTACGAACATCTGGGAGGTGAAGTCCTTGTCGTCTGAGTTTGGAAAACTGCTGAAAGTGTCTGTCTTCGGGCAGTCCCACGGGACGGCCATCGGCGTGGTGATTGACGGCCTCCCCGCCGGGGAAGCCGTGGACGCGGAGGAACTGCAAGCCTTTCTGGACCGCCGCCGTCCGGGAAAAGACGGCCTCTCCACGGCCCGGAAGGAGACGGATATTCCGGAATTCCTCTCCGGCCTGGAGGGCGGAAAGACCTGCGGCGCGCCCCTGTGCGCGGTGATCCGCAACGGGGACCAGCACTCCAGGGACTACAGCAATCTCATCGACACCCCTCGTCCCGGCCACGCGGACTACACCGCCGCCGTGAAATGGGGCGGACACGCCGACATGCGCGGCGGAGGCCACTTCTCCGGACGCCTGACGGCCCCCCTCTGCGTCGCCGGAGGCATTGCGAAGCAGATTCTGGCCCGCCGGGGCGTCCACATCGGGGCGCATCTGGAGTCCGTAGGAACCGCCGTGGACCGCCGCTTTCCCCTGCACCCTACGCCGGAGCTGTTTGCGGAAATCGCCGCAAAGCCCTTCCCGGTTCTGGACGACGCGGCGGGGGCGCGGATGCAGGTGGAAATTCTCGCCGCGAAAAAGGAGCTGGACAGCGTCGGGGGCGTGATTGAGTGCGCGGCCACCGGCCTCCCGGCGGGGCTGGGGGACCCTATGTTTGACGGCGTGGAGAACCGGTTGGCCGCGGCGCTGTTTGGCATCCCCGCCGTAAAGGGCGTGGAGTTCGGCGCAGGCTTTTCCGCCGCTACGTGGCGGGGGTCCCAGAACAACGACCCCTTTGCCGTGGGGGACGGCCAGGTCCGCGCCGTTACCAACCACGCGGGGGGCATCCTGGGGGGGATTACCACCGGAATGCCCGTCGTGTTCCGCATCGCCGTCAAGCCCACGCCGTCCATCGGCAGGGCGCAGAGGACGGTCAGCCTGTCCGCGGGGGAAAACGCTGAGCTCACGATTCACGGACGTCACGACCCCTGCGTGGCCCACCGGGCCGTCCCGGTTGCGGAGGCCGTCGCCGCCGTCGTACTTTTAGATTTATTGTTGGAGGGAAACCATGGAACTTTCTGAAATCCGCGCCAAAATTGACGCCGTTGACGATCAGATGCTGGCGCTCTTCCTGGAGCGCATGGACCTGGCGGAGGAAGTCGCCGCCTATAAGAACGAACACAAGCTGCCTATCCTGAACAAGGAGCGGGAACGGGCTGTGCTGGCCCGCGTGACGGAGCAATCCGGGGCGCGGGAGCGCTACGCCTACCACCTGTTCTCCACCCTCTTTGAGCTGGCCCGGTCCCGGCAGGCAGAGCTGGTGTCCTCCGACACGAAGGTGGGGGCCCAGGTCCGGGCCTCCCTGGAGGCGGGGCGGGAGCTGTTTCCCCAGACGGGGCTGATCGCCTGCCAGGGCGTGGAGGGGGGCAACTCCCAGGCCGCCTGCGACCGGCTGTTCCCCAGGGGCAGCCTCATGTATGTGAAGACCTTCGAGGCCGTGGCGTCGGCGGTGGAGTCGGGGCTTTGCAAGTTCGGCGTGCTGCCGATCGAGAACAGCTCCAACGGGTCTGTCCGCGCCGTGTACGCCCTTTTGCAGGAGCGAAACCTGTCCATCGTCCGCTCCACGCGGCTGTGCATCCGGCATGAACTGCTGGCCCTACCCGGCGTGAAGCTCGAGGACGTGACGGAGATTTATTCCCACGAGCAGGCAATCGGGCAGTGCAGCCGCTTCCTGGAGGGCCTGAAGGGCGTGAAGGTGATCCCCTGCGACAACACCGCCGCCGCCGCGAAGCTGGTGGCCGAGTCCGGAAACCGCCACGCCGCCGCTATTTCCTCCCACCCCTGCGCCGCCCTCTACGGCCTGGAGTGCATCAACGGCCAGATCCAGAACAGCGACAACAACTACACCCGCTTCGTCTGCATCACCAAGAAGCCCGTCATCTACGCCGGGGCCAACCGGGTCAGCCTCGTGATCGCCTTCGACAACCGGCCCGGGGCGCTGTACGAAATCCTCTCGAAGCTGGCGGCGCTGGACGTGAACATGACGAAGCTGGAGTCCTGCCCGGTGGTGGGAAGCGACTTCGAGTTCATCTTCTTCATGGAGCTGGAGGCCGACCTCCGGGACCCCAGCATCCTGGCCATGCTGGAGGAAATGGAGCGGACCTGCGCCCAGTTCCAGTTCCTGGGGAACTACGCGGAAGTGTGAGCCGATGGGTGAGAAAATCTACGGCCTCCTGGGGCGGAAGCTGGGGCACAGCTGGTCCGTGCCCATCCACGAGGCCCTGGGCTGCAAGGGCTACCGGCTCATCGAGCTGGAGCCGGAGGACCTGGGGGCCTTTCTGCGGCGGGAGGATATCGGGGGGCTGAACGTGACCATTCCCTATAAACGGGACGTGATGCCCTACTGCGACGTGATCGACCCCGCGGCGGCGGACATCGGAAGCGTGAACACCCTCGTCCGGCGGGAGGGGAAGCTGTACGGGTATAACACCGATATCGACGGCTTTCTGTATATGCTCCGGCGGGCGGGGATCTCGCTGGCGGGGAAAAAGGTTGTCATACTGGGCAGCGGCGGGGCGTCCCTGACGGCCCAGGCCGCGGCGCGGCGGGAACTGGCGCGGGAAATTGTAGTGGTTTCCCGTTCCGGCCCCGACAACTATGACAACCTCCCGGACCGCCACGCCGACGCGGAAGCCCTGATCAACACCACCCCCGTGGGCATGTGGCCGAACCTGGAGGGCCAGCCGGTGGACCTGCGGCTTCTGCCCGCTGTGACGGACGTTGCAGATGTGATCTACAACCCGGGGCGGACGAACCTGCTTTTGCAGTCGGAACGCTTTCCCCGTAAGCCCTGGAACTGGGAACGGGGCGACCCTGCGTCCCGGTATTTCCGCTGGACGGGGGGCCTGCCGATGCTGGTTGCACAAGCCGCAAAAGCAGAAGAGCTTTTTTTCGATAAGATTATTCCAGACCTGTCTATTGACATCCTTACATGTACGCTCCGACGGAGAATGACCAACATCGTCCTCGTCGGGATGCCCGGAAGCGGGAAGACCACCGTGGGACAGGCGCTGGCGGCACTGTCCGGGAAGCCCTTCGTGGACCTGGACGAGGAAATCACCCGCGCAGCCGGGAAGCCTATCCCACAGATCTTCGCCGAGGGCGGTGAAGAGGCGTTCCGCGCCCTGGAGCATCAGGTTCTGACGAAGGTGTGCGCCGGAAGCGGGCAGGTGATCGCTACCGGGGGCGGGTCCATTCTGTGGTCCGAGAACCGGGCCGCAATGCGGCGCACGGGGCGGGTTTACCTGATCCGCAGGCGCGTGGAAGAGCTGCCTACCGATGGGAGGCCGCTGTCCCAGCGTGGGAAGCTGGAGGAAATGGCGCGGGTCCGGGGGCCGCTGTACAGCGCGGCGGCGGATTTTTCTGTCGCGAACGAGGTCAGCCCCGAGGAAACTGCCGCTGAGATTTGGAGGGATTTTTGCTGTGAAGATTCTGGTGATCAACGGGCCGAACCTGAACATGCTGGGAATTCGTCAGCCGGAAATCTACGGAACAACCAGCTATCAGGACCTGGTTGACATAATTTCCTGTGAGGCGGAACGGCTGGGGGTGGAGGTTTCCTTCTTCCAGTCGAACCATGAGGGCGCGATTGTGGACGCGATTCAGCAGGCTTATTTCGATCAGATTGACGGGATTGTGATCAACCCCGCGGCGTATACCCACACCAGTGTGGCGCTGCTGGACGCGGTGAAGGCGGTCAGTATTCCTGCGGTGGAGGTGCATATCTCCGATCCCGATGCGCGGGAGGAGTTTCGGCGGGTGTCCTATATCCGGGCGGCGTGCGTGAAGACGATTCGGGGGCATGGGCTGGATGGGTATTTGGAGGCGATGCGGTTTTTGGTTGAGGGTGTGTAGAAGGGAATTTTACGGCCCTGGTGGGCGTGGAATACACCCCCATAATATGGGTGGGCGCGGGGGACGGGCCGCCGAAGGCGGCGGCCCCTACGGTGTGCATCCTAGGCAACCATGGCAGTTGCGGGGGAAGGGCGGGCGCGGAGGCCCGCCCCTACGGAGTACATCATAAAAATATGTGGGACCTTCCATGTCAATGGAAGGTCCCACTTGCACTTTCTGCGTTACCGTGTGACGGGCTTTCGTGACTGCCAGGGCATAGAGCGGTATTAAAGCTCTTTTTGGTTACTTTTTCTCTCGAGAAAAAGTAACCCGCCGGAGGCCCCACGTAGGCAGGCACCCATTTACTGATACCGGTACTGCATCCCCGTATACTGCTCGATGCAGCGGTAGAACATGTCGCGGCTGCGGAATTCAAGCAGTTTACAGTCCTCCTCCTCGTGGAAGGACACGATCCGGCGCTGGGTGTCGACCCAGACGCGCCACAAATTCTCTGTTTTTAACTGCTCCATAGGGGGAGGCTCCTTTCGTTCCAGCACTCAGCAGGCCGGTTTTTTTGGCTCTACTATTATAGACGTTTTTCCCATCCGTTTTGTTTCACTTTTCCCAAAAAATTTCATAAAAATTTTTCAGGCGTAAATTTCGGCATCCGCTCCGTACTTCTCGTAGTCCCACCACTCGCCCTCGTCGTCGTATCTGCGGTTTTCATCGTACTGGCGGCGGGTCAGGGGCCTGCGGGAATCGGTGATCACGCCTGCCTGCTCCAGGGCCTTTATCGTCTCCGTGCAGTAGACGGACGGGGTGAGATACACATTGTCGGAATTGGTTCTTGTGGAGCCGTCGCGGTACTCCCGGGTCACGGTGTAGTGAATCTGGATACTGAAGCGGTAGACGCTGTCAATATACTCGTTGTAGTCCAGCATGAAGAGGGTCCTGCCGAAGCGGCCCGCCTCGATGTCCCGGCGGACGGCGGCCTCCAGGGCCTGGGCCTGCTCCTTCGTCAGGTCGGTGCTGACGAAGCCGCGGGTTTCCGTGTCGTAGAGGCCCTCCACGTAGCCGCCGGTGAGGCGGACTTCCTCTGCGTTGTTGGTGACGTCACCGAAGACGCTGGCCTCCTGGATCACGGGGTCTGCCGCCAGGGCGGCGAGGGCCTTGTATACGTTGGTCTGCGTGACGCTTTCGTCCTCAATATAGATGTCGTAATAACGGTAGTGGAACTTGCCGTCCTTGTCGAAGTAAATCAGGTTTACATGGACGTCGCCCAGACTGCCTCTGGTGCCGCCGTCCAGGACGTCCCGGTCGCCCACAATGGCGCGGTGAGCGTCCAGGACCCGCTGGATGGCGGCGGGGTCCTCCAGGTCCGCAGAGCAGCTCCCGCCGTTGGCGCCGTAGATGTTGACGCTGACGCTGTCCAGCGCCTCCGCGTCGGGGACCCAGGACTCCACGCCCGCCGGGTCGGCGGCAATCACACAGCAGATGAGGGCGGAGGCAAAGGCGGTTGCCAGCGCGCCCTTCCAGGTGTCCCGGAAGACCTTCACCGACTTCGCCAGGAGCATGGAGGCCACGTAGTAGCCAATCACGCCTGCGATGGCCATGCAGACGGCCATGGGGAGGGCGTCGGCGGTCTGGGTGTGCTGGAAGCTGCTCCATACGACATTGTACAGCACAAAGCCCAGAACCAGGGCGGAGCACAGCGCCACGCCGTAGCGGAACACGGGCTTCATCCAGCCCACGGCGACGACGTCCCCGGCGCTCTCGCTTCTGCGCCGCTGGTAGAGGGACCAGGCGCAGGCCAGGAACACGACTCCGATCAGGGCGTAGACGCCGATGACCCAGCCGTGGTCCAGGGTGACGGACTGCAAATGGCCGTAGTCCACCCAGCCGTCAGCGGTGACGACTTCCGCGGTCACGGCGTCGGGGTACAGGTTCTGAAAGAGGTAGACGGTGGGGGAGAGGAATTCCGTGACGCCCTCGTAGCCCTGCACAATGCCCAGGTAAAACATGCTCATAAGATGGGTCACCAGCATCTCCGCCAGGACGGCGAAGAAGTGGAAGATGAAGTAGAAGGCGGCGAAGGCGAAGGGGTTGCCGGTGAAGAAGATGATCAAGGTGGCCGAGGCGAAGTAGAAGAAGCTCTGCCCGATTACGTATAGGATCGTCATGAAGACGCCCAAGGGCTCGAAGATGCCCGCCGGAATGCTGATCAGGACAGACAGGCCCCCGGCCGCGGCGTAGGGGATCAGCATCATGGCCATGCCGGAGAGGAAGTTGGTGGCGAAGAGGCCGTTCCGGGTGACGGGGAGGGCGTGGTAAAAGCTGACACTGCGGTGGTTATAGAGGTAGTGCCAGACCGCCAGAGCGCAGAGGGCGGCGTAGAAAAGGGAGATAATGGGCACCGCCCAGGAGACCACGTAGTAGTACGCGGAGGTCATCTCCAGGGGTTCCATGCCGTGGCTGCGGAAGCCCCGGTCCAGCAGGGCCGTCAGCATGGCCAGGGGCGGCAGGACGGCGATCAGGACCGCGCCGCCCCACAGGGGCCAGAAGCGGCTCAGGTTCTTTTTGAACAGCGTGGGGTTAAAGAACGATGTCTTTGACTGCATAGTTGGCACCTCCCAGCTCATAGATAAAAATTTCCTCCAGGGTCAGGGGCACGGCGTCCACCAGCATGGGTTCGTAAGCCGCCAGCAGGTTCTGTGCCTCCTCCGCGCTGGTGCGCATGATCAGGGTGTGGATGCGGCCCACGGCGGAGGTGTGGAGCACGGGTAGGCCCTCCGGGACCCCGCCGCCGTCCTTGAAAACGACTTGCAGCTTCACCATGTTGTCCTGCAATTGGGCCAGGGAGCGCTCCAGAAGGACCTTGCCGTGGTCCAGGATGCCCACGTGGTCGCAGACGTCCTCCAGCTCCCGCAGGTTGTGGGAGGAGACGAGGACGGTCATGCCCCGCTGGGCCACGTCCCCCAGGACCAGGGACCAGACCTGACGGCGCATCACGGGGTCCAGGCCGTCCACCGGCTCGTCGAGGATCAGGCAGTCGGGCATACAGCTCAGGGTGAGCCAGAACGCGGCCTGCTTCTGCATTCCCTTGGAGAGCCGCCGGAGGGAGCGCTTCTCGTCGATCTCGAAGACCTCCTTCAATTTCTCGTAGCGCTCCATGGAGAAGGCGGGGTAGAAGCCCCGGTAGAAGCGGCACATGTCCCGAATGGTGGCCTGGTTGAAGTAGAACCAGTCGTCGGGGATGGCGGCGGTGCGGGCCTTGAGGGCCTGGTTCTCCCAGACGGGCTGGCCGTCGATGGTGACGGTGCCCTCGTCCTGGCGGTAGATGCCTGTGAGGCAGCGGATGAGGGTGGACTTCCCCGCGCCGTTGGGGCCCACCAGCCCGTAGACGCTCCCGGCGGGAACGGACAGAGAAGCGCCGTCCAGGGCGGCGAAGCCGCCGAAGCGCTTGACGGCATGTTCAACGTGAATCATTATGAGTCCTCCTTTCGTCCTCCGGCGGGGGCCCCGCCGGATGGCTCTTCCTCAAGAAGAGCCATCAGCTCTCCCTGTGAAACGCCCAGATAGCGCAGCTCGGCCAAGAGCTCCCGGGCCTTCTCCCACAGCTCCTGGCGGCGGGAGGCGTCGGCCCCCGGGTCCCCGGTGGCGAAGCTCCCCTTGCCGGGGACGGAGTAGATGTAGCCCTCGTTTTCCAGCTCGTTGTAGGCCCTCTGGATGGTGTTGGGGTTGATGGAGAGCTGGGTGGCCAGGGCCCGGACGGAGGGCAGCTTTTCGTCGGTGCCGATGGCCCCGGTGACGATGAGCTTGCGCAGGCCGTCCTTGATCTGCTCGTAAATGGGGCGGGAATCCCGGTAGTTCAGGCTGATCATGGAATCACCTTCCCTTCCGCGGCGGGCGGACCGCCGCAACTGTATTAACTGTACTAATGAAGTTAACACAGTTCCGCCATCTTGTCAAGGGGGGCCTGCAATTTTTCTCCAGTCGGGGGAATTTGCGGCGCGGTTTTCCTTGACGGCTCCGGCGGCGTCCTATATACTGGTAGGGAATGGGGAATTGCCGGAATTGTAGAAAAACGGCGGGGCGGAGTGTTGCTCTGTGTTGGGAGTGCCTAAAAAAAGAGGAAAAAACTAGCGGAAATCACAGTTGAAACGTATGACGTATGATGTTATAATCAGGGTGTGCTTTAGGTGGGAGCGGCAGAGGGGCGTTCCCGGCCCCGGGTGCGCCCCCCTGCCCATACCCCGTCCTATCCGTCAGTGTTCCCCGCTGCGGCGGGGCCTTGATAAATTACTCTGCTGGAAAAGAAAGGATGGACCACTATGTTAGTCAGCCAGGAAATGCGGAAGCTGGCCCCGGAACTCGACCCCCTGCGCCTCGGCACCGGCTGGAAGCCCGAGGACCTCGCAAAGCCCCAGATTTTCGTCGAGAGCACCTTCGGCGACAGCCACCCCGGCTCCGGCCACCTCGACACCCTCGTCAAAGCCGCCTGTGAGGGCATCGCCGCCGCCGGCGGCAAGGGCGCCCGCTACTTCTGCACCGACATGTGCGACGGCGAGAGCCAGGGCACCGACGGCATCAACTTCTCCCTGGCCAGCCGGGAGATGATCGCCAACATGATTGAAATCCAGGCCAACGCCACTCCCTTTGACGCGGGCGTCTATATGGCCAGCTGCGACAAGGGTATGCCCGGCAACCTCATGGGCATGGCCCGGGTCAACATCCCCTCTGTCATGGTCACCGGCGGCACTATGGCCGCGGGCCCCGACATGCTGACGCTGGAACAGCTGGGCATGTACTCCGCCAAGTTCGAGCGGGGCGAGATCGACGAGGAAAAGCTGAACTGGGCCAAGTGCAACGCCTGCCCCAGCTGCGGCGCCTGCTCCTTCATCGGCACCGCCTCCACCATGCAGATCATGGCCGAGGCCCTGGGCCTCACCCTCCCCGGCTCCGCCCTCCTGCCCGCCACCAGCCCCGACCTGGTGGAGTATGCCCGCCGCGCGGGCGAGCTGGCCGTGAAGCTGGCCTACATGGAGCACATGCGCCCCAGCGATATCGTCACCATGGACAGCTTTGAGAACGCCATCATGGTCCACGCCGCCATCTCCGGCTCCACCAACAGCCTCCTGCACATCCCCGCCCTGGCCCACGAGTTCGGCCTGGAGATCGACGGCGACACCTTCGATCGCCTCCACAGGGGCGCCCACTATCTCCTGGACCTCCGCCCCGCCGGACGCTGGCCCGCCGAGTTCTTCTATTATGCTGGCGGCGTTCCCGCCATCATGGAGGAGATCAAGAGCGTGCTGCACCTGGACGCCATGACCGTCACCGGCAAGACCCTGGGCGAAAACCTGGAGGATTTGAAGAAGGACGGATTCTATGAGCGCTGCCAGTCCTGGCTGGACAAGGCCAACGAGAAATACAACATCCACATGACCAAAGAAGACATCATCCGTCCCTTCGACAAGGCCATCGGCACCGACGGCTCTATCGCCGTCCTGAAAGGCAATCTGGCCCCCGAGGGTGCGGTCATCAAACACACCGCCTGCCCCAAGGAGATGTTCTCCGCCGTTCTGAACGCCCGTCCCTTCGACAGCGAGGAGGAGTGCATCGACGCCGTGCTCCACCACCGCGTCAAGCCCGGCGACGCCGTCTTTATCCGCTATGAGGGCCCCAAGGGCTCCGGAATGCCCGAGATGTTCTACACCTCCGAGGCCATTTCCTCCGACAAGGAGCTGGGCAAGTCCATCGCCCTCATCACCGACGGCCGCTTCTCCGGCGCCTCCACCGGCCCCGTCATCGGCCACTGCAGCCCCGAGGCCCAGGCCGGAGGCCCCATCGCCCTGGTAGAGGAAGGCGACCTCATCCAGCTCGACGTCAAGGAGCGCATCCTGGCCATCGTCGGTGTCAAAGGCGAACGCAAGACCCCCGAGGAAATGGACGCCATCCTCGCCGAACGCAAGAAAGCCTGGAAGCCGAAGCCCGCCAAGTACCCCCGCGGCGTCCTGCGCCTGTTCTCCGACCTCGCCGTGTCCCCGATGAAGGGGGCTTACCTCGAATACGACAAGTAAGCGTACCTGATTTACGGGGGACGAAGGACGGGGGGCCTCCGGCGGCCAGAGGGCTTTGCCCTCTGGACTCCCACCAGGGAGGCACGCGCCTCCCTGGACCCTGGCAGATCGGGCTTTTTTGAGACGCTCTGCGGCTATTTCGGGATTGTGCTGGGAAAAGACTTGCTATTTTCCGAAATTTATGTATCATGAAATGTGGGGGTCCCGCTCTTCGCGGGCGGGACCTACCTTAATTTGAAAACAGGAGGGTAACTTAATCATGAATGCTATGAATGAGGCCATTTCTAAAATCGGCGTCGTACCTGTCATCAAGCTCAATAACCCTGAGCGGGATGCCGCGCCCCTGGCAAAAGCCCTGTGCGCCGGTGGGGTTCCCGTCGCTGAAATCACCTTCCGCGCCGCTGGCGCCGATAAGGCCATGAAGCTCATGAAGGAAGCCTGCCCCGATATGATGGTCGGCGCGGGCACCGTCACCAATACCGACCAGATCGACGCCACCATCGCCGCCGGCGGTCAGTTCATCGTTACCCCCGGCTTCGACGCCGAACTCGTCGCCTACGCCCAGAAGAAAAATATCCCCATCTTCCCCGGCTGCACCACCGCCTCCGATTACCACGCCGCCCTGAAATTCGGCCTGGAAGTCATCAAGTTCTTCCCCGCCGAGCAGTCCGGCGGACTCGCCAAGATCAAGGCCCTCAGCGCGCCCTTCCCCCAGTTCAAGGTCATGCCCACCGGCGGCGTGTCCTTGAAGAACCTGGCCGAGTACATCAAGGCCCCCGTGATCTGCGCCTGCGGCGGCTCCTACATGGTCACGGCCGACCTGATCGATAACCAAAAATGGGACGAGATCACCGAGCTGTGCAAGAAGTCCCGCGAGATCGTAGAGGAGGCCCGGAATGGCTGAGTACACACTGGCCCATATCGGCATCAATGCCGCCAACGAGGACGAGGCTTTGAAGACCGCTCAGATGTTTGAGCTCTTGTTCGGCCTCCCCGTCAAGGTAGGCAACAGCTCCATCTTCGCCGGGACCGCCGTGGAGGTCATGAAGACCCCCTACCTCGGCAAAAACGGCCACATTGCCATCGGCACGCCGGACGTAGCCGCCGCCAAGGCCGAGCTGGAGGCGAAAGGCTTCGCCTTCGCGGAGGAAACCGCGAAAAGCAAGCCCGACGGAACCCTGAACGCCATCTACCTGAAAGATGAGATCTGCGGTTTCGCGGTGCACCTGGTAGGCAAAAAGTAAAAGTTTGGATCAAGCCTTTTCAAAGGCTTGCGGAGTCCAGAGGCAGAGCCTCTGGCGGGGTTTGGGGCAGAGCCCCAAGCCAAAGTCAGCGACTTTGGCAAACCGACAACGAAAAAACTAAAAGGAGAAGATCAATCATGCCTAGAGTCATCACCTTCGGCGAGATCATGCTGCGTCTCGCCCCCAACGGCTACCTCCGTTTCTTCCAGGACGACCAGCTCCAGGCCACCTTTGGCGGCGGCGAAGCGAACGTCTCCGTCTCCCTCGCAAACTACGGTCTCGACACCGCTTTCGTGACGAAGCTCCCCGCCCACGCCATTGGCCAGGGCGCTGTGAACAGCCTCCGCGCCCTGGGCGTGGACACCAGCAAGATTGTCCGTGGCGGCGACCGCGTGGGCATCTACTACCTGGAGAAGGGCGCGTCCCAGCGGGGCAGCGTCTGCATCTATGACCGTGCCCATTCCGCCATCCAGGAGGCGAAGCCCGAGGACTTCGACTGGGACGCCATTTTTGAGGGTGCCGACTGGTTCCACTTCACCGGCATCACTCCGGCCCTGGGTCCCAACCTGGTTGAGATCTGCCGCCAGGCGTGCAAGGCGGCGAAGGCCAAGGGCGTGAAGATTTCCTGCGACCTGAACTACCGCGGCAAGCTGTGGACCCGCGAGGAGGCTCGCGCCGCTATGACCGACCTGTGCCAGTATGTGGACGTGTGCATCTCCAACGAAGAGGACGCCAAGGACGTCTTCGGCATCGAGGCGGAGAACACCGACATCTACGGCGGCAAGCTGAACAAGGACGGCTACAAGTCCGTCGCCAAGCAGCTGGCGGACAAGTTCGGCTTCGAGAAGGTCGCCATCACCCTCCGCACCTCCATCTCCGCCAGCGACAACGACTGGGCGGGTATGCTCTACGACGGCACCGACTACTGCTTCTCCAAGGAGTACCACCTGCGCATTGTGGACCGCGTGGGCGGCGGCGACAGCTTCGGCGGCGGCCTGATCTACTCCCTCCTGACCGGCAAGTCCACCCAGGAGGCCGTGGAGTTCGCCGTGGCGGCGTCCGCGCTCAAGCACTCCATCGAGGGCGACTACAACCGTGTCACCGCGGCTGAGGTCGAGAAGCTCGCCGGCGGCGATGCTTCTGGGCGGGTGCAGCGGTAAGACTGCATTTAAAAAGCGCGGGGGTACCCCGCGCTTTTTTGCCTCCGGCGGCCAAAGGGCTTTGCCCTCTGGACTCCCACCAGGGAGGCGTGCGCTGCCAGCGGGGCTTCCCGCCTCCCTGGACCCTGGCAGATCGCTTTCTCTTGCTAGTCTTTTCTAGGAGGTAAGATTTATGGAACACCGGAACCCTCTGCTTTCGCCTAACGGGGGCGGCAGGTTTATTACCATCGGCGAGATTATGCTGCGGCTGACGCCTCCCAATTATGAGAAAATCCGTATGGCATCCAACTTTGAGGCCAGTTACGGAGGCGCGGAGGCCAACATTGCAATCACGCTGGCGAATCTGGGCGTGGACAGCACCTTTTTCAGCGTCGTGCCCAATAACAGCCTGGGGAAGAGCGCGGTGCGCTGGCTTCGCTCCAACGATGTCCACTGCACCCCCATGATTCTCACCGGCCCGGAGGAAACGCCCACCCACCGTCTGGGGACGTACTACCTGGAAACCGGCTACGGCATCCGCGCCTCCAAGGTCATCTACGACCGGAAGCACAGCGCCATTACGGAGTACGACTTCTCGAAGGTGGACATTGACGCCCTCCTGGAGGGCTACTCCTGGCTGCACCTCAGCGGCATTACCCCGGCCCTGGGCCCGAATTGCCGGACCTTCATCATGGACTGCCTGAGAGCCGCCAAGGCGAAGGGCCTGACGGTCAGCTTCGACGGCAATTTCCGCTCCCGCCTCTGGACCTGGGAGGAGGCCCGGGACTACTGCACGGAATGCCTGCCCTACATAGACGTACTCTTCGGCATTGAGCCCTACCACCTCTGGAAGGACGAGGAGGACCACAGCAAGGGCGACTGGAAGGACGGCGTCCCTCTCCAGCCCAGCTACGAGCAGCAGGACGAGATTTTCCAGCAGTTCATCCAGCGCTACCCGAACCTGCGCTGCATCGCCCGCCACGTCCGCTACGCCCACAGCGGCAGTGAGAACAGCCTGAAAGCCTTCATGTGGTACGACGGCCACACCTTCGAGAGCAAGCTGTTCACCTTCAACATCCTGGACCGCGTCGGCGGCGGCGACGCCTTTGCCAGCGGGTTGATCTATGCCATGATGAATAACTACCGCACCATGGATATGGTCAACTTCGCCGTCGCCAGTAGCGCTATCAAGCACACGATCCATGGGGATGCTAATATTACGGATGATGCCCAGAGTATCCGGAATTTGATGAATATGAATTACGATATTAAGCGCTGAGACGCGGGGGGTGTTCCTTTTTTCTTGACAGAAAAAAGGAACCGAAAAAAGAACTTTTTAACTCGACGCGAATCTGGTGGGCGCGAAAGCCTCCAGCACAGTAACGCAGACAATAGCAAGTGGGTCCTTCCATTACCATGGAAGGACCCACACATTTTTATGCCGGATAGCGGAAATAGATCACAGGGTCCCAGGTCACGCCGTCCGCGTCCGTGTAGGAGTCGATCCGCCCCACGCTCACGGTGCCAGGCTCGTCCCACAGGACAATCCCGTTGATATGCCCGTCCACATAGCGGTTCGCGTCGCAGACCGGCACATAACGCACGCCGTCTATCGTCTGCGTCTCAGAGGAAAGAACGATCATAACCTGCGTCTTCGGGTCGCCCCGCCGTCCGTTAAAGAGCATATCGCCGGCGTGGACATTACCGCTGCTGATCTGGCGTCCCGGGTTGTCATTCGGCCCAAAAACATAGTCGCTGATCATGGCCGCAAATGCCGAGGCTCCGCTGTATCTTCCAAAGGCCATGACGTTCATGTTCGAGACAACCGGATTGTACCCAATACTGATATTGCCCGGATTATAGCAGTTGGGAACCATCCCTTCCCATTCGCCGCCGCTCCAGCGCATTCCGGTGTGCCAGTTCTGCTTGGCACTGGCGAGAAGCTCCAGCACGTTTTCCTCCGTGATGGGTTTCCCGTTATTCAGCGTCCCGGCGGGATAGCCGTTGTCCACGATGGTCCAGCCCAGTTGGTTCATGTAGCCCCGTCCCTTGGCGATGCTGGTATTTTTCGGGTCGGTTACGTTCGCCGGGAAAGTCACCTCCGGGATTGCGTTTTCTCCCAGATACTTAGCGGTCCGGTCGATCACAACGCAAGCCTGTGCGCGGTTCATCGTATTCATCGGGCGGAAAGTGCCGTCCGGATAGCCGGTGATGATGCCATAAGCGCAGATGGCGATCACCTGATAAGAATAACAATCGGTGATTCTCTCTTTTGCGGCCTCATATTCCTCTCCAAAAGACTTGATTCCGCGCCAAAGCAAGAGAGCATAAATTGCATAAGCCATATATTGGCGTGTAATAGGCTTGTCCGCCTGCCTCAGCCAGTCGTTGGCACTTGCAATAGGAGTATGTGCCGTCACCTTGGTTCCCAGGGTGGTGATAGCCGCCCAATACTACGGCTTTCCCTCGGCTTTGCCCTGAGCCTCGTACTTCGCCAATTCCTCGGGGAGGAAAGCGCGTGCGAGCATAACAGCGAACTGTCCATAGGTGACGGGGTTGTTGGGCTTAAAGGTTCCGTCGGCGTAGCCGGAGGCGATGCCCTTAGCGGCGGCGGACTGGATAGCGTCGTGGGCGTAGTGGTCCGCGGGCACGTCGGAGAACTCCGCCGCCAGCGCAGGCGCGCACAGCCCCAGGCTCAGCGCCAGGGCCAGCAGCAAGGCCGTCAGTTTCTTTTTCATGTCCATTCCTTCCTTTCTTTCACGCCGGGTAGCGGGTATAGACCACGGTTGTATGCTGGACGGTATTATCCGGACCTCTCATGTACGGGTCCAGCTGTGTGAACGGCAGCACGCCAGGGTCATCACCCCAGAAAACCCCGTTGTCAGACCCGCCATAGCATACCTTCACCAAAGGCATCTCTTTTTCATAGATCGCGCTAGATAGCGCAATCCGCACACTGGGGATAGAATTAGACTGATATTCTATCACAATATCTCCCGGACGGACCTGGGTGGGGTCCTCCACTTTACGGGGATAATTGCTGGAGGGGCCAAAGATGTAATCGCTGATCATGGCCGCAAAGCCTCCCATGCTATACATGATACTGTACATAATGCCGCCGAGTTTGCATTGATTCCCTATGAGGGACGACGCCGAGCTTGGTCCCTTGGGAATGTAGGCATTTTCAGTACCATTTTTACCGCTTGTTCCAAATGGCATCCCGGGATACCAGTTTGTTTTCGCGTCCGCCAGCATGGCGAGAACGTTTTCCTCCGTAATCGGCTTGCCGTTGTTCAGTGTCCCGTTTGGATACTCATTGTTCACAATTTTCCAGCCGATTTGATCAAGATACGTGGAGCCAATCGCAACGTTGGTCGCCGCCGGGTCCGTCACTACCTCCGGGAACTGGATCTTCACAAAATGGCTGTCTATAAAGGCGATGGTTCGTTCAATCACCGCACAGACCTGGGCGCGGTTCGTGGTTTCGCCCGCCCGGAAGGTCCCGTCCGAATAGGGGCTCATAATCCCGAATGCGCAGACAACCTTGCTGGCGTAAGCACTGCCATGGTATGGCATGACGTCACTCGTTTTTTCCCCTGCGGCAGTTGTTTCCTCAGGGGTGGGCTTGAGTCCGTGGTATTCCAGAACCTCTTGGATCACACTGGCAACCCCGCCGCGGGAAAAGGACGCGTCAGCCGTGAGGTTCCAGTAATCCCCGTTATTCATAATAATGCCGTTGTGGTTCAGCAGCTTAATTGCGCCCCAGTGCCAGGGCTTCCCCTCGGCCTTCCCCTGGGCCTCATACTCTGCCAGTTCATCGGAGAAGAAGGCGCGGGCCACCATGACGGCAAACTGGCCCTTGGTGACGGGATTATTCGGCTTAAACGTTCCGTCGGCGTAGCCGGAGGCGATGCCCTTAGCGGCGGCGGACTGGATAGCGTCGTGGGCGTAGTGGTCCGCGGGCACGTCGGTAAACTCTGCCGCCAGCGCGGGCGCGCACAGCCCCAGGCTCAGCGCCAGGGCCAGAATCAAGGCCGTCAGTTTCTTTTTCATACAGATAATCTCCTTTCGTTTTCCTCCCGGCCCTGGGGGATTCCCCCAGGGCCGCGGGCGTCTCTCAGGTGTAGCGCACATCGAAGGTATAGGTCTTCGTAGCGGCGCTGTACTTGTATCCGATGCTCAGGCCCCAGCCGGGGAGGGCGCAGTGCTGCATGGCCCAGTAGCTGGGCCCGCGGTAGCCGCCGTAGGCGTCGGGGCCGGAGACGGTGAGGCTGATGGTGGTTTTGCCCTGGGTCAGCTGGCCGATGAAGCACTTGCGGAACTGGTCGGCGCTGGTGATGTTCTTCGGGTCGATCTGGGTCCAGGCGGGGTCGTAGTGGTCGGGGAAGCTGTAGTCCGTGCCGTCCCAGAGGTGGGAGCGCATCATCTGCTCGGGGGTCTGGAGGAAGTAGGTCTGGATGAGGGTGGGAGAGGGGCCGGGGTCGTCGAAGGTGGCGTCCAGGTGGTACCACTGGCCCCAGAGCATGACCCGGTTCCAGGTGTGGTCCATTTCGTAGCTGGAGACGATCTCGCAGGGGATGCCAGCCTGGAGGCACAGGGCCTGAAAGATCTCCGAGTAATTCTGGCAGACGCCGTACTTCCAGGCGACGGTCTGGTTGTTCCGGAGGGTGAACTTCTGCTGCACCCGGTCATGGCGGGCGCAGCGGTCCGGGTCGTTCTTTTTGAAGTAGGAGGAATCAATGAAGTCCGTGTGGGTGAGGGTGTTGACGATATAGTGGTGGATGGCCCGAATGGTTTCCTTCACGTTTTCATTGGCGAAGCCCTGGAAGTTCTGCCCCGCCAGGTCCTCCTCCCACTTGACGGGGGGTAGGCGCCGTACTTGAGGGTTTCCATGATATGGATTCCGTCCTCGGCCTCCCGGTAGCCGAACGCCTCCTCGAGGGTCTTGAGGCGGGCCATGGGGTAGCGGCCCCCGAAGGTGTAGACGGCATTGGGGTACTGGAGGGGGGCGGGGCCCACGGCGGTGATTTTCAGGGGCTTGACGGTGTCCAGGGTGACGTCGCCGATGGCGCGGCCTTCCTTGGCGAAGAGGACGGGCTTCATAACGGTGACGCTTTCGCGGACGAAGGTGTTCGGGGAGAGGACATAGCAGCCGTCACTGATGTAGTATTCAGAGATGGGGAGGCCGCTGTCGAGGCGTCCGGTGCCGTTGAGAAGCTCCAGGGGCATGTAGTATTCCCCGTTGATGACGGTGAGTCCTGCCAGGGGGATGGGCCCGATCCAAAGGAGCTTGTTGGTGGCGTAAGCGGTGGCCTGGAGGGGCGGCGCGGCGTCCTCGGCGAACGCGGGGGCGCTGAGGCCCAGGCAAAGCAGCAGGGCCAGGAGCAGGGTGGTCAGTTTCTTTTTCATGATGTTTTCTCCTTTCGTTTTTTGGGTTTATTTACGCGGGGTAGCGGGTCCAGATTTCGTAGCGTGAAACAGAGTTGCCTCCAAGAAAAAATTCCGGTTGTGCAACCCCGCTGCCGCTGCCTCTCCAAGTAATTACACCATTGACACCGCCAGCGTCAGAGTGATTTAATCCTGTTTCTCCAGTCAGTTCACTGACCTCGTAACTTGTAAAGACCGTTACGTGCCACACGACATTTGTATCCGAATAGCGATATACCATGATGTCGCCGACCCGAACCTTGGAATTGTCCTCAAGCCGACGGATAGGATTGCTTGTTTTGCCGAAAACGTAGTCGCTCACCAGCGCCGCAAAACCTCCGCAGCCGCCTCTTGTACTTGTGTCAATGCGGTTTGAAAGCTCCAACATTTGCTTTGCATCTTTGGTGTTATAGCAGTTATTTGGAAGTGTGGTCTTGATTGTGTCTCCCCAGACCATCCCATCCGGCCAATATCCGGTATCCTTCATTTCCTTAATCAGTGCGCATACATTCTCTTCTGTAATGGGCTGGCCGTTGTTCAGCGTTCCTGTCGGGTATCCATTATCCGCCACGGTCCAGGAGGTAATGACGTGATTGGTTGAATCCGTCACCGTATTAGAAGAAACATCTATGGTTGTGGGTCTTGGCACTGCTTCCGGAGCAACAGCGAGGGAATCGCCATAGGCGCGGTAGAGGAAGGTCACAATCTGTCCGCGGGTGCAGAAGGCCGCGGGGCTGAAGGTCCCGTTTCCGGTTCCCTGGGTAATTCCGGCTTCCACCGCCCAGGAAATTGCGGTGCGGTACATAGAGTTTGTCATAACATCAGAGAAGTTCGCTTCCTTCGCCGGTGCAGGCTCGCCCTTTATCTTCCAGATGAGCCAGACGGCCTCCGCCCGGTTGCAGCCCTGATAGAAATCACCCCAGAGATTGTGTTCCGCGGCCCAGGCTTCCACCGCTTTCCCCTCGTTTCCGGTATCCCCGGGCCGTCCGCTGGCCCTCCACAGGAACCGCAGGATCTGAGAGACGCTACATGTTTTCCCAGGCTCGAAGGTAGTGGGCGTGGTGCCGTTGGCGATGTTCTTCTCCACGGCCCAGTCGATGGCGGCGGCGAAGGGGGACGTGGGGGGCACGTCGGTGAACTTTCCCGCCGCGAGGGCGGGGGCGCTGAGGCCCAGGCAGAGGGCCAGGGCCAGGAGCAGGGATACGATTCGTCTTTTGTTCATAAAAAGACCTCCTTAAAAATGTGAGAGGGCCTGGACAGGCAAAGCCTCCGTATATAGGTGCAAAAAAAAGGGCCTCAGGTTCATTTTTTTGCGACTTTTTTCTCAAAATCAAAAATTTCGTATAAATGCACAAAAAGAAAAGCCCGGCGTTGGTTAAAAGACCAACGCCGCGCAACATTCTGCGTTACCGTGCGCCGCACCAAAGCGCCCCAGGCACCACAGAGCGGTATTAAAAGTTTTTTTGCCTACTTTTTTTACAAAAAAAGTAGGACTGAAAACCCCAGCAGGGAATATAGATAACCGAAAGGGGTGAAACGATGGCAAACCGCCTATTTTACGGCGCACTTCTCCTGACGTGCGCGAACCTGTTCTTACGAGCCGTCGGGACAGGCTTCCAGGTGTATCTTTCGGGCCGGATAGGCGCGGCGGGAGTTGGGGTACTGCATCTGGTTTTGTCGGTGCGTGGGATGGCGTATACGTTCGGGCTGTTTGGGGTGCGGACGGCGGCGCTGTATCTGGGGGGCGAGGGCCGGGGGCTGGGGGGCGTGCGGCGGGGGTGCTTTGGGTATACGGCGGTGTTTTCGGCAGCGGGTGCAGCAGTGCTGTGGGGTCTGTCGGGGGGACTGGCGGAGAGCTGGGGCGGGGGCGCGGAGGTGCGGCGGGCCTTGCGGGCCTGCGCGGTGTTTCTGGGGCCGGAGTGTTTGTGCGCGGTGCTGAGCGCGTGTTTTACCGCCGCGGGGCGGATCAAGACGCTGGTGGCGGTGGAAGTGCTGGAGCAGGTGGGGGCGGTGGGGGCGGTTGCCCTGCTGCTGCACTATGGATGTGCGGGCGTTCCGGCGGTGGTGCTGGGGAACGGGGCGGCGGCGCTGGGGACGCTGGGGGCGCTGACGCTGCTGTTTCCGGAACAGGGCCGCGGGGGGCCTGCGCCGCTGCGGCGCATTGTTGGCACGGCTTTGCCGCTGGGTGCGGCGGAGTGCCTGCGGGCGGGGCTGAATACGGTGGAGAATCTGATCGTGCCCCGCCGCCTGGCCCTGTGGGCCGGGACCTCGGACGCGATGGCCGATTTCGGGGTCGTGTGCGGGATGGTCTTTCCTGTTCTGATGTTTCCCGCGGCGGTGCTGTTCGCCCTGGCGGAGCTGCTGGTGCCGGAGCTGCCGCGGTGCGTGCCGGGAGGGCGGCGGGTGCCGTATCTGGTGGGGCAGGGACTGCGGATCGCGCTGCTGTATGGGCTGGCCGCCGGAGGCTTCTTCTACTGCGCCGCGGGGCCGTTGGGGGCGCTGCTCTACGGGAGCACGGAGGCCGCGAAGCAGCTGCGCCTCTACGCGCCCCTGGCGCCGGTGCTGTACATGGACGCCATCGCCGACGCCATGTGCAAGGGCCTGGGCCAGCAGCGGGCAAACGCCCGCTACAACCTCGTGACCTCCCTTTTGGACACGACGCTGCTGTGGACCCTTTTGCCCCGCCTGGGCCTGGGGGGCTACTACTTCAGCTTCGCCACGTCCCACATTGTCAATTTTGCGCTCAGCCTCCGGCGGCTCCTGCAGGTCTCAGGTGTGCGGCTCTCCCCGTCCCTGACGCTGCGGGCGGGCCTGGGGGCGGCCGGGGCGGCTCTGGCGGCGTCGCTGCTGCCTGATTGGTCCAGCTGGACGGGGGGCGCGGCTTTCGCCGGGTACTACCTCCTGCTGCTGGCCTGCGCCTGGACGCTCCTGGGGGTGGTGGGTCCGGGGGACCTGCGCTGGCTGGGCCGTCTGGCCGCGCCCCGGCCTCAGAGGGGAAGCAGGCCCTGAATCCAGGGCATGAACAGCCCCAGCAGCGGCCACAGCAGGCCGATGCTGCAGAACAGATTTGACAGCCGCAGGTCGCGGCGCTGCATCAGGGGCACGTAAAAGATCCGGGGGTCCTCCGGCGCGTAGTACAGCGCCACCGTCCGCCCCTCGCTCACATGGCAGACGCCGTAACCGGCCCGGGAGGTCACGCGGTACGTCCGCCCCTCCGCCTGAAAGGCATACTCGGGAAAAAAGCACCGTCTTCCCACGCGGGAACGGCGCCCCTGGGAGACGACCGTCGCCTCTGTCCGGACAGTGGCGTTCTGCCGCTCCCGCAGGACCCGGAGGCGGATGGACATCCCGACCGCGAAAAAGACCAGGGACATCAGCGCGAAGCCGATGCCGCTGATCCGTTCGTCCAGGGTCCGCCCCGGCTGGGCGGCGATCAAAACCGCAATGGCGATGCAGGCGCAGGGCCAGCCGGCCGCCAGGAGCTTCCAGCGTTTCAGCGCCTTCATACGCCGCCTCCCGCCGCAGTCTCAGCGTCCCGCCGCTCGTAGAGCGGTATGGTCCGCCGGTAGGGCTGGGGCCTGTAGGTGACGGAGGAAATCCGCGCGCCGGAGACGCCGAATTTCGGGTGGACGCCGAAGAGGTCGATGTAGCGGTCCAGGTCGTCCCTCTCCGCCGCCATGGCCTCCAGGAGGCGCACGGTGGCCCGGGCGTCGTCCACGGCCCGGTGGCTGTTCACGGCCTCGTCCCCCAGGCGGTACGCCTCAATGGCGTCGCAGAGCTTGTGGGGGTAGTCCCGGCGGTCCCGGTAGACCGTCAGGGCGTCCAGGAAGCGGGGGCGGACAAGGCTTTCCACAAGATGGTACGCGGAGAGCAGATAAAACATGAAATTCAGGTCAAACTGTGCGTTATAGGCAACGATCAGGGTCCGCTCGTCTCCCAGCATGGCGCAGAACTCCCGCGCCGCCGTGCCGCCGTCCACGCCCTCGGCCAGGAGCTGCTCGTCCGTGATGCCCGTCAGGTTCACGATGAAGGGCGGCAGGGTCCGGCCCTCCGGGAGGCGGATCAGGCGGTCCATTTCGGCGCACTCGCGCCCCGCCTCCAGGACCACGGCCCCCAGTTCAATGATGCGGTCTTTGCCGAATTCGATGCCCGTGGTTTCCGTGTCGAACACGACGATGCGCTCAAAGCGCCTCCAAAGCGTCTCCATCAGCCCGCCTCCGCCAGACGGCTCTCTCCGGTGGCGTAGTCGATTTCCACACCGGGCTGCACGTTGAAGACGTACACGTTGAAGCACACGCCGTCCCCGGCGTCCTCCACGGAGTAAGCCTCCATCTGGACCCCCCGGGCCACAAGCTCGCTCCCCACGAACACGGGCGTCACACGGTAGAGCACGTGGTTCTCCATCCGGTTCACGTAGTCCGCGACCTCGTTCTCAAAGGGGAGCATCCCGGTGACGTTGAGGTAGCGGGTCCCGGTGATGAGGTTGCGGTTGTTGGCGTTCTCCCCCGCCAGCTGGAAGCCGATCAGGTGGCAGCGGTTGTATAAGTATTTCCCATCCACGATGTCATATTTTGCGGACACCCACCCGCTGGGCTTCACGGACCCGATGTTCCCCCGCTCCTCCGTGGGCATGATGTCCCGGCAGACGTTGGCGTAGGCCACGCCGCAGCGACCCAGGCTGTCCAGCTCGCTGTACGTCTCGAAGGGGTCCAGGGTCATATCGTCTCGGGTAAAGTTGGGCTCGTTTCCGTTGATTTCCACATAGGGCTCCCCGGCATATTCCGGCAGCTCATCCATGGAATAGCTTGGCGGCTCCGGCTCCAGATAGTACCGCGCCACCGCCGCCCCAATGCAGATGATGACCACCAGGGCCATCTGACCCGGCGTCAGCTTCTGCTTCCTCCGCTTCGCCATAGGTGACATCCCTCCTTATTTAGAAGTCGAACAAACCAATTATAACAGTTTTCGCCA
Source organism: Oscillibacter sp. (assembly GCA_022791875.1). Lineage (GTDB taxonomy): Bacteria > Bacillota > Clostridia > Oscillospirales > Oscillospiraceae > Oscillibacter. The sequence continues at coordinate 28,578 of JAAVZX010000053.1, forward strand.
TAAATTGCAACTGCCCTGGGGCGGATATTTCACGGTGCCGGGGATAGACTGAAAGCGCTGGCAGTCGCCCCAGGGGCCTTTTTGCACGGCCCCTGGACCCCACCAGAGGCTCTGTCCCTGGACCCCGCCAGATCAGTCCACTTTTTGCAGGCTGCTGCGGGATTGATGGCGAATGCTTATTCTTTGGTTACAGGAGGGTTTTCCCTTATGATACAGCGGTTACGTACCTGCTTGGTTTTGCTGCTTCCCTGCTTTTTTCTCTGCGGGATGCTCTGGCTTCAGGGGCGGACGGTGCCCGCTTCCGCCCCCGTGGCGCTCCCTGCCTCCAGCGATAACTGGGGGCTTTCCTTCCCCAATGAGGGGCAGTCTCCCGTGGGCAACGCCTCCGTTGAGGACCTAGCCAAATACGACGCCTACTTCCTGGGCGATACGGGCAAGAAAGTGATCTACCTCACCTTCGACTGCGGCTACGAGAACGGATACACCGAGACGATCCTGGACGCCCTGAAAAAGCACAATGCCCCCGCGGCCTTTTTCGTCGTAGGCAATATGGTGGAGACGGCCCCCGACATCATCCGCCGCATGGCCTCCGAGGGCCATATCGTGGGCAACCACACCTGCCACCACCCTGACATGTCAGCCATCTCCGACCAGGCGGCGTTCCAAAAGGAGCTGGACAGCCTTTCCGCCCTCTACGAGGAGGCCACCGGCCAACCCCTCCCCCACTTCTACCGCCCGCCTCAGGGCAAATACAGCGAGGAAAACCTCCGCCAGGCCCAGGCCCTGGGCTACAAGACCATCTTCTGGAGCCTGGCCTACGTGGACTGGTACACGGACAACCAGCCCACGGCGGAGCAGGCATATAGCAAGCTGCTTCCCCGGATACACGACGGAGCGATTGTACTGCTCCACTCCACCTCCCGCACCAACGCGGAAATCCTGGACGAGCTCTTGACAAAGTGGGAGGAAATGGGCTACACCTTCGCCTCCCTGGAGGACCTTCCCCCGGCGGGCACGGCCCGGTCCTGAGCGCGGGAGCAAAGAGCACAGAGAAATAGGAAAGAGGACCGGAAACCGGTCCTCTTTCCTATGGGTTAGGAAGATTGGATGAAAAGAAGTTTTTGTCTCTTGCAAGTATTAAGATACAGGAAAGATGTTAAGCAAACCAGTGCTAATTGTTACAAAAGTCTTAAATCTGCGTTGCGTTTTGTCGATACTGCCTGCTTAGCCCCCAGGGGCTTTGCCCCTGGACCCCACCAGCCCTTTGAAAAGGGCTGGACCCTAAACTTTATCTTTGCTTTCTCAGATCAGCCGTATCTCCCCATCGAACAAGCCTGCCTCGCAGGGCGTAATCTTCCGGTCGAAGCGGTAGATTACCGTACCAATCGTGAGTACGGTCTTCGGGTACACGGAACCGCAGCTCAGGCGGCAGCGGCTGAAATCCTCCCGGTCCTCCGACTCCCGCTCCTTCTCCAGCATTTCCAGCTTCTTCTGGTTCACAATCAGCTGCATCCGCAGCTTGCTCATTTTGCTGAGCTTATCAGGGCTGTTGGGCTTGCGCCCGGTCTTCTTCTGCTCCTTCTCCAGCTCCTGGGACTCCTGGACCAGCAGCTCGTATTCCTGATCCTCGCAGGGCTGACCCCCCAGGATCACATCCGTCCGGGTTTCCACACGGGAGCCCACGGAGTCGGCGTTGACAGCCCTGGCAGCGTGTACGGTGCCCCCGATGATGGGGCCCTTGGTGACTTCCACAACGCCGTCGCAGTAGACCTTGCAGTTGATGATGCAGTTCGTGCGCAGAGATTCCTTGGCGTACACGGTGGCATTCTCCAGATACTGGGCGAAGACCCCCTTCTGGGCGCGGATCACGGCCTGGCTGTCCCCCTGGACGCCGCCGGAGATGAGCAGGTCGGTCCCCGCCTCCACGGTGCAGGCTTCCACCACCCCGTCCACGGTGACGCTCCCCGTGGCCCGGACGCTGAACCCGCTGCGGATGTCGCCGTGGATGTGGACGTCCCCCAGGAAATTGATGTTGCCGGAGGAGAAGTCTACATTTCCCGGAATATCCATCAGGGGCTTCACCTGGAAAGTCCGTCCGCTGTACTCCACGTGCCCGGAAATCGCGGCCACGAGGGTGGTGCCGTCCTCGCTGATCTCGGTGTTCCGGCCCTTGGGCACGGGGGCGGGCCGTCCGTCCTTGGCGGGAAGCTCCTTGTCCCGGACGGTGCGCCCCGGGACGCCTGCGGTGGGCAGAATAATCTTGCAGATGGGGGCCCCTTCCTCCACGTTGTTGATGAAGTTCAGGGAGGTGTAGTCCACCTGTCCGTTCTGGCCGACGGACGCCTTGCGCTCGGTGGAGCGGGGAAAAAGCTCGACGATGTGCCCGTCCGTGCCGTTGACGGCGGCCTGGCCTCTGGCAGCGGGAATGAGGCGGAAGTAGCGGTCCGGCTGGCGGGGAAGTTCCTCCAGGAGCTTCTCGTCTACGCCGAAGAGCAGGCCCTGGTCCTTCACGGCGGCGTTCAGGATTTCCCCGTCCACTTCCCGGCCCTGGCCGGAGGGCGGGTAGATCAGGAGCCAGGCGGTGAGGCTGTCCTTGGAGATAAAGGCGGTGACGGAGGCGTCCAGGTCCGGCGGCGGGGGCTCCTGGCCCTCCTCGGCCGCGGCGTCCTTTTGAGCGCTTTGGATCTGGCGCAGGCGTCTGTCGGCGGAGGCGTCCACCGCGGAGCGCAGGCGGGACAGCTCTCCGTCCAGGCCCCCCTCTGGGAGCGCGGCTCCCTGGGGCATCTCCAGGCGCAGCTCGGGCCGCGGGAGCCACCCGGCCTGCTGCTGCCGGAGCTCCCAGAGGCGGAAGACGGCGTGCTCCGGAGGGAGCTTCAGGGCGGGAACAGAGACGGACTTTGGAGCTTCGGACGCGGCGGCCTGGGGCGCGGAGGAATCCTGCGCCTGGGGGTCCGGGATTTCCTGTTCGTCTGACTTGCTGCGGAAGATGCGCCGCAGGATGGGATCAATGAATGACATGCTGAACACCTCACCTTTCATAACCGCGGTCCTGAGCTCGGGTAAAAAACTGACCATTTGAGAGAGCGGAGTCTATGGTCTTCCCTCTTCCAGCATACAGGAAGGAAGGGCTGGTGTCAAGCATGAAACGCAGGCAGCGGTGAGGGAGATGTAGGAGTACAATAGATATTGGACAGTAGAGAAAGAAAACAGCAGAAGGATGCGACCACATCGGTTAAAGTTGAGTTGTCACACTTAACACAACCGAGAGGGGGCCACATCCTTCATGAGCAAGAGTATAACACAGGACA
>JAAVZX010000054.1 GCA_022791875.1 Oscillibacter sp.
ACGGCGACGGCAAGATCTCCTACATCATGGTCCAGGGCGACCCCGAGAACGTGGACGCCCAGTACCGCACCGAGTTCTCCGTGAAGGCCCTCACCGACGCGGGCATGGAAGTGGAAGAGCTGAACCTGACCCGCGGCGACTGGATGCGCGAGCGCGGCCAGGAGATCGTGGCCAACGACCTGGCCCAGTTCGGCAATCAGGTTGAGGTCGTCTTCTGCAACAACGACGACATGGCCATCGGCGCCCTCCAGTCCATCGTTGCCGCCGGCCGCAAGGTCAACGAGGACATCTACCTGGTTGGCGTTGACGCTCTGGACGCTGCTCTCAACGAGGTCCAGCAGGGCAACATGACCGGCACCGTCCTGAACGACGCCGTCGGCCAGGCCACCGCGGCCGTGGAGCAGATGGAGCTCCTCCTGGGCGGCAAGACCTATGCCGAGGGCGAGCAGAGCGTGTACGTCGACTACGTGAAGGTCACGCCCGACAACGTCACCGACTTCATGGGCTAATCCAAAGGCAGCCACGAAAGGGTGCGTGCGCAAGTGCGCGCGCACCCTTTCCCGGATCACCGCAGAATCCGGCCCAAAAGACCTGATCTGCCAGGGTCCAGGGAGGTGCATACCTCCCTGGCGGAGAATCCAAGGAGGCAGAGCCTCCTTGGCCGCCGGAGGCAGCAGAGACTTACAAAAACAGGGGGGAGAAACATTGTCTGAATACCGTTTGGAAATGCACGACGTAGTGAAAACCTTTCCCGGCGTGAAAGCGCTGAACCACGCCCAGCTCCGGCTCCGCCCCGGCACCGTACACGCTCTGATGGGCGAGAACGGCGCGGGGAAGTCCACGCTGATGAAGTGTATGTTCGGCATTTACCACATGGACGAGGGCGAGGTCATCTACGAGGGCGAGAAGGTCCAGATCAAGGGCCCGCTGGACGCCCTGCACCGGGGCATCGCCATGGTCCACCAGGAGCTGCAGCCCATCCCCGAGCGCAGCATCGGGGAGAACATCTACGTGGGCCGCTATCCCTTGAAGCGCGTCGGCCCCATCTCCATCATCGACCACGCGAAAATGTACGAGGACGCCGCCAAGGTCCTCAAGGAGGTCCACCTGAACTTCGACCCCAGGGCGAAGCTGGGCTCCCTCAGCGTCTCCCAGATGCAGCTGGTGGAAATCGCCAAGGCCGTCTCCGCCGACTGCAAGGTCCTCATCCTCGACGAGCCCACGTCCTCCCTCACCGCCGCCGAGGTGGAGGCCCTCTTCACCATCGTCAACGAGCTCCGGGCCAAGGGCGTCTCCATCGTCTACATCAGCCACAAAATGGACGAGATCCTCCGCATCAGCGACGAAGTCACCATCATGCGGGACGGCCAGTACATCGGCACCTGGAGCGCCAAAGAGCTCACCACTGACTTCATCATCACCAAGATGGTGGGCCGGGAGCTGAGCAACCTCTTCCCCAAGCGGGAGAACATACCCGGCGAGGTGGTCTTCCAGGTGGAGGACTTCACCTCCATCAACCCCAAGAGCTTCCGCCACGCCACCTTCAACGTCCGCAAGGGCGAGATTTTGGGCGTCGCCGGACTGGTGGGCGCCCAGCGGACGGAGCTGATGGAGGGCCTCTTCGGACTCCGGAGCCACACCGCCGGGAAAATCACCTACCAGGGCAGGGAGCTCAAAATCAACCAGCCCCGGGACGCCATCAACAACGGCATCGCCATGCTCACCGAGGACCGCCGCGCCACCGGTATCCTGGGCGTGCTGTCCATCGCGGACAACGTGTCCATCGCCTCCCTGAACCAGTACCTCATCGGGGGCATTATGCTGGACGACGCCAAGATCGAAAAGCTGGTCCAGGACAACGTGGCGAAGCTGTCCATCAAAACGCCGTCCTCCAAGACCCAGATCCAATCCCTCTCCGGCGGCAACCAGCAGAAGGTGCTCATCAGCCGCTGGCTCGCCAACGACCCGGATATCTTCATTCTGGACGAACCCACCCGCGGCATCGACGTGGGCGCGAAATACGAAATCTACTGCATCATCGCCGAGCTTGCCAAGCAGGGCAAGAGCGTGATCATGATCTCCTCGGAAATGAGCGAGCTCATCGGCATGTCCGACCGGGTCATGGTCATGTGCGACGGCCGGGTCACCGGCTTCATCGACGGCGCAGAGGCCAACCAGGAGAACATCATGGCCTTGGCCACGCAGTTTGAATAGAATAGAAAAGAGGAGAGAACGACTATGGGAGAGACGAAGGGTAAGACCCTGAACGCGACGAAATTTGTTTCCGACAACGCCATTATTTTCCTGATTATCCTCCTGGCCCTCTTCACCTGGGCCAACAGCCAGAACTTCGCCAGCGCCGACAACATCGGCAACCTGATCTCCAACGTGGCTCCCCGCTTCATCATCGCCTGCGGCGTCTCCGGCTGCCTCATCACCAAGGGCACCGACCTGTCCGCCGGCCGTCAGGTGGGCCTCGCCGCCTGCTTCGCCGCCATGATGCAGCAGCAGGCGGACTACAACGCCCGCGTCTTCGAGTGGATGCCCGACATGCCCTGGTTCGTGGCCCTGCTCATCACCGTGGCCGTCATGGGCTGCATCGGTGCCGTCAACGGCTGCGTCATCGCTTTCCTGAAAGTGCCCCCCTTCATCGCCACACTGGGTATGCAGACCCTGGTCTACGGCGCCTGCCAGGTCATCACCGGCAACCAGCCCATCGGCGGCCTGAAAGAAAGCTACCGCATCCTGGCCAGCGGCAACTTCCTCTCCAACACCCTCGGCAACCTGAGCCGCTTCCTGCCCTACCTGCTGCTCCCCGCACTCCTGGTGGGCATCTTCATGTGGTTCCTGTACAATAAGACCCGGCACGGCAAGTATATGTATGCCATCGGCGGCAACGAGAACGCCGCACAGGTGGCGGGCGTCAACGTCTCCGCCTCCCTGATCCGGATTTACATCCTCGCCTCTGTGATGTACGCCCTGGCGGGCTTCCTGATTGGCTCCAAGGCGGGCGGCGCCTCCACCGCCACCGGCCAGGGCTACGAGCTGGAAGCCATCGCGGCCTGCACCATCGGCGGCGTCTCCGTCAACGGCGGCGTCGGCAGAATTTCCGGCATTCTCATCGGCGTCCTCGTCTTCGAGGTCCTGAAAATCTGCCTCCAGTTCCTCCGCTTCGACCCCGCCTACACCTTCATCGCCCAGGGCCTGGTCATCATCGTCGCCGTCGCTCTGGACCTGCGGAAGTACCTGGCGAAGAAGTAAGATGTCCAACGAGAAAAAGAAACCCGACCCAAAGGATCTCACCGCCATTGAGCGCTTCTATGAGCATTTCCGCTGGATTCCCCTCAAGTACCTGGATCTCTTCATCGGCCTCTGTATCGCCGCATTTATCCTGGTCCTGATTATCGGATACCTGAACCGTGCATAATCAAAAGGGGCCGGCAAGCAGCCGGCCCCTTTTGATGCCTCCGGCAGGCGGGGGGCTGCCAGCCGGGCTTCCGGCCTCCGGCGGGTTCCTTTTCTCGAGAGAAAAGGAACCGAAAAGAGCTTTAACTCGACGCGAATCTGGTGGTCGTTGTGGCGTTTGCGCCGGAACGCAGTGCCTGCGGGTGGGTCCTTCCATTGGCATGAAAGGACCCACGGGATTTTCTTTTACGATACCCAAAAAATTACTCCTGTGGCAAATTGTAACAATTTGCCACAGATAAAGTTTAGGGTCCAGCCCTTTTCAAAGGGCTGGTGGGGTCCAGGGGCCGTGCGAAAAACCCCTGGCCGCCGGAGGCATGGGGGAGGTCTCAGCATATGGAAAACTACAAGGTTCTGCTGGCAGACGACGAGGCTGAGATCCGCACCGGCATCAGCCGCAAAATCGACTGGTTTGCCCTGGGCTTCACCCTTGTCGGTGAAGCGGCCAACGGGGAGGAAGCCCTGGAATTGGCCGAACAGCTCCGCCCTGACGTGGTTCTGACGGATATCAAAATGCCCTTCATGAACGGGCTGGAGCTGTGCCGCAGGCTGCGCATGTCCCTTCCCGGGGCGGGGCTTGTCGTCTTCTCCGGCTTCGACGACTTTGAGTACGCCCGCCAGGCGGTCAGTATGGGCGTCTTCGAGTACATCCTGAAACCCATCAACGCTCCCGAGCTCAGCGAAGTCCTTACCCGCCTGCGGGCCCACCTGGACCGCCAGCGTCTGGAGCGCCGGGACATGGAGGCCCTTCGCCGCCGCTACGAGGAAAGCCTTCCCGTCCTCCGGGAGCTGTTCTACACCCGCCTCCTCAGCGGTCAGCTCAGCTCCGACCAGGTCCGGGACCGCGCCGCACGCTACGAAATCGAGCTGCCCGACGGCCTCTGGACCGCCGCCCTGGTCCACGTGGACGTCCTCAGCCGGGACGAGCTCCTTCTGCTCTCCGTCCAGTCCTTCCTGACGGAACACTTCTCCCTGGAGGGCGGACAGGCCCGGGTGGTCCTCTACCGGGACCGCCCCGCTTTGCTGGTCTGCCTCACCGGCGAGGACCGGCTGTATCCCCTCCTGGAAGAGCTGGAACGCCTCAGCTTCCTCTGCCAGAGCTACCTGGGCATCCCCCTCACCACTGGCGTGGGCCTTCTCTGCCGGAGGCCGGAAGACCTGTACCACAGCATGGAGGGGGCCCGATCCGCCATGGAGTACCGGGTCCTCATGAACGGGAGCCGGGTCATCTACATCGGCGACCTGGAGCCCAACGCCGCCGCCGCCCTCTCCTTTGAAGAAGAGGACCAGCGGGCCCTGACTGCCGCCATTAAAATGGGCACGGCGGAGGAGGTGCGCGCCATGGTCCGGGTTCTGGTGGAGCGGATTCCCCAGGCGGGCCTGGCCCTCTCCCAGGGGCACCTGTTCTTCCTGGAACTGCTGACCTGCCTCCTGCGGCTGACGCGCTCCGCGGGGGTGGCAGTGGAGGAGGTCTTCGGCGCGGGCTTCACCGGGGCCGTGTCCATCTCCGACTTCTCCAGCCTGGAAGAACTGGGGCGCTGGCTGGAGGAGCGCTGCCTGCGGCTGCACGAGCTCTTAGGCCGTCAGAGGACCGACTTCGCTTGGAAATTCGTGGAACAGGCCAAGGACTACATTGCCGCCCACTACGCCGACGAGCATTTGAGCGTGGAAACCCTCTGCACCCACATCCATCTCTCCCCCACCTATTTCTCCACCCTCTTCAAGCGGGAAACGGGCATCAGCTTCACCGCCTACGTCACCCAGGTCCGAATGGACGAGGCGGTCCGCCTCCTCCGGGAGACGGACGAGAAGACGTACCGCATCGCCCAGCGGATCGGCTACGCCGACCCCAACTATTTCAGCTATGTCTTCAAGCGCCGCTTCGGCGTCTCCCCCTCCAAATTCCGGACGGGGCAGAGGGGGTGACGGAGCGCTGTGTCTTTCCTTCGATCCTTCGCCAGACGCTGGGGGCAGAGCTACCGGAACATGAGCATCCAGGCGGTGCTGTCCCTGTCCTTCACCGCTGCCGCCGCGGCGGGCATCCTCCTGATGGGGTTCAGCTTCATCTGGCGTTTCAGCGCCGCCAACGAGCAGACCGTGGCGGAGAACAGCCAGCGGATTCTCGCCCAGGCGAACCTGAGCCTGGACAGCTACCTCCGCCGCATGATGCGCATTGCCGACACGGTGTACTACCGGGTCATCAAGAACACGGACCTGGCCGAGGGGAGCTACAGCGAAGCCCTGGGGCTTCTCTACGAGGAGAACCGGGACGACCTGGTGTCCCTGGCGGTCTTCGACAGCCGGGGGACCCCCGTCGCCGCCGCGCCCCTGGCCTCCATGAAGGCGGGGGCTGACCCGAAGCACAGCGAGTGGTTCCAGGCCGCCAGCCAGAGCATGGAAAACCTTCACTTCTCCGCTCCCCACGTCCAGAACCTTTTTGACGACCCCGACTCCCCCAGCCGCTGGGTGGTCTCTCTGAGCCACCACGTGGAGCTCACCCGGGACGGCGTGACGGAGCCGGGGGTGGTGCTGGTGGACATGGGGTTCAGCGGCATTGAGCAGGTGTGCCGGAACGTGACCCTGGCCAAAGACGGCTACCTGTATCTCATCGACGGCGGAGGGGAGCTGATCTACCACCCCCGCCAGCAGCTGATCTACGCCGGGCTGCTGGAGGAGAACAACCAGGCCGCGGCCCTCTACCGGGACGGCAGCTATGTGGAGGAATTTCAGGGCCGCTCCCGGCAGGTGACGGTGAAGACCGTGGGCTACACGGGCTGGAAGCTGGTGGGCGTGGCCCCGGCGGAGAGCTGGCTGGCCTCCACCCAGTTCTTCATCTTCGGCTTCTTCCTTCTCTCCTTCGCCATCTTCCTCATGGCCTTTCTGAACTTCCTGATCTCCGCCCGGATCTCCGATCCCCTCCGCCGCCTGGACGAGTCCGTCAAGGCCCTGGAGAGCGGCCGGGAGGCGGAGATTCCCGAGGAAGGGGGCTGCTACGAGGTCCAGCACCTGAGCCGTTCCCTCCGCTCCATGGTGTCCACCATGCGCCACCTGACGGACGACATCATCCGCCAGGAGGCCCAGAAGCGCCGCAGCGAGCTGGAGATTCTACAGTCCCAGATCAACCCCCATTTCCTCTACAACACCCTGGACTCCGTGATCTGGATGATCGAGGCGGGGCAGCAGGCGGAGGCCATTCAGATGGTCACGTCTCTGGCCCGGTTCTTCCGGATCTCCCTGAGCCGGGGCAAGAGCGTGATCCCCCTCTCCGACGAGCTGGACCACGCCCGCCACTATATGAACATCCAGCAGATGCGCTTCAAGAACCAGTTCACCACCAAAATCGAGGCCCAGCCCGGCACGGAGGGCCTGTACACGCTGAAACTGATCGTCCAGCCGATTTTGGAAAACGCCATCTACCACGGCATGGCCGGGGCGGAGGACGACGGGATCATCTCCGTCAGCGCCCGCCGGGAGGGCGGGGACCTGTTCATCGATGTGGCCGACAACGGCGTGGGGATGCCGCCGGAGGTGGCGGCGTCCCTCCTGAGGGGGGAGCGTCCGGCGGTCCAGACCAGCGGGTCCGGCATGGGCGTGTACAACGTCCACCAGCGCATCCGCCTCACCTTCGGCGAGGAGTACGGCCTCACCATCCTCAGCGAGCCCGACGAGGGCACCCTGGTCCGCATCCGGCTCCCGGCCCTGAACCGGGAGGAGGCGGACCGCCGCCAACAGGGGGAGGTTCTATGAAGGCAAAAAAAAGCACGGTGGTGGAAATTACCATTCTGAGCCTCCTGGCGCTCCTGGTGGTTCTGTCCCTGCTGATTCCCCAGTTTCTGCGGGACCGGGGGCAGGAGCGGCTTTGGTCCCTGTCCGTCCTCCTGCGGGACACGGACAGCTCGTCGTGGAACGTGGCCCGCCAGGGCATGGAGCAGGCGGCGGACGAGCTGGGGGCGGAGCTGCGCTTCCTCACCCTCACCGTCCAGAACGACCCCAAGGAGCAGGAAGAGCTGCTTCGCCGGGAGGTGGAGGGGGGCGCGGACGCCCTGATCGCCGTGCCCGCCGACCCGGACGGGCTGTATGGGGCCCTGCGGCGTGCCTCGGATGCCTGCCCCCTGGTCCTCCTGGAGGCAGACCCGGCGGAGGGCGCGGCCTCCGTGGCCCCCGATAACGCCCTCCTGGGCCAGCGCCTTGCGGAGGCCCTTCTGGAGGACTGGGAGGGCGCGGGAACCGTCCTGCTGCTGGACACCAGCGCCGCCTGCCCGGAGGTCCGGCCCCGCCTGGAGGCCGCCTCCCAGGCTCTTGGTGCCGCCGGAGTCCCCGTGGATCGGATTTACAGCGTGCCGGAGGACCCGGGGGTCCGCTGGGTGATGGCCTTCGAGTCCGGAGCCACCCGCCTGGCCGGACAGAAGAAGGAGGAATCCGGTCACGATTTTGCCCTGTACGGCGTGGGGAGCTCCCCCGTGACCACGGCGCAGCTGGAGCGGGGGACCATCGCCGCCGTGGCCGCGTGGAGCGATTATGCCGCGGGCTACCTGGCCGTCCAGCAGGCAGTCCAGGCCCTTCACGGGCACTCCCAGCTGCTGGACCCGCTGCCGTTTTCCATCGTGCGAGGGGAGGATATCTATGCGCCTGAGAACCAAAAGCTGTTGTTTCCCATCACTTCCTAAGCTGCTGCCAGTCCTGTTGAGCCTGGTCCTCCTGAGCGCCTGCGGCGGCGGGGAGCGGCCCGACGACAGCCTGCGCATCGGCGTGGCCCTTTACAGCCAGGACGACACCTTCATCTCCGCCCTGGCCCAGGACCTGGCCCAGCTCGCCCAGGAAGAGGAGGGGCGGATCGGTCAGAAAATTACCCTCCTCATCTCTGACAGCCGCCACAACCAGACCACCCAGATGGACCAGGTGGACCGCTTTCTGGCCCGGGGCTGCGACGTGCTGTGCGTGAACATGGTGGACCGGACGGGGGCGGCGGTCATCGTGGACAAGGCGGAGGCGGAGGGCGTGCCCGTCATTTTCTTCAACCGCCAGCCGGTGGACGAGGACATCCAGCGCTGGGAGAAGACCTTCTATGTAGGCGCAGGCGCCCAGGAGAGCGGCACCCTGGAGGGCCAGCTCGCGGCGGACGCCTGGAACGCCGACCCGGACCGCTGGGACCGGAACGGCGACGGCCTGATGCAGTACGTCATGCTGGAGGGGGAGCCCGGGCACCAGGACGCCCTGCTGCGCACCGAATACACCGTCAAGGCCATCACCGACAGCGGCATCGAGGTAGAACGTCTGGCCCGTGATACCGCCAACTGGAACCGCGCCCAGGCCGCCGCCCGGACGGCCCTCTGGGCAGAGGAATTCGGGGACCAGATCGAGGTGATTCTCTCCAACAACGACGACATGGCCCTGGGCGCCATCGACGCCCTCAGCGGAACAGGCCGCCCCCTGGAGGACTGGCCCTTGATTGTGGGCATCGACGCCACGGTCCCGGCGATGGAGGCGGTGGCCGCCGGGCAGCTCTACGCGACGGTCCTGAACGACAGCCGCGGTCAGGCCCAGGCAATGCTGAATCTCGCGCTGGCGCTCCATGCCGGGGAGGACCCGGCGCAGGCGGTGGAGCTGGAAGACGGGCATTATGTGTGGCTCCCTTATGCGAAGGTTACGCGGGAGAATTTGGATTCTTTTCGGAAATAAATGCGTGGGACATACCATAAAATGGTATGTCCCACTTGCTTTGGGCTGTGTTATCACGCAACAGGCTTTAACAACCACCAGATTCGCGTCGAGTTAAAAAGTTCTTTTTTCGGTTCCTTTTTTCTTTCAAGAAAAAAGGAACAGCCCCGCGCGCATAGACCCGATTTCCGCCGCATAGGATGGAGCAACAAGAGGCGGGGAGTGAAGGTGATTGAAGGGAAACATGGAGGAGCGGGCGGAGCGCCTGGCTCTTTACATCATAGAGAACCGAACCACGGTCCGGGCCGCCGCGCAGAAGTTTGGAATCAGCAAGAGCACGGTACACAAGGACATTTCGGAGCGGCTTCCGCTGTTCAACAGGCCGCTGTATTTGCAGGTAAAGGAAGTGCTGGACGTGAACAAGGCGCAGCGGCACATCCGCGGGGGGATTGCCACGCGGAAGAAGTACCGGGGCGGCTGAGGCGGGAAGGAGGGATACACGATGTCAAACCGGCAATGCGGCCGCGGGCGGCGTCCGGCGGCGGGCTCACCGCAGGCGGGAAGCATGTTTGCGCGGAGCAAAGTACCGTCGAGGCCGGCGGAGCGCCCCAAGGCGGCAAGGCCCCCGGAACCGGAGATGCGGCGCTGGCCCCATCCGGTACAGGCACCGCTGCCCCGGAGCAGCGGGGAACCGGAGGCAGTTCAGGAGCCGTCGGAGGCGGTGCTGCACTACATCCGCTGCGCGATGGCGTATCAGAACCAGCTTCTGGCGGACATCAAGGTGCTGCTGGAGCAGTTGGCGGAGAAAGATGAGGAAAGCTAGGGAAGCGGGGTGAGAATCCGGGATAAGAGCAAATTTTGAATAGATTTTGAAGGATTTGTAAACTTTGCCAGTCCGCAGGAAAAAAGATTCCGGCGGACTGGCAAATCGCGGACTTTGGGACACTTTTACTATTGTGTTTTTCTGGGACGGGCCTTATAATGAGAAGGCGTTTACGTCTTCGCACACACAGCCACGCAAAATCCACCGAAAAAAGAACTGAGTAAAGGATAAAGTGATCTGGCGGGGTCCAGGGGAAAACGTTTCCCCTGGTGGGGTCCAGGGGCCGTGGGAAAAGCCCCTGGCCGCCGGAGGCACGATTAAGGAGGTCTATCGATACTATGGCAAGAGCCCGCCGCAGCAGGCGCAGCCGGAAGAGGAGCCAGAGGCGCTGGCTCTGGATACCGGCGGTGCTGATGATACTGATTGCCGCCGGTTACGCCGGGGTCCACGCGCTGTTTGTAGCGCCGGAGCAGAAGCCAGGGAAGCTGGACGCCGTGCAGGCCGTGGGGGACGCGCCCCCGGAGGGGATGACGGAGGAGGAATTCGAGACCCTCCGGTCCCACCTGGAGCGCAAGGAGTCCTTCTATACGATTCTCGTCTCCGGCGTGGACGACGGGAACGGGGGCAGCGACACCAATATTCTGGTGTCCGTGGACGCCGCAAACAAGTGCATCTACGGCGTCAGCATCCCACGGGATACCAAGGCCAATATCAACGGCAAGAACTACAAAATCAACGCCGCCTACAACATCGGCGGCATGGAAAAGCTGGCGGAGACGGTGTCGGACCAGCTGGGCATCCCGGTGGACTACACCGTCCTGGTGGACCTGCGGGGCTTCCGGGCCCTGGTGGACACCATCAAGGGCGTGGACTTTTACATCCCCGTCGACATGGACTACGACGACCCGATTCAAAATCTCTCCATCCACTTCCCCAAGGGAATGCGCCACCTGGACGGCGCGGACGCCTTGAAGGTGGTCCGCTTCCGCCACAACAACGACGGCACCGGCTACGGCAGCGAGGACATTGGCCGAATGCAGACCCAGCAGGACTTCTTAAAGGCCGTAGCCAAGAAAATCCTGACCCCCGCCAGCCTCACAAAATTGGACGAGTTCGTCAAAATCTTCAACGAGTACGTCGAAACCGACCTGAGCCTGGGCAACCTCGCCTGGCTGGGCGGCGAAGCCATCTCCATCGGCCCCGACAACATCGACTTCTCCACCCTCCCCGGCGACTGGAAATCCCCATACATCTACCTAAACCCCGACGAAACCCTCGCCCTCATCAATGAACACCTCAACCCCTACGTCGAAGACCGCCTGCCAGAGGACCTGAACCTGGTGCGCTGACGGTTTCCCCGCGGGGGACGAGGGACGAAGGACGGGGGGCCTCCGGCGGCCAGAGGGCTTTGCCCTCTGGACTCCCACCAGGGAGGCACGCGCCTCCCTGGACCCTGGCAGATCGGGCTTTTATATGTGGTCTTTTCCGCTTCTTGAAAGGAGTCTTCTATGAAAAAGCGTTTCTCCGCTTTGCTTTTGGCGCTCTGCCTCTTGCTGACGGTTCCTGCTTATGCCGCGCAGGAGTCGGGGGGCTTCGTGCGGTCGAAGACGTATGACGGGCAGTTTTCTGACTTGCCCGTCGGGTCCGTGTTCTATGATAACGTCGCCGCCCTTTATGAGTTCGGATTGACCGTGGGACAGGCTGACGGGACCTATCGGCCCGAGGCTTCTATGACCGTGGGGCAGATCGTCATCTTTGCCGGGCGTATCCGCAGCCTTTACCTGTACGGCGACGCCGAAATCGGCCCCAGCGCCTATGCGGAAGAAGGCTCCGCGGCGGCGGAACGCTACCTCCACTACCTCCAGGCGGAGGGCGTGCTGGACCACGACCTGGACGATCTGCTGGCCCAGACGGCGAACCGCGCCCAGGTGGCCCACGTCCTGGCCGGCGTGCTTCCCGAGGAAGCCCTGCCCGCCGTCCACGACAGCCTCATCACCCAGGCTTACGCCAGCCGCCGTTTCATCCAGGATGTCAGCGAATACACCCCGTATTATCAGGACATTCTATCACTCTACCGCCGGGGTATCTCCGCCGGAAGCGACGCCATGGGCACCTACCTCCCCGACGCGCCCATCACACGCGGTGCCGCCGCCGCCATGCTCACCCGGATGGTGGACCCCGCCCTCCGGGTGACGCCCCAGTGGACCCTGACGGACCTCTACAGCGCCGCGGGCACCCGCCTGGAAGACCTGATAGAGCCGGGAAAGCAGATCCTGTCCCCCGGCACCGATGAGGAAATGGATCAGGCCGTCCGCTACATGCTGGCAACTGGTGGGACCCAGTTGATGCTCTACTATCCCGGAGCCAACGCCGAGCGGGCGCGGCAGGTGATGGAACAGGCCCTGACCGTGGTGAAAAAATACTGCGAGCAGAGCTACAACACCGTCTTCTGCAACTACACCCTGGCGGGCTTCGTGACCCTGGACTTCTCCGCCGCCGGGGCCGGAAACCACTTGCAGGAGTACCGGGCCGCGACGATGGAGGCCGCCATCGCCGTCCACGACGAGCTCTGGGAAAACGGGACCATCACCCCCGGCATGTCCCAGTACGAAAAAGCGCGGATCTACTACGACTGGATCTGCAACCACTGCGTGTACGACTACCAGGCCGGAGACGAATCCATCGCCCATATCGCCTACAGCCTCTTCAAGAACGGCTCCGCCGTCTGCGACGGCTACACAGGGGCCTACAACCTCCTGCTAAAGCTGGAGGGCATTCGGTGCGAGGCCCTCTCCAACGACAGCCACATCTGGACCACCGCAATTCTGGACGGCACGTTGTACCACATCGACACCACCTGGGGCGACAGCACCGGCGTGATCAGCTACGACTACTTCGCCATGACCCCCGAGCGCTCCCGGACCTACCACCGCTGGTAATGGGGGCCTTCGGGAAGCGTCAGCCGCGTCTCGATACCATCCGCGGGCTGGCGCTGGTGAACATGATCGCGTACCACGCCTGCTGGGACCTGGCCTGGATTTTCGGTGTGGACATGCCCTGGTACAGGGGCTTTGGGGCCCACGTGTGGCAGCAGGGCATCTGCTGGACCTTCATCGTGCTGTCCGGCTACTGCTGGTCCCTTGGGCGGCGGAAGCTCCGGCGGGGTCTGGCATCCTTCGGCGGCGGGGCGCTGGTGACGGCGGTGACGTTCCTGCTCATGCCCTCGAATCTGGTCTTCTGCGGGGTGCTGACGCTCCTGGGGGCCGGGACGCTGCTGCTGATTTTGCTGGAGCCGCTGGCCCGCAGGATTCCGGCGCGGGCGGGGCTGGCGGGGTGCTTCTGCCTCTTCCTGCTGCTGCGGGACGTGAATAGCAGCTGGCTGGGGTTCGAGGGCGTGCGGGTGGCGGAGGTGCCTGCGTGGCTCTACCGGGACTGGCTGACGGCCTGCCTTGGCTTCCCCCCGGCGGGGTTCTTCTCTACGGACTACTTTTCGCTGCTGCCCTGGTTCTTCCTGTTCCTGACGGGGTACTTCCTGTACCGGGTCCGGCCAGAGGCGGGAGCCGGCGGGCGTCCCGTGCCCGTGTTGACGGCCATGGGGCGGCACTCCCTGCTGATCTACCTGCTCCACCAGCCGGTGGTTTATGGTGTGCTGTATCTGTTGTTTTGCTGACAAAAGTTAGCAGGGTCCAGGGGGAACTGTTCCCCCTGGCGGGAGTGCAGAGGGCGGAGCCCTTTGCGAAAAAAACTGAGCGGCTCGAAGCCGCTCAGTTTTTTACACGAGGCAGTACCGCTCTTACAGAGAATTCGCCTCATCCACGACCTTCTTGATCGCCGCGGCCGCATCCTCGGGCAGCTTGTTAAACCCGCCCTCATCGGTGTCCAGGTTCACGACATAGGTGAGCCGGTCCTGCATCCGGGCCTTGAGCTGGTCGACGTAAGCGTGGTCGGTGAGGTCAGGCACGAAGCCCTCCCACTCAAGGATTTCGATATCCTCGAAGGGCCCCCAGGGCTTGAACTGGGCCTTGCCCTCGACAACGGCCTCCAGGATGCCCAGGGTATCTTCCTTCTGGACCTTCTTGCCCATAAAGTCGCCGGTGTTGATGATATAGCAGGCCACGTCCTTCTCAGCCACCAGCTTCTTGAACTTCTCGTAGTCGTTGACGAGAGGATACGTCCGGAAGGGGTTGGCGTAAGGCTCGACAACGAGGGCGTTGGGGTCCACGCCGGCCTTGAGCCGCTCGGCGCTGGAGCGCTTGGTGGCCAGGGTAGCGCCCATGACGGAGGCCAGGGACGCGCCCTTGAGGCGGACGATGGGGGGAATGGTGGGGTCCTTCATGATCCAGAAGATGGCGTTGACGGGCGCGTCGATTTTGTCCACTCGGTTGGGGGACCAGAGCTTGCTCTTGATGGCCCGGCCGTTGCCGTTGCGGATGTCCTCGGTGACAAGGACGATTTTGCCCTCGTCGTCCAGGGTGGCGGAGCAGTTCTGGGCGGTGAGGAGGTACTTGTTGTCCTCAGCGGGGACGGGGTAGTCGGC
>JAAVZX010000055.1 GCA_022791875.1 Oscillibacter sp.
AAAACTTACCCTCTGTGGCAAATCAGCATGATTTGCCACAGATAAAGTTTAGGGTCCAGCCCTTTTCAAAGGGCTGGTGGGGTCCAGGGGCAAAGCCCCTGGACGCCGGAGGCCCCCCGTAGGAGAGCACTTTCGATATCGCTTACTTCCCGCCCGTGGAGGCGATGCCCTCGATGAACTGGCGCTGGAAGATCAGGTAGAGGATGATCATGGGGAGCATTGCCAGGAGGGCGCCGGCCATCATGACGGGGAAGTTGGACTGGAATTGGCCCTGGAGGGTGGCGAGGCCGGCGGAGAGGGTCATCATCTTCGTGTCAGAGTTCACGACCTGGGGCCACATCAGGTCGCCGTAGGCGAAGACGGCGGTGAAGATGGTCAGGGCCGCGACGGAGGTGCCCGTCAGGGGGAACATCACCTTCGTGAAGGTCTGCCATTGGTTGCAGCCGTCCAGATAGGCCGCTTCGCCAATCTCTGTCGGGATACCCATGTAGGTCTGGCGCAGGAAGAAGATGCCGAAAGCGCTGACCAGGCCGGGGAACACCAAGGCGAAAATCGTGTTTGCCAGGTGCATGTGGGCCACCATCTGATACTGGGGAATGATGAAAATCTGGCTGGGGAGGGACATCTGCACCAGGACGATGCCGAAGAGCAGGTTCTTGCCCCGGAAGTGGAGCTTCGCGAAGGCGTAGCCTGCCATGGAGCTGAATACCACGGCGCAGATTACACGGAAGAGAATCGTCAGGCCCGTGTTGATGTACAGGTTGACGAAGGGCAGGTTGGTGAGCACGTCGGTGAAGTTGGCCGTGGTGAACTGCTGGGGGAAGATGGTGGGGGGAATCTGGGTGCTCTCCGCCACGGTCTTGGAGCTGGTCAGGATCATCCACACGAAGGGGAAAATCATGATGATCGCGCCGATAATCAGAGCCGCGTAAGTAAGAATCGTGGTCAGCCGCCTGGTCTGTTCCAGGGATGCGGTGCTTTTCATGAATACTCCTCCTTTACACGTCGTAGTTGACCCACTTCTTCTGGCCCAGGAACTGAACGACAGTGATCAGGCCAATAAGAAGAACGGTCCAGATTACGATGGCGGAACCGGTGCCCCGGCTTCCGGCCACGAAGGACTCGCGGTAGAACAGGTACATCAGGCTCTGCACGCTGGTGACGGCGGGGTTCGTCTCCTCCACCATCATGAACAGCAGGTCGTACACCTTCACGGAGGACATCAGCCGCATGATCATGACCACGAAGAGGGTGGGGGAAACCATGGGCAGGGTGATGTGGAAGAACTGGGTGACTTTGTTGGCGCCGTCAATGTCGGCGGCCTCGTAGTAGGACTTGGAGATGTTCTGGAGGCCCGCCAGGAGGAGCACGGCGTCATAGCCGATGTTGCTCCAGATGGCCACCACGGCGCAGGAGATCATGACCACCTTCGGGTCCGTGATCCAGTTGACGTGGGCGCCCAGGAGCTGGTTCAGGATGCCGAACTCACCGTTATAGATCCATTTCCAGACCATGGCCACGGCGGCAGGGGCGCAGACCATGGGCAGGAAGAAGATGGTGCGGAAGATGCCCTTGCCCTTGATCTTGGCGTTCAGGAGCATGGCCACCAGGAGGGACAGGAAGAGTCCCACAGGCACGGTGAGAATGCAGAAATAGATGGTGTTCCAGGTCGCCTGCCAGAACTCGGGGCGCTGGAAGACGTCGATGTAGTTTCCGATGCCGATGAACTTGTAGTGGCCGAAGCCCAGATGCTCGCAGAAGCTGGTGTAAATCGTCTGGATAAAGGGCCAGATGTTCAGGACAATCAGGCCGATGATCGTGGGGGCAATCATGATATAGCCCCAGTTCTCCTCCCGCCGGGCGGCGGCAGACAGTTTGTTATTCATTCGCGTCCCCTCCTTCCGTTACTGATAATAGGATGCGTTGGCCAGGTTGGCCGCAGTGGCGTCGTCCACGATCTTCTGCATGTTCTCCAGAACCGTGGCGATGTCGGACTGGCCGTTGTACACCTTGTTCAGCTCGGCCAGAACCAGAGGCTTCCACTTGGGGCGGGCGGCGTTGTTGACCAGCTGGATGCTGTAGTCGAACTGATCCTTGACGACCTGGAGGTTCAGGTCGAAGCCGGCCTTCTCAAACGCCTCGTAGTAGGGCTCGTCGGTGCCGTAGTAGGCGGAAATGGCCGCGCCGTAGGAGCTGGCGATGTTCTGGGCCTCCTCGGAGCCGAAGAACTTCAGCACGTCCTTGACGGCCTCCAGATTCTTGCCCTTGGCGGCGGTGGAGTAGCACAGGCCGTTGGACATGGTGGCGCGTCCGTCGCCGCTGGCGGGATCGGGGCACTTGGGCAGGGGGGCGATGTCCCACATGCCCGCCATGTTGTCGTAACGGGTGGCCTTGTTCATGAGCTCCCAGTTGCCCTCCAGATACATGGCGCACTCGCCGGAGAAGAAGGCGATGCCGGGCTGGGTCTCGGCGAAGTAGGTCTGGTCGGGGCACCAGTCCTCCTTCTGCATGTTGACGTAGAACTCGATGGCCCGGGCGGTGGCGGGGTCTGTGTAGCCGGCTTTGGTCTTGTCCTCGGTGAGGATATAGCCTCCGGCCTGGTACACGAAGTCCCAGTAGCCCAGGTGGTCCTCGTTGTAGGCCATGAAGCCGTATTTGCCGGTGGCGTCATAGATTTTCTGGGAGGCGTCCGTCAGGTCGTCCCAGGTCCAGTTCTCGTCGGGATAGGCGACGTTCGCCTTGTCGAAGAGGTCCTTGCTGTAGACCATGATGATGTTGTCCTTGTCCTTGGGGACGCCGTACATCCGGCCGTTGGAGCCGCTGGCGTTGCCAATGGAGATGTCGGAGAAATGGTTCTGATAGTAGTTCTCCTCCACGTCGTCATAGAGGTCGGTGACGTCGGCCAGGATGCCGAAGTCGGAATAGTAGAGGATCTGGTTGGTGTGCATCCAGAAGATGTCGGGCATGGTGTTGGACTCGGCGGCGGCTTCCAGCTTGGTCCAATACTCGTTCCAGCTTGTGACCTGAACGTCGATGACGACGTTGGGGTTCTTCTCGGTGTAGGCGGCGCAGATGGCCTCCATACTCTCCCGCTGGGCCACGTCCCAAATCTGGAATTTCAGGTGTGTCTTGCCGTCTGACGCGCCGCAGCCGCACAAGGACAGCAGCAGCGTGAGCGCCAGGACGACGGCAGTTACGCAGGGTGCTTTTTTCTTCATAACTCCACTCCTCATCACGTTTTTACTGCGCGTTACTAACGTATTCCCATATAGAAACTATAATACCGCTTCTGTTTATTTGTAAATAGACATGATTTTAGGAAACATACCCCGATGTTAGATATAGCGCTTTATATGCAATTCATCCAGCATTCGGGTATATTTTTGAAATTTTCGTTAAAGTTAGACACAAAGTACAACCGAAATTTGGGCACAACAGCGAAAACATCTTTCCTAAATTCACAATAAATACATATATTGGAAGAAATCCCACAGAAGAATTTCCAAAATTTTATAGCCCTATGTGCTGCGCCGCTACCAGAGGGCAGGTCCGGAGGGAATGGGAGGGTTCTTCCGGCGGGGTACGGTTTCCAGGTATTCGCTGGGGGACATGCCGGTTTCACGGCGGAAAACCTTGGCGAAATAGTTGGCGTTGGCGAAGCCGGAGGCCTCGGCGGCGTAGGTGATGGAGGCGTCCTCGTCCTGGAGGAGGAGCTTGGCGTAGGCAATTTTCACCTGGGTGATATACCTGCCGGGGGAGATCCCGATTTTCTGCGAAAAGCTCCGGCTGAGGTGGGCCTTGGAGACCTCCAGGCGCTCGGCCAGCTCGTCCAGGCCCTCCAGGAAGGGGAACTCGGCCTGAATGATGGCGATGGCGGCCTCCACGAGGGCGGGGGCCTCCGGCGCGGTCCGGCTGCCGCGCAGTTTCAGCAGCATGGAATAGGCGCGGGCGGAGGCAATTTCCCCCGGAACGGGAGGGCGCTCATCGTCCAGGAGGGCCAGAGCCAGCACGGCCTCCCGCACAGGGGCCGCGCCCCTGACAAAGACGCCGGGTTCCAGCAGACGGACAGCGGCGTCCCCCTGGAGGCGCACCAGCATACACAGGCAGTCGGTGACGGCCCGCAGCTCACAGGGCAGGCCAGGGCCGAAGGCCGCGGCCTGTCCCGGCTCCAGGAGGGCGTAACGCTGTCCGGAGGACAGCGTAAGGCTCCCCTCCACAGCGGCAATGACGGAGAAGGAATCCGGCACAGCGGCCTCCTGAAAGAGCGCGCCGCCAGCCAGAGGCAGGATCAGCGCCGCCGACAGCGCCAACAGCTCCCGGACAGCGCCGTCCGGGGCCACAGGGATAATCTCTCGCTGTTCTGCCTGCCGCATTGGGGTCTGTGCCTCCTTCTTTCGCAGTTGCTGGGATGTAACGGGGGGCCTCCGGCGGGTTCCTTTTCTCGAGAGAAAAGGAACCGAAAAGAGCTTTCATACCGCTCTATGCTCTGGAGGTTGTTATAGCCTGTCACACGGTAACGGGGGTGCCTGCGGGCGGAACATTCCATTGGCATGGAATGTTCCGCAGAATAGGCTTAATGAGCTTTCGTGCTGCCAGGTCCCTGGGAACATCGCCCATAAAAACTCCTTCCGCAAAACAACGTTTTGCGGAACCGGCGCACCCATCCCGGCGCAAAAGCCACAACGCCCACCAGATTCGCGTCGAGTTAAAGCTCTTTTTGGTTACTTTTTCTCTCGAGAAAAAGTAACCCGCCGGAGGCGGGAAGCCCCGCTGGCAGCCCCCCGTAGGTATGCACTTTAGTGTGCGATAGCCTTTTCGGTTTCCTTATCGAAGAGGTGGATCTTCTCCTTGTCGAAGACCAGCGCGGCGGTGTCGCCTTCGCGGCCGGTGTAGGTGGAGCTGGTGCGGACGACGAATTTGACGTTGTCGCAGGTGGCGTGGAGGTTGATTTCGGCGCCCATGAGTTCGGCAATTTCGATTTTGGCGTCGATGTCGTGGGGATCGGAGGCGGCGGTGGTGTCTACGTCTTCAGGGCGGATGCCCAGGACCACGGTCTTGTTGGCGTAGGCGCCCAGCTTTTCGTTCATGCGGGCGGGGAGGGCCACTTTGCTGCCGCAGAATTCGGCGGCGTAGCCGCTGCCGTCCTTGACGATCTTCGCGTCCACGAAGTTCATCTGGGGGGAGCCGATGAAGCCCGCTACGAAGAGATTGCAGGGATAGTCATAGAGGGTCTGGGGAGTGTCGTTCTGCTGGATGATGCCGTCCTTCATGACCACAATGCGGTCGCCCATGGTCATGGCCTCGGTCTGGTCGTGGGTAACATAGACGAACGTGGTCTGGAGTCTCTTGTGGAGTCTGCTGATCTCGGCGCGCATGGCGGTGCGGAGCTTGGCGTCCAGGTTGGAGAGGGGCTCGTCAAGCAGGAAGACGGCGGGGTTGCGGACCATGGCGCGGCCCAGGGCGACACGCTGGCGCTGGCCGCCGGAGAGGGCCTTGGGCTTCCGGTTCAGAAGATGCTCCAGGTCCAGGGCCTTGGCGGCCTCGTGGACGCGGCGGTCAATCTCGTCGGCGGGCACCTTCTGGAGGGTGAGGCCGAAGGCGATGTTCTTGTAAACGGTCATGTGGGGATACAGGGCGTAGTTCTGGAAGACCATGGCGATGTCGCGGTCCTTGGGGGCCACGTCGTTGACGACGCGGTCGCCGATGCGGAGCTCGCCGTCGCTGATGTCCTCGAGGCCGGCGATCATGCGCAGGGTGGTGGACTTGCCGCAGCCGGAGGGTCCGACGAGGATGACGAACTCCTTATCGGCAATATCCAGGTTCAGGTCCGGCACCACGGTGACGCCGCCGGGATAGGTCTTTCTCACGTGCTTAAAAGAAATACTGGCCATAATAATACATCCTCCCTGTTTCTAAAGGTAATTTCGTGACGCCGGGGAGAGCCGGTCCCCGGCGCCGCGCCTCTGTATCCCAAAAATAACATAGGAATTCCCGGGTTTCAACGGTAAAATACGGAGGCCGCAGGTAAAAAAATTGCATTCCCGCAGAAACACGGGAAATATCACGAATTTACCCGCCGTGTCACATGTTTCCGCTTGCGGACGGCGGGCGGGTGTGATAAAATAGATAGAATTCCACCCGGAGCGCCAGTCCCGGCGTGGGCAGAAAGGGGGAGTCCCCATGTTCTTCCGCAAAGACTACGCCAAGCCGGGTCCCGGCATCGACCCCGACGAGCCGGAGAAGACCGGCTTTGCCCGCTTTGTCGAAATCCTCACCCTGGAGTGCGTGACGCTGGTGAAGCTGAACCTGCTGGTGCTGCTGTGCTGCGTCCCGGTGGTGACGCTGCCTCCGGCGCTGTACGCCATGAACCAGGTGGTGCGCAAGATGATGCTGGACGAGCCCGTCACCTGCTTCCTGGATTTCCGCAGGGCCTTCCGGCGGTTCTGGAAGCGGGGCTGGGCGGCGTTCGCGCTGACGGCGCTGCCGCTGGGGATGTCGGCCCTGGGGGTGGTGTTCTACGTGCCCCGCGCGCTGGAGAACCCGCTGATCATGGGGCCGGTGGCGGTGTGTATGCTGGTGCTGCTGCTGACGCTGCTGGCGTCCCCGTGCCTGTACGGGGTGCTGAGCACGGGGCGGGGCGTGAAGGAGTCCCTGCGGATGGCGCTGCTGCTGGGGGTGGGGAAGCCCCTGCGGCCCGCCGTTGCGGCGCTGTGCGTGTATGGGATTACGCTGGGGGCGGTGCTGGCCTTTCCCATCAGCCTGATTTACTTTTTGCTGATCGGTTTCTCCGCGCCCTGTTTCCTGGGCAATTTCTTCCTCCGGACCCTCCTGCGGGACTACTGCCCGCCGGTGGAGCCGTGAAGTGTCTGTGAAGACGCAAAAAACCGAAGCGGTACAGCGTTTTGCTGCACCGCTTCGGTCTGTTTTTCCCATGACTCGCTGTATATTGAGGGGCCATCTGCTGACCCTGTGATGTAAAGCCGTATCTCAGAGGATTTCGATCTGGCGTCCCGCGCCGTCGCCGGAGAGCAGCTTCGGCAGGGTTACGCGGAGCACGCCATCCTCGAAGGCGGCGTGGATCTTCTCCTCGTCGGTGCCGGTAATCTCGAAGGAACGGCTGAAGGAGTTCATCCTGCGCTCCTGGAGGACGTAAATGCCGCGGGCGCGGCCCTCGGCGGGGCGCATGGCGGTGATAGTCAGGGTGTGGTTTTTGAGCTCCAGCTTGATCTGGTCCTTCTTGAAGCCGGGGAGGTCAGCCTCCAGAACGTAGGCGTCGCCGTCGTCCAGGATGTCGGCCCGGAAGTCGGGCATCACCTTGCTGGAATTGCGGAAGTTTTGCGCGAAGTTATCATACAGTGCGTACAGGTAATCCTCGCTGGGAGCCATGGGAGTTGTCTTTCTGAACATATAATTTCACTCCTTTATTCTTCCTTGGGGCGGCGCTCCGGTGTCGGAACCCCGGCCCATGGGAGGATCATAGCCTGCCTGCGGGAGGATTTGATGAACAAACTGTGAACATTAGCAATCTTTGTGAAAAGTGCTGAAAGATGAGAAGCGGGGGAATTTTTTTGTGTTTTATCCAATAAAGCCGCCGTCGGCGGTGAGCACCTGCCCTGTGAGAAAGGAGGCTTTCTCCGAGGTCAGGAAGGCCACGGCCTGGGCGATGTCCTCCGGAGTCCCCAGCCGTCCCAGAGGCGTTTCCTCCACCAGCATGGCCCGGGTCTCCGCCCCCAGGACCCGCACCATGTCCGTCTCAATGCAGCCCGGGGCCACGCAGTTCACCCGGATGCCGGAGGGGGCCAGCTCCAGGGCCAGGGAGCGTGTGAGGCCGATGAGGGCCGCCTTGGAGCAGGCGTAGGCCACCTCGCAGCTGGCTCCCCGGAGGCCCCAGATGGAGGAGATGTTCACGATGCACCCCCGTTTCTCCGAGAGCATGTGGGGCAGCACGGCCCGGACGGCGTTCCTGGCCCCGGTGAGGTTCACCGCCAGGATGCGGTCCCAGAGGGCGGCGTCCGTGTCCTGGAACAGGCCCTGGTGGGAGATCCCGGCGTTGTTCACCAGCAGCTCCACGGGTCCCAGGGCCTCGTTGGCGCGGCGGACCATGGCGCTCACGGCAGTTTCGCTGGCTACGTCGGCCTGGCAGACCAGGGCCCTCCGGCCCAGGGCGCGGACGCGCTGGGCAGTTTCCTCGGCGGCGTCCGAGCGCTCCAGGAAGTTGACGCAGATATCCCAGCCCTCCTGGGCCAAAGTGAGGGCCACGGCCCGTCCGATGCCGCGGGACGCGCCAGTGACAAGTGCGCATGGGCGCATGGAAAATCAGCTCCTTTCAGGGGGATGGGGGCAGTATAGCAGAAAAAAAAGAAAAGTGCAAGAAAGGGCTTGACAAATGGCGCGGGATCGTGTATCTTATACATGTTCTGTTTCGGACGATTAGCTCAGCTGGCTAGAGCACCTGCTTGACGTGCAGGGGGTCACAGGTTCGAGTCCTGTATCGTCCACCAGAAGGAAAGCCTTGTAACCGTTGTGTCGCAAGGCTTTCCTCTTTTTTCCCATTTTCTGGCTGTCCATGGCTCGCGGACAACTTCCCGTCTTATGTTGTCCTGTACCCCCTTATTATGGTGCTGTAGCTGTATGAAGCTGTACGGGGTTTTAGCCGCGGGGGACGCTGACATCCAAGTCATCGCCGATGAACAGGTCCAGCTGGCGAAGCTGTTCACGGACCAGATCGGCGTTCAGCTTAGGACTATAGCTTCCATCCAGCAGGGTTCTGAAAGCCTCATTCACCACCACCGTAACGCTGCTGTAAACTTCCGGGACGACATGGCTGTATACGCTCAGGGTCGTACTCACGTCCCGATGCCCCAGCAACTTCTGCACAATCTTCGGATTGATTTGCTGTTCCAGCAGCATGGAGGCGTAGGTATGACGGAACCGATGCAGGTTCATCCCCTCCGGGTCAAAGCCGTTCCGCTCCAGGAAATGGCGGTAACTGGCCCGAAATCCGGAATAGGTCCGCATTCCCATCGTCCGGGTACTGAAGAAAATGAACCCTTCCGGCATCAGCACCTTCAGCCCGCCCTTCATGCCTGTCACATGCTTCGTCCATTCCCGCAGGCGTTCCAGCACCAGGTCCGGCGCCTGGATGGTTCTTTGAGAGGTCCAGGTCTTGGTGGTGCCCAAAGTATCCTTCGAGCTTTGTGTCCTGCCGTTCTGGTCAAAAACCAGCTCCCGGGTAACAGACTGACGAATCGAAATCGTTTTGTTTCGGAAATCGATGTGCTTCCATTGGAGAGCCAGAACCTCGCCAATCCGCATCCCCGTCAGCATCAGCATGGTAATGATCGGGCACATGATGGCATTTTCAGAAGCCGCATTCAGCAGGGCCTCCCGCTGGGCAATGGGGATCACCTTCTCGTCATCCTGTACGATCCGTCTGGGCTGTCGGGGCAGTTTCGCGTTGCGGGCGGGATTGGTTTCCACCAGTTGCATCTCCAAAGCGTAGTCATACATTTGAACCAATGCGCTCCGGACCAATGAAATTGTCCGGTTCGAGAGCAGCTTGTCTGCCTGCAGCTGATAGAGCAGCTTTTGAATCTGAGTGGCTGTCACCTGGTCCAACGGAATATTTCCCAAAACAGGAACAATATGAAGCCGCTCACAGGAATAATAAAGTTCCATTGTCCGGCTGCATACTTCATGGGACTTGAAATTGGTAAGCCACCTATGGAGGAAATCCTTCAAAAGCAGGTCATCCGGCTGTGTCTTTGCCTCTTTACCCAACTCCGTACTGAGCGTCAGGGCAACCCAACGGGCAACTTCTTCCCGGGTGTTTTCGTAAGCATACTTCCGAATCGGCTTTCCATTATCCTCACGATACCCGAGCGTCACCTGACCGACCCATTTCCCGTCTTTCCGACGATATATGCTCCCTTCGTTTTTTCCACGTCTTGTGACTTTCGGTTTGCGTGGCATAACAGCCTCCTTTCACCGCGCAGAGAGATTCAGCAGTGTATCATGACGAGATATACAGGATGAAAAAAGTCCCGCCTCCCGGCAAGACTTTCTTCGTCTATTTGAAGGCATCCAGGTTTGCCAGCATATCCGCCAGGTCTTCCTGTGTAGGGCCTTCCTGTGTCTTGGATGTATCTGCCGGAACAAGCTGTTTCCCGGCTATCATGGATTCCAGGGCGGCTCTGGCCACTTCCTCTACTATAGCCCGAAGCTGTTCCTGGGTCTGCGAGCCCCAAACTTCAATACAGCATATCCAGAACCAGACTGCCGCTCACAGCAACGTCATCACAGCAGGAGAACGACAGCTCCGGTGTCTTTCTTCCAGCGGTCACGCCCTTGATAGTGAGGCTGGCTCCATTGCCCCAATCACCAACGGGGGGAGTACTGCTTGCCAGTAAGGGCGTCTGCCGCAGAGCGGGAACGGAGAGGCTCAGGCATATCACTAAAGCAATGCCAGAGACAGGAGCCCTTTTTTATATTGTTTTCCTTGGTTCTGTTTGATTTTACAGCAGACTCCCCCGTCGGGGAGAATTGCTTTTTATGTATATTTCCAGATAAAGGCACCCTTCCCCGAAACCGTGCCCACCCGATTCACCCGTTTCCGCCCTCTGCGCCGCTTACCGGCCCCAATTCAGCCGCCGCTTCTGTAGCAGGCTGGCTGGCGGTCAGCTCGTAGAAGTACCGGGCCAGGTTCCCGCAGACGGCGTAGATGCCGTTCCCGTCCCTGGCGGCGCTGGCGCCGCTGCTCAGCACAACAATGCCGTCCCCCGTCTCCGGGTCGTAGGACATGAAGTTATACACGCCGTAGGCGCTGCCGGTGTGGTAGTACAGCCGGGCGCGGCCATAGATGCCGTCCTGGCTCCGCAGGGGCAGGGCCTGATAGGTGCCGTCCAATAAAATCTGGTCAAAACGGGTTTCCATCAGCTCCACAGACTCCCGGCTCAGCAGGCGCAGGCCCTGGTAGGTTCCGTCGTTGGCCAGCAGGCTCAGGAGCTTGGCAAAATCGTTGGCGCTGATGGTCAAGCCTCCGGCAAAGGAGCTGCCGCTGCCGCCGGGCGCTGAGGGACGTTTGTAATTCTTCTGGGCCTCCACGGACCTCCCGACGCTGCCGCCGTGCCGGTATATGGTGGCGAGCTTGTCCGCTGCCTGAATCTCACCGCCCTCGAAGGCGGTGTCGATGTCCATAACGGACCAGAGGTTTTTGTCCAGGATGTTGTCCAGATAGTCCTTGGCCGCCAGCTCCAGGGTCATGCCCAAGACGGCGAAGCCGTAGTTGTTGTACCCCCAGGACCAGACGCTTCCAGGCTGAAGGCTGTTGTACCCGTTGCTCCGCAGTCTGGCCTCCACGGCGCTTCTGGAGCGGGAGACATCGTCGCCGTACATGGGGATGGAGGAGGTGTGGGACAGCAGGGACCGGATGCTGACGGGCGAGTTGGGATAGCGGGTGTTATGCGTGGGGAATCCCCAGTAATCGCCGATGCTGGCGTCCAGATCGATGACGCCCCGGTCCCGCAGGAGCATAGCCGCCATGCCCACGCTGACCTTGCTGAGAGAGGCGACCCGCATTTTATGGTCCGCGGTCATGGGATCGGAGTCCTTCACTTTGGCCTGCATCGCGTCGTGGTCTGCCGCGGTTTTGCCGGGTATGCTCCCGGCTTGCAGCGCCCCTGCCAGCTCAGCCGCCAGAGGTTCTCCGGTTTCCAGGGCGGAGAGCGCCGTCAGGGCCTGGGCCGTCTGCCAGCGGTTTACCGGAAGGTCTGGATAGACGGTGTCGGACACCATGCCTTTGAACAGGCCGAGCCCCAGGGCCTCGGAGACATAGGGCGCATATTCCTCTGGCACAGAGCTTCCGTCCTTGCAGCTTCCCAGATCCAGCGCCGCGTCCGAGGGGCGGCAGCTGTTCGCAGCTCCCTCCGCCCTGGATGCCATATAGGCCGCATGGCGCACCAGCAGCATGGCCAGCTGGGCGCGGGTCACAGGCTCCTGGGGGCCGAACGCGTAGCCCTCGGTCTGAAAGCCGTCGAACAAGCCCGCCTGCACAGCCCAGGCCAGCGCTCCGGCGTACCAGTCCCCGGCCTGCACATCCTGAAAGGTATCCCCATACGGGGGAGCCTCCTCTCCGCTCATGCGGAACAGCGCGGTGACGGCAGCGGAGCGGGTCATCAGCCTCTCCGGCTGGAAGACGCCGGACCCCGCGCCGCCCATGATCCCCTGGCAGGCCATATAGCGCACGCAGTCCGCCCAGGGCTCGCTGCCGGCAATGTCAGTGAAGGACGCCGCGCGGATGTCGGCCAAGGTCAGGGGCGGCGGGGCCTCCTGTGAGTGTATGGGTTCGGAGGGCTGTTCCGGTTCGGTGTGCTCTGTTCCGCCTGCGGCGTAAATGATGATGTTGGCGGCAGTCAGAAGGATCAGACAGCCGAACAGAACAGGATTCAGAAGATTCCTCCGGCGGATCGGCCGCTTTCTTTTGCGCTTCCCTTGGTACATTTATTCCTTCTCCCTTCCGGGAGGACGGCAGAAATTTTGTGAAAAATGCGTGCTTTTCTGCATGAATTGTTTGACTTGGAAAAAATGCGGAAAATTGTTGAAATCCTGGTTTTTTGTGTTATTCTGACGTCATCAGAACGGGGAGGCACGCTTGCAGAAAAGTACACGTTCTTGTAAAAATGCCTTTTACAACAATTTAGCCTTTTCGTAAATTTCCGCCCGATAGCGAAAGGTAGACAGTGGCATCCCGCACTCCTTCGCCGCCGTCGTGCCCGTGATTGCCCCGGCTTTCCACCGCTGATAGGCACTGTGATAGTTCTCCGGGAGTGGCCTAGGCGGCCTGCCGAATCTTACACCCCTGGCCTTTGCCGCCTCGATGCCCTCCGCCTGCCGCTTGCGGATATTGGTGCGCTCGTTCTCCGCCACGAAGGACAGCACTTACAGGACAATATCGCTGAGGAAGGTCCCCATCAGGTCCTTGCCCCTGCGGGTGTCCAGCAGCGGCATATCCAGCACCACGATATCCACGCCCTTTTCCTTGGTGAGAATACGCCACTGTTCCAGAATTTCCCCATAGTTGCGTCCCAGACGGTCAATGCTCTTGATATAGAGCAAATCGTCTTTTTTCAGTCTCCGTAATAATTTTTTTGTACTGCGGACGGTTGAAGTCTTTTCCAGACTGCTTGTCCATAAAAAGATTTACTTCCGGCACCGCCATTTCCCGCAGGGCAACGAATTGCCGGTCCTCGTTCTGTTCCCTGGTGCAGACACGAATATATCCATATGTATTGGGCATCTTCTTTCCTCCGTTTTTTACATCATAGACGTTCACCTGTAACCTTTCATTTTACGGGACAGCGGCTGTGCTTCCTCCTCATTCATTTTTGAGCAAAAAACAACAGCCGCCTGACGGCGACTGCTGCTGAGCGTTTATTGCTTCAAATGCTTTTGAAATTCTGCGGTCACAAAGTCCTCGTAGGCGCTGGCAATGCGGCTAATCCGCTTGTGTACCGCGCTGGCGGTCTGATAGCCTACCCTGTCCGCAATTTCCTGCTCTGTATAGCCTTCCATCCGAAGCCGCAGGATTTCCCTGTCTCTTTTGCTGATATAACCCTCTGCAAAAGTATTGATCTGCACTTGGGACAGAACATTCTGTTCAAACTCTCCCCGTGAACCGACAGCATAGAAAACCTCATCTTCTGTCATTTCGTCGAGAGAAACTGGTTTCCCAGAGCGGTCATGGTGCCACTTCCGCAGAAAATCCGTTTTGACGGCACTGCTACGGGCATCATAGTCCTCCACATCGCGGTTCTCCCCAATGGCGTCGATCACCGGCTGCCAATTCTGTTCCGCAACGATCTGATTTGTACCGTTGCCAACGAGATTGCCAAACTGTTGATAGGTCAGCCACGGCACGTCAACTCCGGACGGTACATCGCAGAGCGATTGGAACGACAGACCGTTTTTCTCGAATTTCATCCGTATGTAGAGAATGATGGAGTAGGACAACTGCCACAGCGGGAAACACCCTGCGTACTGCGCCCTGCTGCCGGGGATTTCTCGATAGACGCCCTTGCGGTCTTTCACCTGGAAGAACTGCCACGCACTCCATGAGTAGCAGTCCCAGACCAGCAGCTTGAACATATCATAGCAAATGATGCTGTCATACTTGTCTGTCCGCAAAACCTCGTAGGGGTAGTGGGGTAAATCAAGCGCCGATTTCTATTTTTCCGCAAGTTCCTACGGCAAACAGTAAAACAGGGTCCGCCACGATTTGCCGCCATCCTGCGGTATCTCTATGACCGCACCGGGTACGATGGCGACAGGCTATTTCGCTTTGCCATAACACAGCCTCCCATCATTTTGATTTGGCCCTCTACTATACATGGCATGAGAAAGGGCGAATTGTTCCAATCATGCAAAAATTTTTCAAAAAACTTTTAGCCAAAAATCGACTTATTCCAATGTATGATACTGAAATCTTTGGGTCAAAATCCATCGAATTTGGCCGGAAACAAAAAAATGAGCAGTACATGGATGGAAATTCCATGCACTGCCTACCTTTTAATCAAATGGACTTCACCAGAGGACAGTCATGTCCTTGTAGAGATCGTCAAGATCAGCGCAACATTTGTGACGGAAGATTTCTCAGTTTTACAGAACTGCAAAAAGAAAATAGATGGGAGACTACTGGTCTGCCCCTTGGGTTTGTATTCTGAATTGGCATGAGTATTTGTAAGCGCAAGCTATCAGTGTGTATCTTTAAATGAATTATACATCCGTAAAAAATCCAGTTTGGAGGTAGTCACGTCCAATCCTGCCCATGTCCTTGGCGATGACACAGCCCACTTTTCCGGCCTCGATGTCGGCAATCAGCCGCTTCCAATCGGGCCGCTCGAAATTTCCGCCGGACCAGCCGTCATCGGTGTAGTGGACACAGTTGGTAAAGCCGTGCTGGGCGGCGTAGCTCTCCAACTGCAATTTTTGATTGATGATCGAATTACTATCCCCAACCGCCTCGTCATCGCGGCTCAGCCGCTCGTAGAGGGCGGTGATTTTCTCCGTCTGCCTGCTCATGTGGTACTCCCTTCAGGCTGACGGCTCATTTGTGGCAACTCCATTATACCACATTCCGGGGCCATGTCCATAGTCTCGTTGCCAATTAAACGGATAATTTTATCCTCCATGCTTTCCTGGGTGGTGTCACTGAAATGGATACGCACTTTGTATGTAGTAGACCCGATCCGCCGGTACATAACGGCGGTGCTTTCCTTTTGAACCTCGCTGATAATTTCTATCCTTTCCTGCGGTCAGGCCGCATTTCCAGCACTTACAATCGGTACAGTTTTTTCGCGCAGGCGGGTGCTGGTTTCCCGCCAGTATGTCTACTATCGCCAATGCGATATCCATCACAATGATTTCCCCCTTTCGCTGAATATATTTGCGTGTGATCTGCCATTCCTCCCAAACGTGGTTCCTGCCCCTGGATTTCACAGCGGCGTTGTTCTCTCCATTGGCGCGCTCATATCGTGGCGCACTTCGCCTGAAGCATATCTCGTTCGGACGGTCATTCAGCTGTGGATTTGCATGAGGACTTCCCAATAAGTATACAGAAATTGCTCGTTCTATGCAGTCGAATGGTAGCATTCACAAAAAATTTACAAATCGCCGTAAAAAGGACGGAACCGCCGAAGCAGTTCCGCCCAGTCCAATTTTTTCTTTAGTAGGCGTACACCAAATTGTGGAGAACGATTTCCCCCACCCTGTGGTGGATATTGTTCATGTACCCCACCCAGGTCATGGGATCCAATCGCTTTAAGTCCTCGGTCACACTCTTCCGCTTGGCAATCTCGGTGATAAGATATTCCATCTGCTCATTGCAGGCAGTATCGACCTCATGGAGATGCCGGAGAAGTCCTTCGGAAAGAACAAGCCTTGCCCATACGTTGGAGCGGTGTCCCTTCAAGTACCGCTCATGTTTCTGGCCATACATCCCAATGTGATACTGGGTGGTGTCTGACAGGGTGATGTCAGGGTAATAGTAGTCGCCGATTTTTGTGTAGGTCAGCCCTAAATCCATGGTGTCAGCTCCTTTGTGGTCGTATGTTGAATGCAGTTGCAGGAAACGACATATTTTGCGGTATCACCGCCTTTCTCACAAAAGCGAATGCAATCTTCACGCCACACTCAAACAGAGGCGGAACGCCATCAACGCCTTGTCCGACCGACACTCTATACTCCATTGAGGTCAACCGCAGTACCTGCTGCAAACACCTGTGGCATCAACCCTACCACCGGCGGCAGGAAAATATGGAGATTCGGAAGCGGACATTGGAGATTTATGCCCGCTCCGACAAACAGCTGGGCGTCAGGAAGATGACCCACTGTCTTGCGCGGGAGCATTGCGTGACCGTCAGCGAAGGTTGGGTGTACCAGTTGATGAGACAGATGAAGCTGCTCAAAATGAGTACCATGAAACCGCTGAAAGCTGCGTCAGGTAAAGAAAATGTCATCGTCTGCTGGAATCTGCTTTCTCAGAGATTTGACTCGAAAGCACTCAATTTGGTATGGGTCTGTGATTTTACTTGTGTAAAAGTTAGTGGAAGGTTCTTTCACATCTGTGTTATTCTGGATTTCTATGTCGGAAAAGTCATCGCATGTCGGGTTGGAAGCAAATTCGACCGTTTCCCGGCAATTGACATCTTGTGGGATGCTGTCAGGCTGCGGGGTGTCTCCAAGGGCCTCATGTTTCATGCCGATCAGGGTACTCAGTTTACTTCCAGGGACTTCCGAATGGTCATTGATGAACTGGGGATGGTCCAGTCCTTTTCCGCAAAAGGCCATCCCTACAACAACGCTGTTATGGAGTGCTTTTTCAAGTATTTGAAAAAAGAGAAGTTGGACCGGCGCTGCTTCCAGTCCCTTGAGCAGTTCAAGTGGAGTCTGCTACCCTGTATCTCGGGCTTCTTCATCCCCCCACTC
Source organism: Oscillibacter sp. (assembly GCA_022791875.1). Classification (GTDB taxonomy): domain Bacteria; phylum Bacillota; class Clostridia; order Oscillospirales; family Oscillospiraceae; genus Oscillibacter. The sequence continues at coordinate 16,981 of JAAVZX010000055.1, forward strand.
CCTCAACCGCGGTCTGTCTCCCGTCCCGGCTGAAAATTCATTCTTTATTTAATTTTGCTTGTCCCCTTTATTGACTATGGTCCACTTTGCCCAGTCCAACACAAGGTTTCCGGAACGGAGCTTGTATTTTCCGCGATGGACATAGAGCTGCCCAGGCCAGACAGGTATTCCACCACCACCCTTTGCTGGAGTTCCGCACTGTATGTTCACTTCCGTGCATTTCCATTTTCCGAAAGCGCCAAAGCGCCCTCCGCGCGGAAAACCACCCCGCAGACGCCGCCTATTTGCAGCTCTGTGTTGGCCGCGTTGACGATGACGTCCACCTTCATTTTTGCAATGTCCTGCCGGACGAGGGTGAGTGGTATGATAGTCCCTGCTTTCTTGAGCTGAAAGTCCGGAACAGACGGCATATTGCAGAACAGATTGGGTAAGAGGGCCGTATCGGTCTCTGTTGTCAATAAGAAAAGCCTGTTGAATTCGCTTCTACAGGCTTTTTTCATGCACTTTTTTAAGACTAAACTGCAAAAAATCTATACCTTTTTTGCACCCTCTCGTGGGGTGCAAAAAAATTCTGAAAAAAGGCTAAACTTTTCCGGAAATCAGCCGAATAAGTAATTAGCCGGTGAT
>JAAVZX010000056.1 GCA_022791875.1 Oscillibacter sp.
CAAATTGACGAACTGGCCACCATGCGTTTCCTGGAGAACGGGGAGAACGTAGTATTCCTCGGCCCGCCCGGCGTGGGCAAGACCCGTCTGACCTCTGCCCTGGGCCTTGTGGCAGCTCAGTATCGCTTCTCTACCTACTGCATCAACTGCCGCCAGCTGATTGAGCAGCTCAAGAAGGCCCATTTCGAAAACCGTCTGCCGGGCAAACTCAAAGTCCTGGCCAAGTACAGGATGTTTATCATCGACGAGATTGGCTGCCTTCCCATGGACATCCAGGGCGCGAATTTGTTCTTCCAGCTTATTGCAAGAAGGTATGAAAAAACGTCTGCTGTCTTTACTTCCAACAAGACCTTCTCCCAGTGGAACGAGGTTTTTGCCGATGTCACCATAGCCTCCGCCATCCTGGATCGTGTCCTGCATCACTGCACTGTCATTAACATCAAGGGCGAGTCTTACTGCCTGAAGGAGCGCAAGGAATTTATGCGCCAGAAACAGCAAATTGTGAACACTCTTTTTGAGCAAGGAAGCAACTGATTTTGTTACCCCACCGCCGAAAAACTACAAAATTTCTTCGGCGTTTTCTTACAATTTCAATTTGGCGTTGACACAGTTTTTTCTCATAGCAGTTCAAGTTTTCCCGCACGAAGCCGTGGAAGAAGAATTCCGTGGCCCCGGCGAAGCGGTAGCCCAGAGAGGGGTACAGGCGGTTGGCGGGGAGATTGTGCTCCCAGGTGTCCAGGCGGATGACGGTCTTGCCCTGGGCGCGGCCCAGGTCCTCGCAGAAGGCTACAGTCCGGCGGGCGTACCCCTTCCCGGACTGGGCGGGATGGATGCAGAGAGTGTGTATGACGCCGACCTGCTCCGGGTCCGCGGGGATGCTCCAGGGGATGGCGGCGTACTCCGGGAGCTGGATACCGTTGAAGTTCACGACTCCCCAGATGAAACCGGCATCGTCTTCGCCTGCGTACAGGGTTCCGACCTCTATGGCCTTTCGTGCGTCGTCTGCGGTGGGATAACTTCCGCGCTTCCAGTTTGTGTAAACGGGGCCGCGTTCCTCCTGGTCGAAAATGGCGTCGTATATGGCCGCGATATGGGGCAGGTCTTCTATGACTGCTGGACGGATCATGATGTTCTCCCTTTCTATAGTGTGTACTTGAATCAGGGTAGCTGGGTGGGCGCGATGGCTGGTTCCTACGGGGGTTTCTTTGACAAAGTGGAATTTATCTTTTCAGGGTGCGGGGGAGCGCACAGACCTCTCAGAAAATCCAGGTCTGGAGGAATGCGCGGGGGCTGTAGACATGTGATCCGCTCCGCTCTCACATCTCCTCGCGGAAGCAGGATGCGTCTGAACCAACATTGCAAAAACTTGTGGGTCCTTTCATGCCAATGGAAGGACCCACACGCTTGCACCACGTTACCGTGCAGAACGCTTTCGCGACTGCCAATGCGTAGAGCGGATCTAAAGTTCTTTTGGTTACTTTTCTTTCAAGAAAAGTAACCCGCCGGAGGCCCCCCGTATCACTCATCCTCCGTCTTCTCGTCAGACGCCGGGGTCGTTTCCGGCTCCTGGGGCGGTTCGATTTTCTGGGAGATCATGTGGACCTTCTGGGCGGGGGCCTCGATTTCCGCAGGGCGGGTGGAGGCGTAGGGGTTTTCGGCGAGGGCGGGGTCGCGGCCTTCGATGATGGCTACCATTTCGCCGCCGGTGATCGTCTCCTTCTCCAGGAGGTAGGCGACTACCTTGTCCATGTCCTCGCGGTTCTCCTTAATGACCTCTACCGCCGCCTGATAGCACTGGTCCAGGATGTCCTTGACGGCCTTGTCCATGGCCGCAGCGGTGTCCTGGGCGCAGTCCATGCCGTAGCCGCCGTCCAAGTACTGGTTCCGGCGGGAGGCCAGGGCCATCATGCCGAATTCGTCGCTCATGCCGAACATCGCCACCATGTTTCTGGCAATATTCGTAGCCTCCTGGATGTCCTGGGAGGCGCCGTTGGTCATGGTGTCCATGACCACTTCCTCCGCGGCGCGGCCTCCCATGGAGACGGCAATTTTTGCCATCAGCTCGTCCCTGGTCCGAAGTTCCGTCTTGTCCTCTTCGGGCATCAGGAGGGTGTAGCCCAGGGAGCCCTGGGTGTGGGGTACGATGGTGATTTTCTGCACGGGTTCCGTGTTCTTCTGCTTATAGGCCACCATGGCATGACCCACTTCGTGGTAGGCCACCAGCTTCTTCTCGAACTCCGTGAGCACGCTGCCCTTCTTCTCCGTGCCCGCAATCACCAGCTCGAAAGCGGCCAGCATATCCTCCTGGCTCACCAGCCTGCGGCCCTTCCGGACGGCCCGCAGAGCCGCCTCGTTCACCAGATTCGCCAGGTCCGCGCCGACACAGCCCGCCGTAGCCAAGGCCACCTTTCTCAGGTTCACGTCCTCCGCCAGCTTGATGTTCCGCGTGTGGACCTCCAGCGTAGCAATACGGCCCGCCAGATTCGGGCGGTCGATGGTAATCCGGCGGTCGAAGCGTCCGGGACGCAGGAGGGCCTGGTCCAGGACCTCCGGACGGTTCGTCGCCGCCAGGAGGATGACGCCCTTGGTGGGGTCGAAGCCGTCCATTTCCGCCAGAAGCTGGTTCAGGGTCTGTTCGCGCTCGTCGTTGCCGCCCATGCGGTTGTCGCGGCTCTTGCCGATGGTGTCGATCTCGTCGATGAAGACGATGCAGGGGGCCACCTTATTGGCCTCCTTGAAGAGGTCCCGGACCCGGCTCGCGCCCACGCCCACGAACATCTCCACAAAGTCAGATCCGCTGATAGAGAAGAAGGGCACTCCCGCCTCTCCCGCCACGGCTTTCGCCAGTAGTGTCTTACCAGTGCCCGGAGGGCCTACCAAAAGAGCGCCTTTGGGCAATTTCGCGCCGATTTCCGTATATTTTCCGGGGTTATGCAAAAAGTCTATGATTTCCGTCAGGGATTCCTTGGCCTCGTCCTGCCCCGCCACGTCCCGGAAGGTAACGCCGGTGGACTTCTCCATATACACCTTGGCGTTGGCCTTCCCCACGCCGCCGATGCCGCCCATGCCCCCCATGCCTTTCTTGGCCATCCAGCTCATCACCAGCGTCATAACCAGCACGATCACCAGGAAGGGCGTCAGATTGATCAGGAACAGCAGCAGGGGGCTGATAGGAGGCTGGTAGTCCTCGTTGACGAAGACGTCGTGTTCCACGAGGTAGTCGACGGTAGCGTCGTTGGACTGGAGCTGCACAGTGAAAAACTCCAGCGTAACCCTCTGCTCACGCCCCAGCTCATCCACAAAGGTATACCCATCGAAACCAGGGTCTGTCTCCGTCTTCTCCACGACCGTTCGGGTGTAAACAGTCCCCTCGCTGTCCGTGTAGGTCTTCCCCTCCCCGAGGGTAATCAAGAGGATAGACTCGTCGGTATCAAACTCAACCGTCTCAACGCTTCCATCCTCCACCAGCTCCCGGAACGCGCTGTATTCCAGCTCCACAGAGGAAGCCCGATGCGCCGTAGAGGTCATGTAGTTCCCGGCATAGCCGACAACGGCGGTCAGCAACAGCGCCCAGCAAATGAGGTGAACAAACCCCCGCCAATTCCCGCTGCCATTATTATTCTTCCCGCCGCCAGGTTTATTGTTCTTATTATTTTGGTCCATGTATCTGTCAATACTCCTTTCAAAGGAAAACGCCGCGCGAAAGTATAAAGCAGTATAACACAGAAGTACCAAACTCACAAGACCATCCACAATTTTTTCATGAAGTTTCTGTAAATTCCCGCTTTATTGTTCCGCTGTGCTATGGTATACTGTAGACTGTACCAGTTTACGGGGGGCCTCCGGCGGCTTCCTTTTCTCGAGAGAAAAGGAAGCGAAAAGAGCTTTAACTCGACGCGAAACTGGTGGTTGATGTAGTCTATGCGTCGGAACGGGGTGCAGGCGTGTGGGTCCTTCCATTGACATGAAAGGACCCACAGAATAGTAAAAAATAAAGACACAGCGGGTAAACGACCGTTTACCCGCAGATAAAGTTTGGGGTCCAGCCCTTTTCAAAGGGCTGGTGGGGTCCAGGGGCAAAGCCCCTGGCCGCCGGAGGCCCCCCGTATGAGGAGGTTCACGATGTACGAAAGAGACGCGATAGCCGATGGCATGATCGAAGGCAGGAATGCGGTGCTGGAGGCCCTGCGGGCCGGGGTGGTGATTGACAAGATTTACCTGCAAAAGGGCGGCGGGGGCGATAAAGCTTTGGGGTTTATCGCTTCCTCTGCACGGGCGGCGGGGGCCGTGGTGGTGGAGGCGGATCGGAGGAAGCTGGATGCTATGAGCCGCACTCATGCACATCAGGGCGTGATCGCTTTGGCGGCGGTGCGGGAGTATGCCTCGGTGGAGGATATTCTGCGCGCGGCGGCTGAGAAGGGGGAGCCGCCCCTTTTGGTGGTCTGCGATGAGCTGTCCGATCCACATAATCTTGGGGCCGTCATTCGGACCGCTGAGTGCGCGGGGGCACATGGGGTGGTGATTCCCAAGCGGCGGAGCGCCGGACTGACTGCCGTGGTGGCAAAGACCTCCGCCGGGGCCGTGGCCCATGTGCCCGTGGCGCGGGTGCCGAACCTGGTGGCGCTGCTGAAGGAGCTGAAAAAGCAGGGCGTGTGGATTTTCGGCACCGCCGCGGACGGGTCTACCCCCCTCTATCAGGCCGACCTGAAAGGGCCTGCCGCCATCGTCATCGGAAGCGAAGGAAGCGGCATGAGCCGCCTGACCGCCGAAAACTGCGACTTTTTAGTCAGCATCCCCATGCGGGGCAAGCTGAACTCCCTGAACGCCTCCGCCGCCGCGGCCATCCTTCTCTATGAGGCCGTGCGCCAGCGGCTGGGTTCCGGTTCGTGAGGATTCCGTTATGCCCAAAGACGAGAAAAAATTAGAGCAGGCGGCGCATCCCCCCGTCACGGCCATTCCCGCCGCTTCCACAGATGTGCCCCCCTCCGACGAGGAATTTTCCCTTGAGGAAATCCTCGCCGAGTACGGACGGGACCTGGAGGCCCACCTCTTGCAGGAGGTCCCGGAGGGCGATGGGGAAGCGCCCGTTCCGCCGGATACGCCTGGGGAAACGGCGCCTGAACCTGCGCCGGAGCCGCCGCAGGCCCCCGTTGTAAAGGAGCCAGCCAAGGCCCCCGAACCTTCTGCGCCCGAAAAGCCTGTGCCCACCCCCCAACCGGAGGGCTTCGACCCCTCCCCCGACGAGCTGTTACATATCCCCGAAGCCCCCGAAATTCCCACCGTCCCCGTGGAAGAACCTGGGGAAAACGCGGAAAAACCCGAGGCGGCTGTACCGCCTGCACCAGAGGCCGCGCCGCCCCCGCCGCCTCCGGCGGACCCGGAGCGGATTCCCGGCGTCTCCAAGTCCATCTCCATCGAGGACGTGGTAAACTTCACCGTGGACGCCGTGATGGAGGAGCAGGCGTCAGAGGCGTTTCTGCCTCCCAAAAAACGAAAGCTCTTCCAGCGCCGCCCCCTGGAGGACTCCGAGCGCATCCCCCCGCCCCCTGAACCGGAGCTGGAACCCGATCCGGAGCCCATCGGCCCTGAGCCGGACCTGTGGGACGCCGCCATGGAGCACCGCCGGGACTGGCTGCGCCGCAGGCGCACCCGCTTCCCCGCCCTTCTTGCCGCCCTGGTCCCCACGCTGGTGCTGCTCATCGAGCGCCAGGGCCTATTCGTCCCCTTCTGGTCCGGGGACCCCCATTTCCAGACCCTGTTTCTTCTGGCCTTCCTGGCCCTGACGGCCCTGCTGAGCCGCCACGTGTTTGTGAAGGGCTTCACCCTGCTTCTGCGGGGCCGCTGTGTCAGCGAGCTGCTGATCGCCCTGTCGGCCTTTGCCGCGGCGGCGGACTGCCTTCTGCGCCTGCGCCTGGAGGCCCGGACGGACGCCATGCCCTACGCCGCCGTAAGCTGTCTGGCCCTGGCCGCGGCCCAGTGGGGGGTGTGCTGGGAGAGCCAGGGGATGTACGACATGTACCGCGCCGCCTCCGTGGACGCCGCGCCCCCCTACCTCATCGCGGGCACGGACCGGGGGGCCTGCAAGCAGCGGGGGAGCGTCCGCGGCTTCTACACCACCGCCGCCCGCAGCGACATCGCCACCCTGTTCCAGACGGCCCTCCTGCCCGTTTTCACCGTGGCCACGGTGGTCTTCGCGGGTCTCAGCTCCATGGGCCAGGAGCGCAGCGCCGACTTCTTCCTGAACTGGTCCGCCATCCTGGCGGCGGCGGGCACCTTCTCCCTGCCCCTGTGCTGGTCCTTTCCCTGGGCGCTGCTGTCCCGGCACCTGCAAAAGACGGGCTGCGCCGTGGCCTCCTGGTCCGGAGCGCAAAAAATCAGTGCCCGCCGCTGCATGATCGTCACGGACACGGATCTCTTTCCACCCGGCACCGTCTTCCTCAAGGGCCGCAAGACCTACGGGGAGACGTCCGACGTGGCCGTGTCCTACGCGGCCTCCATGGCCCGCGCCGCCGGCTGCGGCCTGACCCGCCTCTTTGACGGCCTGATCCGCAGTGAGGGCGGGCGCTACGAGGACGTGGACGATTTCAGCTTCTACGAGGAGGGCGGCTACGCCGGGACCATCCGCGGCGAGTCCGTCCTGATGGGCACGGCCAACTTCCTGAAAAAGATGGATATCCGCCTGCCGGGGGAAATCAATCTGAAAACCGGCGTCTTCCTGGCGGTGGACCGGCGCCTGATCGCCGTGTTCGCGGTGAAGTACAACCCGTCGGAAAACGTGGACTTCGCCCTGAAAATGATGCGCCGGAGCCGGATTCTCCCGGTCCTGGCCTCCCGGGACCCCAACATCACCCCGGCGCTGATCCGGCGGAAATTCAGCAAGAACATCCGCCTGGAGTACCCGGACCTGACGGAGCGGGTAGCCCTCAGCGAGGCGGAGAACGACCACGACCTGCCCCGCGCGCTCCTGTTCCGGGAGGGCCTGCTGCCCTACGCGGAGGCCGTGGCGGGGAGCCTACGGCTGTGCAAGGCGGTGCGGCGGGCGATCATCCTGTCCCTTCTGGGGAGCTGGGCGGGGGTGCTGCTCACCTTTTACCTAGTGTCCCTGGGCCAGTACGGCCTGTTGACCCCCCTGGCCCTGGAGACGTTTCTGCTGTTATGGACTCTTCCGGTCCTGCTGATGGCGGACTGGACGAAGCGATATTGACAAGGAGGTTTTACCCATGGAGGATAAGAAGGGATTTTTCCAGGAACTGGGCGCGTTCCTGGACGCGAAGGGGCGGGGCCTGATTCTCCCCGCGGCGGCGGTTGTCCTGCTGGCCTGCGGCTTCGCCTTCTATAGCTGGCGCGTCTCCCACGCCCCCGCGCAGCAGGGCGATCTGCCGCCGTCCACCGTCGATGCAGGCGGCGCGGTCCCCGACAGCCCTGGCAGTCCCGACGACCTGCCGGAGCACGTTGTGCAGCTGATCGAGGATGTCCAGCGCCGCAACGGCGGGCTGTCCGCGGAGGACCTGTCCAGGCTCAGCGTGGAGGAACTGTCCCAGCTCCGGGACGCGGGCGCGCCGGGCCTCCCCATCGGCGCGGGAGCCGCCTCCTACGCCGCCCAGGCGTACGCAGGCGTGCTGGAAATCGACTCCGTGACCGTGGAAGTGGACCCGGAGCTGGACAAAATCCCCGCCCACTACGACGTGGAGCTGCACCTCTACGGCCTGGGGGATTTCGACTACACCGTGGACGCCTACAAGGGCGACATCCTCAGCGGCACGAAGGACATCATGAGCCTGTACCCCGCCCAGGACGGCGGCGCCGCCCCCCAGGTCCCCAGCGGCCTCATCGGCGAGAGCCGCGCGAAGGAGATCGCCCTGGAGCGGGCCGGGGTGGCCGAGGCGGACACCAGCTACTGCAATGTCTGGCTGGAGTACGAGGACGGCCAGCCGGAGTGCTACGAGGTAGAGTTTGCCGTTCCCGGCGGGATGGAGTACGAGTATAAAATCGACCTCTACACCGGGGCTATTCTGAAAAGCCAGACCACCGAGCGCGGGGCGCTTCCGCCAAATGCCGATATGTCTCTGGAGTCGGCCTACGCGGCTTGGACAACCGCGTTTGAGGACGCGGGCGTCAGCCAGGAGGATGTGACGGGTCTGCAAACAAAGGTGGACTGGGAGGACGGCGTGCAGGTCTACGAGATTGAGTTCCGGTGCAATGGCACAGAGTATGACTACGAAATCAGCGCCGCCGACGGAGCAATCCTCAAGCGTGAGCAGAAGACGGACAGCCGCGGGGACCGCGCGCCCACCCAGAGCGCCGCGCCGCAGAACCCCACATTCATCGGCGACGCCGCCGCCAAGGAGGCCGCCCTGGCCCACGCGGGCGTCAGCGCCGGGGAGATCCGGGAGTATGAGTGCGAGCTGGACCGGGACGGCGGGCTGTACCGCTATGAGATTAAGTTTGAGGTGGGCCGCACGGACTATGAGTATGAAATCGACGCGGTGACGGGGATGATTCTGAAAGCGGAGATGGACTAGGGGCGGCTTGACAGGGGCGCGGGGACTCCTTATAATAAAGGCGTGAGGTGAAGAAAATGCTGGATAGTAATGATTTGCAGGCAATTGCGGCGCTGCTGGCGCAGCAGAAGCTGGATCTTCTGGGAGTAATGGCCCAGCAGAAAAAAGAAATCGTAGAAGAAATGGACCTGAAACTGGCCCGGCAGAAAAAAGAAATCGTAGAAGAAATGGACTTGAAACTGGCCCGGCAGAAAAAAGAAATCATGAGAGACGTAGAAATCCTGATGGAAAACGTCTTCCAGCCCCAGTTCAACCTTCTCTCCGAAAAACTGGACGCGGCCCTGGAAAAGCTGGCCCCATCGGAGGCCCTAATGGCCGTAGAGGACCGCGTCGGCGCCCTGGAAGAAGTCACCGCCCTCCACAGCACCGAAATCGAAGCCCTGAAAAAAGCCCAATAAAACCGCAGAATCCACCCCCGCCCACCGGATTCGCGTCGAGTTAAAGTTCTTTTCGGTTCCTTTTCTTTCAAGAAAAGGAACACAAAGGAGGTACCCATGGCAGTACACATCATCACCGATTCCACCAGCGACCTGACCGTCCAGGAGGCCCAGGCCCTGAACGTCCGCCTCATCCACATGCGTGTCATTTTCGAGGACGGCGTCTACACGGACGGTGTGGACATCGACAAGGACCAGTTCTACGCCAAGCAGGCCCAGGCGAAGGTCCTCCCCAAGACCACCCAGGTCAACCCCCAGGAATACTGCGACGCCTTCCAGCCCCTACTGGAGAACGGGGACGAGGCGGTGGCGATCCTCATGTCCTCCAAGCTCTCCGGGACCTTCCAGTCGGCGGTCATTGCCCAGAGCATGGTGGAGGGCGGGGAGCGGCTGCACTTGGTGGACTCCCTCAACGTCACCATCGGCGAGGGGCTTCTGGTCCGGGAGGCAGTGCGGCTCCGGGACGCGGGGAAGAGCGCGGCTGAAATCGCCGCGGCCCTGGAAGAGCTGCGGGGCCGGGTCCGCTTCATCGCCTTTATCGGCACCTTGAAATACCTCAAAATGGGCGGGCGCATCTCCGCCTCCACCGCCGCCCTGGGGACCGTGCTGAACATCTCCCCCGTGGTCGCCATCGTGGACGGCGAGGTAAAGTCCGTGGGCCGTGTCCGGGGCGCGCAGAAAATCCTCAGCTACACCCTGGATTTCGCCGCCCACTACCCCGTGGACAGCCGCCACTGCGTCATGTTCGGACACTCCCAGTGCCTGGAAACCATGGAGCCCTACCGGGACAAGGTGGTCAAGGCCCTGGGTATCCGGGACCACGCCTGGGACGAGCTGGGGGCCGTCATCGGCGTCCACGCCGGGCCGGGGTGCTACGGATTGGCTTACATCGGGCTGAAATGAGAATTTTTAATTGATAATTGACAATGGATAATTGATAATGGAGGAGGATTATGGGCGGCTTATATCTTTTTGGGGCACATGCCTTTGGTCCTGCGGTGCAGGTTTTGTTTGCCCTTCTCGTCACGTCTCTGATTGCGTGGGGGATCTGCGCCGCCGCGTACCGGAGCGAAAAAATGCTGCTTCGGAGCGGGCGGCCCCTTTTGTGGACGGCTCCCCTGCCGCTCCTGGCGTGCGGCCTGCTGTACGGGGGCCTGCGTTTCTCCGGCCTGCTGCGTTACTCCTCTGACGGCTGGGACCAGTGGGGGCGCTGGAATTACACGCACCAGAACAGCGGGGCATATATCCTCTTTTTCTGCGGATGCCTGTTGACTGGCTTAGTTCTGGCAATATGCAGAGAAAAAGCGCCCCTGAAAAAATGAGGGGCCGTTTCCAGCACATCAAAAGAACACAATGTTGCAAAAGCCGCTGAAAAAATCAAAATTCGGCATATACTATCTTCTGAATCTCAATCAAAAGCCGGAACCATGCGGGGCCTCACCGCCCCCGCCCAGGCTATGGAGGAACTGCCATGGAGTTCAAACCAGTGACCAAACAGGACGCGCCAAAGCTGCGCAGATACTACAAAAACTGCAATTACGGACTGTGCGAATACTCCGTGGGCACGAAGCTCATGTGGCGCTCCAAGCTCCACCCTGCCTGGACGGAAGCCGCCGGGTGCCTCCTGGTGCGGAACGAGGACGAGGGCCGCTGGATCTTCGACTACCCCGTCCCCGGTCCCGAGGGCGACGAGGACGCCGCCCTGGCCGTCATCGAGTCCTACTGCCTGGAGCGGGGCCGTCTCCCCGTCATCTCCGTGGTCCCCGAGTGCAAAGCCCCCCGCCTCCTGAGCCGCTACCCCTACGTCCGCGTCTCCGATATCCGCACCTGGCGGGATTATGTCTACTACCAGCAGGACCTGCAATTCTTCTCCGGACGCCGCTACTCCGGACAGCGGAACCATATCAAAAAATTCCGGACCCAGTGGCCCGACGCCCAGCTCCGCCCCCTCACCGCCGCCGACGCGCCAGCCATTGAGCAGTTCTGGCGGGACTACGAGGCCGAGTTCCCCAAGGGCCAGAACGCCAAGGCCCTCAATGAGCTGCAATTGGCCAAAAAGATGCTCAAAATGGCCGGAAAAGCCTGGTTTATCGCCGGAGGCATGTTCGACGGGGACAAGCTCATCGCCCTCTCCCTGGCCGAGAAGTGCGGCGACACTTTGATTATCCACATCGAAAAGGCCCTCTATTCCTACACCGGCGTCTACCCCGCCCTGGTCCAATCCTTCGCCGACACCTTCGGCAGGGACTGCCAGTGGATCAACCGCGAGGACGACGCCGCCGACCGGGGCCTCCGGACCTCCAAGCTCCAATACGGCCCCGCGAAGCTGGCCCCCAAATACTGTTTCGAGCCCCAAAACGAGCTTTTACGTTACGTGAAAGCGGTCCCGGACCTGAAAACGGAACGCCTCACCCTCACCGCCCTGACCGAGGCCGACATCCCCGCCTACAACGCTCTGGTCCTGGACGCCGACCGGAACCGCTGGTGGGGCTACGACGACATCGGCGGGCTGGGCGGACCCGTCGAAGAGCGCAGCTTCTTCGACGTAGCCCAGCGCGACTTCGCCAACCGTCTGGCCGTCAACTTCGCCGTCCGCCTGGACGGCAAGCTCATCGGCGAAGCCGTCCTCTACAACTTCGACTACCGCGGCGGCGCAGAACTGGGCTGCCGCATCGACCGCGCCTACGACGGCAACGGCTACGGCACAGAGGCATTCGCCGCCGTCGCCGACTGGGCCTTATACAAGGTCCACCTGACCCGCGTCCTCGCCAAATGCTTCCACGAGAACCAGGCGTCCTACCGGATGCTGGCCTCCTGTATGCGCAAGTCCGGCGAAGACGAGACGTTCACGTATTTCGAGAAATTGGTGTGATCCAGTAAGAACCCGAAGGCCCAAGAAGGACCTCCGGGTTTTTTGTGCCTCCGGCGGGCGGGGGGCCTCCGGCGGCCAAAGGGCTTTGCCCTCTGGACTCCCACCAGGGAGGCGTGCGCCTCCCTGGACCCTGGCAGATCAGTCCATGTTAAGGTGCCTGCGGCTCAATCGCTCTGGCGAAATCTGACAGATTCTTCATCCCCTTGCGGTCGGCGCGATAGCCTGTCCCGTTTATGACTACAAACGGGTTGTATGGAAACACTACCAGGGTTGTGCCGTCCGTCAGGTCCAGGGTGAATACGGGTGGGTCGCCGCTGTAGTCACGCCAGGTGGGGTCCTTGCGGTAGACTGTCAGCGCGTTCAGGAGAGGGACCAAACGCGCCGTTTCCTCCGCTGTCAGTTCCGTTTCCAGATTCGGATACCGGCTCACCGTGACCCGCCGCACCTCCTCCGCCCGCAAGCCCTCCAGCGGCCGCGTCCCGGCGCTTACCGCCAGCACTGCGAGCCCCGCAAAAACCAGCATCACGGCAACAAAAATTTTCCTTTTCATAAACAAAAAAATCCTCCCTTCCCGGTTCAGAAGAACCGGCCTCATCAACCACCAGATTCGCGTCGAGTTAAAAAGTTCTTTTTGGTTACTTTTTCTTTCAAGAAAAAGTAACGACCCCCGTAAGCATAAGACGCAATTTTTCCGCAAACGTTTCGCGCCCCAGCTCGAGTGCAGGAAATTTTTACGGAAGGCTGAAAAATCCGGGTGGAAAATTCCATTTTTTCATTGACGCGGGGGCGGTGGGGGGGTACAATGGAAGGGCTGGTTAATGCTTTATGCGCAGTGTATGATTAGAAAGGAAGACGCTTTCATGAATGAGAAAAAGTGCAGGGTCCTGGCGGCGGAAATTCGGCTGGAGACGTTGAAGATTATCCACGCCAGAGGCTTCGGACATGTGGGCGGGTCTATGGATCTGGCGGACTTGATGGCCGTGCTTTACGGCGAGGTCATGAAGTTCGATCCGAAAAATCCGCGTTGGGAGGAGCGGGACTGGCTGGTGCTGTCCAAGGGGCACGCCGGGCCTGTGGCCTACGCTACCTACGGGCTGATGGGGTACTACCCCGTCGAGGACGCTTATACCCTGAATCAGCCGCATACCAGGTTCCCCAGCCATACCGACCGGAAGCTCACGCCCGGCGTGGACCTCACAACCGGGTCCCTGGGACAGGGCGTGTCCACCGCTATGGGCGCGGCTCTGGGGAACAAAATCGACGGGCGGGATAACCACGTCTTCGTCGTCGTGGGCGACGGCGAGGCGGACGAGGGGCAGGTCTGGGAGGGCCTTCACTTCGCTTACGCCCATAAGCTGGACAATGTCATCGTGTTCATCGACCGGAACGGCTACCAGCTGGACGGCGCTACCGACGATATCCTCCCCCACGGCGACCTGGCGAAGAAGGCGGAGTCCTTCGGGCTGTACACGCAGGTCATCGACGGGCACGACGTGAAGGCCATTTACGACGCCATTCAGAACGCCTACGCCACGAAGGGCGTGCCCAGCTGCATCGTGCTGAACACCAGCAAGGGCAAGGGGGCCACGTTCGCGGAGCCGAAACACGACCACTCCTCCCAGCCCAGCGAAGAGAAGTGGCAGGAGGCCATTGCGGCCTCTGAAAAGGCCCTGGAAGAAATTCGGAACGCTTGAGGGAGGCAGGAAACATGAAACTGATTGGGAAGCACGAAAAGGACTCCCGGGCTTTCCGGGACGCTATGGCGCTGACGCTGAACGAGATGATGGCGGAGGACAAAAGCATCTGTTACGTGGACTGCGATCTGATGAGCTGCGTGAACACGAAGATGCTGCAAAAAAATTACCCGGACCGGGCCATTCAGGCGGGCATCGCGGAGGGCAACGCGGCAGGCGTGGCCGCGGGCCTGGCGGCCACCGGGAAGAAGGTTTTCTTCCACTCTTTCGGCACCTTCTCCTCCCGGCGCTGCTATGACCAGATTTACATGTCCGCGGCTTACGCGGGTCTGAGCGTGCGGGTGCTGGGCAGCGATCCGGGTGTGACGGCGGCCTTCAACGGCGGCACCCATATGCCTTTGGAGGACGGGGCGATGTACCTGTCCATTCCGGAGAGCACCGTGATTGACGCCACAGACTACGATCAGCTCAAAAGCATTACGCGGCAGTTGGTTGACGTGGAGGGCGTGAGCTTCACGCGGTTCCCGCGCAAGAGCGTGATTCAGGTTTACGGCGAGGGCTCCGAGTTCCAGATCGGCAAGGGCGTCGTTCTGCATGAGAGTGAAAATGACGTGTGCACCGTTGTGGCCTCCGGCATTATGGTGGACGAAGCACTGAAAGCGTATGAGACGCTCCAGGCGGAAGGGATTTCCGTGCGGGTGATCGACATGTTCACCTGGAAGCCGCTGGATGAAGAACTGCTCCTGAAAGCAGCCCGTGAAACGGGGGCGATTGTCACGGCAGAGAATCACAATGTTACCTGCGGCCTGGGCAGCGTGGTTGCCAACTGTTTGGCGCGGAATCTGCCTACTGTGCAGGAATTCGTGGGGGTTCAGGACCAGTTCGGCCAGGTGGGTCCGCAGGATTTCCTGATGGATGAGTACGGTTTAAGAGCACCTAATATTATCGCGGCTGTGAAGAAGGTTTTGGAGAGAAAATAAGCGCGTCCGTCGCAACTGCCAGGGGCGCGGAGGACGGGCCGCCGAGGGCGGCGGCCCCTACGGTGTGCATCCCCAGAGGTGCGAATATAAAATATGTGGGGCCTTCCATGGCAATGGAAGGTCCCACCGCTCTGCACCCCGTTTCGGCGCACAGGCCATAACAACCACCGGATTCGCGTCGAGTTAAAGCTCTTTTTGGTTACTTTTTCTCTCGAGAAAAAGTGACCCGCCGGAGGCCCCCCGTAACTGGCAGTTACTTCCATGCATGGCACCACCCTTTCGGGCGCATACTACCTGCGTGCCAAAAAGGAGTGACGTGAGTATGAAGACATGTACCGGATTCTGGATCGGCATCGGCGCGGGCCTGATGGCCGGCGCGGCAGTGGGGATGATGACCCCGACGGGGAAGGACCCTATGAAGACGCAGGTGGGGCGGAGTATCCACAAACTGGGTGTCGCTGTGGATCATGCCGTTGATAACCTGGTGTCTGAACTGCATTGATGGAAAACGCCTCCCTCATGACGAGGGGGGCGTTTCCTTTTTTGTGTGACAGCTGTGGCAGGTGCTGCAATCGCCGGTGCAGTGGGCGGCGCTCTTGTGGCTTCGCCACATCGAGCGGAGGGCCAGGGCTACAACTGCTGTTAAGGTTAGGATTACTATCAGATTTCCTAAAATTGGAGGCATTTTGGCTCCTTTCTGTTATGCTTTTTCCTGGCTGGGCTGGCAGCCTTTGCGGAATAGTAAGTATAGAATTGCTGCCAGGACAATCAGCGCGGCTATCGTGCCAAGGCCGAAAGAGGCTTCGCCGGTGATGAGGCCGCCCAGTTGGAAGACAATCAGGGAGATTGCGTAGGCAAAAACGCACATATATCCAATGGCCGCGGCGGTCCATTTGGCGTTGTTCATCTCCCTTTTGATGGCGCCCATGGCGGCAAAGCAGGGGGCGCAGAGAAGATTGAAAATCATGAAGCTGTATGCGGCCATGGCTCCAAAATCCGCGCCGATGGCGGCGTAGATGTTGGATGCATCCTCCAGCAGGTCCGCTTCGCCCGCGTACTGATACAGAACGCCGAAAGTGTTGACCACTTCTTCCTTGGCAATAAGACCCGTCAGGGTCGCCACGGTGGCTTTCCAGGCCATGTCGCCCATCCAGCCGATGGGGGCGAACATCCAGGCTATGGCGCTGCCCAGCATGGCTAAGAGGGAGTCGTTGTTGTTCTCCACGGCCTGGAAGACGCCGTTCTCAAAGCCGTAGCCCTGGAGGAACCAAAGAATGATGGAGCTGACCAGAATGATGGTGCCCGCCCGCTTGATGAAGGACCAGCCCCGCTCCCAGGTGGCGCGGAGGACGTTCGTGGCCGACGGGGCGTGATACGCCGGAAGCTCCATGACGAAGGGGGCCGGGTCGCCGGCAAACGCCTTGAACTTTTTCAGCATAATGCCGGAGACAACCACCGCGCCAATGCCGATGAAGAACGCCGAAATGGCAACCCACGGCGACTCCCCGAAAACCGCGCCTGCGAAAAGGCCGATGATGGGCATTTTCGCGCCGCAGGGGATGAAGCCGGTGGTCATGATGGTCATTTTGCGGTCCCGATCCTGCTCGATGGTCCGGGAAGCCATGATGCCGGGAACGCCGCAGCCCGTGGCGACCAGCATGGGGATGAAGCTCTTGCCGGAGAGTCCGAAGCGGCGGAAAATCCGGTCCATGATGAAGGCCACGCGGGCCATGTAGCCCACGTCCTCCAGGATGGACAGCAGGAGGAACAGCACCAGTATCTGGGGCACAAAGCCCAGCACCGCGCCTACGCCCGCCACGATTCCGTCCTGAATCAGGCCGTAGAGGAGGGTGCCCTCGGCGACGTTCAACGCGCCTAAAATGCTGTCAAAGAGGTTGGGAACCCACTGGCCGAAGAGGACATCGTTGGCCCAGTCGGTGCCTATGGTGCCGATGGAGATGGCCCAGCCGCCCATGGCGAGAGTGTAAATCAGGAACATGATGGCCGCGAAAATCGGCAGGGCCAGGATGCGGTTGGTGACAATACGGTCGATTTTGTCGGAGACGGAGAGGCTGTGCTTCGCCGCCTTTTTCTTCACCGCCTTGCCCACCACGCCGCTGATGTACGAGTAGCGCTGGTTGGTGATGATGCTCTCCGCGTCGTCGTCCAGCTCCGACTCGCAGTCGGTGATATGCTCCTCCAGGTGAGCCGTCAGCGCCTCGTCCAGAGCCATTTCCTCCAGGACTTTCTCGTCCCGCTCGAAGACCTTGATGGCGTACCAGCGCAGGTAGCGGCTGTCCACCTTGCCCTGGATGGATTCCTCGATGTGGGCCAGGGCGTGCTCCACGCTGCCGGTGAAGACATGGGGCAGCTCCCCGGAGGGCCCCGCCTGGGCCGCGGCAACGGCCAGCTCCGCCGCCTCCATGCCGCCCTCGCCCTTGAGGGCGCTCATTTCCACCACCTGGCACCCCAAGGCCTTTCCCAGCTTTGCCAGGTCGATGGCGTCCCCGTTCCGCCGCACCAGGTCGATCATGTTCACCGCCACCACCACGGGCAGTCCCAGCTCGATGAGCTGTGTGGTCAGGTAGAGGTTCCGCTCGATGTTCGTGCCGTCCACGATGTTCAGAATCGCGTCCGGCTTCTCCCCCACCAGGTAGCTCCGCGCCACAACTTCCTCCAGCGTATACGGCGACAGCGAGTAAATCCCGGGCAGATCCTGAATGATGACATCCTTGTGCCCTTTCAGCCGCCCCTCCTTCTTCTCCACCGTCACTCCGGGCCAGTTGCCCACATACTGGTTGGACCCCGTCAGGCTGTTAAACAGCGTCGTCTTCCCGCAGTTCGGATTCCCCGCCAGCGCAATCTTAATCTCTTTACCTTCCATTTCAATCTCTCCCTTCATGAGTTATTTGCCGCTAACTCGCGGAGCGTAAGATACGGGGGGCCTCCGGTGGCCAGGGTTTTTCCCACGGCCCCTGGACCCCACCAGCCCTTTGAAAAGGGCTGGACCCCAAACTTTATCTGCGGGTAAACGGTCGTTTACCCGCTGAATATTTATTTTTACTAATCTGTGGGTCCTTTCATGCCAATGGAAGGACCCACACGTCCGC
>JAAVZX010000057.1 GCA_022791875.1 Oscillibacter sp.
GGGGAAGGTGGATATCTTCGTGGCGGGCGTTGGCACCGGCGGCACCGTCACCGGCGTGGGAGCCTACCTGAAGGAGCGGAATCCTGCCGTGAAGGTCGTGGCTGTGGAGCCCGCCGCCTCCCCGGTGCTGAGCAAGGGGAGCGCCGGGAGCCACAAAATCCAAGGCATCGGCGCGGGCTTCGTCCCGGAGGTGCTGGACACCGGCGTCTATGACGAGGTCATTGCCGTGGAGAACGAGGACGCCTTCGCCGCCGGGAAGCTGGTGGGCCGGAAGGAGGGCGTCCTGGTGGGTATCTCCTCCGGCGCGGCGGTCTGGGCGGCCATCCAGCTGGCCAAGCGGCCCGAGAACAGGGGCAAGACCATCGTGGCCCTGCTGCCCGATACGGGAGACCGTTACCTCTCCACGCCGCTGTTCCAGGATTGAGGGCTTCTAAAAATTCCGGCCCGGCACTGCGGACTTTTGGAAAGTCCGACAGATTTTCCCCCTTTCCTGGTTTTTCGTTGACAAAAGCGTTTTCAAGTGCTAATATACCAATCAACCAAGTATGTTAAAGGAGGCGCGCGCAATGCGTATTCGTGGTTTCCGAATGCAGGCCGGCATGTGCATGGGCATGATGAATGTCCAGCGTTCTTTGCGCTCACTTGCCGCCTGCCTGAAGTACCGAGGAATCGTTTGACCTGACGCGCCGCGCCGGTTTAACGACTGCCGGCCAAAGCGGGGAGCCGTGAGCTCCCCGCTTTTTTGCGTCTTAAAGGAGGGATTCGCTTGATAGAACTCAACCACATTTCCAAGGATTTTGGCAACGGCCAGCGGCAGGTCCATGCCGTCCGGGATGTGTCCCTTTCCATCGAGAAGGGGGAAATCTTTGGCATCATCGGCTTCTCCGGGGCGGGAAAATCCACCCTGGTCCGGTGTATGAACCTGTTGGAGCGGCCCACTGCCGGGACCGTGACGGTGGACGGACAGGAGCTGACCGCCCTGGCGACGAAGGAGCTCCGGCAGGCCCGGAAGAAGACCGGCATGATCTTCCAGCACTTCAACCTCATGCCCTCCCGGACGGTGTTCGGCAACGTGGCCTACCCGCTCCGGGGCAGCGGCCTCAGCAAGGCGGATATCCGGGAGAAGGTCCAGAGGCTCCTGGACTTGGTGGAGATCGGGGACAAGGCGGACGCCTATCCCCGGCAGCTCTCCGGCGGGCAGAAGCAGCGGGTGGCCATCGCCCGGGCCCTGGCCAACGACCCCAAGGTCCTCCTCTGCGACGAGGCCACCTCCGCCCTGGACCCCCAGACCACCAAGGCCATCCTTTCCCTCATCAGACACCTGAACGAGACCCTGGGCATCACCGTGGTCATCATCACTCACGAGATGGCGGTGGTCAAGGAGATCTGCGGCCGGGTGGCCGTCATGGAGCGGGGCCGGGTGGTGGAGCAGGGGGAGGCGTTCTCCATCTTCGCCAGGCCCAGGGAGCCCGTCACCCGGAGCTTCATCCGCACCACCTCCAATCTCCAGAAGATCGAGGAGCTGATTGCCCAGGATTCCCCCGTCGTGCGTCTCAAGCCCGGGGAACTGATTGTCCGGCTGAGCTACGTGGAGCGGAGCCCCTCGGAGCCCGTGATCTCCGAGGCGTCCCGGCGGTTTGACGTGTCTCTGAACATTATTTTCGCCGACATCGAGATCATTCAGGGGGCACCCATCGGCGGCACGGTGGCCATCATCGGCGGGGAGCGGGAAAGGGTGACAGCGGCGGTGGAATACCTGATTGAAAAAAACGTGGGAGTGGAGGTGCTGAAGGATGCGCGAGACGCTGGTTAATTGGCTGCCTCATGTGATGGAGCGGCTTCCCGATTTGTGGGAGGCCCTGGCGGATACGCTGCTGATGGTGTTGTGGTCCGGGGCAGTTTCCTTCCTGCTGGGGATGCTTCTGGGGGTGCTGCTGACGGTGACGAAGCCGGGAAACATCCTGGAAAACCGCCCGCTGTACCAGATCGTGGACAAGGCCGTCAGTCTGTTCCGGTCCATCCCCTTCATCATCCTGCTGACCTGGGTGATGCCCCTGTCTCGGACCCTGATGGGGACGACGCTGTACGTCCGGGGGGCCATCGTGCCCCTGGTCTTCGGGTCCGTGCCCTTCTTCTCCCGGCAGGTGGAGAGCGCTCTGGCGGAGCTGGACCATGGACTCATTGAGGCAGCTCTCTCCATGGGCTCCAGCCCTTGGGAGATTATCTTCCGAGTCTACCTCCGGGAGAGCGTAGCCGCCATCGCAAGGGGCACCACCATCACCCTGGTGAGCCTTTTGAATTTGACGGCTATGGCCGGCGTGGTAGGGGCCGGGGGCCTGGGGGACTTTGCCGTCCGCTACGGCCACGACCGGAACTGGGCCGACGTGACCAACGTGACGGTGGTGTTGCTGGTGGTCATCGTCTGTATCATCGAATTTATCGGCGGCCGGGTGGTCAGGAAGACCACCCACTAAGGAGGATGTACATGGAACTGCAAAGGCGAAAGGTTGTCATCATTGGAGCGGGACACGTAGGCTCCCACGCGGGCTATGCCCTGCTGTCCCAAGGACTGGCGGAGGAAATCGTCTACATCGACATTGACCGCAAAAAGGCGGAGGCCCAGGCGCTGGACCTGTCCGACGCCACGGCATACCTGCCCAGCCACGCCCTTGTCCGGGCGGGAGGCTATGCCGACGCGGAGGACGCCCAGCTGCTGATTGTCGCCGCCGGGCCCCTGCCGGACATGAGCAAGGGCCAGACCCGCATGGACACTCTGCGGCAAACCATCGAAGTCATGAAGGACGTGACGGAGGGCATCCGAATGTCCGGCTTTGCCGGAATGATTTTAAGTATTTCCAATCCCGCCGACGTGATTGCCCACTACCTCCAGCACCAGCTGAACTGGCTTCCCCGGCAGGTCCTCTCCACCAGTACCACACTGGATTCCGCCCGGCTCCGGCGGGCGATCTCCGAAGCAGTGGGTATTGACCGGAAGTCCGTCATTGCCTATGTCCTGGGGGAACACGGCGAGAGCCAGATGGTCCCCTGGTCCGCCGTCAGCATCGCGGGAAAGCCCCTGTCTCAGCTCCGGGAAGAGCAGCCGGACACGTATGGCAAACTGGACCTGGAGGCCATTGCCGCCGCCGGGCGGGCCGGGGGATGGATGATTCTCGGTGGAAAGGGCTCCACGGAATTCGGCATCGGCGCGTCCATTGCCGAGGTGGTCCGGGCTATTTTCCACGACGAAAACCGAATTCTCCCGGTATCCGTGCTTCTGGAGGGAGAATACGGCCAGCGGGACGTGTACGCCAGCGTCCCGGCCATGCTGAACCGGAACGGCGTTGCTGATATCATCGAATTGGCGCTTACTCCAGAGGAACAAGAGCGGTTCAATGCCTCTTGCGAAACCATGCGGGACAATTTCCGCCTGTCCCTGACACTATAACAAAAATTGCTTTTTGGAGGAAATCATCATGAACATCAAGAAAACTTTAACCATCGCGCTTTTCGCTGCCCTGCTGCTTCTGACCCTGGCCGCCTGCGGAGGAGGCACCTCTGATGGGGCCCCCGGCAGCTCCGGCGGGTCCGGAGGCTCCAACGCTCCCGCCGAGCCCGTTACAGTGACCCTGGGCGTTGTGGGCACGATTTACGAAGACCTGTGGAAGTCTGCCCAGGAAGCGCTGAAAGCGGAGGACATCAATCTGGAATTCGTCCAGTTCTCCGACTACGTGACCCCCAACAACGCCCTAGCCAACGGAGACATCGACCTGAACGCCTTCCAGCACCGCATTTACCTCCAAAGCGAGATTGAAAGCTATGGCTATGAGATTCAAACCATCGGCAACACCTTTATCATCCCGCTGAACCTCTATTCTCAGAAGGTCTCCTCCGTGGAGGAGCTAAAGGACGGCGATGTGGTGGCCATCCCCGACGACCTGACCAACGGCGGCCGGGCCCTAAAAGTCCTGGAGGCAGCGGGCCTTATTAAAATCAGCGACGCGGCGGGATTCAATCCCACCTTGGAGGATATCGAGACCTACAATGTGGGAATCACCATTGAGGAGCTGAAAGCCAACGTCATTCCCTCGGCCCTGCCGGACGTGGCCGCCGCCGTGGTGAATGGAAACTACGCCCTGGACTTCGGCCTGAAGACCGACGAGGCGATTTACAAGGACAGCGTGCTGGACGTGGAGGAGTATTGGAACCTGATTGCCGCCCGGACTGCGGACCTCGGCGACTCCGCCAAGGTGGAGACCTATCAGAAGGTGGTCAAAGCCTTCCAGAGCGAGGCCACGGAAAAGGTCTTCAACGAGGACTACGGCGGGTACTTCATTAAAGTCGGCTGGGACCAGGACCTGCTGGCTCAGTAACCGGACATCCGGGGAGCCCCTTTCCAAGCGGGGAGGGGCTCCTCTTAAACAGGAGGAATTGACTATGCAGATCGAACGGCAGGCCCTGCGGGACATCATCGGCGACGCATCCCGCCTGGTCTTTGACAGTATACCACCGGCGTACCTCACCGATGCCCTGGGCCGCCTCCACGGCCAGGCGGAGGCCTTGGTGTTCCCCCTCTCCACGGAGGAGGTCAGCGGCATCCTGGGGTACGCCCATGCGCATCACATTCCCGTCACCCCCCGGGGGGCGGGCACCAATCTGGTGGGGTCCACCGTGCCCCTCCAGGGCGGGATCATCCTGGACCTCTCCCGGATGAACCGGATTCTGGAGCTGGACCGGGATACCCTCACCGTTACCGTGGAGCCGGGCATCCTACTTCAGAACCTTCAGGCTTATGTGGAGGGCGAGGGGCTTTTCTACCCGCCGGACCCCGGCGAGAAGGCCTCCAGCATCGGCGGCAATATCAGCACCAATGCCGGGGGGATGCGGGCGGTGAAGTACGGCGTCACCCGGGACTATGTCCGGGGCCTGGAGGCCGTCCTGTGCGACGGCACGGTGATTGAAGCGGGGGGCAAGCAGGTGAAGGACGCCAGCGGCCTGAGTCTCAAGCACCTGCTCATCGGCTCCGAGGGTACTCTGGCGGTCATCACAAAATGCCTCCTCCGCCTTCTGCCCAAGCCGGAAACCTCCGTCAGCGTCCTGGTGCCCTATGGGGACCTGGGCACGGGTATCTGCGGCGTCCTGACCATCCTCCAGGCGGACGCGAATCCCACGGCGGTGGAGTTCATGGAGCGGAAGGTGGTGGCCCTGGGCGAGGAGTTCTCCGGCGTGAAGTACCCCTGTCCCCAGGCGGGAAGCTATATCCTCCTGACCTTCGACGGGCGGAAGAGCGAGGTAAAGGCCAACCTGGAGCGGGTCCGCACTCTGGCCCTGGCCAACGGGGCGATAGACTATGTGGTGCTGGAGGACCCTGCCCGGGCGGCGGACGTCTGGAAAGTCCGGGGGGCTCTGGTGAAAGCCGTGGAGGCCGTCAGCGAGCAGGAGCCCGTGGACATCGTGGTGCCCATCAGCCGCACGGCGGACTTCATCGCCTTCGTCAACGAGCTGGAGGCCGCCTCCGGCGTGCGGATGGTCAGCTTCGGCCACGCCGGAGACGGCAACGTCCACCTGTGCGTGGTCCGGGGGGACCGGGATGACGAGACCTGGGAGCGGGACCTCCACGCCGCCATGGACCAGGCCTACCACAAGGCTTATGAGCTGGGAGGCGTGGCCTCCGGGGAGCACGGCATCGGTGTCTCCAAGCGGCGCTATTTCCTCCGGGAGTCCGTCAAGGAAAACCTCATTGTTATGAATCAGATCAAGGATGCCCTGGATCCCCTGCACATCCTGAACGACCAAAAATCCTACATTGGAGGGCACGACCATGCAGAGCCTGTCTGAGCGCACCGCCGGTTTTACCGACTCGGTAATCCGCCGCATGACCCGCATTTCGAATCAGTACGGCGCGGTGAACCTCTCCCAGGGCTTCCCGGACTTTGAGCCGCCCCGGGCTATCCTGGACCGGCTGGCAGAGGTCAGCCAGGAGGACTTCCACCAGTATTCTATCACCTGGGGGGCCCAGAACCTCCGGGAGGCCCTGGCGGCAAAGCAGTCCCGGTACATGGGCTTCCCCATCAGCCCCGACCGCGAGATTACCGTCACCTGCGGCAGCACGGAGGCCATGATGGCCGCCATGATGACGGTGGCGAACCCCGGGGACAAGGTGGCGGTCTTCTCGCCCTTCTACGAGAACTACGGGGCGGACACCATCCTCTGCGGCGCGGAGCCCATCTACGTGCCCCTGACGCCGCCGGACTTCCGCTTTGACCCGGAGGTCCTGGAGGACGCCTTCCGCCAGAAACCCAAGGCCCTGATTCTCTGCAACCCCTCCAACCCCTGCGGGCGGGTCTTCACCCGGGAGGAGCTGGCGGTCATTGCCGCCCTGGCGGAGGAATACGACGCCTATGTCATAACTGACGAGGTTTATGAGCACATCGTCTACGCCCCCCACCGGCACACCTACTTCGCCGCTTTGCCCAGGATGCGGCAGCGGACCATCTCCTGTTCGTCGCTCTCCAAGACCTACTCCATCACCGGCTGGCGGATGGGGTACACCATCGCCCCGCCGGAGATCACGGACCGGATCAAAAAGGTCCACGACTTCCTCACCGTGGGCGCGGCGGCCCCCCTCCAGGAGGCGGTCATCCCCGGATTGAACTTCGGCCAGGACTATTACGATGGCCTCCTGGCGGAGTACACCCACAAGCGGGACCTGTTCCTGAGAGGGCTGGACGATTTGAAGATCGCCCACAACACGCCGGAGGGGGCCTACTACGTCCTGCTGGACATCTCCGAGTTCGGCTATGACAGCGACCTCCAGTTCTGCGAGGACCTGGCGGAAAAGGTGGGCGTGGGAGCCGTCCCCGGGTCCAGCTTCTTCCGGGAGCCGGTGAACCACCTACTCCGCTTCCACTTCGCCAAGCGGGATGAGACTCTGCTGGAGGCCCTGAACCGGCTGGAGTCTCTGCGGGAGAAAATTCCGCCAAAGGGAAAAGGAGTTGAGTGTATATGCGGAATCTGAAAAAGGCACTGGAACGGGAGAGGTCCTACCTGGTTGAGCTGCGGCGGGACTTTCACCGGCATCCCGAGCTGGGCCTGTGTGAATTTCGTACCGCGAAGCGGATCGAAGAAGAATTGGAGCGTTTCAGAATTCCCCATCGGCGGGTGGGAGAGACCGGTGTTCTGGGCATTTTGCGCGGAGACGGCCTGGGAACGGGCGCGATCGTCCTGCGCGCCGACATCGACGCTCTGCCCATTCAGGAAACCAATCCGGTAGAGTACTGCTCCCAGACTCCCGGCATCATGCACGCCTGCGGTCACGATGCCCACACCGCCTGCCTGCTGGCTGCGGCTAAGCTGCTGTCGGAGCGCCGGGCGGACTTCGGCGGAGAGGTGCGGCTTGTCTTCCAGCCCGCCGAGGAAATTGGGCAAGGGGCACGGCCTTTTGTGGAGGCGGGCGTATTGGACGGGGCAGACCGAGTGTTCGGCATCCACACGGCCTCGGACCTGCCCAGCGGGACCATCGGATTAAAGTCGGGGCTGAACAATGCCGCTGTAGACCACTTCCGAATCATGATCCTAGGAAAGTCCGCCCATGTGTCCACCCCGCAGCTGGGGGCCGACGCTCTCTATATCGCCAGCCACACTGTGGTCGCGCTCCAATCCCTGGTCACGCGGCTTACCTCGCCGGTGGAGCCGGTTATCATTGGCGTTGGAAAGCTGGTGTCGGGAACCGCCTATAACGCTCTGGCGGAAACCGCCGAGCTGGAGGGGACGACCCGGTCGGTCTCTCAAGAGAGCCGGGAGAGGATACGGGAGCTGGTTTCCAGAACTGTCTCCGGCATCTCGGACCTCTATGGCGGGACTACGGAGATCCAATGGACAGATTTTGCCCCGCCTTTAATCAACGATCCCCAGGTGTGCCTGGAGGCGGCGAAAGCTGTGGAGGCACTGCTGGGTGAAGGCAGGACTGTTACAGATCGGGAACTGTCCCTGGGGGGCGATAATTTCGCGGAGTTTCAGATTCATACCCCTGGCGCGTATGCGTATTTGGGAACAGGAAACGCCGCCCATCCCCATACATTGCTGCCGAACCATAACGGCGGCTTTGATGTGGATGAAGAAGCCCTGACTCTGGGCGCGGGACTCTATGCTGGGTATACTTTCTTTAAGCTGGCAAAACGTACATAGAGTGATGCTTAAAAGAGAAAGCAAGGTCGACCCTCTTTTAAAAATCTGGCCTTATAGCCAAAAGGAATGTGCTATTGCCTTATACTTCTCGCGTTTTTAGCGGCGACTTTTTTGGTCAGGCAGATCATTCGCATTTTATTCTCGGCCAGCGGCGATGGCGTTCAATTTTCCGATGGTCCAGCCTATAAAAAGGAAGTATATCGTGCGGTCCCCAACAGCTTGAAGGCGGATTTTGACAGGCTGGACAGGCTTCTCTCTGAGCTGGAACGTCAACCACTTCATTATAGCACGGTTCTATCTGAGCAGAAGGAGTCCTCGCTGCAGGGACAGGGCAACAGCATTTGAAATTCCCATAAAATCAGTTCAAAATAGTTCTGAAAAACTCGGTATTTGATAAGTTTTCAGAACCTTGGATTTTCACTTTTTCTGTGTCCCATCCCATTATGGAATCATTGAAGAACTTTTTCCAACATATTGTTCGCTATATTGGGGTATTTGCCCTGTTTTCAAAATTTCAAATGCTTTGGCCCTGACTGCAGGGATTTATTGCAAAAGCGGAATAGGCGGAGCGTATTATTTCCGCGTGCTGGAGTAGGCAGCAGAGGAGACAGGATTTTTATTACTGTATCGCTCTGCATTATGCCCCCTTTACGCTTGCAAACCGCATAAAACAAGAGCAGCTAAAAGTGAAGGACAGCTTTGTGGCCGTCAAAGCAAAAGTGGATTCATACTCTGTGGAAATCGAGAGACTGAACAAGAGCATTCCCCTTAGCAGAGAGCCAGAGCGCCAAAGGATGATGTAGCGGCACTCGGAGCTGTGTAAGCAGCATAAGAGACTCTGCTCGCTGAAAAACCGTATGGGGGGCATAAACTCCGAATACCACCGGAAACTCGATGATCAAAACAAGGAAACGGGCATTCGCCGTGATTACATTATTGAGAACTTTGGCACCAAAGGCAAACGGTGGGGGCAAAATTAGCGAAAAATAAGCGGGACACCGCATAACAATAAAAGGGATCATGATTCGTTCGCAAGCACGGCTCTGTCCGCCCCAAATACTGTCGGAATCTCACTTATAAGGAGACAAGGGATCATGATTCCCCTGTCTCCTTTTCTGTGGGGATCAGCGGGCGATGCGGCATGAAAAATCACTTTATTGTGCCGCCTGGGTTATTTACTAGACAGCACAAGCAGAGATCACAATTTCATTTATTCATGGAGGTGCGTATAGCTCTAGGGCTATTCGCACCTCTCCTTTTTTTCGACATTTTTCTGCAAAGTTCCCCATCAAATTTTAGAGAATTTTGCAGAAAACTGTCGAACAAATCCGCTGTTTTTTACAACAAACCGGCTTTTCCCTCAAGTTACACGGGGAAAAGCAAAAAAATCTTACCTTCCGCCGGAAAGCGCCGTTTCCCATCCGCGCTCGCGAGGTGGAGTCCCTATATAGCAAAGTATCCGTGATCCCCAATCTCAGGTCCCCGCAAATTCTGAGATTGGAGATCATAGAAATGCAAAAATGGCAGAAAAGCCGGAATTACCGGCGCGTCAAAGATGAAAGCGGCAATGTTGTCGCCAATATCATCACAGTCGATGGCGTAGATGTGGAGGTTACGGAGGAAGTATTCCTCGCCTATTCCCAGATGGATCGCCGGGAACGGTATCTGGATGAACAGCAGGAAGAACACCCACAGGTTTCCTTGGAACTGCTAACCGCCCATGATGTTCCCATCGACTTGTATGCAACGCAGCACGAAATTTCCGCTGAAGAGTCCGCCATACAGAGGGAAGAGTGCGCAGAGGCTACCGTACATAAAGAGCGCCTTGCTTTGGCGCTTAGTTCGTTGAGCGCAGAGGAACGGGAACTCATCCAAGCCCTCTTTTTTGACGGCGAGTCTGTCCGGGAATACGCCAAAAGACTCGGCGTTTACCACCGGACCATTATTTACCGTCGAGACAAGCTGCTGGAAAAGCTGTACAAGAAAATATTTTCTTGAAAAGTTTTATCCACCCCACTGGTTTTTCGGGATAGGAGTGAGAGGGAAACATCACGACAGCCTCTCTCTGCTCTTTGAAAACCGAATATCAGCAGTACGGGGAACCACCCGGACAGACGAGCGTCCAGCAGCGCACGCCACGATTCCGGAGGTCCCTCGCCGCCCCCGCAGGGGTCGCGAGGGACCTCCGGCGAGCGAGAATGCCACCCGCTGGGATGGCCTTTGGCAAGGCCGTCAGCGTTGACCCTGCCCGGGTACACAATGAGACACCTATGCGCGGCCTGAGATCCAGGCCGTGGGGCTGCCCTGGGGTTGAAAGCAGTAGAGACCCCTGGTACACGCCCGCGCGGATCTTGCCGGACCCGACCCGTACTGTTCCCGATCCACCGGGGCGCGAGCTGCGAATACGGTGGAAGCGACAGAAGAAAACGAAATTGTTGAAGGAACTTTACGGATGAATCATCACAACAGGCAAGATGCCCATAAGGACATCGACCATATTTTCAAAGATTTGCTCCCCGTCCAGGGGATGCCGGAGCGCCCGGAGCAAATCGCCCTGAGCCACCGGATGCTGGAAGCAATGCAGGATGGAGGGATTGCCCTCTGCGACGCCGGAACCGGCATCGGCAAAACCTACGCCTACCTCGTGGCAGGAATTGTGTTCCACGACCTGCGGCCCACCCAGCCTATCCTTATTTCTACTTCGAGCATTGCTTTGCAAAAGGCCGTGCGGGATGAATATCTGCCTTTTCTATCCGCTGGTCTGGCGGCAGACGGTATGATTGCGGAACCCGTTCAGGCCGTGATTCGCAAGGGCAAATCCCACTACGTCTGCGACCAGCGCCTGGAACGGCGGCTGTGTCAGCTGGACCTCCGCAAGAAGAATTGGAGGGCCGGAAACGCCCTGCTCTCCCTGCGGGAGAAGCTGGATCTGGACGAAGCACCCCGCCTCAGCGGTTATGACCGGGAGCGGGTGTGCGTCCCCCAGGTCTGCGACTGCGGACAGAAGGACTGCCGGTATCGCACATTTTTGGATAGCTGCGACGGCGGTCAATATCCCTTCCAGATCTGCAACCACAACCTCCTGCTGGCGGACGCCATCCACCGTGGTACGGGCCGCCAGCCCATCCTGCCGGACAGTCTCGCCATTATCATCGACGAGGCTCACAAGCTGCCGGAAACGGCCCGGCAGATGTTCGGCGTCACCCTCCGGGCCGAGGACATCCAGGGCCTCATCCACGATCTGCGGCGGGAGAAATACCTGCTGGCGGCGGACGCCCTGGCGGATACCTCCCGCCTCTTCCTTCGGAAGCTGGAACGCCCCCACAACCCGGACCGACGATTTTCCGAATACGCCCGGCTGCTGGTGGCCCCGAACCGGGCCCTGACGGTAGTCCGGAAGCAGGTCAATCCCCTGCTCACCCCCGCTACCCGCAGGAGGCTTGAAAAGCTGGCCTCAACGGTGGCCCTGTTCAGCGAGGGCCACCCCGACATGGTATTCTATCTGGCGGAGGACGCCCGCAATACCGTCATGCTCTGCGCTACGGTAGCGGACCTGACCGCCCAGCTCCAGAGCACCCTCTGGAACCAGCCCAGGCCCATCATCCTCACCTCCGGCACTCTCGCTGTGGGCAGCGATTTTCGCCGCTTCCGGGAGGAAGCCGGGTTGCTGGAGGACAGACGGGTAACGGAGTCTGTCTCGCTCTCCCCGTTCGATTACCGGGAAAACTGCCTGCTGTATGTGCCGCGGTTTCCTCCTGGACAGAGGGACGAAGTATACTATGACAAACTTGCCGACGAGATTGCCCTGCTGCTGGAAGCAGCCTGCGGCCATGCCCTGGTGCTCTTCACCTCCTATGCCGCCATGTCCGCCGTAAAAGAACGGCTGACGGCAAAGGACCTTCTCTGGCCCCTGTTCACCCTGGGCCGGAACGCAGGGCATACCACAGAGCAGTTCAAGGCCAGCCCCGGGAGCGTTCTGCTGGCCGCCGGGGCCGCCTGGGAGGGATTCGACTTCCCAGGCGACTGCGTGTCCCTGCTGGTGATCCCTCGCCTGCCCTTCGCCCGCCCGGACGCCCTGAAAGAAAAAGAGCGGGAGAGCTTTCCAAACCTCCACTCCTTTATCCGGGACATCGTCGTGCCGGAGATGCAGATCAAGCTGAAGCAGGGCTTCGGCAGGGCCATCCGCACTGAAACGGACACCTGCGTCGTGGCCATCCTGGACGAGCGGTCTGTCCCTGGACAGCGTTACTTTGAGGATGTAAAAGCCGCACTGCCGGACATGCGGGTCACGGGCAACCTCCAGGAGGTGGAGGCGTTCATCCGCAGCGTGAAAGGTCCGGACTACTTTCAGGAGGATAGCAGATGATCGGCGTAAAGAAGGATGCCTGTTTTCGGAAGGGGTACATAGTATGACGACTAAATTTGAATCCTGTGGCGGTATTGACAGTCTGCCAGAATTCTGCACTCCCGCTGACCTTTCTTTGATTCTGCCAATATCCAGAGCAACGTTGTATCGCATGGCAGAACAAAAACGGATTCCCTCACTCCGGATTGGGCGGCGTGTCATTATCCCGCGAGAAACCCTCAAAAAATGGATTGAGCAGGAATGTGGAATTCCAGGAAATGCTTCGATGGGAGTGATATAGCTTGGCAAGACGTACAAAAGGAGAGGGCAGCCTCTATCAAGCGGCGGATAAAAGCTGGGTGTTTCAATACAGGGTAGATGGTCAGCGCAAAACAAAGCGATTCAAAAA
>JAAVZX010000058.1 GCA_022791875.1 Oscillibacter sp.
CATCTTCCAAGCTGCTTATCCAGCACTGATTCCTGTCTATCCCTGAAATATATTCCATCCCATTTCCTCCCTTTCGTTCCCTTTTGCTCTATTTTACCATAAAAACGACCTTTTGCATAGCGTTTTGACACAATCTCGCCCTGGACCCCACCAGCCCTTTGAAAAGGGCTGGACCCTAAACTTTATCTTTCCGTGATCAGGCGGGCACGCAGTTCGCTGTAGCTTAAATCTACTTCCGGGCAGAATGCCGCCATTTCCTCTATCAGAGTGGGTAAATCCGTGATGTCTTCCAGCAGGAGATCCAGGCAGTTCCGGATCTTCTCCAGGTTTGAATGCACATAGTACGACGGCGTCATTCTGCCCTGAAAGTCCACCAGAGGGCTCTTCCGGCTCCGCTTCAAAAAGCCCAGCCGGTCCGTGTTCAGATACATCATCGTCTCCGACACGTCCTCCAGCACCGCCATCACATACAGCCCGCCGTCCTTGAGCAGAACCACGTGCCACGTCTTGTCCTCTCCCTGCCTCCACGTCAGGCGCAGGCGCGCCAGCTTCTGTTGCATGAACTCCACCAGCGCCGCAGAAGCCTCCCCCCGCCGTGTCCGGCCCGTTTCCACATACGTCTCTTCCCCGTCCACCGTCAGCTTTTCCACCGCGCCGGGGTACGCGGAAATTACAAACTTTGCCAACAGGTACTGCTCATAGGGAATCCCGCCCAGCTTCTGACGCGCGATCATAAATCGCTGCTGTCCGTCGTTGAGAGATACCTTGGAACACCAGAGGTAGTGTCCGCCCGCAAACATCCCCGGCTCCCCGCCCCGGCCCATGTCCGGGAAAATCTTGTCCAGGTGCCGCAGAACCGACGCCGGGCTGTGGTGGATCGCGTAGAAGGGCAGTGTCCCCAGGCCGAAGCGCTCATAGGTCACGTCGTTGGAGTCTACGGTTTCATAGACTTCCGGCTGGGACAGCAGGCCGAAATAGATGTGCTTCGCCTGGTGGAAGTACAAGCACGCGTACTTCTCCCCGCCGGTCTGGAGCAGGCTGTCCCGGTGCTGTATGAACACCAGGGCGTCCGCCCCCCAGTGCAGCGCCAGACGGCGCATCTTCCCCTCGGAGAACTGGGTCAGCAGGTCCCGCAGCGCCTCCGCCGTCGCCTCGCCCTTATCCACGGGATAGCCATAGTCGATGAACAGGCGCTTTTTCTGCGCCTCCTCCAGTGCCCGCTCGTATTCCTCCGCATCCATCCCTGTGTCGTTTTCGTACTCCAGCTCATCCTCCGGATCGCCGCCGTCCAGGTCTTCATCGTCTGAATCGTCCTCGTCCTCGAAGTCCTCCGGCTCCGGGTCCTCGCGGGGCTTTCTCAGCCAGAGCAAGGGCGCGCCCACCGGCTGGGCCACGATCTCGTCCGGCAGGACCGGCAGGGCAGCGAGCTGGAAGTTGGTGGGAGAAACCGCCTCGTCCAGCAGCCTGCGGGCAATGGCCTGGGCCTGGGGCTGGTTGGGAATGTCCGTGTAATGGTCGAGAACCTTTCGTTTCTCGCCGGATTCCTCGAAGAAGTACAGCTCCTGGGACTCCGCCCACCAGGCGCAGTCGTAGAGCCTCTCTGGCGTCTCCGCATACCAGCGCCAGGGCGTTTCCGACGGCTCCGGGCGGCACACGTAACCCGCCAGGAAGCCCGCGATGGTCCCCCTGTCCTTCTCCGGCGCGGCGGTGGACGCCAGGCGAGCCGTAAGCTCGTCCCGCACTTCCTCGAACTGCTCCGGACGGGCCTTCACCAGCGGCAGAAAGAGAAAGAAACTGTCCCCCTCCCATCCGCTCCACTGCTCCCAGTTCCACATCGGCTGGGCGCACAGGGACATGCCGTCCACCCGGAAATCCACGTACCACAGGCAGAACACGGCCTCCAGATCCCGGCCTCCCACCTCGCCCAGGACCCGCTTGGGCCGGATTGCCCCGCTCTCCACTTCCAGGAAACGCCGGCTCCATTTCGGGCAGTAGGCCATATTTTTACTCAGGTAGAGGTCCAGGCTTTCCCCCTCCGGCGTCTGTGCGCCGCGGAACGCGGTGTTCAGCCAGTGCCGGAAAAAGGGACGGTAATTCAGCCCCGGCACTTCCGGCGGCACAGGCGCGTCCCCGTCCTCCGCCATCTGGACCCGGATGGACTGCTTCTGGAGAACCCGCTCCGTCCGCTCCGCCATATCTCCGGCGTGGGGGGCCTCCGGGTGGGCCTGGTAGAAGGCCAGCAGACGGCGGAGGAAGCAGGCAGGCGTCTGCTCGTTTCCCCAGTCGTAGGTCATGAGCTGTTCCGTGATGAACCGGCGGTTCACGAGGGCCTTTTGAAAGTCCTCCCGGGCGAAAAAGACGTCCGCCAGCGCTTCCCCCTGATCGGGGCCGCCGCAGCGGCGGGTAAAGTCGCGGAAATCCTGCCGGAGGCGGCGGAAGTTGTCGTCCCCGTCCTCCAGAAGCCCCGGCACGCGCTCCAGGGCCAGTTCCCGCAGCCGCCCGTACAGCACCTTCGGACGGCCCATGATCACGCTCTTGCCGTCGATGGTCCGCCAGAGCATCCGGTACAGCTCTTCCGGAAGGTCCTCGCGGGTAAAAAAGTGCTCCAGGAGCCGCAGGCCCGCCGGGTGCCGTTCCACGTCGTTCCACTCCCGCTTCTCGCATTTATCCTTGAGATACGCCAGGGTGTAGCGTCCCAGGATATGCTTCGCCGTACTGTAGTCTTTGTCATTCCAGACGCCTTGGTCTGCTATGTCCATCAGTTGGGTGTACTCGTAAAAACTGATGCTCACGGCCAGCTCCGTCCCCGCAAAGCGCTTGGGGATCGGCCCCATTTCGGAGATCTCGAAAATATTCTCCAGCCCGAACAGCTCCGCCCCCTGGGCCACGCCGAATTTCCTTTCCCCGTCCACCATCTTACTGATAAACTGGTAAGCCACGGACAGCCACGTTAGAAACTCCCGGCTGGGCGGGCACTCCTCCCGCCGCTCCCGCACCTCCTCCAGCAGCAGCGCCATGAAATCCACCTCGCGAAAGACCTCCAGGAAATCGCGGGAGGTAAAATAATCGCGCCACGCCACAGGGTCCCGCCGCCGCTTCCCGCCGTACAGCTCCAGAAACGCCAGGTTCGCCGGATGCGCCGCAAAGCGCTGGAGATCGACCTTTGGCTCCACCACCTGGCCCACCGCAGGCGTCCACCCCTCCAGGGCGGTACACACTTCTCGGTTTGAACTGGAACGGTTCCGCCGCGGGTCCTCACGCTCCGGACGATTCCCTGCATCCCACTTGTTCTCCACAAAAATACCCCTTTCCATTGTTCCTGAAACCCGCCCTAAAGCGGATGAAACACCGGCTTCATGCTCTCAAATGTACAAAACTCCCGAAAGCCCATCTCCCGCAGAATCCGCCGCACCTCCGGCACATGGTCCCCCAAATGCGCGGTTTCGTGGGCGTCGGACCCAATCGTCAGCACCCGTCCGCCCAAATCGCGGTACAGCTCCAGAATCGCCCGCGAGGGCGTCAAATCCGGAAGGCCGTAGCGGAACGAGGACGTGTTGACCTCGATCCCCTTCCCGTCCGCGATGGCCTGCCGCAGAATCTGCTCCACCAAGGGTAAAATCTTCTCATCCGGGTAGGCCCCGCAGGGGTCGTAGCGCTTGATCATGTCCAGGTGGGCCAGGACGGAATAATCCTTGTAAACCCGCATCACGTCATAGGTTGCCTGGTAAAAGGCCCGCTGGTACTCGTCCTGGGTCTTCCCTGCCTGAAACTGATAGCGGCACAGCTCCTTCCCGTCGACCTGGTGGCAGCTCAGCAGCACAAAATCAAAGGGATACGCCTGAAAATCCCGGCGGTACTTCTCCACCGTCTCCATCTGCACCCCGAACTCGATGCCGGTCCGGATCGCCAGACGGTCCCCGTAACGCCTCCTTGTAATCTCCAGCCCCTGAAAATACGCGTCGTAGTCACACGTCACCACATCCGGGACATCGTAATCTACGTGCTCCGTAAAGCAGATCTCATCCAGCCCCATGTCAACGGCCCGTCCCGCCATGGCCTCCATGGGTGTATCGCAGTCGTCGCTGTAGGCCGTATGGACGTGGTAGTCGGCAAGCATGGCCCCGCCCCCTTTCCTTACGCCATATTCTACCACGCGCCCCCGCCCTTCGCAAGTGCTTTCTGGCACGGGGCGCGGAAAGAGCCGGTGAAGGCGCTTCCTCCACCGGCTCTCTCTCCGCGGTCCGGATTACTCCAGGCCGTTCAGCTTCTTGTACAGGGCTTCCACGTCCGCGTTGGCGACCAGGGCGTCGGTGTCCTCGTCGCTTCCGGCGGTTTCGGTGACGCGGCCCAGCACGTCAATGTGGTCCCCGCCGTCCTTGGCGGCGATGCCGATGACCAGCTTCACCACGTCCTCGTCCCAGGGGATGCCCGCGGGATACGTCATGACGACGATGCCGTTCTCCTTGATGTGGACGCGGGACTCGTTGGTGCCGTGGGGGATGGCCACGTGGCAGCCGATGGCCACGGGGAACTCCTCGTTCCGGGCCAGCATTCCGTCAATGTAGCCCTCGGTGACGTAGCCCGCCTGGACCATGAGGCGTCCGCAGGCTTTGATGGCCTCTTCCGGGGTCACGGGCTTGCAGCCCAGGATGATGTTCTCCTTGCGCAGCAGGACCTTGGACTCGTCCACGGGCTTCTTCACCTCGGCCTCGGCCTTGGCGGCGGGAGCCGGGTCGGAGCCGCCCTTGCGGGCCGCCACAAGCTCGTCGACGAGGGTGCCGTACTCCGGCGCGCCCATGAAGTTCTTGATGGGGATCACACGGGCGGCGGGGTTGCTGGCCACGGCGCGGTGGGCCAGCTCGTGGTGGGTCACGACGATCTGGCAGTCGCCGGGAATCTCGGACACGGGGGCGTGGACCACTTCGATGTCGGTGATGCCCGCGTCCTTGAGCTTGTTGCGCAGCATGGTGGCGCCCATGGCGGAGGAGCCCATGCCTGCGTCGCAGGCGAAGACGATCTTGCGCACGCTCTTGGGATCGACGGTGGCGCCGGTGTTGGAGCCGCCGGTGGGAGCCGCCTGGCCCTTGGACGCGGCCTTCGCCGCGGCAACCTGGGCCTGAGCCTCTTCAAGGCTGGCGTCCTTGCCGAACATTTTCAGCAGGAAAGCGGAGATCAGGAAGCTCACTACAGCCGCCGCGGCAATGCCCGCGATGTTGGCCACGTAGCCGCCCGGAGGCGTCATGAGCATTTCGGCGATGATGCTGCCGGGAGAGGCCGCGGCCACCAGACCGCCGCCCATCATGGACAGAACGAAGATGCCGACTACGTTGCCCAGCATGGGCCCCAGGATCACGATGGGGTTCATGAGGACGTAGGGGAAGTAGATCTCGTGGATGCCGCCCACGAACTGGATGATGGCGGCGGCGCCGGCGGAGGAACGGGTCTCGCCCCTCCCCGCCACGCAGTAGGCCAGCAGGAGGCCCAGGCCGGGGCCGGGGTTGGACTCGATCATGAACAGGATGGACTTGCCCATGGAAAGGGCCTGATCGGTGCCGATGGGGGTGAAGACGCCGTGGTTGATGGCGTTGTTCAGGAACAGGACCTTCGCGGGCTCTACCAGCACGGCGGTCAGGGGCAGCAGGCCGTTGTTCACCAGCAGGTTGACGCCCTTTTCAAGGATGCCCGTCAGGCCCACGCACACGGGGCCGATCACGAAGATGGCGAGAATCGCCAGCACAGCGCCGATGATGCCCACGGAGAAGTTGTTGACGACCATTTCAAAGCCAGCGGGAATATGGCCTTCCATTTTCTCATCAAACTTCTTGATGCACCAGCCGCCCAGAGGGCCGCAGATCATCGCGCCGATGAACATGGTGCTGTCCGTGGACGCAATCGCGCCCAGCGTCGCCAGTGCGCCCGTGACAGCGCCCTTCTGCCCGCCAATGG
Source organism: Oscillibacter sp. (assembly GCA_022791875.1). Taxonomy (GTDB): domain Bacteria; phylum Bacillota; class Clostridia; order Oscillospirales; family Oscillospiraceae; genus Oscillibacter. The sequence continues at coordinate 5,947 of JAAVZX010000058.1, forward strand.
CGCGGCCTCCGGTGTAGCCAATCAGCACGGGGAGCAGATACTGGAGCATGGGCCCAACCATGCCCGCAATCGTCGCGTTGGGGAACCAGCCCTTCTCAATGAAGAAGGCCGCAATGACGCCCCACGCTATGAACGCGCCAATGTTCGGCATAACCATGCCGCTCAGGAAGCGCCCGAATTTTTGAACGTTTTCTTTCAAATGCAATCAATCCTTTCTAATGTGCAGCCGCGTTAAGTTTTTTGTGCCTCCGGCGGGCGGGGGGCCTCCGGAGGCCAGGGGCTTTGCCCCTGGACCCTGGCAGATCGGCCAGGTTTGAGACTGCCTGCCTCTGTCTTGGCGGCTGCTTGTTGTGGCGGTCAATCGTTTACGTTGGGGGTAAAATGATTGCGTCAGCGGCCGACCAGGGACAGGGCGCGGTAGACGTCCAGAATGCGGGTGTGGAGGGGGTGGTCCGGCTGGATGCCGCTGTAGGCGGTCAGGGCCGCGCCGGGGCCTTCCGCTTTGATTTTGCCCAGGAGTTCCACGCTCTGGACATCCTCGGGACAGTCGAAGTGCATCGCGGCGGCAGCGCCGAAGATGAGGTGATCGACTGGGAAGCCATAGTTGTAGGCCGTCATCAGGGGCTTGATCAGGCGGTCGGCGGGGTCCAGCTTGCGGATGGGTTCACGGCCTACGCGGTCTACCTCGTCCTGGAGGTAGGGATTCTGGAAGCGGCCGAAAATCTTTTCAATGTAGGCATGGTGTACGTCGGCGTCGAAGTCGAACTCCCTGATCAGGCCCTCGCCGCTCTCCTTCATGGCCTCGTGGACCACTTCACCCACCACGGGGTCCTGAATGCTCTCCAGAATGGTCTTGTGGCCCCGGAGCGCGCCCAGATACGCGCAGATGGCGTGGCCGCTGTTCAGCGTGAAGAGCTTGCGTTCCAGATAGGCCAGAAGGTTGTCCACGAAGGTCAGGCCCTCTACCTCGGGCAGCTCGCCCTTCCAGGCGGACTGCTCCACGTCCCACTCCATGTAGCGCTCCACCGCCGCGTCCAGGGGGTTCTCGAAGGACGACTTGGGGCAGATGCGGTCCACGGCGCAGTCGGCAAAGCCGATGTAGGCGTCTGCAAAAGCCTGCTCCTCCTCGTTCAGGTGCTCGAAGACGAAGCCCTTGAGGCGGGTGGTGGTCCGGAGGCCGTTCTCACAGCAGACCACGTTCATGGGCTCCTTGTTGCCGTCCGCCATGCGGGCCTTGATGCCCGCGGCGATGGGCACCGCAATCTTCGGGGCCACCAGGGGTCCCACAGCCGTGGTGATCAGGTCGCACTTGGCAATGCAGCGGACAATCTCGTCCCCCGTGGAGAGCACGGCGCTGACGTTGGAGATGTCCCAGTCCTCGCACTCCCGGTCCAGGATGTGGACCTGGTAGTGCTTGCGGCTGTTGATTTCGTCGATGATGGACTCCACCACATCGGCGAAGGTGACGTGCCAGCCGCTTTTCTCCAGCAGCGCGCCTATGAAGCCCCGGCCAATGCCTCCGGCTCCAAACATAATTGCTTCTTTCATGTTTCCTCCTCCTTCAGATTTCCCATGCGGCCCGCGTGTCCGCCCTCTGGGGGCGTTTTTATACGCTCCGCTCTCCCATGAGAAAACAGGCGCTTTGCACAAACCACATTGCAGTCAGTATACCATTTTTTTCTTTTCCTGACAAGTAGAAAATAGAGGTTATATCACATTTTTCCATATTCCCCTCCGCAGATGGGAATATGCTCTGGAAAAAGCCTCCAATTCCCGGTATTCTCCAAAATTTCATCAGGAATTTACTTGAAGGTCTTGACAAAAAGGGTAACAATATGTTACATTTTAGATACAATCCAGTTACCAAGGAAAACCGGAAAGGAAACGACACTTATGCACTCTATTAAAATGAAGGGACTCCTGTACATAACCGCGGCTCTGACGATCCTCCTGTGTGTGGGGACTGCGAACGCCGAAGGGGTTGGCGTAGCGACCATCAGCGCCGACGGACTCCGCCTCCGGGCCGAGCCCAATACGGAGGCCAAGGTCCTCACCACCGCGTCCAACGGCTCCCGCGCCATTGTTCTGGGGGACGCTCAGGACGGCTGGTATCCCGTCTCCTACCACGCGGAGGAGGGCTACATGTCGGCGGAATACCTGGACGTGGTTTACGAGACGGAGGCGGATCTGGGCAGCGGCCTGGTGAAGACCAGCGGGAGCACCCTCAATATCCGCTCCGGCCCCGGCACGGACTACGAGCGCGTGACCGCCGTGCGGAACGGCGCGGTGGTGAAGCTCACGGGCATCAAGGACGGCTGGTTCAAGGTGGAGTACAACGGCGCTCAGGGCTACATGCTCAGCGACTACGTGGTTCCCTGCGAGGAATCGGAGGCAGCGGCGCTCAGCGCCCCCGCGTTTTCCGCGGACGCCTCTGCCGCGGCCCAGGAGATTCTCACCTATGCCGCCCAGTACCTGGGCGCGCCCTATGTCTACGGCGGCAATGGTCCCAACAGCTTTGACTGCTCCGGTTTCACCAGCTATGTCTACCGCCATTTCGGCTACAAAATCAACCGCACCGCCAGCACCCAGCTCCAGAACGGCGTAAGCGTTCCGAAGGATCAGCTCCAGCCGGGCGATCTGGTCTTCTTCCGCAACGGCGGCGATTCTCATCCCGCCTCCCACGTGGGCATTTACGTCGGCAACAACCAGTACATCCACGCCGCCAGCGACACCGGCGTTGTCGAGTACCGCAGCCTGCTGACCGCCGCTAACCTGAAAAAGTACGTAGGTGCCCGCCGTCTCCTAAGCTAACATATGAAATCTCAAAAGCAGGCGTTTCCCGTTGGGAAACGCCTGCTTTTTACGCACGCACCACGATAGACGCCAGATAAAGTTTAGGGTCCAGCCCTTTTCAAAGGGCTGGTGGGGTCCAGGGGCAAAGCCCCTGGCCGCCGGAGGCCCCCCGCGGGGCTGGCAGGCACTTACTGGTTGATGCTGTGCTCCTTGACCCGCAAACGGTTCAGCGCACGTGCGAGGGTTGCCTGGGCGACCTGGTACTCTTGGCGGCTCTTTTTTTGGAGCAGGGCTTCACGGGCTTCGTCGGCTTCGCGGCGGGCGCGGACTTCGTCGATTTCTTCGGGGCGTTCGGCGGAGTCTACCAGGACGAGGACTTCGTTCTTTTCCACTTTGACCATGCCCATGGAGACGGCGGCTAGATGCGTTGCGCCGTCTGGGTCCTGCCAGTGGAGGGTGCCGGGGATTACGGCGGCGATCATGCTGCTGTGGTGGGCTAAAATGCCCTGCTGGCCGTCGCTGGTGGGGATGGTGAGGCTGAGGCAGGGGCCGTCGTAGAAGGTGCGGTCGGCGGCCAGGATGTGGACCTGAAAGACGTCCATCAGATCTCACCTGCTTCCATTTTTCTGGCTTTTTCTACTACGTCGCGCCAGGCGCCTACATTGTAAAATGCGGCTTCCGGGTACTGGTCCAGCTCGCCGTCGATGATGGCGGCGAAGCTCTCCAGGGTGTCCTTCAATGGGACGTATACGCCGGGAATACCGGTGAATTTTTCCGCCACGTGGGTGGGCTGGGCCAGGAAGCGCTGGAGGCGACGGGCACGGGCTACGGTGCGTTTATCCTCGTCGCTGAGTTCGTCCATGCCAAGAATTGCAATGATGTCCTGAAGCTCGTTGTACTTCTCCAGAATCTCCTGGACGCGGCGGGCGACGCGGTAGTGCTCCTTCCCTACAATGTCCGCCTCCAGAATGCGGGAGGACGACGCCAGGGGGTCCACGGCGGGATAAATGCCCTGCTCGGAGATTTTGCGGCTCAGAACCGTCGTTGCGTCCAGGTGGGCGAAGGTAGTGGCCGTGGCGGGGTCCGTCAGGTCGTCGGCGGGGACGTAGACCGCCTGGACGGAAGTGACAGAACCGTTCTTCGTCGAGGTGATCCGCTCCTGCAACTCGCCCATTTCATTGGCCAGGGTGGGCTGGTAGCCCACGGCAGAGGGCATACGACCCAGGAGCGTGGACACCTCGCTGCCCGCCTGGACGAAGCGGAAAATATTGTCAATGAACAGCAACACGTCCTTGTGCTCCTGATCGCGGAAATGCTCGGCCATGGTGAGGCCCGCCAGGGCCACCCGCATCCGGACGCCGGGCGACTCGTTCATCTGCCCGAAGACCAGGGCCGTCTTGCCGGAGACGCCGCTCTCGGCCATCTCCCGCCAGAGGTCGTTGCCCTCCCGGCTGCGCTCGCCGACGCCGGTGAAAATGGAGTAGCCGCCGTGCTCCATGGCCACGTTGTGGATCAGCTCCTGAATGAGCACGGTCTTGCCCACGCCCGCGCCGCCGAAGAGGCCGATTTTGCCGCCTCTCGGGTAGGGCTCCAGCAGGTCAATCACCTTGATGCCCGTCTCCAGAATCTCCACCGCCGGACTCTGCTCCTCAAAGGAGGGCGGTTTCCGGTAGATGCTCCTGCGGGGGACCTCCGGCGGAATCGGATCGCCGCCGTCAATGGCGTCCCCCAGGACGTTGAACATCCGCCCCAGGGTGACCTCCCCCACGGGGACCTGAATCGTACGTCCCGGCACATCCACCGCCAGGCCCCGGGAGAGGCCCTCGCTGGGGGAGAGCATGATGCAGCGCACGGTGTTCCGGCCGATGTGCTGGGCGACCTCCATGACCCGGAGGGTGCCGTTCTTCTCCACGGTCAGCTCCTCCCGGAGCCGGGGCAGGTCCCCCGTGACGATCTCCACGTCCACCACGGGTCCGGAAATCTGCGCGATGATTCCTCTTTCCATCTCTTCACCTATCCTTCCTCTGCCTCTGGGCCCTGGCACCGGCGGAGACTTCCGTGATCTCCTGGGTGATCGCCGCCTGGCGGACCCGGTTGTACTCCAGAGACAGCGACTCCAGAAGCCCCTCCGCGTTCTGGTTGGCGCTGTCCATGGCCGCCATGCGGGCGTTCTGCTCACAGCAAAAACTGTCGATCAGGGCGCTGTAGATGAACCCGGAGACGTAGCTGGGCATCATGTTGTTCAGCACCGCCCGCACGTCCGGGAGGAACTCGAAGGGCGTCTCCACCGCCGCCTCCTCCCTGGCCCCGGCGCCCCTGGTAAAGTAGGCGCGGTGGAAGGGCAGAAGGCGGGTGGAACGGGCCTGGAAGCGCATATTCTTCTCCATGTCCGTGTAGACCACGAAGATCTGCTTCAGCTCCCCGCGGCTGTAGCCGTCCAGAAGCAGGGCGCTGATCTCCCGGGCCCGGGCCATGGTGGGGTTCTGGGCAGTGTAGAGGAAGCTGTGCTCGATGGGAATGCCCCGCTGGGCAAAGTAGCGCCGCCCGTACTCCCCGACGACGAAGAGCTTCGTGTCCGGGTGCTGCTCCAGAAGCTGCTGGGCCTCCCGGATGGCGTTCTGGTTGTAGGAGCCCGCCAGGCCCTTGTCGGCGGTGATGACCAGACAGCCGTAGGTCCCCTCCAGGGGGGCCTCGTCGCCTACGGGGTAGAAGTAGCGGCTCTCCACGTCCTCCACGGTGCGGAAAATCCGCTTGATCTCCCCCCGGAGGGCCTCGAAGTAGGGGCGGGTGTTGTCCAGCTCCTGCCGCGCCCGCCGGAGCTTCGTGGAGGCGATGAGGTACATGGCGTTTGTGATTTTCTGGGTCTCCCGGACGCTCTCGATGTGGGTCTTGATCTCCTTCGTCCCGGCCATGTCAGCGCGCCTCCTTCTCTGGGAACGCCTTTTTCAGATAACGGCGGGCCAGGGCGAGAATTTCCTCCCGGTCCTCCTTGGAGAGCTGTCCGGTCATGTCGATCCGGCTGCACAGGTCCGGGGCTTCCTCTTCCACAGCGGCCAGGAGGCCCCGCCGAAAGTCCTCCAGCTTTTCCAGGGGAACGTCCTGCATCACGTGGCCCAGGGAGGCAACCAGCAGAACCACCTGCTGGTGCTGGGAAAACGGGGCGTACTGGGGCTGGCGCAGGAGGCGCATCAGGCCCTGGCCGTAGCGGAGCTGGCGCTTGGTGGCCTCGTCCAGGTCGCTGGAGAACTGGGTGAAGACCTCCATCTCCCGGTACTGGGCCAGGTCCAGGCGGATGGCTCCGGCGGCGGACTTGACGGCCTTGGTCTGGGCGTCGCCGCCCACCCGGGACACCGACAGGCCCACGTTGACGGCGGGCCGCTGTCCGGAGAAGAACAGGTCGCTCTCGAGAAAAATCTGGCCGTCGGTGATGGAGATGATGTTGGTGGGAATGTAGGCGGACACGTCCCCCGCCTGGGTCTCCACGATGGGCAGGGCCGTCATGCTGCCGCCGCCCAGCTCGTCGCAGAGGTGGGCGGAGCGCTCCAGGAGGCGGGAGTGGAGGTAGAAGACGTCGCCGGGGTAGGCCTCGCGGCCTGGAGAGCGCTCCAGAAGGAGGCTCAGGGCCCGGTAGGCGATGGCGTGCTTGCTGAGGTCGTCGTAGACGATGAGAACGTCCCGGCCCTGGTACATGAAGTGCTCCCCCAGGGCGCAGCCGGCGTAGGGGGCGATATACTGGAGGGCGGCGGAGGCCCCGGCGGGGGCGCTGACCACGACGGTGTAGTCCATGGCCCCCCGGCGGCTCAGGTTCTCCACCAGCTGGGCCACGCTGCTGCTCTTCTGGCCGATGGCCACGTAGATGCAGACCACGTTCTTCCCCTTCTGGTTCAGAATGGTGTCCAGGGCCACGGCGGTCTTGCCCGTCTGGCGGTCGCCGATGATCAGTTCCCGCTGGCCCCTGCCGATGGGGAACATGGCGTCGATGGCCAGGAGGCCCGTCTCCATGGGGGCGTTGACGGGCTGGCGGTCCAGGATGCCGGGGGCGGGGGCCTCGATGGGGCGGTGGGTCTCCGGCTCAATGGGGCCCTTCCCGTCCATGGGGACCCCCAGGGCGTCCACCACACGGCCCAGGTAGGCGCTGCCCACGGGCATTCCGGCGGTTTTCAGGGTCCGGCGGACGATGCTTCCGGCGGAGATTTCCTCGCTGCTGCCGAAGAGGATGCAGCTCAGGCCGTCCCGGCGCAGGTCCTGGACCATGCCCTTGATGCCGGAGGAAAAGACCAGGATTTCGCCGTACTGGGCGTGGTCCAGGCCGGTGACGGTGGCGATTTCGCTGTCCACGGTGCGGACCTCGCCGATCTCCTCCGGGGCCGCGGCGGGGCTCCACTCCTCCACTACCTGGCGCATAAGGGGCAGAATGTCCTCCGCGCCGGTGTTGATCCGGCGGAGGTGGTCCTGGAACTGCCGGGCGCGGCCGGAGAGGGTCCAGTCGTAGACGTCGGAGCCCGCCTGGAGCTTGAAGCCGGAGCCCATGCTCTCGTCCTTCTTCCACTCCAGGGGCACCTTCCGCCGGTACTTCTTCTCCAGGAAGGCGGCGAAGCGGCTGAGCTGTTCCTTGGTAGGCTCCTTCGCGCTACGCAGCTCGGCGGTGAGATGGCCTCTAGCGTTTCTCATGGGGCTGCTCTCCTCCCTCTGTCAGGTCCAGGAACTGGTCGAAGAGGTCCTTCCCGCCCTCGGAGCGGATGGCCAGCTTTTTCGCCGCCGCCGCGGCCAGCTCTTTCAGCTCCTTCTGGGACTCCCGGCGGATGCGCTCCTTGCAGCTCACGGCCTCCGCCTGGGCCTGGGAGACGATCTGCTGGGCCTGGACCCGGGCCTGGGCCAGCTGTTCCTCCGCGGACTGCTGGACGGCCTGCTGGGCCTTGCTGCGGGCCTGGCGGATCTCCTCGTCTGCGGCGTCCATCTTCGCCTGGTACTGGGCTTTCAGTTCCTCGGCCTCGGCCAGCTTCTCCGCCGCCTGGCCGTCCCGCTGCCGGTACTCCGCCTCCCGCTTGTCCATGAACTGCTTCACGGGCTTGAACAGCAGGAAGTACAGGCCCCCGGTAAGGATGGCCAGGTTCATCCAGTGCAGCAGGATCTGCTGCAAATCAATATTCAATGGCAGACTCATGCTCTCCACCCGCCTTACAACACGAAGATGATGAGGATGACCACCAGAAGGGCGTAGATGATGGCAGTCTCGATGAAGACCAGGCCCAGCATCAAGGTGGTGCGGACCTTGCCCTCGGCCTCGGGCTGGCGGGCGATGCTCTCAGCGGCCTTGGCGGTGGCGATGCCCATGCCCAGGGCGCCGCCCGCGGCGGCCACGCCTACGGCGATGCCGGCGGCGATGGCCTTCCAGCCCACGGTGTTGTCCTGGGTTTCCGCCACGGCGGGAGCGCCGTCCTCAGCGGGGGCGGGGGCGTCGGCGGAAACGGGGACCGTCAGGGCCAGGGCCAGGAGCAGGACCAGGCCCAGGGCGTAGAGCTTTTTCGTCAGGTTTTTCATGTTCATGATTGTGTACCTCCAATATGTTGTGAAATGGCTCAGGATTGCTCCGTTTTTTCCTTTTTATGGGACGGCTCGGACACCTCTCCGTAGTACAGGGCGGTGAGCATGGTCAGGACGTAGGTCTGGATCAGGGCGTGGAGCAGGGTAAAGAGGACGCCTACCACCACGGGGAGGACGAAGCTGAGGTTGATGTAGTAGTACACCAGCTCCGTGACCAGGAGGCCGCTCAGAAGGGCTCCGAAGAGGCGGAAGCTCATGGAGATGGGCAGGGAGAACTCTTTCAGGGTTTTGAGGATGCCCTTGGGGCCGTTCCCGGCCAGCCCGCCGGAGAGGATGACCAGATAGGAAAGGGTGCCCGCGGCGATGGCGGCGTTCACGTCGGACAGGGGCGCGGGGAGGGTGACGGGGTGTCCGTGGATGGTGACAGCCTGGAGGCCCAAAAGCTCGAAGAGGGTGCCCACGAAGACGAACGCGCCCACGGCAAAAATATAAGCCCTCAGGAAGCTGAAGCGGTGGGGGCTGCTGGCGCGGGCCATACGGTCGAAGACGCCGACCGCCTCCTCCAAAATGAGCTGGAATTTTCCAGGCCGCATCTGGAAGCGGGGAATCACAAAGACGCGGATCAGGGCCGCGGCCAGCAGGAGGAAGGCCGTGACGGCAAAGGCGGAGATGAGCCCGGGGTTGACGTCCTTCAATCCGAAGAGGGAAACCCGGTTGACGTCGTGGAGGACGGCGTCGCGCATGGCCTCCTGAACGGACTCGGAGCGCTGGCCGGGGCCCACGGCCAGTGCAAGGGCGAAGAGGAGGGCCGAGAGGGCGATCCAGATCGCCAGGGCTTTTCTGTGCAGTTTCATCGCGCACTCCTTTACGTAAACGATTTCGCCAAGTCCTACCACACATGGGGGATACCTGGCAATGCAATATTATAGCACCTGGGGGTCCTGTGTCAAGTGCGAAAACGATGGGGGGTGGGGGGAATTGTTTAGATGGTGTTAAAAAATTATCGAAGGGGCGCTTTGGCGAGGGAGCGTCCAAAACTGAGATTTTATGATAGATTATAAAGAGATGTGGAAAAAGCGACTTGGACCATAGTCAATAAAGAGGACAAGCAAAGTTAGAGCAGTTCTCTGAAATAGCAATAAGAGAAGAGATATGGTAAGATGGCAGCGGGGTGAGGAAGATGCTGCATAACGAAGCAAGGAATTTGCTGGTAGAAGCGTATGAGAAAACGCACGACGCAAAAGCAGTTGCGTTGG
>JAAVZX010000059.1 GCA_022791875.1 Oscillibacter sp.
GGGGCTTTGCCCCTGGACCCCACCAGCCCTTTGAAAAGGGCTGGACCCCAAACTTTATCTGCGGGTAAACGGTCGTTTACCCGCTGAATCTTTATTTTTTACTATTCTGTGGGTCCTTTCATGTCAATGGAAGGACCCACACGCTCGCACCACGTTCCGGCGCAAACGCCATAGCGCCCACCAGATTCGCGGCGAGTGAAAGCTCTTTTCGGTTCCTTTTCTCTCGAGAAAAGGAACCCGCCGGAGGCCCTAGCGCCGCAGCGCTTTTTGCAGGTACTGGCCTGTGTAGGACTGTTCGCAGGCCGCAACATCTTCCGGTGTGCCGGTGCAGACGATGGTGCCGCCGTTGTCGCCGCCTTCGGGGCCTAAGTCGATTAGCCAGTCGGCACTTTTGATTACGTCCAGGTTGTGCTCGATTACGATTACGGTGTTGCCGGAGTCTACCAGGCGTTGGAGGACTTCTAAGAGCTTTCTTACGTCGTCGGTGTGGAGGCCTGTTGTGGGTTCGTCTAGGATATAGATGGTTTTGCCTGTCGCTATCTTCGATAGCTCCGTTGCCAGCTTTACTCTTTGGGCTTCGCCGCCGGAGAGTTCTGTTGACGGCTGGCCTAGTTTGACGTAGCCTAGTCCTACGTCGCAGAGGGTTTGGAGACGCTTGTGAATCTTGGGGAGGGGGGCGAAGAATTCTGCGGCTTCGTCTACTGTCATGTCCAGGATTTCCGAGATGTTCTTGCCCTTGTAGTGGACTTCCAGGGTTTCGCGGTTGTATCTGCGGCCTTTGCAGACTTCGCATGGCACAAAAATGTCGGGAAGGAAGTGCATCTCTATTTTCAGAACGCCGTCGCCGGAGCAGGCTTCGCATCTGCCGCCGCGGACGTTGAAGCTGAAACGGCCTGGGCCGTAACCGCGGCTCTTGGCCTCCTGGGTGGAGGCGAAGAGGTCGCGGATGTCGTTGAAAAGCCCCGTGTAGGTGGCCGGGTTGGACCTGGGGGTGCGGCCGATGGGGCTTTGGTCGATGTTGACCACCTTGTCCAGGTATTCCAGGCCCTGGATTTCCTGGCACTTGCCCGGGTGGACCTTCATGCGCATCAGATCCGCGCCCAGGCGCTTGAAAAGCACCTCGTTCACCAGGGAGGATTTGCCGCTGCCCGACACGCCTGTGACGGCGGTGAAGGTGCCCAGGGGGAACTCTACGTCAATCTTGCGCAGATTGTTTTCCTCTGCGCCGATCACACGTAAAACTTTGCCGTTCCCTGTCCGCCGCTTCTCCGGAACGGGAATCTTTTTCCTGCCTGACAGATACTGCCCCGTCAGGGAATCCGGGTTCGCCATGACTTCCTCCGGCGTACCCGCCGCTACCACCTGCCCGCCGTGAATGCCTGCGCCGGGGCCGATGTCGATCAGGTAGTCCGCCTCCCGCATGGTGTCCTCGTCGTGCTCCACCACCAAGAGGGTGTTGCCCAGATTCTGGAGGTTCCGGAGGGTGCCCAGGAGCTTGTCGTTGTCCCGCTGGTGGAGGCCGATGGAAGGCTCGTCCAGGATGTAGAGTACGCCCATGAGGCTGGAGCCGATTTGGGTCGCCAGGCGAATGCGCTGGCTCTCGCCGCCGGAGAGGGTGCCCGCGCTGCGGCTCAGGGTCAGATAGCCCAGGCCCACGGACTGTAGAAAGCCCAGGCGGGACTTGATTTCCTTCAAAATGCGGTCCGCGATCAGGCGCTGCTGGTCGGTGAGGGTCAGAGCGTCCACCCAGGCCAGCTCGTCTACTACGGACAGGCGGGTCAGGGCGTCAATGTCCCTGTCCCCCACCGTCACGGCCAGGGACTCCTTTTTCAGCCGCCGCCCCTTGCAGTCCGGGCAGGGGCACTCCGCCATCATTTCTTCCAGTTCCCGCTTGCTGGCGTCGCTCTGGGTCTCCTGGTAGCGGCGCTCGATGTTGCTGCACACGCCCTCGAAGGGCTGGTAGAGGACGCCCTTGCCCCGGGGCTGGTCGTAGTGCAGTTCCAGCTTTTCGCCCTTGGTGCCGTAGAGAATGATATCTTTTACCTGGCTTGTGAGCTGCTTCCACGGCGTTTCCAGGGAAAAGCGGTACTTTTTTGCCAGAGCCTCGAAGTACATCCGCGAAATGCCGTCGGAGCGGATATTGCCCCAGCCGCTGGCCTGGATGGCCCCTTGCAGGATGGACTTCGACTCGTCCGGGACCACCAGGCTCACGTCGACTTTCAATTGGCTCCCCAGCCCCGTGCAGGTGGGGCAGGCCCCGAAGGGGTTGTTGAAGGAGAACATGCGGGGCGTCAGCTCTTCGATGGAGATGCCGCAGTCCTCACAGGCGTAGTTCTGGGAGAACATCAGGTCCTGTTCCTCCCGCAGGAGGTTGATCACCACCAGCCCCCCGGACAGGCTCGACGCCGTTTCCACGCTGTCCGTCAGACGCTGCTGGATGTCGGACCGGATGATCAGGCGGTCTACTACGACTTCAATGTTGTGCTTCTTGTTCTTCTCCAGCTTGATTTCCTCGTCCAGCTCGTAGAGGTTCCCGTCGGCCCGGACGCGGACGTATCCGGAACGCTTCGCGTCCTCGAAAATCTTAGTGTGCTCGCCCTTCTTCCCGCGGATCACCGGCGCCATCACCTGAATCCGCGTCCCCTCCGGCAGCGCCAGAACCTGATCGATGATCTGATCAATCGTCTGCTGACGAATCACCTTCCCGCACTTGGGGCAGTGCGGCGTCCCAACCCGCGCCCAGAGCAGGCGCAGATAGTCGTAAATCTCCGTGACAGTCCCAACGGTAGACCGCGGATTCTTCGACGTGGTTTTCTGATCGATGGAAATCGCCGGCGAAAGCCCTTCAATATAGTCCACGTCCGGCTTATCCATCTGCCCCAGAAACATGCGGGCGTAGGACGAAAGCGATTCCACATACCGCCTCTGCCCCTCCGCGTAAATCGTATCAAACGCCAATGACGACTTCCCCGAACCCGACAGGCCCGTCATAACGACCAGCTTGTCCCTCGGGATCGATACGTCGATGTTCTTCAAATTATTGACCCGCGCGCCCTTTACGGTAATGAATTTGTGCAAGATTATACTGCCTCCCTGATTTTTGTGCCTCCGGCGGCCAGGGGCTTTGCCCCTGGACCCCACCAGAGGGAACGCTTCCCTCTGGACTCCGCCAGATCAGTCCATGTTATACCCTCTGCTTCTGTCATACCTAGCATAATGGAACAGAATTTTTATGTCAAGTGTTTTTTCACGCTGCCCGCTCCGCTTTGAAAAAGACTCCCTTTCGGTACAGCAGCACCGTATCCTCGTCCAGCTCATACAGCTTCAATCCCAGCGGGTTCGCCGCCTCCGTCTTCTCCGACGGATTCAGCGTCACGCACCACAGCCCCTGACGGTCCCCGACGCCCAGGTCCGCCAGCTCCATCCCGTACTGCTTCGGAAAGTCCCCTTTCCACGCCATAACCCGCTTATATTCCATGTAAAGCAGCCCCCAGCGTTCCCCGCCGGAGTAAAATTCCTTTTCCTCATAGGTCACGGACGCGCCAATCAACGCGTCGATCTCCTCCTGAGGCTGGGAGCACCCCGGCGTCGTGGCCTGCACGCCGGTTACGGTCCAGGTGCCATACCAGTTGTCCCCCGTGCTGAACAGTTCGCCGAAATGATCCGGGAGGAACCGCAGCGGCTGGACAACCAGATACGCCACACAGCAGAGCACCACCCAGCCCTCCCACAGGACCGCCAGGAGCGATACCCAGCTGACCGGCTCCCCGCCCTTTTTCCGCCGCCTGCGCCAGCGTATCAGGCCCAGGAAAACCAGGGCATTGAAAATCAGCAGACCGACGGCGATTGCGTTCACAAGCCCCGGATGCTCCGCGGCCCAGACGACGGGCGCGGCAACGAGGCTCAATAGGAAGTATAACAGGATAATGGGAATAAAAACCCACCCGAACAGGGCCATGAATGCCATTATGTTCTTTCCTCCGAACGTCCTAACAGGTAATCCGTGCTCACGCCGTAATAGTTCGCAAGGGTACAAAGCATGGAGACGGAAATGTTTATTTTCCTGTATTCTATCTTCTGATAATGGTTATGTGTAATTTTCAGAAGGGCAGCTACTTCCCTTTGTTTCATGCGCCGTTCCGTCCGAAGTTCTTTCAGCCGCGCCCCCAGTACCGCCAGCAAATCCATAAAATTTCTCCTTTGGCCGTTCGTCTGTCCGTCCTAAAAGATAATCTGCGCTTACGCCAAAACAGTCCGCCAAGGCGTCCAACGTTAATACAGGGATGTTTACTTTTCCATATTCTATTTTTTGATAGTGCTGCAATACGATGCCCAGCAGGTCCGCCATCTCCCTTTGCCGCAGACGCCGCTCTATACGCAGTTCCTTTATCCGTGCTCCCATTATTTTTAATCTTTCCATAAATTCTCCTTGACAATCAGCGTTAAAAGATGCAATATAGCAGTATAATAAGTTGACATCTTAAAAAGCTGATAGCGGTGACTGCCATGACTGACATTTATCAAAAACTTTTTTCCACCTATGGCACCACGGTTTTGGGCGAAGCCGAGGGCGGGTTCAGGGACTGGGACATATATGCGCGTCTGGAGCCTTTGCGTCTGGAGAGGCGGACGGAGGATGTTCTGGCGGATCTCTTCTGCGAATACTACCACCGCTGGTCCGCTGACGCCTTTGCGCTGGGGGGGCATCTGGGGTTCACCCTAATCGGCGACATCAGCCGCTGACGAGGCCCCTGTGATTTCCCGCTGGACGTACTTTGGCAGCTTTTCCAGCACCAGGCGGTGGGAGTCGGTGCAGAGCTCACGCAGGAGATCGTCGGGGAGATTGCCGTCCAGGAGGGCGGCGATCCAGAGGCGCTTATCGCAGTAGAAGCCGGGAAGGATTTCGGGGTAAGCGGCGCGCAGGAGTTCCGCGCGTTTGGGGTCGCACTTGAGGTTCACGAGGTCGTGATCGTTATAGGCGGGGTCCTTCATGCCCTTCGGGGAGCAGACAGCGGCGAAGAGCTTCCCGCGGATCATGTACCGGAACCAGCCCCACTCAGCCTTAAAATCCTTCTCCACTCCCGGTAAAGACAGCAAAAATGAATCCAACCACTCATATTTCATAATCTACCTCCCAACTAGGTTGCCGTCGCAGAGGCCATCGAACCGCACCAAGCCCCGTGGCGGATCTAAAAAGTTCTTTTGGTTCCTTTTCTTACAAGAAAAGGAACGCTTCTTTTTGCTTCTTTTTCTTGTAAAGAAAAAGAAGGGCCCGCCTCACTTCCCACGCAGTTCGATAATCCGGTCGCGCAGCACCGCGGCGTACTCGAATTCCAGCATTTTGCTGGCCTCGCGCATTTCCTTTTCCAGGCGTTTGATCTCCGCTTCGCGTTCGGGCTTGGAGAGGGGACGGCTGGAGGATGCGGGGGATTCTTCGGCGGAGGTGGAGATTTCGAGGACTTCGCGGACGCTTTTGATGATGGTTTTGGGGACGATGTTGTGGGCCTGGTTGAAGGCGTCCTGGAGCTTACGGCGGCGGTCGGTTTCGTCTATGGCGGCGCGCATGGAGGGGGTGATGGTGTCGGCGTAGAGGATGACGAGGCCCTCGGCGTTTCTGGCGGCGCGGCCTATTGTTTGGATCAGGGAGGTTTCGGAGCGTAGGAAGCCCTCTTTGTCGGCGTCCAAGACGGCTACCAGGGAGACTTCCGGGAGGTCTAGGCCCTCGCGGAGGAGATTGATGCCGATCAGGACGTCGAATTTGCCCAGGCGGAGGTCGCGTATGATCTCCATGCGCTCTATCGTCTCTACGTCGGAGTGCATGTAGCGGACTTTGACGCCTGCGTTTTTGAAAAATTCTGTCAGGTCCTCGGCCATTTTTTTGGTGAGGGTGGTTACCAGGACGCGCTCGTTTTTGGCGGCGCGGGCGTTGATTTCTTCCAGGAGGTCGTCGATTTGGCCTGTTACGGGGCGTACCTCTACTCTTGGGTCTAAGAGGCCGGTGGGGCGGATTACCTGCTCTACTACTTGATCGGCACGCTCGCGCTCGTAAGGGCCTGGTGTCGCGGAGACGAAAACCGCTTGGCCGATGCGGCCCTCGAATTCCTCAAATTTCAACGGGCGGTTGTCGTAGGCGCAGGGGAGGCGGAAGCCGTACTGGACCAGGGAGTCCTTTCTGGCGTGGTCGCCGTTGTACATGGCCCGGACCTGGGGGAGGGTTACGTGGCTCTCGTCCACGAAGAGAACGAAGTCCTCCGGAAAGAAGTCCAGGAGCGTCATGGGGGCGGAGCCCTTGGGGCGGTCGGAGATGATGCGGGAGTAGTTCTCGATGCCGGAGCAGTAGCCCAGCTCCGCCATCATCTCCATGTCGTACTCCGTCCGCTGGCGGATGCGCTGGGCCTCTACGAGCTGGTTGTTGTCGGTGAAGATTTTCACCTGTTCCTCCAGCTCCTCGCGGATCTCGCCCAGCGCCTTGTCCATCTTGTCCTGGGTGGTGACGTAGTGGCTGGCGGGGTAGATGACTGTGTGGTTCAACTTTAGGGTGGCGGTGCCTGTGATGGGGTTGAATTCGCTGATGCGGTCGATTTCGTCGCCGAAAAATTCTATCCTTATCGCTTTATCCTTATAATACGCGGGGTATACTTCCACCGTGTCCCCGCGGACGCGGAACATGTTCCGCTCGAAAGCGATGTCGTTTCGCTCGTAGCGGATCTCCACCAGGCGGCGCAGGAGGTCGTTCCGCTCCCACTCCGCCCCCACCCGCAGAGAGACCGACAGGCGCGCAAAGTCCTCCGGCTCGCCCAGGCCGTAGATGCAGGACACGGAGGCCACGACAATTACGTCCCGCCGCTCCAGGAGGGCGAAGGTGGCGGAGAGGCGGAGGCGGTCGATTTCGTCGTTGGTGGAGGCGTCTTTTGCGATATACGTGTCCGTGTGGGGGATATACGCCTCCGGCTGGTAGTAGTCGTAGTAGGAGACGAAATACTCCACGGCGTTGTTGGGAAAAAATTCCTTGAACTCCGCGCAGAGCTGCGCCGCCAGGGTCTTGTTATGGGCCAGGACCAAAGTGGGCCGCTGGACGGCCTCGATGACCTTCGCCATAGTGAAGGTCTTTCCGGAGCCCGTGACGCCCAGAAGAATCTGCTCTTTCAGCCCGTTTTCGATGCCCTCCGCCAGGGCCGCAATGGCCTCCGGCTGGTCTCCCGCGGGCTGGTACTCAGAGACAACTTGAAATTTCGGCATAAACAGCCACCCTCTTTCCGCCGGCGGAGCCTGGCAACATTTGTTCGATATAGAACAGGTAATTTAGGCGGAATGCCGGCCCTAGCGGATGCACCCGGAATCCCGCATGGAGACGTAGTCGCTGTCGGCTACGATGATATGGTCCGCCAGCTCGATATCCACGGCTCGCAGAGCGGCGCGGACGCGCTCGGTTGCGGCGTAATCGCTGTGGGAGGGGGCGGCCTCGCCGCTGGGGTGGTTGTGGGCGAGAATGACGCTGCTGGCGGAGAACAGGAGGGCGTTCGCCACAAGCTGGCGGATGTCGAAGTTCACGGAGAGGTCCCCGCCCTGGCCGAGGCGCTTGCAGCTCAGGAGCTTCCCCTTCCGATCCAGGCAGAGCTCAAAGGCCGTCTCGCCGCGCTCCCCGGCAAAGCGCCGCACCAGATAGTTCCCAGCCTCCACAGTAGACCGGATCACCACCGGCTTCTTCCCGGAGGGAAGCCCGGCCTTCTGATTCAACTGGCTCACCAGCCGGATCAAAACCGCCGCATTCTCCCCAATCCCTTCCACCGAGGCCAGCTCTTCCACCGGCGCATTCAGGACATTGGAAAGGCTTTCGTAGCGATTTATCAGCGCATGGGCGATAGGATTGGTATCCCTCCTGGGAATGGCATAAAAAAGGAGCAGCTCCAACGCCTCGTGGTCCGCAAAGCCCTCCAGGCCGCTCTCCATATACCTCCTCCGCATCTTCTCCCGGTGCCCGTCATGAATTCCCACAAACTAACCCTCCAAACCTGTAAGCTTTAGTTTTGTTATTATACCATAGCCTGTACGGCTTTACAAGAAGAATTGCGGCAGGCGTTAATATTTGTGTGTAGGAGTACAATAGATATTGGACAGTAGAGAAAGAAAACAGCAGAAGGATGCGACCACATCGGTTAAAGTTGAGTTGTCACACTTAACACAACCGAGAGGGGGCCACATCCTTCATGAGCAAGAGTATAACACAGGACA
>JAAVZX010000060.1 GCA_022791875.1 Oscillibacter sp.
CATCCCCGAGCTGAACGGCAAGCTGACCGGCATCTCCATGCGCGTTCCCACCCTGGACGTCTCCGTGGTGGACCTGACCGTGAAGCTGGAGAAAGCCGCTTCCTATGAGGACATCTGCAAGGCCATGAAGGACGCCTCCGAGGGCGAGCTGAAAGGCGTTCTGGGCTACACCGACGAAGACGTGGTCTCCAGCGATTTCCTGGGCGATCCCCGCACCTCCATCTTCGACAAGAAGGCTGGCCTGTCCCTGACCGACCACTTTGTCAAGGTCGTCTCCTGGTACGACAACGAGTGCGGCTACGCCAACAAGATGGTGGAGCTCATCGCTTATATGTACTCTGTGGACAGCAAGCA
Source organism: Oscillibacter sp. (assembly GCA_022791875.1). Lineage (GTDB taxonomy): Bacteria > Bacillota > Clostridia > Oscillospirales > Oscillospiraceae > Oscillibacter. The sequence goes on from JAAVZX010000060.1 coordinate 355, forward strand.
GTAATTGCTTCGATAGAAAAAGTCCCGCCGGGTATCCGGCGGGGCTTTTTTCCTGCTTTGTGTTGCTGACAGTATCTTAGATAGATTGGGCACAGCTTTCGGACTGTACCGTTTGCTGTTTTCTCATCTTTGAATTGAAATTCGGACAGAAATATGTTACCATGAAAAGGACAAAATGTGAGCAAATTCCGGTTTGATTTCCAAAGCGCTTTCGGGGCGGTAAATCAGCCAAGGCATCAACCGTCTGCCGTAGTGATCGGCTTGCCTCATCCGGCGAATTGATCATATTGTCCCGCAAAGGCTGTTGCCGTTTTCTATGTCCTTGAGCATTTTGGCAAAATTGCCGGAGTTTCCCCAGCAGCACCTGTTTTGGGAGGTTCAAATCGGCACAGTAATTTTAAGCTCTGTCGAATTGCAGTAAACATCCTGTCGTTTCTGAAATTTTCCGACCTGCGGGATTTTACCCGCCGCCACAGGGGGACGCTATGGATTTGGCCATACTGATCAAGCAGTGCAGAGCGGTGCTGTCGGACATTTCCGACAAGGAACAGAAAAGAGCCCTTTGGGCGGATTTCCTGCTGGCGTGGTACCTGCTCCAGAATTTCCGTCAAACCTGCGCCGCCATCCGTGCAGATGGGGGCAGCCCAGAGTCGCCGCAGGAATATGCCCTTCGGCAGACCTCCTTTATCCCGCGTTCACTGCGGTGGGATGAGGCGGATCATCCTGCTGAGGCGCTGTTAAATTTCCTGTTCCGCATAGGAGAGCTGGTCCCGGAGCTCCAAGGGATCGCTCAGCCGGGGCTCTGGGCCAGGCAGGTTACCAATCAGCAGCTGCAAGATCTAATACAGATCTATGGCAACTGGAGCCCGACGTATACATTGACTGGGGACGACTGCGCGAAATTACTGGAATGGATTCTGCTGGAGACACCCTCAGAGGGGAGAGAGCAGCGGTTTTTCGCTCCCCGGCAGGTTGCCAGACTGCTGGCGGACATGATCCAACCGAAGGCCGGAACTGTTTACGATCCCTGCTGCGGTACGGGCGGTCTGCTGGCAGCGATGGCAGAGCGCATGAAGGGGCAGCAGGCATTTTGCCTGTGCGGACACGAGTACAGTGAACAGATGTGGCGGATGTCGAAGCTCCTGTGTTATCTGCGAGGATTTCCGGCGGATCTGGGCTCTGAGCCCGCATATGCGCTGACCCTTCCGCCGCAAGATCTGCCCAAGGCAGATTATATAATTGCAAATCCGCCCTATAACGACGAGAGATGGAGGCGAATCAAAGAATCGGTCTATACGGATCCCCGCTGGCGGTATGGCACATCGGTCAAATTTGGGGCCGACATGGCGTGGCTGTAGCATATGCTGTACACTCTGAGGGACGGCGGATCTATGGCAGTCGTCATGAGCGTTTCCTCCCTCTCCAGAGTGAATGAAAGCGGCATCCGGCGCAAAATCGTGGAGGACGGGTTGATAGAAGCGGTGCTTCTGTTGCCTTCCCGCACTTTCTATAGTACCTCTGTATTGACTCTGTGTGGATGCTGCGGAAGGGCAGGGAGCGGGAAGCCGATATGCTGCTGATGGATGCCAGGGAGCTGGGCACCGGGCAGGGCAGGCAGATGGTTCTGGAGGAACCTGCCTGTCAGAAGATTCTGAAAACCTGGCAGGCTTTCCGGTGGGGTGAGCGTCCGGAGGAGGAGGGATTCTGTGTCTGCCCGCCCCGGAAGCGGCTCCTGGAAAGAAACTGGGTGCTGGACCCCAGGCAGTACATCCGTTATCCCCAGGAACCGCTTCCGGACTGGACGGAACTGGCCCGCCGGGATAAGGCGCTGACAAGGGAACTGGAGGAGCTTCTTCGCAATAACGGAACGCTTCTCCGGGAAATTCTCTTGAGTGAGGAGGCGTGAGGATGGACCGGTATACCAATATGCTTTCCCAGCTGCTGGAGGAGGTCGGGCCCAGGGACGCCTGGAGCTTCCAGGCCGATCTCTCCCTGATCCTATACACCTTACAGCAGGACGAAGGGATTTTAAAGGCGGCGAGCCAAAGCGGACAGTGGGCAGATATGGTACGCATATGCGCCCGGCAGGTATACGATCTTCCCTCTGACCACCGGCAGCCCCTGGAAAACCTGTCGGAGACCTGTTCCGCAATCCTGCGAACCCTTTTGCAGAACCTGGCGCAGGACCAGCAGCTGCTGTGCCAGAACGCCGCCGCCCTGCTGGACGAGCTGCTCCAGCAGATGATCGATCGGAAATACACCTCTGATTTGATCCCGCCCCGGTCTCTGGCGGACATGATGGCTGCCATGGCGGTCCCCCAAGCGCCCTGCCGGATACTGGACCCGGTCTGCGGAAGCAGCCGGCTGTTGCTGGCCGCCTGCGGGATAAACCATGCAGCAGAACTGTTGGGAATTGCGCGCAGCGAGTCCATTGCAGCCGCGGCTCTGCTGCGGCTCCGGCTGGGAGGAATCGAGAACGGTCATGTGGAGCGGGCGGACTTTTTTTCCCGAGTTCCACACCTGGCGGAGCGCTTTGACGTTATTTTGGCAAATCCACCCTATGACAAAGATCTCCGGGATACGTTCCGCTATATCTACGCGTTTCTTAATCTCCTGAAGCCTGATGGGCGGTGCGCGGTACTGGTTCCCGAGGGCCTTCTGAATAATACCACCAGCCAGGACGCCGTGGAGCTGAGGGATTTTTTGCTGCGCTGTCATGATCTGGAAGCAGTTGTCTCCCTGCCCCTCAGAATCTACTGGCCATACACCACAAGCCACTCCTCCCTGCTGTTGTTCCGGAAAGGCCAGGGGCGTCAGGAGGTATTCTTTGGCCGGATTCCCGACCGCGAGGACCTCAATCGCGGGCTGCCGGATCAATTTTACCGGCCAGACATGGCTCAGATCCTGCGGGCCTGGAACAGCTGGTCCGCTGGAAAGCTGTTGCCGGAGGACACGGAATCTCTCTACTGGACAGTTTCCTGGGAGAATATCGAGCGGACCAGGGACCATGTTCTCTCTGCGGAACAGTACGAATTCTCCCCCTATGTTCACCAGAAGCAGCAGATAGGGGCGCTGGAACAAGTGCGGCAGTGCCAAATCAAGCTGGAGCATCTTCTGCTTCGATATATGGCGGAACAGGAGGCAGGGGATGAAATGTAAAGTTATGCAGCTGGCTGACGCCGCTAAAATCTACACTGGGGTCAATGTCAAAGGGGATGCCTTCGGTGAGGGCGGCTGCCCCTGGGTGATGGTAGAAGACCTGGAAAACGCCCCCGTCGAAACATCCTCCCGCAGACTGACTTCGGAGGGGATGCGGAGCGCCCGGATCGCTCCACCCCAGACGGTCTTCTTCTCCCGCACGGGAACCGTAGGCAAGGTGGGCATCGCCGCGCAGGAGATGGCGCCCAGCAATAACATCATTGCCGTGGAGTTCCGGACAGATCTGATTCTGCCCCTTTATGGGATGTACTGTCTGGCCGCCATGCGCAAACGGTTTGAAGCTGCAGCCGAGACCTCCGTCTACCGTTCCCTGCGCCTGGAGGATTTCCGCCGGTTCCCGATTCCGGTTCCAAGCCTCTCGTGGCAGAAGTGGGCGGCACAGCAGCTATCGCGCCTGCAGCAGAGCGAGGACGCCCAGCAGCAGGCAATTGAGCACATCCGCGCCTCTGCCCAGGCTTTTTTTGAGCGGCGGTTTGCCCAGGCTGTCGAAGAAGCCATCCACCGGCAGTCCGGAGTTTACCTGGAAAATCTGGCGGAGCTCCGGCTGAGCGGCGCGCTGAAAAAGAAAAAAGGCGGCGCGTCTGTCCTCTTCGTGGCGACGCCCCAGCTGAAGGACTGGGAGGTGACGCTGGACACGGTTCCCAAGGCAGAGACGGAGGAGGCCGCTTTGCACCGCTGCCTGCTCCACAAGGGAGATATTGTGATGAACCGGATCAACCAGGAGGACCGGGTGGGACAGTGCGGCCTGCTGACGAAGGAGCCTTCAGAGCAGGCTGTCTTTGCCCAGAACACCCTCCTGATTCGGGCAGACCGGGAACAGGTGCATCCCGCTTTTCTGTTTGCGTGGATAGTCAGTCCTTTCAGCAAGCACTATTTGCGCAGCAACATCAAGCGATCTACTTCTTTCCAGTGCAGTCTGAACCGGCAGGCTTTGCAGCAGCTTCCGGTCCCTGCTGTCCCCCTGGATCAGCAGGAGCGGTTTGCGGAGTGGTTCAGTCAGTGCCTTGAATACGTTCGGAACGGGCGGCAAGTGCTGGCTGTGCTGGAGCAGCAGCGTCAGGTCTGGTATGATCGGATTCTCCGCCTTTTACAGGAAGACGAGACGGTCCATGAGGCCCTCCCCTATCGGGAAAAGGGATATTGGACGTCGCCCTCCAACGAGGTGTATTTTTATGACGCCTGCCTGGAGTGTATTCAGGTACCGCTGTGGGCAATGCGCGGGATTTCCATTTCCCGGCTGCCGGAGGGAGTGGAGTTCCAGTTTCTGGACGGCCCGCGCAGCATAGGCGACGCTCAGTATGGAGAATTGGCCCATCGCCGCCTGCAGAAGGAGGGTCAGGCTGTCAGGCAGGTCTGGATGGTACCTGTGGCCTACCGCCCGAAGGAGGCGGAGGATTCAGCCGCCGAGCGGATAGAGCGGGAAGGACTGATCAGTGAACAGCAGGATTTGGGATACATCCGGTTCTCCACCCTGCTGCCGGACAGCGCCCGCCAAACCGTCGAAGCGTTCCTGCGGCAAACCGAGGGGGCACCGAATCAGGCGGTATATTCTCGTTTTGATCGACTGCCCGACGCGGCGAAAAACTTCCTGAAACAGCTGTCTTCCTTTCAGCAGGCGGTTTATGAGGAGTTTCTGCTGGCCATACAGCCGCTGACCTGCCACATGGTGGAACAGCAGCTGCGCCTGCGGATGGGTAAAAAGCAGTTTTCCGGCCGGGGGCTGCAGGATGTGGCGGCCACGGTACAGCTGCTGGAGAATGCCGGACTGCTGGAGTTCCGGCAGGGACGGGACCTGGCATACTTTTCCGAGTCGGGTGAGGATCGCCAGATGATCCTGGATCACCGGGGCCGTCCGATCGGCATTCGCACATGACTTTGGACATTGCCGGAGGAGGTGGAACGGTGAGACTGCTAAGGGTGGATATCGACGGATACAAGCATTTGCGTAAAATGTCCGTTGCCTTTGCGCCGCCCAGGGACAGCGGCCTGCTGCGGGATGCGGTGCCGATCCGGTTTCTCATTGGCCTCAACGGCTCCGGAAAGTCTGCCTTTTTAGAGGGGCTCTGCCTGATTTTTTCCCGTCTTGCACAGAACGAGAGCCCCGGCTTTGCCTTTCGTCTGGTGTACGAGATCCAGCGTGCCGGACAGCTGTACCAGGTCGACGCTTCCGGCGGCGGAGGAAAAGAGCTGTCCATTCGCGCCGCCTTCGGGAAGAAGGAAATCGTCGTCCCCTCCTTCACCCAGGACCAATATTTATTGCCGGACCGCATATTCGTCTGTGCCTCCGGAAACAATAACAATTTCTTCGACATCGCAGTACGCTCCCCCCGCGACGCCCTCCACGGCGAGCTGTTTGATGCCAGCCAGTTGGGCAAGAGCCGGCACGCGCCTGCCCGGCGGCGGGAGGATGCGGGGCGGGTCCTGCGGGCTCTGCGGCGGCTGGAGGAAGACCCCGTCTGTCTGTTGATCGACGAGCAGGCCTCCGTGCTGGCGCTGGCGGCGTTCCTGTCGATCCCGGAGGAGGACGATGGGGCTGCAGACAGCGGCACAGACTGCCGGGGGCGAATCCTTAAAATCCCAGACAGCCGGCCGCTGCCCCTGAGCTTCTCTCTGACTGTAGACATGGAACGGCTGCGGACTCTGCAAAACAGGGATGAGGCGGACAGCATCTTCCAGGAGCTGGAGGGGTGCAGCCGGCGGTTGAGCAGTTGGATCACAGCACGCACCCCCCTGGACGATTCTGTCGGGGAAACGGAGGCGGATCGGGTAATGACCTTCCTGTTTGAAGGCGGCGCCTGTCCCCGCATTGAAAGCCTGACAGATATCTGCCATAGCCCCGTTGACCTGTTGTCCAAGCTGATCCGGGCCCGGAACCAGGGGCTTATCCGGGAGGCTCACCTCAGTTTTCATCTGGAGGGCAGCGAGGACGTGTTGGAGGAAAGTGCGCTCAGCGAAGGCGAGTACATGCTGCTGGTCCGTCTGGGCCTGCTGGCCATGGGGCGCGGCAGGGACAGCCAGTTTTTGTACCTGCTGGACGAGCCGGACGTATACCTGAACGAGCGATGGAATATCGATTTTGTATCCACAATCCATGAGCTTTACCGGAACAAAGCGCCCCGGCATGAGATTTTGGCGGCAACGCACTCATCCCTGGTGCTGACCGACGCCTGCCCGGAGCAGCTGTACTGCTTCTCTGCGGAGAACGGGACGGCAATATGCCGGAATGTGCAGGCATCCACCTTCGGCGGCAGCCGCAATGAGATTATGCAGGCCCTGTTTCAGACAAAGCACTCCGTGGGCAGTTTTTCTTTTCAACAGATCGAACGCCTGCTGGAGACAGCGGAGAGCGCGGACGAGCTGGAGCAGCAACTGGAAGACGTCGGTTCCGGATACCTGCGGCTGCGGGTGCTGGCCCGGATCGAGCGCATGAAGGAGGAAGAAGGGTAGCCATGTTTTTACCGGTAAAGCGGGCGGATTGCAGTGATGAGCTGGATCGTCTGACGGAGATGGTAAGTACAATTCTGGCGGAGGCCACCCGTTTTCTGGCGCCGGAGGAAGCAAATATTCCAGCGCTGGAGTCTGCCGTTCCGCCAGAGCTGCGGGATCTGTTTCAGTATAAAAAGGTGCGTGAAGCGGTTCAGGCTCTTTACCGGCTTCCCTACATGGACCGTCTGCGTGTGAGCGAGGCTTTCCAAAACGACATAGCGTTCCATCGTCACATTGAGGATGGGGGATACCAGCTTTCCAGACTTTCTGACCTCCCGGAGGCGGGAGGCAGGGCTTTGAAAACCCTTTGCATTGAACTGTACAATCTGGTGTCAGCGGGTGTGCCGGTGAAGGGACCGGCAAGGGGCAGAGCTTTTAGCTCTCAGCTGCTGCGAAAGCAATTCAAAAAGGTCAACGGGTCCTTTGGCCGGGTGTGCCCGGTTTGTATTGGTGAGGTGCTGTTCGACATCCAGGAGGGGAAGGGAGACCACTACTTCCCGAAGGCTAAGTACCCTGCTCTGACGTTCCACCCGGACAACCTTCTTCCAGTCTGCAGCAGCTGTAACGACCCAAGTATCAAAGGAGCCAAGGACCCGGTGGATGTACGGGATACTGGATCCGGCGAGCTGCGTACGGTTTTTCTTCCCTATCTCCGGGCAGCGAAGGATGAGATAGAGCTGGACGTGGATGAGGACTGCGGGATCGTCATGCGTCCGGGGCCCGGCGGTGACGAGTGGACTGCCCGGCGGATCGAAAACACGGATCGGCTCTATCTGCTTTCCCGGCGTTGGAGCGGCGTGCTGGAGGATGTCTGGGAGGATGTATCAGAGTATGCACGGAAGCAGTGTGAGGGCTGCAGCAGCCGTCGGGAAAGGATCGCTGTGCTGCGCGGCATCCTGGCCGGGATCGCCTCCAGCACCAGGAACCGCACAGATTTTATCAAGGGTGTGTACTGCGCCTGGCTGCTGAAGAAAAGTGACCGGGAACTAGAGGAGATGCTGCTCTACACCCCCCTCGACCTGCCGGAAGTCAGTTCGGATACGTAGTGAATGTCCCGCCAAACTTAAACATTGCCATCAATCAATGGCTTTTATATCGCATGTTTTTATTAAATCTAGACAATTTTGCGGGTGAAATGTTCCCATTCTACAGCGGGCTGGAGCGGAAAGTGGCCTCCATACCGAGAAGACCGAGAAAAAAGAAATAGATGGGGGCATAGCGGGCGCAGCCATTTTTACGTTGCGCCCACCATCGAAAACAGAACTGCCAGCGCGATAAGGATTACCTGTCAGCATGGGGGAATGCGACCGTCTTGTCCTTGGGCATGAAATTGAACACACCACTGATTTTCTGCCCCTCGAAGTACCGCACAATCGCCAGCAGACCGTCGTACCCGATGTCCAAGGTCCACACGTCCGCACAAAGGCCGGGCTGGTCTTGCACAGGGCCCCCGGAGCGCCGGGACCGCAGAATACCTGCCCCTCGGGCGTGTCCAGGCCCCGGCCGATGTCGTCGTGGCAGCGCAGGTAGTTGAGGAACACGTACTGCATCACATATCCGTTTTCAGTTTGAGCCCCCGCTTTCAGCGGAGGCTCAAACGAAGGCAATATTATTTCACCTGAATGATCGGCTTCAAAAGTTCACAGGAGCCCGTCTGAATGCTCAGGTCTTTGTAGTCGTCGGAGTTGGTCACCAGCACGACCACCACATCCGGGTGCCCTGCGGCGGCAATCTTGGCCCGGTCAAAGGCGATCAGCTTTTCTCCGGCTTTGACCTTCTGGCCCTCCTGCACGAAGCATTCAAAACCGTCGCCCTGCATAGCTACCGTGTCCACGCCCACATGGATGAGCAGCTCCATGCCGTCAGGCGAGGAGATGCCGGCCGCGTGACGGGTATCGGTGACGGAAGAAATCTCGCCGTCAAAAGGACACACCACAATGCCCTCGCTGGGCTGAATACCCACGCCCCGGCCCAGAATACCGGCGGCAAAGGTCGCGTCAGGGACTTCCTCAGAGGGAATCACGGTGCCGGACACAGGCGCATAAACCGTACCGGGCTGGCAGTCAATGGAGGGAAGAGGCTCCGCCTGGGGCGCTTCGCCGGACTTCGGGGCGGCTTCGGGAGCGGCGTCCTTATAGCCGAATATCCACGTCAGGACGAAGGCCACGCCGATGGAAATCACGCTCATGATGATGTAGTTGACGGGGTCGTGGAGGCACAGCAGCAGGCCGAAGAGTCCGGTGACGCCGGTGCCGCTGGCGCCCAGGCCCGCCAGGGAGGCGTACATGGCGCCCGCCGCGCCGCCGACAGCGCCGCAGACAAAGGGCTTGAAATGGCGCAGGTTCACGCCGAAAATGGCGGGCTCCGTAATGCCCATGAAGCAGGAGAAGGCGGAGGGCAGGGCCACGGACTTGGTCTTCTGGGTCCTGGTTTTCAGCGCCACGGCCAGGCAGGCCGCGCCCTGGGCCATGTTTGCGGCGGAGGCCAGAGGCAGCCAGTAGGTCACGCCGAACTGGGAGAGCTGGCCCACGTCGATGACGGTGTACATATGGTGGATGCCCGCCACCACGGTGGTGGAGTACAGACCGCCCATGATGAGGCTGCCCACGCCCAGAGGCAGGGCGATCAGAGTCTGGATGCCGCCGATGATGCTGTGCTCAATGGCGGAGAAGATGGGCCCGATGACGGACAGAGTCAGATAGCCGGTGGCAAAGACGCTGACCAGAGGCGTGACGAACAGGTCAAACATGGCGGGGACAACCTTGTGCAGCCGCTTCTCGATGAAGCACATCACCCACACAGCGATGATCACCGGGATGACGCTGCCCTGGTAGCCCACCAGGTTCACCTCGTAGAGGCCGAACCACACCCGCTGGGTCTGGAGCACGCCCTCGGTGGCCACGGTCCAGGCATTTTGCAGATTGGGATGGATCATGATCATGCCGATGACCGCGCCCAGGTAGGGGTTTCCGCCGAAGGCCCTGGCCGCGCTGAAGGCAATCAGGATGGGCAGGAAGGTGTAGGCGGTGTTGGCGAAGAGGTTGGCGAAGACATAGATGGAACCGGAGGTGTCGATGTTCAAAAAGCCGTTGTTCACCATGAAGGTCAGGGCCTCCATGATGCCCATCAGGAAGCCGGAGGCCACGATGGCCGGGATGATGGGGACGAAGATGTCGCCCAGCGTTTTGATCATCCGCTTGGGCAGGGGCTGCTTTGCGGCGGCGGCAGCCTTCACGTCCTCTTTGGTGGCGGCGGTGAGGCCGGTGACTTTCAGAAATTCATCGTAGACCTTGTTCACCGTGCCGGTGCCGATAATGAGCTGGAGCTGGCCGTTGGAGCTGAACACGCCCTTTACGCCCTCCACGTCCTCCAGAGCCTTCATGTCGATCTTGCCGTTGTCCACCGTCACCAGCCGCAGCCGCGTGGCGCAGTGGGCCGCGCTGACCAGATTCTCCCGCCCGCCGAGATGGCTGAAAATCTCCCGGGCGCATTTCCCATAATCCAATGCCATAAGATAGTTCCTCCCAATCCAATTATTTTGTCCGCTTGAATGAAATTGATTTCATATGCTGGACACAATTATAGGACAGGAATGAACACTTGTAAATTGACAGACACCCCAAATTTTTGAATGCCGATTTATGCGAAACGATGAAATCAATTTCATATCAAATCAGCTGATGCCGCAGGAACGCGGCGTATAGCCCGCCCTCTGTCACGGGCGGACACACCTCATCCGCAATTTTCTTCAAAGCCGGACTGCCGTTTCCCATACAGATTCCCGTGCCGGCCGTCTCTATCATTTCGAGATCGTTCATGCTGTCGCCAAAGGCAATGGTGCGTTCCAGGGGAATGTGAAGATATCCGCTCAGCCGCCGGACCGCAGTGCCTTTGTCAAATTTCCGGTTGATTAGCTCCCCGTTGATGATGCCAAACCGGTCGGTATCCTGGATGCAGAAATTAAATTCGCTTTCCAGGAGCTGCCGGGGCCTCCGAAGCTGCTCTGCCTTCCGGCACATGAAGACCAGCTTGTAAACAGGTTCGCCCCGGTATTCCGCCATGGGGCGGATGCCCAAGTTCTGCTCCAGCTGTTCCCGCCAGTGCAAAAGTTCGCTGTTTCCGCCGGACTGCGTATTTTCCTGTAAAAATTCCTTAAAACTTTCATCGGTATAAGTTCCTGTTTTGCATTCCACAGTGCGGTAGATCCCGCTCTCCTCAAAGACGGACAAAACCCTGTTTTGCTGTTCTGGAGTCATGGGGCAGTCATAAATGAGTTCGCCGTTATACTCGATATAGCCCCCCGCGCTGCCCGCCAGACCGTCAAAGCCGTATTGCAGCAGCGGCGAGAGCATCCCATAGCTGCGTCCGGAGCACAAAACTACTTTGTGCCCATTGGCCCGCGCCCTTCGGACGGCCTCCAGGGCGGAAGCGGGCGGGGTGTTGGACCCTGGCTCCGTCAGTGTTCCGTCAATATCTAAAAAAATCAGCTTTGTGTCCATATCCGCAGGAACCTCCTCATAGTAAAGCCATTGAAATGAAATCAATTTCATCCGAAATAGTAGCAGAAAAACGCGGTGATGGCAAGAGGGAAGAGTGCTGACTTTTTGTCCAAATTAACTATTAAGATTTTGTGCAGTATGGCAGAATGAAATCGAGAAGCGCCTATGGTATAATGGAAATATATGAAAATGATTTCAACAGCACAGGAGCGTCAGACCATGAATATTTCAGAAGTTGCGAAGCTGGCGGGAGTCTCCCCCTCCGCCGTGTCCCGCTATCTCAACAACGGCTATTTATCCGAGGAAAAGAAGGCGTCTATCCGCAGGGTGATTGAGGAAACCGGCTACCGGCCCCTGGTTCAGGCGCAGATCCTGCGTACCCGGAAGACCAAGACGGTAGGGGTCATCCTGCCCAAGATCGATTCCTTTGCCATCAGCAGCGTTGTGGCGGGGATCGATTCCGTCCTGGAGGCAAAGGGCTTTCAGATTCTGCTGGCCGACACCCACAATGACCCGGAAAAGGAACTGGGTTACCTGGATACCTTTGACGACCAGCGGGTGGACGGCGTGATTCTCATTGCCACGGTGTTCACACCAAGGCATATGGCTGCACTGAAGAACAGCAAGATTCCTGTGGTGATTGCAGGCCAGCACTTACCGGGCTTTCCCTGCGTGTACCACAACGACTACCAGTCTTTTTACGATATGACCGGGCTGGTGATCCAAAAGGGATGCAGGCGGCTGGGCTATATCGGCGCTCTGCCCCAGGATAAAGCCGTGGGGCAGGAGCGCCGGCGGGCTTACCAGGACGCGGTACAGGAGGCCGGACTGGAAGAGCAGGCCGGGCACACCGCCGTGGCCGCGTTCACTATGGATTCCGGGCGGGAGAAAGCCGGGGAACTGCTGGAGCGCTGCGGCCCCCTGGACGCCCTGATCTGCGCCACGGATACGCTGGCCGTCGGGGCGCTGCAATATCTGCGCGGGCAGGGGATCAGCGTGCCGGGCCGGATGCTGCTCACCGGACACGGGGCCTCTGAAATCGGAGAGGTGACCACCCCTTCCATCACCACGATTCGATATTTTTATGAGGAGAGCGGGGCCAATGCCGCCGTCCTCCTGCTGGAGCTGCTGGAAAAACCGGATACTCCGGCCAAAGAGGTGAAGCTGGGGTATACCATTGTGGAGCGTCAGTCCACCGGCATGTCAGACTAGCCCTGCAGCCCCTTTTTGTGCAAAATAACCAATTGACTTTTGTATACATTCAGACTATATTATCCTCACCAAGTCTGATTTCGTACTAAAAAGGAGCGAGGCCCATGGACCATTACGAGCTGTTTCAGGAATATCTCCGGATCGACCACCAGATCGACGAATTCTACCACACCCTGGCCCAGAGGCAGGGCCTGTCTGACAGCGCGCTCTGGGTGCTGTGGAGCCTGGTGGAGCTTGGGGAGGGCAGCACCCAAACCGACATCTGCCGCCAGATATTCCAGACGAAGCAGACCGTCCATTCCTCCGTGCGGAAGCTGGAGAAGGACGGCGTGCTCGCTCTGCGCCCCGGAGAGGGCCGGGAGATTGCCCTTTATTTCACGGACCGGGGACGGGAGCTGGTTCGAGAGAAAATCCTGCCTGTTATGGAGGCGGAACGGACCGCCGCGCAGGGCCTGGAGGCGGAGGAGTGGCGGACCGTGATCCGGCTGTCCCGCAAATGGTTCTCTTTGTTCCGGGAGGCGGCGGCCTCCGGTCCCGAACCGTAAATGACCAAAGCAGAGGCGCTGCCGCGGCAAACACAGCAGCGCCAAAACCTGAATCATAAAGAGAGGAAGTTCTATGCACATCCATCTTTCAGAGCATTTTACGTATCAAAAACTCCTGCGGTTCACCTTCCCCACCATCGTGATGCTGATTTTCACCTCTATCTACGGCGTGGTGGACGGCGTGTTTGTCTCCAACTTCGCGGGAAAGACGGCTTTCGCGGCGGTCAATCTCATTATGCCTGCTCTGATGATTTTCGCCGCGGTGGGCTTCATGCTGGGAACGGGCGGCAGCGCCGTCGTGGCCCGGACCATGGGGGAGGGCGACCTGTCCCGGGCGAATCGCTGTTTTTCCTTCATTATCTGTGTGGGCATCGTTGCCGGAGCGGTTCTGACCCTTGTTGGCCTTGTGATCATGGAGCCCCTCTGCGCAGCGCTGGGGGCCGCGGGGGAAATGCTGGATCTGGCGGTGCGCTATGGACGTGTCCTTACCTTTGCCCTGGTGCCCTTCATTCTCCAGAACATGTTCCAGAGCTTCCTGGTAGCGGCGGAGCGGCCCAAGCTGGGCCTGTGGCTCACGGTGGCGGCCGGGCTCACCAATATGCTGGGGGACTGGCTGCTGGTGGGGGTCCTGCCCTGGGGCGTCACCGGGGCGGCTGTTGCCACAGTGGCCAGTTCCCTGGTGGGGGGCGTGGTGCCGCTGGTCTATTTCCTGCTGCCCAACAAGACGCCCCTGCGGCTGGTCAGGTTCCGCTTTGAGGGCCGGGTGCTGGCCCAGACCTGCTCCAACGGCTCCTCGGAGATGATGGGCAATCTCTCCACCTCCCTGGTCAGCATCCTCTATAACTTCCAGCTGATGCGCCTCATCGGGGAGGACGGCGTGGCGGCCTTCGGGGTCATCATGTACGTAAACTTCATTTTCATCGGCGTCTTCATGGGCTACTCCATCGGCGCGGGTCCTGTGGTCAGCTACCACTACGGTGCGGAAAACAGTGAAGAGCTGCGGAGCCTTCTCCGCAAGAGCCTGCTGCTGATGTTCCTCTTTTGCGCTGGGCTCACCGCCGCCGCTGTGGGACTGGCGGAACCCCTGTCCCGCGCCTTTGTGGGCTACGATCCGGATTTGCTGACCCTCACCATACGGGGCTTCCGGCTCTATTCCCTGTCCTTCCTGGCCATGGGCTTCAATATATTCGGCTCCGCCTTTTTCACCGCCCTCAGCAACGGCGTCCTTTCAGCCGCCATCGCCTTTTTGAGGACGCTGCTGTTCCAGACGGCGGCGATTTTCGTTCTGCCCCTCTTTCTGGAGCTGGATGGCATCTGGTTGGCAGTAACGGCGGCGGAGCTGCTGACGCTGGCGGTGACGGCGCTGTTTCTGGTCACGCAGCGGGAGCGATACGGATACGCTTGATAAAGGCGTTGTGGTCATGGCGGGCCGGAAGCCGGGATAAAACGCCCCTGCTCTTCCAGGTTTCCTAAAATGATAAATTCCCGCCCCTTTGTCTCAATCAGCCCCTGGCGGCGGAACTTGCTGATTTCGACAGAGAGCCCGCTCCGGTCCACACCAAGATAGTCCGCCAGGTCCTGCCGGCTGTAAGGAATTTCAAAGCTGCTGCTGTTGTGCCGCTTCGCCTGCTGGGAGAGGTACGCCGCCAGTTTTTCCCTTGTGGTGCGCCTGGAAGTCACCTCGATTTTCTGATGAAAAGCCAGATTCTTTTCGGCTATCGCCTTGAGCAGGTTCAAAAGCACCTGCTGGTGGAACGGGCAGGCGCTGCCGCAGGAGCGTGTGATTTTCACGCAGTCGATGAGCATGACCTGAGCCGGTTCCGCCGCCGCTGCGCTGACGGGCGCCGCGGACACACCAGCGCAGGCAAAGGATTCCCCGAACAGCTCCGCCGGGCCGGCCCTGGCGATGATACTCCGGTTTCCGAAGTAATCGACCCGCACAATCTGCACCGCGCCGCTGAGGACGATCCCCACATATTTGGCGGGCGCTCCTTCCGCGAGAATCGTCTCGCCCTTGCCGTAACGGAGGACTCGCGCCCCAAGGCATTGAAGCATAGCCGCGATATCCGCCTGCCTGATTCCGTCAAAAAGCGGGCAGTGTTCCAGCAATTCCAAAAAATTCTCCATAAAACCCTCTCTGGCTGTTGAATTTTCAACATACATTCCGCCCTCAGTGTACGATAATGGGAGCAGGAAGTCAACAGGAGCATAATCCGTCAAAGGAGAAAACAGAATGATTCGTAAAATTATTAAGATTGACGAGGAAACATGTAATGGCTGCGGAGCATGTGCCGCCGCCTGTCACGAGGGAGCGATCGAGATGATCGGCGGAAAGGCGCGGCTTACCCGTGAGGACTACTGCGACGGTCTGGGGGACTGCCTTCCCTCCTGCCCCGCCGGTGCCATTTCCTTCGAGGAGCGGGAAGCGCCCGCCTATGACCACGCCGCGGTCCTGGCGGCACAGGGAACGGGCTGTCCCGGCGCACGGGCGGCAGCCATTCAAAGAAAGCCCGTATCTGCTCAGGCCGCTCCCGTTTCCAGCCAGCTTTCCCAGTGGCCGGTGCAGATTAAGCTGGCTCCCGTGAAAGCGCCTTATTTCAGCGGAGCGAAGTTGCTGGTGGCCGCGGACTGTACCGCCTACGCCTATGGTAATTTCCATCAGGAGTTTATCCGGGGGCATATCACGCTGATCGGCTGTCCCAAGCTGGACGAAGGGGACTATGCGGAAAAACTGAGCCAAATCATTGCGGGAAATGATATCAAAAGCGTGACCATAGCCCGTATGGAGGTGCCCTGCTGCGGCGGGCTTGAAAATGCCGTAAAGCGGGCCCTGCAGGAGAGCGGGAAGTTTATTCCCTGGAATGTGGTGACGATTACCACAGACGGGCAGCTTTTGGATGGCTGAACCGAAGATTGATAAAGGGCCGTAAACCTGGTGTTTGTGGTCCTTTTCGCTATGGGTAGTTGACAAAGCTTCACTTGTACAGCGCTTTATCGGGATGATAGAATGAGAGTGTATTCCAGGATGACCGAGGAGTTCTGCGCAGCGGTGAAGAAGGAGATTACCGAGTACCAGGAGCGGGCAGACTACCGATTTCAAAAGGCGGCGTAATTAACCAGGTGGCGGGGAGATGCAATTCTCTCCGCTCCTTTTGGGCGAAAAAAGACGAACGCCCCAAATAATGAAGTTCCGTAACGATGGTTTCAAAAAATGTAGTAGAGACAGTTGATACTGTGTATTGCAGAAAGTCTGGATAAATGGAGGAATCTGCAATGAAGTCATTATTTGAAGAACTGGGCGGCACTTATTATCAGGAGGGGCATTCTTCGTAAAGAAGTCCAAACTAAAAATTTCAGAATGATAACCCTTTTCAGACGGCGTAGCCACAGCTACGCCGTCTTTTGACGCTTATCTGCAAGATGCTCCTGGAACAGCTTCTCCATTTCTTCCGGCTCCGGCGCTGTCCACAAGCCAATGGTGTTGTAATAAATGTCCACCCGCTGATACCGCTTACCGTCTACCTTGTCAGGCTTGGATACCACGATTTTGTCAATGAATTCGTGGACGATCTCAGGAGTCAACTCCGTCAGCCGGGTCACCTGTCTGGCCCGCTCAACAAACCGCTGTAAGTCAGCAGCCTTGTCCGTGGTGGCCTCCAAGCTGGCTTCCATCTCCGGGATTGCCGTTTTCAACTGCTTCTGCTCGGTTTCCAGCGACATCGTAAGCGTGGCAAAACGTTCCTCGGACAGAAGGCCCTTGGACATATCCTCGTAGCTTTTTTGGATAAGCTGGTCGATTTCTAATACCCGTTGGTTGGCCTTGTCCAACTCCCGGCGTTTGGCGGTCAACGCCTTTTTCTCCTGTAAGCCAAACCGCTCCATCTGCTCCTGGGCAAACTTCTGTTCAAAGACTTGGACATACCACAAAAGCCTTTGCAACCCCTCCAGCACCAGCTTTTCAACAGTCGGCTCTTGAATGAAGTGCGCGGAACACTCATCCGAGTGCAGACGGTAGGTGGAGCAGCAGAAGTACGGACGCTTTCGGACATCGCTTTTGAATGTGTTGTAGTATAATTTTTCTCCGCAGTCGGCACAGAACAACAACCCGGAGAACATACTGACAACGCCCCTTTTTGTGGGTCTGCGGCGGTGCTGGCGGAGATTTTGAACGAGGGCAAAGGTTTCCCGGTCAACGATAGCGGGGTGGGTGTCAGGAAACACTTTCCATTCTTCTTTTGAATGTTTATAGCGTTTCTTTTGTTTAAATGACTTGTTATAGGTTCGGAAATTTATGGTATCTCCAACGTATTCCTGCCTGTCCAAAATGATTGCCACTATCGCACAGCCCCAATCACAGGCCCGTTCGGTCTTTACACCGTAATTTCGGCCCTTTGCGCTCCCA
>JAAVZX010000061.1 GCA_022791875.1 Oscillibacter sp.
CATCTTCCAAGCTGCTTATCCAGCACTGATTCCTGTCTATCCCTGAAATATATTCCATCCCATTTCCTCCCTTTCGTTCCCTTTTGCTCTATTTTACCATAAAAACGACCTTTTGCATAGCGTTTTGACACAATCTCGCCCCAAACCCCACCAGCCCTTTGAAAAGGGCTGGACCCTAAACTTTATCTGCGGGGAAACGCGGTTTCCCCGCGGTTTCTTTTTATTGCGGTTCTTAATACACCTTTTTTAGTTGCAATCGCCACCGGGTTATGGTAAAATAACCACGTCTTGGTTTCATAAGGTTTTTTAGTGTATGGATGCGCGACTTTGGGTGCGGCGAGTGATGGCGCTGCCGCACGGATTTTATGGAGGTGTATTCCCTATGAAACGTTCCAGGAGACTCTTTTCCGCTTTTTTGACCCTTTGCCTCGTTTTTACCCTGCTCCCCCTGCCCGCGCGGGCCGCAGACACAAGCCAATACCTCGATGATGGACTCCTGTGGTCTCTGGAAAACAATCTTTTGACCATCAAACCCAACCAGGAAGCTCCAAACGCAACACATGTTATGGTCGGAGGACAAAACTGGCCATGGGAGAGCCAATACGGCGACATCAGAAATATTGATATTACATCCGGCGTGAAGGGGATCGGTGCCAATGTTTTTGTAAAGACAGCGGTAGAAACCCTTAAAATATCGGAAACTCTTGTGAATATTGATCCACAGACATTTAATGGCTTGGATTTTTTACGCAGTATTACTGTCGACTCTAAGAACCCAAAGTTTTGCGCCGAAGGCAATTTTTTATATGCCCACGATGAGAACAACGTTAAAACAGAATTAGTGCGCGTTGTTCCTAACGGCTCTTATCTACCTTATCAGGTGCCAGCAACTATAACCAAAATTTGGCCATTTGCTTTTTCCAATACAAACATTCGTGAACTCACTATACCAGACAATGTAACTTCTATTGGTTCTTGTGCTTTTTATTATAGTGGAGTTACTGACATTATTCTCCCGGACAGTATCGAAATCTATTGAGCCTGCTGAAAACCTCCCATCTAATATCCCAAATACCTTAGCATATCGTGCTACCTATCTTACATCAATGACTGTTTCAGGCGGTTTGAAGACTGTCCCACACATGGCGGCATACTGCACCAGCTTGGAGACTGTCACATTTTCTCCAGGAGTTGAAACAATTAGCGGTGCTGCTTTTGCTAATTGCGACAGCATGACAACCATCAATTTTCCCAGCACGCTGAAATCTATTGACTCAAGTGCATTTTCCGACTGCTATAAAAGCGGCAATAAGCCGGTAGTCAACTATGCCGACACCATGGAAAACTAGGAAAACATACCAAAGGGACGTTACAATAACATCTTTGATTACGCCAAAATCGCCTGCACCGACGGCGTTATCTACAAGCTCACCTTTGCCCCCGGCACCGGCTCCGGCACCATGGACGCAGCCACCGCCACCGGCACCGGTTCCAGCACCGCCCCCGCCTCCTATACCCTCCCCAACTGCACTTTCACCGCCCCCGCTGACAAAGTCTTCGCTGGCTGGAGCGTGAATGGGAAAACATGTGCGGCTGGTGAAGACTGCCAGATCACCGACAACACCACCATCACCGCCACCTGGCGGGACCCCGATCCCGCCTACACCGTCACCTTCAACCCAGGCACCGGCACCGGGACCATGGCCTCCAAAACCATGAACATGGCCGCCGCCGCAAACTACACCCTCCCCGCCTGCGGCTTCACTGCCCCCGCGAACAGCACCTTCTCCGGCTGGAAGGTAGGCACGGACGAAACCCTCCTCCAGCCCGGTGCGGCCTGCAAAATCACGGCAAACACCACCATCACCGCCGTCTGGGAGAGCGCCCACACGGTATCCTTCGCGGCGGGCGGCGGCACCGGCACCATGCAGTCCCAGGCCCTCAGCGCCGCCTGCAAGACCTTCACCCTCCCCCAGTGCGGCTTCACGCCGCCCCACAACAAGCTCTTCGCGGGCTGGGACCTCGGCGGAACCACCTACCAGCCCGGCGACCCCTGTGAAATCACGCAGGACACCGAATTCACCGCCGTCTGGAAAGACGAGCCCATCGCGTACACCGTCACCTTCGCCCCAGGCGGCGGCGCCGGGACCATGGCCCCCGTGCCCCTCACCGCCACCGACGGAAAAACCTACACGCTCCCCGAATGCACCTTCACCGCCCCCACGGGCAAGGTCTTCGCGGGCTGGACGGTAAACGGCACGGACTACGAATCCGGCGCGGCCTGCCCCATCACGGCGGACACCACCGTCACCGCCCGCTGGGAGGTCCCCGCCGTCACCGTCACCGTCGCCTTCGACGCCAACGGCGGCACCACCCCCACTCCCTCCAAGCAGGTCACCACCCGCCAGCCCTACGGCCCCCTGCCCACCCCCACCCGCAGCGGCTTCATCTTCGCGGGCTGGTTCACCGCCGCCGACGGCGGGGCCCACATCCGGGAGGACACCGTCTCCGACCTCACCCAGGACGCCTCCCTCTACGCCCACTGGGACATCGACTACCTGAAAAAGCTCACCTACAAGTTCTCCAACTCCGCCTACGCCTTCCGCTACCCCGAGGGCTACCACATCCCCTACAAGCGCTACCAGATGATCTACGGGGACACCGCCCTGGCGAAATCCAACTACGAGTGGGACGGCCCCTGGGGCGGCAGCTGCGGCGGCTTCGCCACCAGCACGGCCCTCTTCCTGGTCCCCGGCAACGACATCGACGTCTCCGACTTCAAGAACGGCCCCAGCTACTCCCACAGCAATGTCTCCGAGTTCACCACCGACGCCTGGTCCAGCCAGTGAAGCCTCTCCATCCGCTCCTTCCTCGAGGCCATGCAGATTGACCAGTTCAGCGGCAGGACCGCCCTGGACAACCGCCGCACCTCGGACCTCAACGTCATGTGGGACGCCGTGTACGCCTTCCAGGAGAACTTCGAGGCCACCAAGAACGATCCCAACGCCATCGCCGGCAGGCCCCCCTATATCTCCGTCCGGGGCGGCACCAGCGGCCACGCCCTGGTGGGCTACCGCACGGAGGTCGTGGACGACATGACCGGACTCGTCTACGTCTATGACTGCAACTATCCGAACTCCTATTCCCGCGCCATCAGGCTCTGGAAGGACGACCCCGCAGGCGGCTACACCCACTGGAGTTACAGCTACTACACCGAGGCCCAGGACGGCCATTCCGCCGCCTGCTGCGTCCTCCGGAGCTACGCGCCCAAGTGGATGAAGCCCGGCGCGGGCAATGTCCGCAGCGCCGCCGCCCAGGCGGACAACTCCGCCGTCCCCGAGCTCTGCCTCCTCCGCACCACCAGCCCCGCCGCTGAGATTTACAACGACGCCGGCGTCCTCGTCGCGCGGATTGTGAACGGCGTCGTGGAAGCCCTGACGGAAGACGTGTACCCCATGCCCATCGAGCGGGACGCAGACGGCCCTGCCGGGTCCGGCCCCGAGGGCAGCGGGCTCTGGCTCCCCGTGGAGGCCTACACCCTCCGGAACCTGGACGAGGCCAGTGAGCGAACCAAGACCACGCTGGTGAACGTGGAGCACGCCGCCACCGCCGTGACCAGCGGGGACATCGTGACCCTCCTGGTGGACGACGGCGGCGGGACCCGGGAGCCGGTCACTTGCGTCTCCATCCCCGAGTCCGGCGTGGAGTACGAGATTCAGCTTGAGGATTCTACCGACCCCGCGGCGTATCAGGAGGTCAAAATCTCCGGCACCTCCGCCGCGAACCCCGTCACCTTCACCCAGATCGGAGAGGACCTCTACGCCGACGGCAAGACCCTGGAGGACTCCGGCGTCACCTTCACCAAGCGCATCAACGGCGATGTCTACAACGACATCGACCTGGACGCGGGCTTGGGCGACGCCTCCCGCGTGGACGCAGACGGAAACTACGTTCCCGCCAATCCCGCGCCCGTACCCGATCCCGGCTTCCAGGAGGTCCCCTGGACGCCCCTCCCGGAGGCGGAGCACCCCGCCGTCCTCTCCGCCGATGTGGACGCGCCTATTGAAAAAGTCCACGTGACCTTCCAGGCCAACGGCGGCACCGGCGAAATGGCGGACGTCTCCCTGTTCAAGGGCACGGCCTTCCGCTTCCCGGCCTGCGGCTTCACCGCGCCCGCCGGAAAGAGCTTCGACCGCTGGGCCGTGGGCAGCGCCGGAACCGCCGACACCGCCCCCGCCGGTGAAGACCGGATTCTCACCGGGAGCATCACCCTGTACGCCCTCTGGAAGGACGGCGGCTCCGACACCCCCGTGGACCCAGACAACCCCAGCAATCCCGGCACACCCAGCCGCCCCAACAAGTCCAGCGGCAGCAGCGGTTCCTTCTGGAACCGCGTCCAGAAGCCCGAAACCACCAATCCCGCCGCCCCTGAATCCGCCTGGACCAACCCCTTCACCGACATGCAGGCAGGTGACTGGTTCTACGACGCAGTCCGCTTCGTGAACGCCTCCGGCCTCATGAACGGCCGCGCGGACGGCTCCTTCAACCCCGGCGGCACCCTCAGCCGCGCCATGGCCGCACAGGTTCTCTACAATAAGGAGGGCCGTCCCGCCGCCTCCGGAGGCTTCACGGACGTGTCCGGAGACGCCTGGTGTGCCGGAGCGGCGGCCTGGGCGAAGGAGAACGGCGTGGTCCTGGGCTACGAAGACGGCTCCTTCCGGCCCGGCGCCCCCGTCACCCGGGAGCAGTTCGTGACCATCCTCTGGCGCTACGCGGGCTCTCCCGCCCCCGCCGGTACGGACCTTCCCTTCACGGATGCCAGCGCCGCCGAGTCCTACGCCCGTGACGCCCTCTGCTGGGCGGCGGAGGCGGGCGTCCTCAACGGCTACAAGGACGGAACCCTCCGCCCCATGGGCCGGATCACCCGTGCCCAGGCGGCACAGCTCCTGAAAAACTACCTCTCCCGCTGACCGCCTCCGCACCGCCCCTGCTCTGAGCGGATAAAAAGGCCGCGGCGCTGCTTCTGTACAGCGCCGCGGTCCTTTTGCGGGATTCTGTCGAAAATTTTTCTTTTTGGGAAGATTGCAGATTGCTTTTTCCCCGCGGCCTCTGTATGATAGAGGTGTCTGTGCGATTCAATTTTTACACGGAGGCGGCGTTTATGGAAATGGTGCCCGTTCTGTTGCGGCAGCTCACGATTATGGCCCTCTATATGGCGGTGGGGTATTTTCTCTTCCGGAAAAAGCTGGTTTCCGTCCAGGGCTGCAAGGAGCTGGGGAACCTGCTGATCAATGTAATCCTGCCCTGCACGATCATCAGCTCCTTCCGTGCCGAGCGGACCCCGGAGCAGGTGAGCGCCCTGCTGTGGTCCACGTTTCTGTCCCTGCTGTCCCTGCTTCTGACCTTTCTGGTCTGCACCGTCTGCTTCCGCAGGCGGAAAATCGAGCACTTCGGCGTCTCCTTCTCCAACGTGGGCTTTGTGGGTCTCCCGCTGGTGACGAGCCTCATGGGGGAGAAGGGCGTGCTGTACGTAATCCCGTTCATTGCGCTGCTGAACGTGTTCCAGTGGACCTACGGCATCGCCGTGATTTCCGGGTCCACGGAGGGGATTCAGCCGAGGCAGCTCTTGAGGAACCCGATTATTATATCGGTGGTCGTAGGGCTGGCAGTCTTCGTGCTCCAGCCGCCGCTTCCGGAGGCGTTTACGGGGGCGGTTTCGTCCCTGGCCTCCATGAACGCGCCGGTGGCTATGATTATTCTGGGGATTTATCTGGCCCAGGTGGAGCTGAAAAGCCTGTTTACGGCGAAGATTCTGTATGTCAGCTCGGCGGTGCGCCTGCTTCTGATTCCGGAGCTGACAGTCCTGCTTCTGCTGCCCTTTCCGGCGGACCCGATGCTGCGGCTGGCGGTTCTGATCTCGGGAAGTGCGCCGCTGGGGAGCCTGGCCGCTATCTTTGCGCAGATGTATGATGAGGATTACGCGCTGGCGGTGCGGGAGATCTGCCTGTCTACGATTCTCTGCGTTGTTACGATGCCGTTGGTGGTTGTGGTTTTCTCGGGGTTGGCCGGGATTGGGTGAATCTGCAAAAGAACCCAGGGCTCCGAATTATCCGGAGCCCTGTCCTTTTATACCCGCAGGCGGCGGGAGCTGTCGGCAAACCGGAAATGCTGGAGCATTTTTGAATAATTGATTCTACAATACAAGATGCTATCCCGCACATTAAAAAATCGTACGCCGTGCCAGATGGGGGAAGACTATACCGCTGTGCTAAATCAAAAACAATCTGCTGAATTTCGGGAATCGTATGCAGAGCCATAAAGGCACCTCCCAGCAATAGAAGTACAATCTTGCACTTTCCAATCAATGAAAAATAGATTGCATTCCTTTTTACGAAGAGGAATAAAATTTGGTACTTTTTGTTGATTGTTATAAAAATCATGCTGAAAACCCCAAAATCTTTCGGCAGCGTTATTAACCAGTCTTGCCACACCGAAGATGCTCTGCTATACTTTCTACAACCTGCTTCCAAAGCGATCTGGACAGCCTTGACATGGCGGGGCAAAGATTGTCCGCTGCAGCAATGCCGTCTGAGTGAAGCGCTGGGAACAGTACCTCTTTTTCAAATTCAAAATTCTTTTGGCGGTTTTCGCCTGAAAGGAGACGGTTATGCCAGGCATTTTATACGGCGTTGGCGTCGGCCCGGGAGATCCGGAGCTGATGACGCTGAAAGCAGTGCGGTTGATTCAGGAGGCCGATGTGGTGGCTTTGCCTGGAAGAGTCCCCCGAGAGACGCTGGCCTATCAAATTGCCGCCCAGGCTGTGCCGGAGCTGGCGGAAAAGGAGCTGGCGGCGGTTTATATGCCGATGATTCGCGATCGAGAGGCCCTTGCCCGCAATCACATGGAAGGGGCCTGCACGCTGGAGGCGTATCTGTCCCAGGGGAAAAACGTAGTGTTCCTGACCTTGGGCGATCCAACAATCTACTCCACCTTTACATACCTTCAGTCCATTGTGGCGGATCACGGTTATCCCACAGCCCTTGTCAACGGCGTTCCCTCCTTCTGCGCCGCCGCAGCCAGACTGAATCTTCCCCTGGCGGAGTGGGACGAGCCGCTTCACATACTCCCTGCAGTTCACTGCCTGGACAGCACCCTGTCTGCCCCCGGAAATTACGTACTGATGAAGCTGGGGAAAATGATGCCCCAAATCAAGGAAATCCTGGCGCAGAGCGGACGCAGTGCAGCTATGGTAGAGAACTGCGGCATGGAGGAGGAGCGTGTCTGTCGCACCGTGGAGGAAATTCCCGGCAGCGCCGGATATTTCTCCCTAATCATTGCAAAAGAACAGAAAGAAATACTCATCTGACCCTGGGCAGCGGGGGTTCCTTGAGCGGAGCACAGCTCATCAAATCCAGAAAGGTGGAATCCCGCCCAGAGCCGCTTTCAGACAGATACGAAAAACCTGGCGAAACAGCCTTTTGTGACTGTATAGCCAGGTTTTCCTATTTGGTCTGATTCTATATTCAAGCTTGCCGGAGCGGTTATTCCGCAGGCGCTGGCAGACCCCGGAAGCAAGCGTCACTTTTTCGACCAGCCCTGCTCCCTGTATTTCCCGGGCGCGACCCCGGTCTGACGCTTGAACACCCGCGTAAAATAGCTCTGGTCCCCGAAGCCGACAATGCTCGCAATCTCCGCGATGGGAATGCTGGTATTCCGCAGCAGGTACTTGCTCCGGTCAATGCGCAGGCGGTTGACATACTCCGTAAATGTACAATTCAGCTCTTCCTTGATGATCCGGCAGAAGTAGGACTTTGACAGGTAGACCCGGTCAGCAATCATATCCAGGGAAATTTTATCCGCTAAATTCTCCTTGATATACGCGGTTGCCTTAAAAATCACATTCTGATGCTTGATGTCATTAAAGTCGAAGACGTAGCTGATAAACTTGTTGAGGATCGCCCCAATCCAGCGGTTCACGGTCTCCACTCCCTGCAGATTCTCAACCTCATTGGCGTACTTCTGACACAGGTTCAGAATCTCGTCCACATCCGCGCCGCCGTCAATCGCGGCCCGGCCCATAAGAATCAGCAGCTCCTGGGCCCGGGACTTGATGCGCACAGAGTTGTTTTCTGTCTGGTTGAACACGTAGGCCAGCAGCTCGGTCAGTTCATGCTGGGCACCGTCCTTGTTTCCGGAGCGGATGTGCTCCTGGAGCTGGCGTTCGTTTTCAATCGGATATTTTTTGGCATGAGGGTCCGCAGTCAGGTTATACATCATCTGGAGCAGCTCCGCCTGACGCCCGGAGTCCACAGCGGGCGGAAGGGTATCCATCGTGCAGGCGTTTACCGCCATGCTGAGGGTTTCGCTGAGGGCCCGGACCTCCTTGGTGGTCATGCGGGGCACCGTCTGGGACCCGTCCGCAGCGTTCAGAGGGTCCTCAAAAGGCTCGTCGTCGTTGGTCATGATAATGGGTCCAGCAATGATGCACTGCTCCATGGGAATGTTCAGGGAGGTAGGTGTTGCGGCAATGAAGGTGTAACCCCGGGGGCAGTAGTAGATGTACTTCCCGTCCCACCGCTCCGCCTCACAGGCGCCGTAATAATGGGTGTGGAACGCGTTGCAGTGGGCGGGCTCCAGGAGGCACGCCTCCGAAAACACCGGGAGTTCAAACCGCCCCTGGGAAACGTTCAAAAGGGTTGTATGTACCTTGGCCAGCGTCTGAATATATTCGCACAGGCACAGGCAGCGGTCCAAAAATTCCATCCATATCCCTCCCCTGATTTCTTGCATTCTTTTATGCCAGGGTCTGCAAATTATATACTCCATTGTATTTTATCTGCGCGCTAAAGTCAACACGGCATTTTTTCCTGCAGTTATAATTATGGGCGTTATATATTAGGAAAACAAGCAAACGGAATTGTTTTAGGTTAGGGGGTCAGCCTGCGGCCCCCGTAACCATAGGGGAATTGAGTTCGATATATTCTGCTATACGGCGGAACTCGTCAGCGTATTTGAATTTC
>JAAVZX010000062.1 GCA_022791875.1 Oscillibacter sp.
AACGCAACTGCTTTTGCGTCGTGCGTTTTCTCATACGCTTCTACCAGCAAATTCCTTGCTTCGTTATGCAGCATCTTCCTCACCCCGCTGCCATCTTACCATATCTCTTCTCTTATTGCTATTTCAGAGAACTGCTCTAGTCAATTACATTAAGTTTAGAACCAATGTCAGCAATTTCTTCGTCTGTAAAACCTTCGTGTTCGCCAAAACTAGAACCGCCAGTGATTTGCTGAACTGTCCATCCTCCATCTTTTTGGGTTAATCCAGTAGAACCGGGATTAGAACTATCTGCATATTTATCTTCGTTGGAAAATGTAGAAGGTTTTGTTTCTGGAGTTATAATCGTTAGTCCAGCGGGTCTATCAGAACCATCCCTAGGGATATTAAGTGGTACTGGGCTTCGTGGTTTGGGCGGCTGGCTTGACTGTGGATACTGGTTTCGTCTCCCTCATTGGCTGTGTACTTTTGGTTTCGCCGGGGCCTCCGGGGTCTGCTTTAGCGTAGTGCCCTCGTCCAGCTGTGTGTCCGTCCCCGCTGGAGCTGTGGGCATTTCCTCGAACGGTTCTGGTGTTGCGGCCGACTCCATGGTCTTCTCCAGGCTGGCCGCAGGCCGTCAGCATCAGCGCAAATGTCAGCGTCAGGCCGTATATCAGCGCCTTTCTCACGGTGTGTTTCTCCTTTGTTCTGTCTCTCAATGGTTCGGCCCTGGGGGTGGGACTCTCCCGGCCCCAACTGGGCTTTCCCATCAAGACGCAAAAGCGGCGCAGGGTTTTTCTATCCCTATACCGCCGAACATGAAACACACAGACCTATTTTTGGCTTGATAATCCTATGTAAATTTGCTATATGGGCGTGGCGCAAATTACTGGGAGGTCGCATCTTCTGCATAGGGGTGTGGGGTGTTCCAGCACTCCGTGCCCTGCCTTTTTGTTCTTGTGTCTCGCAAAACTATTCTACACCATCCCGGCCAAACACGCAGGAGATTTTTCAACGTATCGCCACTTTTTCAACCTGTCTCTTGAATGTTTCAAAATCAAAGCCGTTTGGAAAGATGGGAGAACAGTGTATTTTTCAACTTTATCCTTGATTTTCAACGCTTTTTATAGATTCCACAGAAAACTTGGAAAGGCTATGGGTCTGATAAAATGGGAAAAACCGTCTGGATAAAATCGAAATCCTTTTAAAATAAAGTAAATTCAAATCGTCAAATTTAATGAATAAATCTACGCGGCAACCTGGTAGACAAAACCTGGGAAGGACTTGATTTTCAGGTTCCGCTGGTCCCGCTGTCCCGGCCTGACCGGCTCGGTGTACTGGGCAATATCCCGCATGAGCTGTGCGCCGTCCGCGCCGGGGTGGCTGAGGAACTGCTTGCAGAGATAGATTCCCATTTTCTGATTTGCCATGTAGTCATATTTCGCCTTTTGGGACTGTTGAATTGTCACCGCGCTGATGATACGCGCGCAGGTGTTCGCCATAATCAAAGAGGCAAATATTTCCTGCCTTACAAACTTTTCCTGTTTTCCGTGCAGATTGATAAGCCCATAATTGTACTTGAGTTCCCGAAAAGCCGTTTCTATGCCCCATCTGGCGTGATGCAGATCCCGGATTTGGTCCGGTGTAAAGCTGGGCGGCAGAGAGGTGGCGAGGGTCTCATACTCCCTCGTATCGAGAAGGACACGGACAATGCGCAGACTCATGGGGGTAAAAAAAATCCCACCGGGCGGCTCTGGTCTTAGCGCTGTACCGCCGCTGGTCGTTGCTTGACACGGATGAGGAAATCCACATTGAGAGTGTTCTGGAGCGTGGCGAAGGTGTTGTAGCTGGCATAGGCCCGGTCGCCCACAATCAAGGTCTTTTCCTCGAAGTCATGCCATGCAAGGAAATAAGCCAGAGTGCCTATCTCGTCCTGCTGAGGCTGTATCACACAGTCCAGATAGGTTTTGTTGAGCACGTCATAAAGGGGGTTGACGTGCATTTGACAGTAGTACTAAGGCGCTCCGGGGTGGAACACAAAAGAGTCTGATGAAGTGTCATGGGCCATATTCACCGTCGTGCCGTCGATCGCGAGGACGCGGTAGCCGCAGTAGGTTTGTGTATCGCGGTGCAGGGCGTTGAAGACTGCCAGAATATCCTCGAACAAAAAAGAGGGGATTTTGTGGTGGCACTGGACGAAGAAGGAGAACGGCAGACCGACCTTATGGAACTCCTTCTGGAGGCTGCCGCCCTTCATGCAAATCAGAGCTTTGATGATGTTCGATTGTGAAACCTTGCGGGTGCGGAGATTGCCTGCTTTCGCGTTTTGCAGAGCGAGGGCGATTGCGGTTTCAAGCTCCGCGCGGATTTGGTCAGGGTAAGTCATAAGCATAATTGACACGCTCCCAGTTTGGATTCCAGCGCAAAAACAAAGAGCGCAATAAAACGCCTGATGGCGTCTATTGCACTCAAATTCTTGAATCCTTGCTGGAGATACGGCTGGCTTTCCCTGAAATCTTTCGTATGTTTCAGCGGATATTGCGGCCAATTCTTTCTGTTATCTTGTATGTGTTTTTTACTGTGAGTAGAGGATAGCACAGGGGCGAGGGCTGTCAAGGGGGCATAAGGTGCATTAACTTAACGGGGAATAGTGGGTTGCTCGTTAAGTTGAGGGAAACGAGAACAATTCAAGGGAAGATTCCCATCAGATTGTACTTTTTCACAGTAGCTAAACGACATTTCTTACAGGGGGTATTTTTTTAACCCCCGCTTTTTTAGCCCACCCACCAACTATGAAAAAATATTACTCGAAAAAATCGCCGAAAATTTTTTCAACCCAAAACTTCCCCAAAAGTTACGAAATCCACCCCGACATTTTTCCACCCTCATTGGTAAGTGGAACCTCAGCCCCTACGGCCCCCACTCCCCAGCCAACTCAGCCCCCGCCGCCCCACCTAATTGCCCCGCCAACTTTTCTTTCAAGAAAAAAGGAACACCCCCGCGCGTCACGACGCCCCCTCATTAAACACTCCCGTCAAACATTCCCGTCACTTTCCCCATAAATCCCCTCCCCCAACGCCGATAGTTGTGAAAAACAGAAAAAAATCCCCGCCGTCTTGCATATTTATGCAATTGCGTGTATAGTTAGCTTTGCAGTTTATCCGCGTAAAGCGATAAATTATATCACTTGATTTAGGAGAGAGTATTTATGAAGCGATTTCTATGCCTGATTCTGGCTGGCGCACTTGCTCTCAGCCTCGCCGCCTGCGGCGGCGGTGACTCCGGCAGCGCTGGGGCCGGAAGCAGCGGCGGCTCCGCCGGCGGCGGCGCGCCTGCGGACACCAAGGTCCTCTACCACACCTACCACTCCGCGCCCTATATCACCCTGGACCCCAGCACCGAATACTCCAACGGCATCATGGTCCTCCAGAACGTCTACGAGACCCTCACCCGCTACAACTCCGAAACCGGCGAGGTGGACCCCGTTCTGGCCACAAGCTGGACCAAGAACGACGACGGCACCGTCTGGGTCTTCCAGCTTCGGGACGACGTCACCTTCCACGACGGCACCCCCATGACTGCCCAGCAGGTGGTCAGCTCCTTCAAGCGCTCCATGGACCTGGGCCAGGGCGGCGCCTATATCTGGGACGCCGTGCTGGAGTCCAACGGCGGCAGCGTGGAGGCCACCGGCGACTACGAGGTCACCATCACCTGCGGCTACCCCTGCGCCATCGACCTGGTTGTCTCCGCGGGCTACGCCGCCTATATCATGTCCGACAGCGTCATTGAGCAGACCACGGAGTGGTTCACCGAGGGCCACGACGGCGGCTCTGGGCCCTATATGATCACCCAGGCCACCGGCGACAGCGTGGTCCTCCAGGCTTACGAGGGCTACCGCGGCGGCTGGCAGGACAACCAGTACCGCAACGTCATGATCCGGGACGTTCCCGAGTCCAGCGCACGGCGGCAGATGATGGAAACCGGGGAGTGCCAGCTCTCCAGCGAGTTCTCCACCACCGACCTAGCCGCACTCAAGGAGCAGACCGATAAGGTTTACACCTACCAGGCGGATACCTTTAATAATATCATCATGTTCCTGAACACGGCCACGGAGCCCTGCAATAACGCCGATTTCCGCCGCGCCCTGGCCTACGCCTTCCCCTATGAGGAAACCGTGAATGAAATTCTCAACGGCAACGCCCAGCAGTCCGTAGGCACGGTGCCCAGCGGCCTCTGGGGACACGACGACAGCGTCTTCCAGTACACCTGCGACCTGGACAAGGCCAAGGAGTACCTGGACAAGTCCGGGGTGAACACCGACGGGCTGACCCTCACTGTCACCTATATGACCGGCTACGACGAGTACGCCAGCGCCCTCCAGCTCTACCAGGTCAACCTGAAACAGCTGGGCATCGGCCTGGAGCTGCGGAGCATGGAATGGGATCAGCAGTGGGCCCAGGCCCAAAACACCGCGCCGGAGGACCGGCAGGACATGTTCGTCTTCATCTGGTGGCCCGACTACGCGGACCCTGTGAGCTGGTTCCAGTCGCTGCTGCACAGCGAGGATCAGATTGTCTACAACCTCTCCTACCTCAAGGACCCGGAGCTGGACGCCATTATTGAGGACGCGGTGGAGAAGACGGTCACGGACCGCGCCGCGGCTGAGGCGGATTACGTCAAGGCCCAGCAGATGGTGGCGGAAAATGCGTATCTGCTGAACCTCTACGATCAGATGCACACTTATGTCATCGGCAACAGCATTGAGGGGGTTTCGGAGAATCCCTCTTATTCCAATGCCATCCTCTATTATAACATTACTGCGAAGTAAGACGCTTTGCCATCAGGCACTTCCCTTTTGTTCGGAAGTGCCTATTGGCATTTCGGCCCCCAGGGGCGCTGCCCCTGGACCCCGCCAGCCCTTTGAAAAGGGCTGGACCCTAAACTTTTTCTTGAGGTGTTTACCCCATGTTTAAGTACATCGTCAAGCGGATTCTCAGCAGTATTCTGGTCCTGCTGGGGGTCGTTACCATCACCTTCTTCATCGCTCGGGTCCTGCCCTCCAACCCGGAGGTCAAGTGGGCCGGACAGCGGGCAACCGAGGAGCAGCTTGCCGCCGCCCGCATCGAACTGGGCCTCGACAAGTCCCTCCCTGAACAGTACGTCATCTACCTCCGGGACCTCCTCCACGGCAACCTGGGCAAGAGCCTCAACAACCACCAGCCCGTCACCAGCGAGCTGGCCCGCTACATCCCCGCCACCCTGGAACTGGTGCTGCTGGCCTTCATCCTCGCCATCGCCATCGGCATCCCCCTGGGCATCTACTCCGCACACAAAAAAGACAAGCTCCTGGACCACGTCAGCCGCGTCTTCTCCATCGGCTCCGTCTCCCTCCCCACCTTCTGGGTGGCCCTCTTCCTACAGCTCATCTTCTACAAGGGCCTGAACCTCCTGCCCATCGGCGGGCGCATGAGCGTCACGGCCACCATCTTCGAATCCGTCCCCAACATCTCCGGAATGCTTCTCCTGGACTGCCTGCTGACAGGAAAATTCACCCTCTTTTTCGACGCCCTGCGGCACATCATCCTCCCCTGCATCACCATTTCCCTGTACCCCATCGGCCTGGTGTCCCGCATGACCCGCAGCGCCCTCCTGGAAATCCTGGGGGAGGACTACATCACCGCGGGGCACAGCTACGGCCTCAGCAGCGGGAAGATGCTCTGGAAGTACGCCCTGAAAAACAGCCTGGGCACCACCGCCACGGACGTGGCCCTCTCCATGGGCTACACCCTGACAGACACCTTCCTGGTGGAGGCGATTTTCTCCTGGCCCGGCATCGGAAGCTATATCTCCAGCGCCGTCACCACCCTGGACTACCCGGCGATCATCGGCGTGACCCTCTTCGGGGCCACCTGCTATATCATCCTGAACCTGATCGCGGACATCATCATCGCATCCGACCCGCGGGTGCGGCTGTAAGGAGGCGGGACCATGAACAACTTTATGCAGGCCATGCGGCCCCGCGTCAAGAGCTTCCAGGAAAGCCTGTACCTGCTCACCCGGAACAAGCTCAGCCTCATCGCCCTGATCATTTTGATCCTGCTGATCCTCGCCGCCATTCTGGCCCCGGTGATCATCCCCTACCCGGAGGATTTGATGGACGCGGCCCACACCTCTATCAGCCTCCAGCCCCCCAGTGCGGAGCACCTCATGGGCACCGACGAGCTGGGCCGGGACATTTTCAGCCGGGTCGTCTACGGTGCCCGGGTTTCCCTCACCGCCGCACTGGCCGCGGTGGGTCTGGCCCTTGTGATCGGCATCCCCCTGGGGGCCGTGGCGGGGAGCTTCGGCGGCTGGGTGGACAACGTGATCATGCGCATCACCGACGTGTTCCTCAGCTTCCCGCCCCTGCTGCTGGCAATCGCCATGGTGGCCGTCCTGGGCAGCAGCCTCAACAATGCCATTCTTGCCATCTCCCTCTCCTGGTGGCCCTGGTATACCCGGCTGATCCGGGGGCAGGCTATCTCCGTGAAGGAGCGCAAGTTTGTCCAGGCGGCGGAGACCATCGGCACCGGGCGGATGAAGATCATCTTCAAGCACATCATTCCCAACTGCATCAGCCCCGTGATTGTCCAGGCGTCCATGGACATCGGCGGCGTGATTCTCACCGTGGCCAGCCTGTCCTTCCTGGGCCTGGGGGCGCAGCTCCCCACGCCGGAGTGGGGCCTCATGATCTCCATGGGACGCCGCTTCTTCCCCGACAGCTGGTGGTACTGCATCTTCCCCGGCGTCGCCATCTTCATCACCGTTCTGTGTTTCAACCTGCTGGGCGACGCAATCCGCGAGATTCTCGACCCCAAAACCCGGAAGAACTGAGGAGGGGCGCACATGTCATATTTTGAGATCAAAAACCTGCGCGTGACCCACCGCTCCTTCGCGGGGGTCAAGACCGTGCTGGACATTGAGCACCTCTCCATTGAAAAGGGGGAGACTTACGGTCTGGTGGGCGAGTCGGGGCAGGGAAAGACCGTCCTGGCCCTTACGATTCAAAAGCTGCTGCGCTGTCCGCCTGGACGGGTGGAATCGGGGGAAGTCCTGCTGGACGGAGTGGACCTGCTGAAACTCTCCCAGAAGCAGATGCAGCGGACCGTCCGAGGCAGCCGGATCGCCATGATTTTCCAGGACCCTATGAGCTGCCTCAACCCCGTGTTCACCGTGGGCACCATCATGACCGACGTGATCAAGGCCCGCCACAAGGGCCTCAGCAAGGCGGAGATCAGCGCCCGCGCCGTGGAACTTCTGGAGGAAGTGAAGCTGGCCGACGCGGGGAGTGTCATGGTCAAGTACCCCCACCAGCTCTCCGGAGGCCAGCGCCAGCGGGTGATCATCGCCTTGGCGTTAGCCTGCGGCGCGGAGTTCTTAATCGCCGACGAGCCGACCCGGAACCTGGACGTGACCATCCAGGCCAGCATTCTGAAACTCCTGAAAGAGCTCCAGCAGAAGCACGGCATGACCGTCCTCTTCATCGCCAACAACCTCAGCCTCGTATCCGCCTTCTGCGACCGGGTGGGCATCCTCTACGGCGGGAAAATCCTGGAGGAGAACACCGCCGCCGCCCTGGTGGAGCACCCCCGCGAAGACTACACGAAGGTCCTCATTGAGGCCGTCCGCGCCGACGCCCGGGAGGCCGAGGAAATCGCCTCCGACGAGGTCCTTCTCAAGGTGGACCATCTGAAAAAATACTTCGACATCAACGACGACCTCCGCCGCCTGAAACACCTGACCCTGAAAGCGGTGGACGACGTGAGCTTCCAGCTCAAAAAGGGCGAAGTCCTGGGCATCGTGGGCGAATCCGGCTGCGGCAAGTCCACCCTGGTCAACACGATTCTGAACCTCTTCGAGCCCACGGAGGGGAAGGTGTACTTCGAGGGCGAGGACGTCTTCGACAGCGCCCGGAAGGGCAGCAACGCCTTCAAGAAGAACGTGCAGATCGTCTTCCAGGACCCCTACTGGTCCCTGAACCCCCGCTGGCTGATCAAGGACATCGTGGCGGAGCCCATCGACGTCTACGAAAAGCTGGGGGAGGCGGAGCGGCTCAAGCGGGTGGAGGCCCTTCTGGAGATGGTGGGCATCCCCGCCGACGCCTGCTACAAGTACCCCCACGAGTTCTCCGGCGGGCAGCGCCAGCGCATCGCCATCGCCCGCTCCCTGGCCTCCAACCCGAAGCTGGTGGTCCTGGACGAGCCCACCAGCTCCATCGACGTGTTCAGCCAGGCCCAGATCCTGGAGCTGATCAAGGACCTGCGCAAGCGCTTCCAGCTCACCAACATCCTGATCAGCCACGACCTGGGGGTGGTCCACGAGCTGGCCAACCAGATTGCCATCATGTACCTGGGCAAGATTGTGGAATTCGGCCCCGCGGAGCAGATTTTCAGCCATCCCCGCCACCCCTACACCAAGGCCCTCTTCGACTCCATCCCCACCCTGACTACCCGGGGCATGGAAGATTTGAAAACTCTGGAGGGCCAGATCCCCAGCCCCATCAACCCGCCTCCCGGCTGTGCGTTCCACCAGCGCTGCCCCTACGCCTGCGAGCGCTGCTCTCGGGAGACGCCCCAGCCCATGGACCTGGGCGGAGGCCACAGTGTCAGCTGCCTGCGGGCCGGAGAGCTGGAGGAAGCGCTGCAAAAGTGAGACAGCCTTCTCCCGCCTGGAGAAGGACAAGATTGTAAATAGAAAAGGAGCGGTATTATGCGGACACTGACACGAGAAAACCTGCTGGACATCCTCTACGGCTGCGCCATCCTGGGCACCGGCGGCGGCGGAAGCCTGGACGAGGGCATCCGGATGATCGACGAGGCCTTTGCCGCCGGAAAGACGTTCCGGCTGGCCTCCTTCGACGAAATGGACCCGGAGGCCGTCATCGGCACCCCCTACGCCTGCGGGGCCATCAGCCCCCTGACGGAGGAGGAGCAGCGCAAATACGCCCGCCTCAAGGAGACGGAGGAGAGCTTTTACATTCTGAACATGCGTCAGATGGAGCGCTTTCTGGGCCGTGAGGTCAGCGCCGTGATCTCCACGGAGCTGGGCGGCGGCAACACCGCCACCGCCTTCTACGTGGGGGCCATGACAGGCCGCCCCATCATGGACGGCGACCCGGCGGGCCGCAGCGTCCCCGCCCTCCAGCACTCCACCTACTTCCTCCAGGGCGTCCCCATGTGCCCCATGAGCGTCATGAACGAGTTCGGCGAGGGCGCGGTCTTCACCAATGTCTTTGACGACGAGCGGGGGGAGGACCTGGTCCGCGCCCTGGCGGTGGTCAGCCGGAATACTATCGCCGTCATGGACCACGTGAACACTGCCGCCGTCCTCAAGGACGCGGTGATCACCGGGGCCATCTCCTACGCCGAGGCTGTGGGCAAGGCGTTCCGCCAGGCGAAGGCGGCGGGCGGCGATTTCGTCAAGGCCGTCACCGAGACGGGGGAGGGTAAGCTCATGTTTGAGGGCACCGTGACGGAGAGCGGCTACGAGACGCGGGACGGCTACACCTTCGGCGACACCGTGATCCAGGGCAGCGGGGCCTATGAGGGCCACAGCCTCCACATCTGGTATCAGAACGAGAACATCATCAGCTGGCTGGACGGGGCGTATTTCGTGACCGTCCCCGATCTGATCTGCGTCTTCGACCTGGACGAAAATATGCCCCAGCTCAACCCCTACGCCCGCGTGGGCGAAAAGGTTGCCGTCACCGCCCTGCCCGCGCCTGTGGAGTGGACTACGCCCCGCGGTTTGGAGGTCTTCGGCCCCAAGAGCTTCGGGCATGACGTGGACTATAAGCCCTACTGCTGACGCCGGAGGAACGCTATGGAGGACAGGGAATTTTTAGAAGCCGTCCTGGGGCTGATCGCCATTGACAGCGTGGCCCTGGAGGACGTGAGCGAGGCGGCCCCCTACGGGGCCGGTCCCGCCAAGGCGCTGGAGTACGTGCTGGAGCTGTGCCAGCGGCTGGGCATCCGCACCCAAAACTGCGGCGGGAAAACCGCCTGGGCCGAAATCGGCGCGGGGGACGAAATCGTGGGCATTCTGGGCCACCTGGACGTGGTGCCCGTGGGAAGCGGCTGGACCCGCAGCCCCAAGGGTGAGATCTGCGACGGCCGTCTCTACGGCCGCGGCGCGGCGGACGACAAGGGGCCTACCCTCGCCGCCCTCTTCGCCATGAAGGAGCTGCAGGACGCCGGAACGCCCCTGAACCGCCGGGTCCGCCTCATTTTCGGCCAGTGCGAAGAGGTGGGCGATTGGGAGGATATGGAATACTACAAGGCCACCCAGCAGCTTCCCGTCTTCGGCTTCACCCCCGACGCGGATTTCCCCGCCATCTACGGCGAGAAGGGGATTCTCGATTTCGAGCTGACCGCGCCCCTGGGGGATCTCGTGTCCATTGAGGGCGGCGACGCGGGGAACATGGTTCCCGGCTGGTGCCGCTGCACGTACTGCGGCCCCGACGGCGCGGTCCATGAGCTGGAGGCCCAGGGCCGTCCCGCCCACGCCAGCACCCCCGAAAAGGGCGAAAACGCCATCTCTAAGCTGATGGAGCAATTGGCCCAGCTGGGCGTGAAAAGCCCCCTGGTGGACTTCTGCCAGGCCCATCTGGGTAACGATTTCCACGGCGGCAAGCTGGGCTGCGGCCTGGAGGACGAACAGAGCGGGAAGCTGACCGTCAACGCGGGCCTGCTCCGGACCCGTGACGGCAAAGCCGTGCTGACCTTGGACGTGCGGAACCCCGTCACCTTCACCCAGAAGGACGTGGAGGCCCCCCTGGACCGCGCCTGCCGCCCCTATGGCATCGAATGGGCCTGCACCGGAAGCGCCGATTCCATCTATATGGACAAGAATGGCAAGGTGGTCACGGCCATGACGGAGGTGTACCGCCAGGTCACGGGGGACGCCTCCGAGCCTACGGTGATCGGCGGCGGCACCTACGCCCGCTCCATGCCCGGAATCGTGGCCTTCGGCCCCATGCAGCCGGGGCGGGAATGTACCGAGCACCAGAAGGACGAGTATATCCTGGTGGACGACCTGCTGGCCGCGAAGGAGATCTACCGCCGTACTATTGAAAAACTGGCAAATCTTCCGTAAGGGGAGGACAGGATATGAAATCTGAACTGCAAACCGCGGCGGACAAGCTGATCCGGGATATCTTCGGCGTCCAGCCCGGGGAAACCGTGGTCCTCACCGCCGACTACGAGTCCAATAACGCGGTCCTGCGGGCGGTGTCCGACGCCGCGCGGGAGGCGGGGGCCCTAGTCATGACCGTGACCGTCCCCACCCCCGGCTCCGTGGGCAAAGCCGCCGACTCGGATCTGCCCATAGAGCCCCTGGCTGCGGCCTTATGCGCCTGCGACGTGTGGATTGAGTTCAACCACCAGTGGCTTCTCTACTCCACCCCCTTCGAGCGGGCCAGCCGGGAGAACAAAAAACTGCGCTACATGTGCCTGGTGGACTTCGATGAGGACCTTATGATCCGCACCATCGGCCACGTGGACACCCCCCAGCTCCAAATTTTCATGCGCAAGGTGGCGGAGCTGACCCGGAACGCCAAAACCATGCGGGTCACAACCCCGGCGGGCTGCGACGTCTCCTTCGAGATCGACCCGGTCCACTACGTTGCCTGCGACTGCGGCGACGCCACTGCCCCCGGCGTCCACATGCTCACCGGGCAGATCAACGTGGTCCCCCGCTTCGGCTCCATCCGGGGCGTCATCGTCTTCGACGGCTCCGTCACGCCCCCCTTCGGCACTTCGCCGAAAACACCCATCTCCCTGTATGTGGAGAACGGCGTGATCCAGTCCGTGGAGGGCGGCGCGGAGGCGGAGGTCTACGAGCAGTACCTGCGGGCCTTCCAGGACCCGGGAATGCTGAAAATGGCCCACATCGCCTACGGCTTCAACCCCGGCGCGATCCTCACTGGGAACATCGTGGAGGACGAGCGGGTCTGGGGCGCCACGGAGTGGGGCATCGGCTACGTCAGCGAGATCGACGCGCCCCCCTGCGGCCAGGACGCCGTAAGCCACAGCGACGGGATCTGCCTGCGGAGCTCCGTGTGGCTGGACGGCGTGCAGATCATGGATCAGGGCGAGATCGTCCTGCCGGAGCTGATCGCACTGATGCCCAAGCGCTGAGCGGAAACAAAAAGAGCCTGAAAGCCTTGATACGTCAGGGCTTCCAGGCTCTTTTCCTCTTTACGCAGACCGCGGCCTCAGAGGTTCGCGAAGACCTCCACCTGCCGCTTCAGCTCGTCGGCGATCTCCTGGTTGGTGTCCATGCCGCCCACGACGCTGCCCAGATCCTCCGCCAGGACCCGGGTGCTGCCCGCCACGCCGGTGACGTCCGCCGCCGCGCCGTCCACCGCGCCGGAGATGCCGGAGATGGACGCGGCCACCTCCTCCATGGCCCGCCGCAGGCCGTCCGCCTGGGCGTTGAAGGTCTCCAGGGAGTGCTGGATGTAGGCGGCGTCCTTCCGGTACTGCTGCCCCGACCGGACGGACTGAGCCAGCTGGGCCTCGATGGCCTGCCCCAGGTAGTCCGCCAGCTCCTGGGCGCTGGAGGCCAGGTAGCGCACCGCGCCGGTGACGCTGCCGCTGACCTCCTGGATGTGCCCCGCGGCCTCCGCGCAGGCGTCCGCCAGGCGGCGGACCTCCTGGGCCACCACGGCGAAGCCTTTCCCCGCCTCCCCGGACCGCGCCGCCTCGATGGACGCGTTCACCGCAATCAGGTCCGTGGAGGAGGAAATCGAGAGGATATCCTGGGTCAGGATGTTGATTTTGTCCACGTTGGCGCTCTGGGCGATGGCCTCGTTCAGGATGGCGAGGATTTCCTCCGTCCGGCTGTGGACCAGCTCCATTTCCTGACGGGCGGAGCGCTCCATCTCCTCCGAGCGGCTCCGCATCTCCAGGGAGTAGTCGTTGAGGGCGGCGCAGGCGCCGGCCACGGAGGCGGCGTCGTCCTGGGTGCTGGAGGCGCTGGCGCTGATGGCGGCGGTGTTCCTCGAGATTTTCTCCAGGGCCGCGGAGAGCTGCTCCGTCAGGCCGAAGAGCTGCTTCGCGCTGCCGCTGGAGGTCCGGGTCCGCCCGCGGATGTCCCGGACCACGCCGCCCAGGCGCTCCGAGCTGTCCTGGAGGGTGCCCATGGCGTCCCGGATGGGGGCAATCACGTACTTTTTGATGATCCGCAGCGCCGCCCACACCAGAAGCACGCCCACCGCCAGGGCCGCGGCGCTGGTGATCAGGGAGACCACGTAGACGGCGAAGAGGCGGCTCCGGGCCTGTTCCGCCCGGGCGCTCACCGAGCCGGAGAGGGCGTCGATGGCGGTTTCCACGGAGGCGCTTTCTGCCGCCGCGGCGCCGTTGGCGACGGCGTAAGCCTCCTGGGTCCTGCTGTCGGCGCTGGCGCAGACCAGGTCTACCAGGGTGTGCTTGAAGCTGCCGTAGTCACGCAGCAGGCCCTGGTACACGGCCCCGTCCTCCGGGGACACGAAGCCCTCGTAGTCCGCCAGCCGCTGGTCCAGGGCGGCTTCCTCCGCCTTGATCTCCTGCACCAGGCGGATCATGGTGCCGTGGTCCGCGGCCACGATGTGGGAGAGGGCCAGGCGGTGGATGTCCATCATGGAGCGGCGGATTTCCTCCAGCCGCGCCTCGCTGACCATGTACTCGTCCACGATGGTCCCAGCGCTGGCGTGGACGTTGTGGATGCTGAACACGGCCAGGAGGTTGGAGCACAGCGTCACCAGGCCCAGCAGGACGATGGGCAGGATCAGGCGCTGCTGCAAAGTCAGTTTTCCTTTCATCTTCGATCCCTCCGTTGTCTTTCATGTAGCCGTCACCGGGCGGTGACGCCCTCCACCATGTGGTCCAGCTGGGCCTGGAGGGACGCGCCGGAGGGGTTGCCCTGGGCGCAGCTTATAGCGAAGTCGGACACCGGCGTCCAGAAGTTCCCCCCCACCCGCTGGAGCTGGGAGAACTCCGACTGCTCCAGCAGGGCGGCGATGGCCGCCGACTCCTGGACCTCTTCGGAGGCCGCGGCGGCGCTGTTGGCAGGCCCCTGGCCCCGCTGCTGGAAGCGGAGGCGCTGGCTCTCCTCGCTGGTGATCCACTCTGCCAGCCGCGCCGCCCACTCCGGCTCCTGGGAATACGCGTTCGCGCCGATCAGCTTACAGCC
Source organism: Oscillibacter sp. (assembly GCA_022791875.1). Lineage (GTDB taxonomy): Bacteria > Bacillota > Clostridia > Oscillospirales > Oscillospiraceae > Oscillibacter. The sequence continues at coordinate 14,188 of JAAVZX010000062.1, forward strand.
GGAGAAGGAGGCCATCTGGATCTGCTGGCCCTTGCAGGTGTATGTAGGCAGCTTCGCGGCCCCCATATCGTCCCCCCAGACCTCCTGAATGGCCACCGCGTTCCACACGCCGCTGATCCCGGCGATCACCGAGCCGTCCCGGACGCCCGCTAAAAATTCCTCGTCGGTCCGGCTGGCGAAAGCGGGACTGGCGGCGATGTCCAGCATGGCCTCCGCCACGTCCACCCCGGCGATGGGGCCGTCGGTGCTGTTCCAGGTGCAGTAGTTGGTGAGGCCGTCGTCGTTCAGGCCCACCTCCAGGCCGGTGTTGCCGAAGAAGGCATACACGTACCAGCCGGAGGTCCAGTCCATAGCGAAGCGCTTCCCGGCCCGCGCCGCGGCCTCCAGAAGCCCGTCCAGGGTCTGAACATCCTCTTCGGTGAAGTACGCTTTATTATAGTAGAGGAAGTAGCCGTTGTCGGCGGTGAGGGGGTAGGCGTAGAGGGTGCCGTTGACGCTGGCGGCGTCCACGGCGGCGGAGAGGCTTGCGGCGCGGACGGTTCCCGCGTCCTCAAGAGGGTCCAGAGCCCCGGCGGCGGCTAAAGCGGCCACCTGGTCGTCGGCGAAGGCGAACACGTCCGCCCCGGCCTCCAGGTCCCCCAGAAGGGCGTCCTTGCAGCTGGACTCGCTCTGGGGCTGGCAGGTGATGCGGAAGTCGGCTTCGCTGGCGTAGCGGGTCTGGAAGGAGTCGATCAGCTCTTCCAGGAGGGGCAGGTCTTCCTCCGCGCCCCAGACGGTGAGGGACACGGTCTGCTTGGCGGGCGCGGGGGCGCTGTCCTGGGGCGGCGTGTCGGTGCCGCAGGCGGTCAGGAGCAGGAGGATGGACAGGGCGGTCAGAAGGTGGACCAGAGGCTTTTTCATAAGGTGGACCAGAGGCTTTTTCATGTTGTCAGACCTTTCTGGTGGAATTGCAGCCGCAGGCGGGGGCGGCTGTGCAGGGGCTTTTGGGTGATTATATCATGGGTTGGGGGATTTCGCAACGGGTGTCTCTACTCCAAATAAAACACCGGCCCCTTCGGCGGAAAAGGCAGGCTCTTCCCCCGCGGCACCAGAAACGCGTGGTCCCGCCCATACAGGTTCAGCCGGTCGCACTCGCAGTCCGTGATCACCAGCACCGGCGCCTCCTTGGGAAAGTCCGGCGCGTGCTCCAGCAGTTCCACCCCGGGCTGGAGCACCGTGCCGCCCCGGCCCTGGACCCGCACGCTTCCGGCGATGTCCGCCGCCTCCATGTAGCCCTGGTCGTAGGGGGCGGCGTCGCAGAAGACCACCCGGACCCGGTTCACGTCCCGCGCGGCGCTGTAGCTGGCGACGGCCCCCAGGGCCGCGGCCAGGAGGGCGCGGTCCATGGAGCCGGAGGTGTCCAGGAGGACGCCGAAGGTCCGGCCCGCCTGGGCGGCGTCCTCGTAGCGGTAGGAGGGGCGGGGGATGTCCGGCGTGGCGGACTGCCTGCGGCTGAGGCGGGCGTAGGTCCGGCGCTTCTCCAGGGGCTCAAAGCGCTCGTCGAACCAGCGGGCCAGCTTCACGTCCCAGGGGATGGGCGGCTGGGACAGGGCGCGGATCTCCTCCACCAGGCCCGAGGGGAGGAAGCCCCGGCCGTGGGCCTCGTGGTAGTCCAGGCCCCGCTGAATGGCGGAGCGGCACCAGGCGTCCAGGTCGACATAATCCTTGGAGCCCTGCCAGTCCGGCGGGCCGTAGAGGATGTCGTGCCGGGCCATGCGCCTGTACTTGCGCATGTTCGCCGCCAGGAGGTCGTACACGCTCTCGGCGGACAGGCCGTTCAGCTCCGGGTCGTACAGCAGGCCCTCCGGCATAGTCCCCACCTCCATGTCCCGCAGCCACTGGTTGATCACGTAGTCGCAGGCCGCGTTCCACAGCTCCGGGTCCCGCTTCCCCAGGCGCTGCTCGTGGCACAGGGCGGCGTGGAGGTACTCGTGGGCCAGGACGAAGCGCCACTCCTGCTCTGTCATCTTGACAGCAGAGTTGACATAAATCTCCCGCATATGGACGGAAACCGCCGCCACGGGAATGTTCATCCGCTGGACCGCCAGCGGGTCGTCCACCAGCTTAAACCCGGCGGCCACGCCCCCCAGCAGGGGGTAGCTGGACAAAAACCACTCCTGGGCCCGCTGGATGCGGCCCTTTTTCTGATGGGTCCCCGGCTCCGTCTTCACGCCTCCGGCGTAGTCCACCGCCGCCCGCAGGGCGTCCCGCAGGCTCCCGGCGAAGATCTTCTGCCAGTCCACGACGCCGATCCGCCAGTGCCGCGCCTCCCCCCGCCAGGCCATGTCGGCCCGCCCGCCGCTCATGGTGGAGAAGCGGAAATAGGCGGGGTCCCGGTGCTCCTTCAGCCAGCGGTAAAGGTTTTCCTCTTCACGGGTGTTGGGGGGCAGGGGATTCGCCAGCTCTCCGGGGGCCGTGCCGATGTGGAGATCCGCCAGGTAGCGGACCGCCACGCAGTCGCAGGCGGCGTTCCAGACCGGGTCGCCGTCCCGGTCCTCCCGGACGTGGCCCAGGGCCAGGTGGAGCAGGCAGTGGGCCAGGACGTAGGCCCACTCCTGAGGCGCGGCACGGCGGTGGGAATTGGCGTAGATTTGCCCGTCGGAGGCCACCCAGGCCCAGTCCTCTTTGGACATGGGATAGCTGTCGTTGAAATGGACCTCCGCCCACTCCAAAAGGGACCCCAGCGCCGGATTCTGACGGACCATCCCATACCCGGCCTTGAACGCCTCCTGGGCCGGGTTCAGCTGCTTCTGCTTCCCCTTCATTGGCCGCGCTTGTCCGCCAGGCGGGGCAGGTCCCGGAACAGCTCCACCACAAACCAGTCCGGCAGCTCCTTCCCGTCCTCGGGGGTCACGGCCATCCGGGCAATCTCCAGGCTGATGTTCGCCAGCTCCGTGATACGGTCCTTGGCCTGGAGGACCAGGGCGCGGCTGTCGCCGCTGAGCTTGCCCCGCTCCGGGGGCAGCTCCTTCACCAGCCGCGCCCGCAGGGACTGGGCCAGGAAATAGAGCACGTCCCGTTCCTCCGGCTTGTCCGGCCAGGGCTGCTCGCCCGCGAGAATCTTGTCCAGGGCGTACTGGCTGCGGATCTGGCGGATGTAGGCCAGGAACTGGGCTGCGTGCTGGGGGCTGAGGGAGCCCGCCGCCAGGATGCGCAGGGCGTCCTCCCCGATGTCGGGGCCGTAGCTGCGGATGGCGTCGCTGAGCATGTGCCAGGAGCGGGGCGTGGAGAAGGGTTCCTCGCTCTTGGGGGGCTTCGCCCAGAGGTGGTCGGGGCGGCTGGCGATGTAGTCGTAGACATAGGGGTGGATGCCGTTCTGAGCCGCCCACTCCAGCCAGAGCCGGGGGCTGGCGGTGAGCTCGACGTGAAACATGCGGTTCACCAGGGCGGAGGACATGGGGCGGGTGATGGCGTTGTCCTGGGCGCGGTTCCCGGCCCCCACCACGATGGAGCCCTCCGGCAGATGGTACTCCCCGATGCGCCGCTCGTGGATCAGGGAGTAAAACGCCTTCTGGACCTCGGAGGTGCAGGCGTTCAGCTCGTCCAGGAAGAGGACGTAGGGGTCCTTGCGGGCGATGGTCCGGGGCGGGCAGAACTGGCTGAACCCGTCCTGAATCTGGGGGACGCCGATGATGTCCTCCGGAGCCAGCTGGCTCCCCAGCAGGGACACGCACTCCAGGCCCAGGCTGTCCGCGAAATCCTGGACGATGGCGGATTTTCCGATACCCGGCGCGCCCCAGATGAACACGGGGCGGATGAGGCCCACGTTCAGGAGCACGTCCAGGAGCTGCTTGTGGTTCACGGTTACGGTGAGATTCATAGGCAGTGCTTACTCCTTAACAATTGCTTATTTCGCTTTCCAGACGCCGGATGAGGGCGTCCAAATGGCTGCTCCACGCCTCCCAGTCGGGGCTGTCCCGCCATAGGGCGGTTAGTTCGCGTTCCCCGTCCTCGTCCGGCACCTCATTGCGGATGTCCCGAAGGTAACGGAGCAGGAAGCCGATGGATTCCCCAGAGGCTGTAATTTCCGTGATATAGCCCCCGTCCTGGGGCAGGAATGTCCCCGTGTCCAGCCAGCCCAGGTACAGCTCTGCCAGCGCGAGGGCAGAGCTGTCGTAGTAAAAATCAATTTCCTCGAAAGTGTCTCCGAAAAAGCCGTCGCCCTTCATGGCGGCGAAGATGTCCTCCAGCCGGAGGGCGGTGCGGCCCGGTGTGCAGTAGCCTTTCAGAAAGTCCAGCACGTCCAGGCCCTCGTCGCTGTCCAGCGCCCGAATGCCCCATGCGCCCATCGTCTGATTCCTCCTTCTGTCTGTCAGCTCTCGTGCGAAATATTGATAATGCGCCCCTCCAGGTCCAGGTAGATCACCAGCAGTTCGTCCGTCAGCTCCGGATCGAAGCTCAGGTCCATGATAAACCACTGCTCCTTCGTCTTCGCGTCCAGGAAGCTGCCGAACCGGTTGACCCGCAGGCAGTCCGTCATCTCCGCGTAACTGAGCCCGGCGGGATTCTCCGTGGAAAACAGCTTCCGCGCGATGTCCTCCCCCAGCTCGTCCCGGTGGAACTCCATGAAATAGGCGGCGATGCTATGGTACTCGCTGCCCTCGTCGGCCAGCACGCCCTTCACGAACGCTTTCGCCCGCTCCGCCGTCTCCTCCACGCCGTCCAGGGCGGAGGCCGCCGCGGCCATGGCCGCTCCGTTCCCAGTCAGTTCTTCGGAAACGTCGAACCAGAAGGGAACCCCCGCCGTTCCCGGCTGGAGAAACAGCTCTTCGCCCGGTTTGTAGAAGATGTGGGGATATTTGCGGCTTTCCAGCCGCGGGCGTTCCCCGCCGTCCCCGTCTGCGGCGCTGTTTCCGTCCCCGCCGCAGGTGCCCCACCGGGCGCGGTTCTCATTCGCCCAGCAGCCGTCGCAGGGATGTTGGTGCTGGAGCGTCTCTTTGCAGTCCTTCACCAGCGCCTGGGCGGCGGCGTTTTCTGGGTCCAGCGCAAGCCACTTCTCCGCGTAGTTCAGCGCCTCCTGCACCGGCCTGTCCGTCATGTACAGGGCGTAGGCCATGCGGGAATTCCAGAGGGCGTCCCCCTCCCCCGCCTCCCGGACGGACTCGAGCAGCGCCAGGGCGCGGCTCAGCAGCTCCGCGTCCACTACGCCGTCGTCGCCGTGCTCCTGGCAGTCCCCCAGGACGGCCAGGTTGCTGTAGGCGCGGGCCAGGAGGACCGTCAGCTTGAAGCCTCGCTCCGCCTCCGGGACGGCTTCAAGCGCCTGGATGCATCGGGAAAACTCGTCCGCTTCGTTCCACGCCTCAATCTTTTTCAGCAGTTCTTCCATGGGCCTGCTCCTTTCATATCCTATCATTCCTGTCCCTGGCCGATCCGTATGACGGGGCGGCAGAAATCGAAATCAATATCCAGCATGTCGTCCTCGTGACTCTCCGGCTTCCAGTGCGGGGAACAGGGCAGAAAGCCCACCAGCGGCCCCATGCCTCCACAAATATTGCAGCCTCCATCCCCACCGCAGGTGGTGAAAGCATCCGCCTCCACCACCTCCCGCATATAGGGATCATAGGCAATGGAGAGGCCGAAGAAATTCGGCTCTTTCATGTCATAGGGTCTGTCCTCGTCCTCGGGGGCCTCAAAGTGAAGAAGGTGCAGATCGCTTTTCAGCCCGTCCCCCCAGGGAAACAGGGTGCGGCATCCGCCGCCGCAGAGATAGGACCATTCATCCGCTGTGGGGAGGGAAAAGCCCTGACTGCGCAGCAATTCTTTCAGCTGGGGGTAGGTCACATCGTGGTAGAGGAACACCCTCCACTGGCCATCTATGTAATTGAAGCGGGCGTGGCCCACCAGGTTGAGGCCCCGCATTCCGGAACGCTTATGCTCTTCAAATTCCTCCAGCCAGTCCGGGTGTGCCAACAGCCGAGGGTCCTGGAACGCAACCGGTTCCCAGCCGATTTCCTCCAGCTTCCGCCCTGCCAGCATCGGTGAGATCGCGGCCTGACGGACGGGGGCCATGTCCTCCAGGATGAAATCTCTCGGCGTCCCCTTGTATTCGTATTCCCCGAACAGGTAGTTCAGCTCTGCCAGATTGTCTTCGTCCAGGCCCACCGCAAAGCGGTCCCAGCCCAGAGTGACCGTATCGCCGGGGACGAACACCAACTCTCGGCCGTCCTTCTCAAAAACGCCGGTGCAACACGTCTGCCCCCAGCGGGAAAAGGTTTCCATCCCCTTAAAGGCTAGCCCGAACTCATCCGCCAGGCTCCCCATCAGCGCCTCCCGCGCCGAAGCATTCAGCTCTGCAAACCGTGGACGGTACAGGTTCTGATTGATCACAGACAGCGCCTCCTTCTTCATTTGCAATTCATTGCAGCACATTGCGTATATTGTCCTGCACCCGCTCGGTAAGCGCCTCATACTGCGCCCGTTCCTCCGGCTCAAACCCGGAGAGCCGCGCGGCCATAAATTCCGCCCAGGCGTCCGCCAAATCCTCTAAAACCGGGGCCGCGGAGGCCGGGAAGGCGATTTCCAGCCGCCGTTCCTCCTTCCGCTCTGCGGACCGCGCCTCCGTGACGGACACCAGGCCCTTCCCCTCCAGACGGCTCAGCTGCATGGACAGCACCCCCCGGGACAGCCCCGCGAAGTCCGCCAGCTCCCGCCGTCCGGCGTCGGGCGGGGCCTCCCGGAGGCACAGCAGCAGCCGGGCCTCCGGCAGGGAGAGGCCGTTTTTCAGCGCGGCGGATTCCATGTAGTAGTCCAGCAGTTTCCGCTCCCGAAAGCGGTCATACAGCAGCCCCGCGCCCTTCAGGGCACCGGCGGACACCCGGACCCGCTCACTCCCCAGCCGACGGGAGGCCGCAGGCGTCACCGCGCCGTCCTCCGCGGCGTCGATCAGAAAGCGGTAGATTTTCAGCCGCTGCCGCTCGTACTCCTCCTCGTCCAGCACCGTCTTGAAGAAGCGGTTGTAATACTCGAAGACGGTCAGCTTCATCTGGATCGTTTTGGAAATGCTGATCCCCTGGGTGCAGAGGGACCCCTTGGTTTTCACATAGTAGTAGATGGGGACCTGCAAGGCGCAGAAGGACGCCCCGCGGCGAATGTACTCCAGGTTGAACATGAAGTCCTCGCACCAGCTGATGGCCGGGTCCATCCGCAGGCCCCAGCGCTCGACGAGGTCCCGGCGGTAGAGCTTGTTCCAGAGGACGCCGTAATAAAAATCCGCGGGATTCTCCATCATGTGGGCGGCGTACTCCTCCCGGCTCAGGACCTGGGCCTCGTCGATGTCCCCCTTGTGGGAGACCCGCTCCCCCACCACCCGGTAGAAGTCGGAGACGACCAGGTCGCAGGACTGCTCCTCCATGGTCCGGACCAGGAGCTTGGTGGCGTCGGGGGTAATCCAGTCGTCGGCGTCCACGAACTGGAGGAAGCGGCCCCGGGCCTGGTCCATGCAGAAGTTCCGGGTGGCGGAGACGCCGGCGTTCTCCCGGTGGAAGACCCGGACCCGGCTGTCCCCGGCGGCGAAGGCGTCGCAGAGGGCCCCGGAGGCGTCCTGACTGCCGTCGTCGGCGAGAAGAAGCTCGAAGCCGGCGTACTCCTGATTCAGAATGCTCTCCACGCAGCGGCGGAGGCCGGCTTCGGCGTTGTATACGGGAACGATGATGCTGACGTTTGGATTCATAGGGGCCCTCCTATCAATTTCGGCGGAAACGGCGCGTTGTGCCTCTATTTTAGCACAGCTTTTTCCCCTTGCCAACGGGGGATCTGGAAGAATTCGGCGCCGCGGCCTCCCTCAGCCCAGGGCCGTGTCCAGGGCCAGCATGAGGGTGAAGCCTACAGCGTAGAACAGGGTCCCCAGGTTGGAGTGCTCTCCGGCGGAGGACTCGGGGATCAGCTCTTCCACCACCACGTAGACCATGGCTCCCGCCGCAAAGCTGAGCAGGTAGGGCAGGGCGGGCAGGACCAGGCCCGCCGCCCAGAGGGTCAGCGCCGCCGCCAGGGGTTCCGCCGCCCCGGACAGCACGCCGTACAGAAAGGCACGCCCCTGTCCCGCGCCCTCGCCGCGGAGGGGCAGGGAGACGATGGCCCCCTCCGGGAAGTTCTGCACGGCGATGCCCACGGACAGCGCCAGGCTCCCGGCAGCGGTGATGCCTCTGTCCCCCGCCCTCTGCCCCGCCAGCACCACCCCTACGGCCATGCCCTCCGGGACGTTGTGGAGGGTCACGGCCAGCACCAGCATGGCGGTCCGGGTCAGGCGGGTGCGGGGCCCTTCGGGCTGGAGGCTGTTCTGGTGCAGGTGGGGGATGGTCCGATCCAGCGCCAGCAGAAACAGGATGCCCATCCAGAAGCCCGCCACAGCCGGAAGGAAGGCCCAGCGCCCCAGCGCCGCTGTCTGCCCGACAGCGGGAATCAGCAGGCTCCAGACAGACGCCGCCGTCATGACCCCCGCCGCAAAGCCGGTCATGGCCCGCAGGAGTTTCGGGTGCAGCGCGCCACGGGTGATGAAGACGCTGGCCGCGCCCAGGGTGGTGCCCAGGAAGGGGAGGAGAATTTCTTGTGAGATTTGTGACATTTTGTGCGCTCCATTTGTGAGAATAGACGGATGAGGGACGAAAAGAACCGCCTCTATAAGGATTTCCTTATAGGGGCGGTTTTTTGCGTGGGGCGGGAAGTTTTTTCAACCTCACCGAGCCTCCAGCAGACGGAAGTGCCTGCCTGCGGTGGACGGGGCTGCCAGCGGGGGTTCCCGCCTCCGGCAGCGCCGGCATGATGTGGTTATTCTCAATATTGATAAGATAGACCGTTGAGATGCCCGTCATTTCAGCGGCCTTTTGCCTGCGCCGCCGCTTTTTTCGCCGCCTTGACATCCTTCCCAAAGGGTTCAAAACCGGGACAATCCTCCACAGCCCCTTCCGAGCGTGACTGAAATCCCCGTTTTACCGCATCGGTAATACCCTGTTTTCACAGAATTCTGCTCCCCCCTAATAAAAACGACCGCCCTTGCAGCACAAGGACGGCCATTCACGTTCTGGCACACAAAAACCCGCAAATCAATCCGCTCCATCTTCCAGCTCAGGCGAGTATTCCTCATACCCAAGGAACGACTTGAACCGCTCGGTGGGAATCAGGTGCATCGTGACCTGGTAGGCATACATAACGTCCCGCTGGCGGATTGCGTCGACAAAATAGGAGTGGGAAAACGGAAACTCGCTCTCGTCAATGCCCTCAGATTTGTGGGTGTAGAGCTTGGTGATCATCGGATTGAAGATCTGAGAGGAGAGGGTGTACATGTCCTTCAAAAGCCGGTTCTCCGCCAGGCTGAGGAGCTTTTCATGGAACTCCAGCTCCAGCTTCCGGGTTTCCTCCACCGGCAGGGGCTTCATCCTCCGCAGCTCCGCGGTCCGGCGGGTGATCTCGTCCAGCTCCCGGATATCCTCATCCGTGGCGGTGCGGATGGCCTCCCGCAGGATCAGAAACTCCATCTGGTTGCGGAAGTCCACAATCTCCACCCAGGGGATCTGCTCCAGTTTAATCTTAAAGTTCAGGGGCATGGTGATGGAGATCTCCTCGGGCTGGACGACGAAGGTGCCGCTGCCCTGTTTGGTGCGCAGGACGGTCTGGGATTCCAGGTATTTCAGCGCCTCCCGCACAGGGGTGCGGCTGATCCCCAGGGTTTCGCACAGCTCCGCCTCCGTAGGGACCCTGTCACCGGATTGCAGCTGATTGGTGTAAATCAGGTTGGCGATATAGTCCACAACCTTCTTTACCGCCGGAGGCTGCTTATGTGTTTTGTCTGGGTTGTTGGCAGTCATAGCGTATCCTCACCGGTTTCTTGAGATTGAATGTGATTTCCATTTTAGCATAGTTTTGAAGCCGTGTCAAAAAATACGCCCATGTCGCTATACACAAAAAGGAAGTGAAATTTGTATGACAAATGTCAATTGAAAAACACAAAACACAGAGTTATAATACAAATTAAGGTTAAGTGAACGGAAAACAAGAGCATAAAACGCAAAATTCTCAAAATTCATAGTACAACTGCGCATCGGCGGCAAAGCATTCAGCCGCGCATATGATTCTGTCAGCCTGCGGAGCATTCCGCATATTTGAAAGGAGAACGATATGAAAAAGAAGATTACCTGTCTGTTGTTGGCACTGACCATGGTGTGCAGCCTGCTGACCGGCTGCGGCGGCTCCAAGCCCCCTGCATCCTCCTCCGGCAGCGGTTCCGGCGCCTCCAGCGATCTCCCAACCTACGATCTGAAAATGACCGCCGGCATCACCAAGGATCAGCCCCACGGTCTGGCGGCCCAGTGGATGATCGATGAAATCGCCAAGCGCAGCGACGGCCGCATCAAAATCACGTTGTATGATAACAACACCCTCGGCACCGAGCGCGAATGCGCCGAGGGCGTCCAGACCGGAAACTTCGACTTCGCCATTGTCAACATGAGCGTCATGGGCAACTTTATCCCCGAGTACGGCGTCTTCGATCTGCCCTACATCTTCGAGAGCCAGGAACACGCCGACAGCGTCTTCATGGGTGAAATCGGCCGCGAGTACCTGGACATGTGCGAGTCCGTGAACCTGAAGGGCCTGTGCACCTATGAGTCCGGCTTCCGCTGCCTGTCCAACAGCAAGCGGGACGTCCGCACCGTCGAGGACGTGAAGGGCCTCAAGATCCGCGTGATGGAGAACGACATCCACGTCGCCCTGTGGCAGGCCCTGGGCGCCGACGCCGCTCCCATGGCCTGGGGCGACGCCTTCACCGCCATGCAGCAGGGCGCTCTGGACGGCCAGGAGAACCCCCTGGTTCTCCTTGAAACCAACGGCGTCCCCGAGATCAACAAGCACGCCACCAAGACCGAGCACATCTACAACTGCACCGTTACCCTGATGTCCCAGTCCCTGTGGAACCAGATGAGCGAGGAGGACCGGAACCTGATCCAGGAGGTGGCCGAAGAGTCCGCCGTGAAGCAGCGGGAGATCTGCCGCTCCGAGTATGAGCGCGTTGTGAAGTGGGAGCAGGAGGACATGGGCATGACCATCCTCGACGTGGACGACAAGCAGGAGTGGATCGACGCCACCCAGTCCGTCCGGGACCAGTACGGAGCCCAGTTTGCCGACGCCCTGGCCCGCATTCAGGCCGCGAAATGACTTGCTCTCTCAGCAGAAAGCATCCGTACAGAACATATATTGAGGAGCGGCGAGCTTATGGACAAAGCAATTTCTGTTTTTAAATGCACCCAGAAAATCCTCGGATATATCATCAGCCTGATGTTGATCGGCATGGTTGTGGTGGTCTGCGCCCAGACCTTCTGCCGGTATGTCATGTTCCGCAGCATCCCGTGGTCCGAGGAATTGTCCCGGTACTTCTTCGTCTGGATTACGGTTTTGGGTTCTTCCCTGGCAATTTCCCAGCACATTCAGGTCAAGATCGACGTGATTGACCAAAAGCTCAAGGAGGCGGCGGTCTGGAAGCTGGAGCACTTCCGCCTGCTGCTCGGCTTCATCATGCAGGTGGTGTACTGCTATTCCGCCTGCCTGATGATCCCCGTCGGCACGTTCCAGAAGAGCGCGGCGCTGAAGCTGCCCATGCAGTACATGTATCTGATCATCGCCATCGGCTTCTTTTTCTCCATCATCGCGGTGGTTGTGGAATTCATATACCTGCGCCGTGAGAAGGACGCGGTCATGAAGCGGGCCGCGGGAGAGGAGGCGTCAAAATGATTCTGGAAGCTCTGGCGGGCTTTGCGCCTGCGATTCTGATCATCGTGTTCCTCCTGGGAATGGTTATCGGCCTCCCCATCACCTGGGCCCTGGGCGTCACCACCATTGTGACAGTGGCCATCGACCCGGGGATCACCTTCGCGGTGGTGGGCCAGAAGCTGTTCAGCAGTGCGGACAACTTTGCCATGCTGGCGGTGCCTGGCTTCTTCCTGGCCGGCGACATCATGACCGCCGGGGGCCTGTCCAAAAAGCTGGTGGAGTTTGCGGACTCCCTGGTGGGCTGGGTGACGGGCGGCATCTCCCTGGTTGCCATTGTGGCCTGTGCCTTCTTCGCGGCCATCTCCGGCTCCTCCGCCGCCACCACTGCCGCTATCGGCGGCATCATGTACCCCGAGATGGTCAAGCGGGGCTACCCCTCCGACTACGCGACGGCTGTCCAGGCGGTGGGCGGCACCCTGGGCATCATCATTCCCCCCAGCATCGTGTTCGTCATCTACGGCAGCACCAACGGCGTGTCCATCAGCAAGCTGCTGATGTCGGGGATGCTGCCCGGTATTCTGACGGCCGTTGTTCTGTGCGTGTACGGCTACATCGTGGCCAAGCGGTCCAACTTCCCCAAGTCCTTTGAGGAGTTCTCCTTCAAGCGGGTTCTGAAGAGCCTCAAGGGTGCGATTTGGGCCCTGATGATGCCTCTGATCATTCTGGGCGGCATCTACGGCGGCATTTTCACTCCCACCGAGTCCGCTATGATCGCCTGCGCCTACGGCCTGATTGTGTCCTTCTTTGTGACCAGAGAGCTGACTGTCAAAAACTTTTTTGACGTGGTGTCCAAGACGGCGGCGTCTACGGCCAACGTCACGGTCATGTTCTTAGCCGCCCAGGTGTTCGGCTTCCTGATCGCCTACTACGACATCACCACCACCATCGCGAACTTCTTTGTCGCGGTTTCCCCCAACTGGGTGATTTTCATGGCCCTGGTGTTCCTGCTGCTGGTGATCACGGGCATGTTCATGGAGGTGGGGGCCACCAACGTCATTCTCTCCCCGCTGCTGGCCCCTGTCGCCGCGGCCTTCGGCATCGACCCCATCCACTTCGGCATGGTGTTTGTGTTCCTGCTGGCCCTGGGCCAGGCCACTCCGCCCTTCGGGGCCACCATGTTCATCGCCTGCGGCATCAGCGGCGAGCGGGTGGCGGCGGTTATCAGGCGGCTGCTGCCCTTTATCCTGGTGGAATACGCCTGCGCCCTGGTGTTTGCCTACGTGCCCTGGTTTTCCACCTTCCTGCCCAACCTCATGTCATAATAAACCACTTATTTAGGAGAAAAATAATGAAAGTTACAGAAGTCAAGACGTTTTTAGTCCACGCGGTGCGCCAGAACTGGCTGTTTGTGAAAATCACCACGGACACGGGCCTGGCGGGCTGGGGCGAAGCCTCCGTAGAAACCCAGGAGCGGGCGGTGGCCGCCTGCATCGACACCCTGGCCAAGCGCAGCGTCATCGGCCAGGACCCCCTGAACATCAACAAAATCTGGCGGCAAATGTACCACCAGGGCTTCTGGCGGGGAGGCTTCATCCACATGTCCGCCATCTCCGGCATCGACCAGGCGCTGTGGGACATTGCCGGCAAGCACTATGGGGTGCCTGTCTACATGCTGCTGGGCGGCAACGTCCGGGACAAGCTGAAGTGCTACACCCACGCCCAGACCGGCGAGGAGTCCCGGCATTTGTGCCACGACATCGGCTTTTCCGGCGTGAAGTGCATGTACCGCTACGGCCAGCTGGAGGAAAAGCTCAAGGAGATCCGGGAGGCCATCGGCCCCGACAAGGAGATTTACGTGGACCAGCACGGCCAGCTCCCCGCCGCTCTGAGCGCGGACCACATGAAGGCCGCCGCCAAGTACGGCGTCGTCTTCTTCGAGGAGCCCGTGGGCCCCGAGAACTTCGAGGAGTACAGGCTGATCCGGCAGAACAGCTTCGGGCTGCGGATCGCCGCGGGCGAGAGAATGTACAGCCGCTTCGACATGCGTCCTCTGATTGAGAACCAGCTTGTGGATTACATCCAGCCCGACGTCTGCCACTGCGGCGGCATCTCCGAGATCATGCGCATCGCCGCCCATGCGGAGACGTATCACGTCATGTTCGCCCCCCACAACCCCAACGGGCCCGTGGCCACCGCCGCCAGTATGCAGGTCGCCGCCGCCGCCCACAACTTCGCCATTCTGGAGTTCTGGTCCGGCGTGCTGAACCGGACGGATATCTTCGACCTGGATCTGGGGATCACGGACGGCTACTTCAAGGTTCCCACTAAGCCCGGCTTGGGCATCGAGGTCCGCGAGGAGCTGCTGGCCCAGTATCCCTTCCAGGATACCCAGTACATCTGCGACTTCGGCGAGGACGGAACGGTGCTGGACACCTGAGTCCGGGGCTTATTCAGACGCTTGCCAGTATATGAAATTTTGGCTGAGGATTTCGGAATTTCCAAAATCCTCAGCCAAAAAATTACGCTGCGTATTCACGCTTCCGCCTGTTGAATCCGGGAAGGTGCCAGCTCAGGAAAACGCCACCTGCCTGTATACAATCGTTCCCGCCTTCACCGTCATCTGCGGAATCAGCAGCTGGTTCCCGGTGATGCACGCTCCGCGGAAGTCCTCGAATACAGTCGGCTTCTCCATCATACGGAAGACCGCGATGTCGGCGTCATATCCCTCCGCCAGAGCACCCTTCTGCGTCCAGCCGGCAAAGCGGGCGGCGTTCCAGGTGGTCCTTTGAAGCACCTCCTCCAGCGTCATCCCCAGGGCGAGATACTTCGACATCAGATAGGGCAGCGTGAAACAGCGGGGCTTGTAGAAGGAGTGGAAGACATGGCTTCCGTCTGTCGTGATGAAGTCCGGATAAAACCCCTCCGCCATAGCCGCCTGGGCAATGGCATGGCAGTAATTGTTCGTCCCGTTGCTGGCGTCGAACAGGACGCCCCGCCGCTTCGCCTCCCACACGGCGTCCTTGACCCTGCCGTTTTCGCCGAGGATGGTATTTCCCTTTCCCTGGAAGCAGTGGCAGAACACGTCGCCCGGACGGAGCTTCGCGGCGATGACCGCCATGTCCACCGGCGGATTTGTCACGTGGACCACCAGGGGCAGTCCCATTTTCTCCGCCAGCTCCAGACAGCGGCTGAGGGCTTCGACGGGCATATACGGGTCCAGATCCAGGCTGTAGCGCAGTTTCAGCGCGATAATCTCCCCACGGTACCGCTCCGCGGTTTCCAGCAGCCGGGCCTCCTCGTAGTCCTCCACCTTCGTGTTTTCAAACACCCGCGCATGGATCATTCCCAGAGAGGAGACGTTCAAATAAGCCTTGACGCTGGCGAGGCTGTTCTGTACATCGATCTGGTGGAACGCGTTGTAGGTGGATACGCCGGCTGTTCCGCCGTCCACGGCGGAGGTGATGCCGTTGGGCAGCAGGGAGAGGTCCGGCGGAATGCCCTCGTCCGAGCCCTTCGTAAAGAGGTGCAGGTGCCCGTCGATCAGGCCAGGGAGCACCATACAGCCCTCCGCGTCAACCTCCACCCGGGCCTCCTCCCCGGACAGGTCCCCCAGCTTCGCGATCTTCTCTCCCGTGACCGCCACATCCTGGCGGCTGAATCGGGCGTTGGGGGCGTCAAAAACACAGCCGTTCCGAAAAATGATGTCATACATTTCCGTATCCTCCTTTTTATCATGATGCCTGTTTGGAAAAACGGCACCGCTGAAAAGCGGCGCCGCTGCGCTTTATCGCATAATATTGACAAGGAACATAGAGAGGGGCTCAACAAAGGTGATCAGCAGAATGCCAACCATGCCCGCCAGGCAGTAAGGAAGCACACCCTTGTACAGGCCCTCCAAGGTAATCCGCTTGTCCAGTCCCGTGGCGACAAACATGCAGCCGCCGAAGGGGGGCGTCACAATGCCCATGGACAGGTTGATTCCCGTGATGACGCCGAAGCGCACCAAGTCCACGCCGAACGCAGCCGCCGCCGGATACAGCAGGGGGCACACCAGCAGGATAGCGGTGGTGGCGTCCACGAACATGCCGCAGAGCAGATAGCTCAGGTTCGCGCCCAGCAGGAAGATGACAGGGCTGTGGATAATCTGCGTCATGGCGCCGGTCACCATCTGAGGCAGGCCGAGGACGGTCATGCAGTAGCCAAACAGCGTGGCACAGCAGCACAGGAACATCACCGAGGCGCTGGAGCGGGCCGCGGAGAGAATCGCCTTTCCCGCTGTCCTGAGGTCCAATTCCTTGTAGACAAAAACGCCGATCAACAGGGAATAGACACAGGCCACAATGGCGGCTTCTGTTGCCGTGAAAATACCGCCGTAAATGCCGCCGAGGATGATGATGGGAGACAGCAACGCCCAAAACGCCTCTCTGAATACCTCCCAGAGACTCTTATCGTCCGCTGTTCCGCTGTGGTCGTTCTTCCCGTAACCGCTGCGGTGGGCCAGAAGGAGGCCCGTCAGGATGTACACCAGCATCATCAGGAGGCCCGGAATGATCGTCGCGATGAAGAGGCTGGAAACCGAGGTGCCGCTCAGGCAGCCGTAGAGAATCAGCGGCAGGGAGGGCGGTATCATGGTTCCCAGTGTTCCCCCCACGGCCTGCACAGAGGCCGCGAAGGGGACCGGGTACTCGTCGTCCTTCGTCATTTCGGGATACATCACATTGCCGATGGCGGCGGTGGTTGCCAGGGCGGAGCCGGAAATCGCTCCAAAGAACGCACAGGTTACAAAGGAGATCACCACCATGCTTCCCGGAAGCCAGCCCAGCACCTTTCGGAACAGGGCCACCAGGCGCTTGGTCAGACCGCCCTGGAGCATCAGGTCTCCGGCGATCATGAAGTAGATCACAGCCAGAATTGGGAAGGAGTCTGCCCCGGCGAAAATCTTTGTTGCGGTCAGGGAGAGCTGGAGGGGCTTGCTGAGCAGAATGGCGAATATGGAGGACATGCCGAGGCTGAAGGTGATGGGAATGCCAATCGCCATGAAGACGACCAGGGAGACAACAAGGACAATTGCAGCAATATCCATTTAATCCTCCCTCCCCCTCAGCTCATTGATAAAGTCCGGAATTTTTGCGATGCTGAACAGGATTCCGATCAGCCCCGTCAGCGGAATGCAGGCGTAGACCAGGCTCATGGAAATCTTTGTGGCGGCCGCTTTTTTGACGGTGTAGGCCGCGCAGACCTGCCAGCCCTCCACCAGCATAATGCCGTAGAAAATCACAGGGAACACAAAGCGCAGAACCGCCAGCAGCTTTCCCGCCAGCTTGGATTTCGCTTCGATTTTATCGGAGATCAGCGTGATCACGGAGAAGGTGCCGCGGTAAAAGCAAACCGTGCCGCCGATGGTTACCAGCCACACATGGAGATACCGGATGCTTTCCTCCGACCAGGAGAGGGAGGAGGAAAAGACATAGCGGAACAGAATCTGCAAAATGCCGATCACCATCATAATAAGCGCAATGGCGATGATCATGACGTTGATCGCGGATTCAAACAGGGCGCAGAGCTTTCTAAACTGTTTCATAAGGCGTACGTCCTCCCATCGGGGCCTTTCCTTGTTTACTGGGCGGGGTCCATCGCGCGGATCTGGGACACCAGGTCGCTGTACTCGGGATGGTTGGCGTACATGGCGTCGGCAACCTCCATGAAGGGGGTCTTGTCCACCCGGGAAATGGTGACGCCGTAATCCTGCTCCATGATTTCCAGGGCCTTTTCGTTCTGCCGCTGGGCGTCGGGGCGCTGCATTTCCACGCTGCGGACGGCGGCGCGGCGGATGGCGTCCTGATCCTCCTGGGGAAGGCTGTTGAAGTAGTCCGCATTCATGGCGTAGACGATGGGGGTGTAGATGTGCTCGCTGACGGTGACGAAGGGGTTCACCTCATAGATGCGGTTGGAGAGGATGCCCATGCTCAGGTTCTCGTGGCCGTCGATGGTGCCCTGCTGGAGGGAGGTGAACACCTCGGTCATCGCCATGGGAGTGGCGTTGGCGCCCACCAGGTTGAAGAACTCGATGTGCATCGGCACGTCCATGGTCCGGAGCTTCATGCCCTTCATATCCTCGGGGCCGTTGATCTGGAAGCTGGAGGTGATGTTGCGGAAGCCGCTCTCGCCGTAAGCCAGGCCCACCATGCCGTAATTTTCCAGGCTCTTGAGGGCGTTCTGTCCGATTTCGCCGTCCATGACGGCGTAGGCGTGCTCATTGCTGGAGAACAGGTAGGGCAGGTCGAAGATGTTGAAGTCCTCGGAGATGTTGGCGAACAGGCCGCTGCTGTTCAGGACGAACTCATAGGTGCCGTTCAGGCAGCCCTCCACCATTTCGGAGTCAGAGCCAAGCTGTCCGCCGACGTAGATATCCAGGCCGTACTTGTTGTTGGTTTCCTCCCGGAGGCACTGGTCGAAGAAGACCTGGGCCTGGTAGAAGGGGTGCTCGCCGTCCAGCAGGTTGGAGGAAATGCAGGACAGCCAGGTGTTCTCCGCCTCGCCCCACTCGCCGTCGCCGCCGGGCTCGTCTGTAGAGGGCGCGCTGGTTCCGGCGGAACCGGAGGAGCTGCCGGAACCGCTTCCGGCGGAGCCGCCGCAGGCCGTGAGAGACAGGATCATCAGAGCAAGGATGGCCGCAAAGAATCTTTTCATACAATTTACCTCCCATTTTTTTGAACACAGTTCACAAGCGGTACGCCCAACATCAGATTATCTTACGTCAGACAATACAGCCATTATAAACGCCCCACAAGCATTTGTCAAGAGGGCTTTCATGCAGTCCGCATAGATTTTGCGTTTTCTTGACAGAAAAACTGTGGGATTTGCAGTATATATTGCGTTTATTCGCCGGAGGCCGACTTTTCCGCTGCTTACCGCGCCATTTTTTCCCAGTTCTCCCGGTTTGCCTCCAGGTGGGCCAGCACCGCCCGCTGGGCCGCCTGGGAGTCCCGGGCACAGATCGCGTCGCAGATCTGCTGGTGGGAAATCCGAGTCTTGATCCGCACGCTCCGCTCGCTGATATCAGAGAAAACCGTAACGGCATGGGTGATGATGGGCGTCAGGTTGCAGATCACCTGGTTGTGGGTGCAGTGGGCAATGCAGTCGTGGAAAGCCAGGTCCGCCTCCCGGTGCAGCGCCTCCGAGAGGTCCATATCCGTCACCTTTGCGCAGTAGCCGCACAACTCCGCCATGTCGCTCTCCGTGGCCCGCTGGGCCGCCAGGGACGCCGTCCACGGTTCAATCTGCATTCTCACCTCCATCAGCTCATGGGCCAGGCGCATTTTGTCCTGCATGTAGGCGAACCCCAGGGGGTCCTTGTTTATGCCGGGATTCTTTGAGACAAAGGTTCCCTTGCCGCGCCGGATTTCCAAAACATTCCGGGCCACCAGAATTTTCAGGGCCTCTCTCACCGTGCTTCTGCCCACATCCAGGATTTCCATCAGTTCAAATTCCGTTGGGAGCTTGTCATTTTCTGTCAGCTTCTGGTCAATAATCAGCTGGTTGATTCGCTCCGCGATCCGTTCTGCCAGGGGCATGTGATAGCTTTTAGCGTCGTACAGTACCGACAAATCCATATTTCATCATCCTTTCTCAAGAAAATGCCAAATCAGCCTGCCAGGTGCATGAAACTGAGAATATTATAATCGAATGGATGGAAAAAGTAAAGACTCTTTTCTGGGGAAGCTGCCTGTGGCAATGTAGGGGTACAATAGATATTGGACAGCAGAAGAAAAAGGCAAAAGGATGCAGGCAAATCGGTTAAAGTTGAGTTATATCACACACCAACCAGACCGAGAGGATCCGCATCCTTCATGTATAAGAGTATAACACAGGACATGGTTTTCAGGCAGTCCCTAATGAAGTATACAGAGAAATATTGCGTGATCCGGGCCAGCCGAACGTACAATAAGGGCCGATCCTACATCTATTTCTGGCGGCACCCTGACCGTCACCGCTACTCTGAGCAATCTGGAGAAGCACCTGAACCAGGCCACCCACGACGAGAGGCCCTCCCAGCGGGAGCGGGGCATGGCCCGCCTTCGGGTGGGGAAGGTGACGGGCGCGGGGGGCTGGACCACCTCCCAGCGGGAGCGGGGCATGGCCCGCCTTCGGAGCGTTACGCGGTGGATTTTCGTTACTACCCAGGCGCCGGTCCTGTTGTGGGTCTGCGCCAGTTGCGGCATCGCGCCACTGTCTGCTTAGGGCAGCTCCATATCATAGTGGAACTCTCAGAGCCTGCAATCCATACTATTTTAGGGGTGGGTATTTTGAAGGTTCTAGAAAATATTTTCGAGCATAACGATGGCCCGGTTTTTGGCCGGAGCAGCGAGGACAGCCCGCCAGACGGCGGGAAAGAGGAGGATTTTTATGATTCTGTATGAAATAACCGGCAATCTGCTGGGGATTGAAATTATCGAGGCGGTCATTAACATGACGGAGGGTGCGGTGTGGAAAACCAACACGGAGAACCGCAAAGCGCTGGTTCAGACGAAGGAGATTGTTTCTGGAGGTGGGTATGACAATGGTTGAACAACTGTTGGATACGGCACGGAAGGAGCTGGGGAACACGGAGTCCCCGGCTGGCAGCAACCGCACGAAGTACGGCAGGTGGTATGGCCTGGACGGCCAGCCATGGTGCATGATGTTCGTGCAGTGGTGCTTTGAGCAGGTGGGCGCGCTGAAGCTCCTGCCCGCCCGCACGGCCTCCTGCGGGGTCTTGATGCGGGCCGCGCAGAAAGCGGGCCTCTGGGTAACGCGGGGCTTTCAGCCGGGGGATGTGGTCATCTACGATTTCTCCGGCAAACGTTCTACCACGGAGCATACAGGCATCGTGGAGCGCGTGACGGCCTCCGGGGTCATTGCCATTGAGGGCAATACCAGCGAGGCGGGCAGCCAGTCCAACGGCGGCGAGGTCTGCCGGAAAAACCGAAGCAGCAGCTTAATTATTGGGGCCGTGCGGCCTAAGTTTGAGGAGGCGGATGACTTGAATATTGAGAAACTGACCGACGCGGAGCTGGTGCGGCTGGCGGAGCGGATGCAGGCGGCGCTGGCAGAGCGGGCCCTCACCGAGAAACTGGCGTCGGAGCTGGCGGAGGCTAAGGATAAAGGCATCACCGACGGCTCCAAGCCAGGGGCGTTCGTGACGCGGGCCCAGGCCGCGGTGATGGCCCTGCGGGCGAGCCGGAAGTAAATGCCAGAAGTGTAAAAAGCTCCTCCAATGCGGTTTTTGTCCGTATTGGGGGAGCTTTTTGTGCTGTTTATGCTATTTTGTAGTGTTTATGAAATGAGTACTTCCTAGAGGGTGCCGTCAATAAACAAGGAGCCAAATAGCAATACAGCGGATTTGGACGGCGGCAGCGAAAGAGGCGGCGTTTTTAGCGTAGCGCGTAGCAATACCGCGCCACCTTTTGAGAAGCAGGAAAGCATTCTCAACGA
>JAAVZX010000063.1 GCA_022791875.1 Oscillibacter sp.
ACGCAACTGCTTTTGCGTCGTGCGTTTTCTCATACGCTTCTACCAGCAAATTCCTTGCTTCGTTATGCAGCATCTTCCTCACCCCGCTGCCATCTTACCATATCTCTTCTCTTATTGCTATTTCAGAGAACTGCTCTAAGCTGACCATTTGGTGGGTTGCAGTTTTGCAGGCTGCGATGCTGTAGTTATACAGGTTGACCCAGAGTTATATGCCAGTCTGTTCGAGCAGGAAAATTTGAGTTCTGAACAGTCGCTTTACGCTGATTTGCTGCGGGCCAAGGCAGAACGTGAGCAAGGCATGGAAGGAGTTCCCGCCAGCCAGCTTCTGGCGGATATGGACCGGGTCATCAGAGATGCAGAGAGTGGTGTCTAAATACGGGGTGGTCACCGCACACTGCGTCCATACCATGCTGCTGCAACATATCGCTTTTATCGCAAGGGTGAGCATCCTTGCCGCAAAACGGTTCCGGGAGGAATTTGCCGGGGTGCTGAAAAGACTGTCTGAAAGCCTGCTTCAATTCCCGCTAAATGATTCTATAAAAACGCCAGAGACAGCCAATGAAGCGTTGCCTTGAGATACTTTGTCCCCTTCCACCGCAAGCCCGACAGAGTGTCCCAAATAAAATGGCCGAGGTGGTGTGTCAATGCGGAAGGGGAAAGGACGAAATAAAAGGGAGAAGAACAAGCCCCATAAAACCGTATAGCAGAAGGGACCCGTGCAGTGCCGCACGGGTCCCTTTTTGGCATCTTTCTGCATCTATTGCAGGTTTTCCCGCACCATCATCAAGGCAAAGCCCAGCAGGTTCTGCCCCCGCCACGCCTCCATCTGAAAACGGCGCTCGTCCTTCATGGACAGCCCGATCCCCCAGATCCGGTCCCGGACCGCGCACTCCGCCAGCACCGCGTCCCCGGTGCCCAGGAGCGCCGCCCGCAGGTCCTCATTCTGCCGGAACTTTTCCAGCAGGCCCTGGTAGACCGCGATTTGGCGGAGACCGTTCCAGATCAGATCGTCGTAGTTCCGGACGGCGCGGCCCAGGGCCTTGATTTTTCCCACGCTGTCTGTGGACAGAATTTCCTGGGCCGCGTCCGCGTCCTGGAAGCAGAGGGCCTTGCGGTGCATCATGTACTGCTCCATGGAGGAAAAATGGAGGCCGTCGGAGGCGAAGGGGGACAAGTACCAGTTGCTGAGCCAGCCGTTTGGCTCGTCTGGGTTGTGAAAACAGATGATTTGGCGCATAACGGGCTCCTATTCCATGGAGATTGTGACGGTGTAGTTCAGGGGCAGGCTGTTGTACTCCTGGTACACATTCAGAATATAGCTCACTCCACCTGCCAGGGAAACGGTCATATTTTTATAGTCCGTTTTCACGTTTTTGCTGTCCGCGTCTGTCAGCTTGTACTTCACGCCGCTTTCCGACTTGAACGTGTAGGTGCCGTCCGCCGGTGCGGTGTACATGTACTGATCCTCCTGGCAGATGTACGTCAGCGTCCCCGACGCCTCCGACACGCCTGTTATCACGTACAGGGGCTGGGGCGTGTAAATCTGAATCGTGTAGTCGATGAGGTTGCTGTGCTCCTTCACCACCAGGGTATAGGTCTTCCCTGCCTCCAGTCTGGCCTGGGCCGAAACACTGCCTACGGAAATACGCTCGCCCTGGGCGTTGCACACATCCATATCCAGTGCGCCGAACATTTTGCCGGAGTCGAAAAGATGCACGCCGCTGAGGGCGGCGGTGTAAGTATAAACATTTTTCTGCCCGCCATATGTAAAGCTGCCGGAAACCGACGGCTGTCCGGTGATATCTGTAACCGGGTTCGGGACGCCAATCTGGATCGTGTAGTCCAAAGGATTCCGGGTGTACTCCACTTTCAGGATGTACGTTTTCCCTGCCTCCAGCTCCGCGTTCATACTATAGCCGTAGCCGCTGGAGATTTTTCCGCCATATTCATTCCCCAGCCACATGTCGATTGCACCATAGTTTAGGCCGCTGTCAAAGCGGTACAGGCCGCTCACCGCCGCCGTGTAGCGGTACTCGTCCACATCGCCGTCCTGAATCACGTTCCCGGACACCGAGGTCTGGCCGCTGATGTCAGCCAGGCCGCTCAGCAGATCGGGGGGCTCCGGCTCCGGCGCAGGTGCGGGAGCCGGTTCCGGTTCCGGCGCGGGGGCAGGCGCTGGCGTGGGTTCCGGCGCAGGCGCCGGCGCGGGAGATGGGGACGCCTCCGGCGTCTGCTGCGGCGCAGAGGGCGCGGGCGCGGACGTGCCGCCCTCCGCGGTGTACTCCGCCCCGTCCGGCGCCGCGGCCGCCCCGCTGTCAGGCCGGGCCTCCGGACTTATCGCCTCTTCCGTCTTTGTCTCCCCGAAGATCAGCGGCTTGATCATATCCGCCGCCACCTCCGCAAACACATCCTTGGCGAAGAACAGCACAGCCAGAGCCACCGCCAGCGCGATCCCCTTCTCCTTGTGCTCCATAAACGCGCTGATCAGGATCACCACCGCGGCAATCAGAACGACTATGATCCCCTTCACCATTTCCGTATCCTCCTGCTCTTTATATATAGCCCGTCTTACTCGTGAAAGCCCGCTCCCATTATACGGCAAAGCCTCCCGCCTGTCAAGTCCGCCGGACGGGCCCCGTGCTCTCCCGGAGCATCATGACGGGCCGGAAGCTCTGGTGGGGCTGCACCGCCTGGCCTGTGTGCTCGATGAGGGACACCGCCAGCTCCACCGCCGCCTTTCCAATCTCCGCCAGGGGCAGGCGGATGGTGGTCATGCTGAAATTCGGGTAGAGGCAGTGGTACAGGTCGTCGTGGCCGATGACGGACACGTCTCCCGGCACCTCCAGGCCGTGGCGTTTCAGGGCCTGGATGGCCCCTACGGCCATGTAGTCGCTGGCGCACCAGAGGGCCGTGGGCAGGGTCCCCTCGCAGATTAAGTGCTCCACGGACTCCGCCCCGGCCCCCAGGGCGTCGGCCACGTCCCCGGTGCGGAAGAACTGGGGCGTCAGGCCCCGGCGGGCCATGGCCTCCTGGAAGCCCGCCTCCTTTTGCAGGACCGTCCGGTTCTCCGGGCCGTAGGTCAGAAGGGCGATCCGCTGGTGCCCCAGGCCCGTCAGGTGCTCCACGGCCAGTTCCGCGCTGTAGCGGTAGTCGTTGGAGATGACGTACTCCTCCACATCCGTCCGCCCGCCGATGAAGATCACCGGCGTGGCCCCGCAGGCCGCCTTGATATGGCTTGTCTCGCTGGTGCAGGCGGCCACGATCAGGGCCCCCACCTGGTTGCCCACCATCATCCGGCAGTGCCGCTCCTCCAGCTGGAGGCTGCGGTGGCTGCTGCCCAGGAGGACGCAGAAGTCCAGCGCCGCCGCTTTGGCGCTGATCTCGTTGAAAATCCGGTTGTAGGCCGTGTTGATCTCCATAGCGGGGACCACCATGCCGATGGAGTTGGTGCGCTGGAGGTAGAGGTTCCGGGCGGCGATGTTGGGCGTGTAGCCCACTTCCTCGGCGATCTTCCGGACCCGGGCCTTGGTGGCGCCGGATATGTCAGGGGCGTCCCGCAGGGCCTTGGACACCGCCACGTGGGACAATCCCGCCATCTGTCCTATCGTTTTCAAAGTTGGACGCTTCCGCATTTCATCACCTCCTCTCCATTTTTATGTCTACCTCTATTCTATCGGAAAACCGCCGGGAGGGCAAGGGAAATTTCGCTTTTTTCCCAAAATCCGCCCCTGTTTTTTCATCTTTCACACCCTGGCCCTTGCCGCGGCGGCACGGGCGGGCTATAATGGGAGGGAATGATCTGATTCTGGAAGGAGCGTTTTTCTATGCCGGACCTGTTTTCCCCGGAGGCCCTTCGGAAGGGCCTTGAAAAGGCCCGCGCCGCGGACCCGGACTTCAAAGTTTTCGGCGCGGACCACCACAAATACTGCTGGAATCCCCCGGCCTCCCCGGAGGCCGTCGCCGCCTTCGAGGCGGACATCGGAACTGCCCTCCCGGAGGGCTATCGATCCTTCCTTCTCCAGGCCGGAGACGGCGGGGCGGGGCCCTTCTACGGCCTGTGGCCCCTGGAGCAGGCGCGGGGCTGGCTCACCTGGGAGGTGGAGCCGGAGAAAACTCCGTACCTGAAACCTGGCAGGGACCTCAAAGCCCCTGATGAGGACGGGGAGCAGAACTGGCGGCGGGGCTGCATCCCCATCGGCACCCAGGGGGACACCTATTTTACATACCTGCTGGTCGCCGGGCCGGATCGGGGGCGGGTGGTCTACGTTGAGTACGAGCGCTCCTGGGTCTTCTTCCCCAGGGAGCCGGACTTTCTGAGCTGGTATGCCCGCTGGCTGCGGGAGGTGTCCCTGGGCTACGACCTGGGCTGGTTCGGCATCCATCTGGACGGGGACGAGCTGGCCCTGATCAGCCGCTACGCCGGTACGCAGGACCCCGGCGAGCGCCATCGCGTCCTCTCCAGCATGACGAAGTTCCCTGTCCTGTCGGAGACAACGCAGACCTTCCTCCGGAACATCGCGGACGACTGGATCGGCGCGGAGGACGAGGGGGCCCTGCCGGACCTCCTGTTCCGAGTGGACCCGGCGCTCTATGAGGATTTTCTCTGCCGCCGCTGGGACGCGGGTCGCCGCGATTCCGTCCTCTACAACATCTACCACAGCCCCGGGGACAAGCAGGCCCTGGCGGAGCGCTGGCACGACCGGATTCTTGCGAATGTCTCCGGCTTTTCGCCGGAGTATGCCTGCCTGGTAATTCCCACCCTCCGCAGGGGCGGCGGCATCACCTTTGAGCAGGCCGCGGCCCTTTTGCTGCCGCATTCCCAGGACCCCGCTATGCGGGGCCGCAGGCAGAATCTTCTCCATGACCTGGGCCGACTCCCCGACGCAAGAGAGCACATGGACTTCTGGCTGGACCTCCTGGACGAGCGGGAGGACTTGAAGGATTTGGCTGACGTGCTGTCCGCCATGCCCCACGTGAACGCCCCCGGACTCAAGGAAGCCCTCCAGCGGATCATCGACGATTTCCCCTACGCCCAGGAGCGCCTGCCCGTTGACCGGGACGATCCGGAATCCGTGGATCGCTCCGTCCGCCGGTGCCAGGAAGCCGACGTGATCCGCTGCGTGAAAAACCTCGTCCGGGACCTGTACTATGAGGAAATCAATCCCGCCGCCATCTGCGTCCCACGGCCCTGGCGGCTGGAGATGTCCCCTTACGCCCTGGCGGATCTGGAGATGGACCGTCCCCTGCCGCCGGACGCGGTTCCGATTCACCCGCTGATCGCCCACGCCCTCCTGCGGGAGGAGGGACGCTTACCTTCCACCGCCTGGGACTGGGATCGGAAGCTGAAAAAGCTGAAACGCCTGGAGATCCGTCTCACCGATGAGACGGTCTGGATCCGCAATGACCAGCAGCGGGTCATTCACCTCCATGCCCCCACCGATCACCCCCTTCCCCCGCCCTACTATTACGCCCTGGGGGACTGGTCCGCCGTGGGGCGGATGCAGAGCCTGCGGGAGCTGTCAATCGCGGAGATCTGCGTGGAGGACTTCGGCTTTCTGGCCACCTGTAAGAGTCTCCGGACCCTGGATCTGCACAACACCAATTTCACCGACTGCCGCCTCCTGGCCTCCCTGCCAAAACTGCAATACGCCAACCTGCGGGACTGCCCCCTCACCCATACGGAGGCATTGGAGGCCCGGGAAAAATCCCTGTTCTGCCAGCGGTAAACCGGAAGGGAGCGAACAAGTATGGCCATCATCGGCATCGATCTGGGCACCACCAACAGCCTGGCCTGCGTCTATCGGAACGGCAAGGCCGAGCTGATCCCCAACGCCCTGGGGGACTGCAAGACCAGCAGCGCCGTCAGCGTCCTGGAGGACGGGACCGTCCTCGTGGGCGCGGCGGCGAAGGAGCGCCTTGTGACCCACCCGGAGGCCACCGCCGCCTCCTTCAAGATCTGGATGGGCACGGAAAAGCGTATCACTTTGGGGGATCGCACTTTCAAGCCGGAGGAATTGTCCGCCCTGGTGCTGCGCCAGCTCCTGGCGGACGCGGAGGCGTACCTGCACGAGCCGGTCACGGAGGCCGTGATCAGCGTCCCCGCCTACTTCAACGACGATCAGCGCTGCGCCACAAAGCTGGCGGCACAGCTGGCGGGCCTGACGGTGAAACGGCTCATCAACGAGCCCTCCGCCGCGGCCCTCTGCCACCGGTACAGCGTCCAGAGCGGCGACGGCCTGCGTATGATCGTCGACTTCGGCGGCGGGACCCTGGATGTGAGCATCGTGGACTGCTTCGAGAACATCATCGAGATCACCGCCATCGCCGGAGACAACCGCCTGGGCGGCGACGATATCGACCGCGCCATTGCCGCCCATTTCTGCAAGGAGAACGGCCTTGTGGAGGAACGCCTGGACCGCGCCCTGCGGTCCTCCCTCCTTCACCAGGCGGAGACGGCCAAGATCGCCCTCTCCAGCGCCCCGGCGGCGTCCATCTCCATCCAGCAGGACGAGTTTACCTACAGCCTCGTTCTGACGAATCCGCTTCTCCGGCGGCTCTGCGAGCCGATTTTTCAGAAGGTGCGGGAGGTGATCACCCGCGCCATGCGGGACCGGGACCGGACCGCCCCCATCCAGGATGTGATCCTGGTGGGCGGGTCCGCCCAATTGACGGTCTTCGGCGATTTTTTGCAGGAGCTGTTCGGACGCCGCCCCCATGTCGCCGCCGCGCCGGACGAGATTGTGGCTTTGGGCGTTGGGCTGTGCGCGGGGATCAAGGAGCGGGCGGAGGAATTGCAGGATCTGGTGATGACGGACGTGTGCCCCTTCTCCCTGGGCGTCGCCACATACTCCCACGCCGGGGACAAGACCCCCCATATGGCCGTGCTGATCCCCAGGAGCAGTATGCTTCCCGCCAGCCGCCAGGAGCGCTTCGTCACCCTCCACGACGGGCAGAAGTACCTGCGCTTCGAGATCTACCAGGGAGAGGGGTACTTCGCCTCGGAAAATCTATATCTGGGGGAGCTGGAGGTCCGGGTGCCTCCCGGCCCCGCGGGACGGCACTCCGCCCTGGTCACTTTTACCTACGACATCGACGGTATTCTTCACGTCGCCGCCAAGAGCAGCGGCGGCGACTGCCGGGACAAGCTGATCCTCAACCCCAACCTCCACCTGACGCCGGGAGAGCTGGATCAAGCCATGGCCCGCATCCAGCAGATCCAGCTTGCCGCCCACGACAGCCAGCGGGACCAGGCCCTTCTGGACCGGGCCCTGGCGCTCTACGAGCGCTGCCGGGGACGGAACCGGGACCTGTGCGGGGAGCTGATCGGCTTCTGGAGGCAAGTGCTGGAGCAGGGGAGCCGGAGCAGCCGTGAGCAGAACTATACAGAGGTAAAAAGCCGTCTGGACTGGCTGGAGGAGCAGATGAATCAGGACCCGCTGGAGGATTTTTGGCGGGATACGGAGGAGTAAACGATGAAGGATATGTGGAAGATTTTAGGGCTGGAACCCACAGAGGATACCGCCGCCATCAAGCGGGCTTACGCCCAGAAGGCCCGCACCTGCCACCCCGAGGAGGACCCAGAGGGCTTTCTCGCCCTGCGGAACGCCTACCAGGCCGCCCTGCGCTGGGCGGAAACCGGCGGCGAAGAGCCTCCCGACGAAGCGCCGGACCTCCCCGACACCGATGCGGACTCCGGCTGGGACCTCACCGGCGCCCCCAGGCCCCCGGAGGACGGCCCCAACCCCTACGCGGGCGGGGAGGCCATCGAAACCTTCCTGGCCCTCTACACCGGGAAGCAGCGGAAAAACCCAACCCAGTGGCTGGACTACTTCACCTCCGCCCCCTTCCTGGACGCCGCCTGGGACCGCCGCTTCACCGTACTGCTCCTGGAGCAGGTGGACCGCCTGGAGGGGGAGTTCCAGGTCCCCCGAGAATTCCTGAACTGGCTGTGCGTGGCCTACCAGTTCCGGGTAAACAAGCAGGTTTACATGAACCCCGACGGGAGCGAGCGGGTAGAATTCCGCTTCGAGGTCTACCAGGGCGCTCAGTTCGAGGGGATCGAATCCGTCTTTGAGATTGCGAAAAAGGGCCCCGCGCCCAGGGACTTCAAGGGGAACGAGCTGGGCGTGCTGCAAAGCTATTACGAGTACCGCGCCCTGTGCCGCATGGCGGACGCGGGCGTCTGGGACGAGCAGGCCGTCGGCGCGTTCAGCCAGATCATCGGCTGCTACGCCGCGGGGTACATCACCGACAAGTGCCAGCAGCGCCGGGACGTGGATTATGAGCGCCACCCCGCCGGAGTGCGCCTCATGGCCCACTTCCTCCGCCGGGAGGGCCTGCCGGAAGAGCTGTACCGCATCGCGTGGCAGAAGCTGGATCTCAAGACTGCCCTCATGGGCAAGGCGAAGCTGCTGTACGGAGACATGCGGGCCGTGACCGCGGAACGCTTTCCCGAGGTCGCGGGGGAGAAACGGGAGAGCTTCGCGAAGCTCAAATCGGAGTCCTTCGCCGTCTTCGCCGACTGCTACAAGCGGGGCGAAACCGACCCCCAGCGGAATATCGACGCTACCGACGCCCTCTTTGCCCGGGAGGATTTTCAGCGCGCCCTCCTGGACCGCCGCTTCGTGGAGGAAGAAATGCTCCACACCTGGGTGAACGAGGACCGCTGTGACTACTACCTGAAACGGGTCATCGACTTCTACGAGGCCCACCCCTCCGCGCCCTGCGCCCGGAAGGTCATCGACCGCGCCCGGGAGATGCAGAAAATCCGGGACACCGCCGCGCGGGTCCAGGCGGATCGGGAGGCGGAGGCATCCGAGAACGCGGTCACGCTGAAAAACAGCGCCTTTTTCCGCCACTGGATCAACACGGGCTTCTACAGCGCCTGGGACCCGGCCTCCCGCCGCACCCTCCTGAGCTGGCTCAACGACAACCTCCCCTTCCTGCCGGACTGGGGGAAAGCGTTCCTGAATGTGGAGGGCGACAGCATTCCCGAACCCGCCTGCGTCACCTGCGCCCTGGGGGGCGACGCCGTGGAAGTCCGCTTCCACCTGCGCTGCATGTCCTTCCTCCTGAACGGCCAGCCCGTTTACCGCGCCTGCCTGGACTGGGACCGCGTCGCCGCCCTGACGGACACGGACTCGTTCTTCTTCCTCCTGCCCCTCGCCGCCGCCACCTACGACCGTTGCGAGGCCGTGAAAGCGGAACTCCTGCGCCGCCTGCCGGAAACCGCCGCGCCCCAGGAGGGCTGGGACCTGATCGCCGCCTGCCTGGCGGACCAGATTTGCAGCCTCCCCCTGCCGGGAGAGGTGGGGCTGGAGCCGGAGTACGACGGTGAGGAAGACGACCTCCGCCCCCGCCGCCAGCTGCCGCCGGAGTCCGTGCTGCCCTTCGAGGTCTTCGCCGAGGACGCGGACCGCCTCTATGGCTGTACCTGGGACCAGCGGGGCGAGGCTTTGATGCTCTTCGAGCAGCTTCCCATCGGGCGTCAGCCCGTCCGGGGCGGGCGCTGCGACGAGGTGCCCGACGCGGAGAGCGCCATGGCCATGGCCCGCCAGCTGCTGGAGGAAGCCCTGGCCCCCCAGCCCTTCCCCATGCACCTGCTGACCGTATTCCCCGAGGCCGTCTTCTGGCAGTGGGACTTCGGCGTCCTCTGCCGCATGGACGTCAAGCCCCTGCACTGGGAGAAGCCTCCCCGCCTCCTGGGGGCGGACATTGAAACGGATCGCCTGGAGGACCTTCTGGAGCAGTTCGCCCAGGGGCTGATGCTCCGCCTGGAGCTGTCCTGGCACACCGTGCCGCCGGTGGGGGAGGCCACGGACCGGGACTTCTGGCGCTCCCTGGTGCTGATGAAGGGGCCCAACGGCTATGTCTGCCTCTACTTCGACGACACCCGCGCCGAGTCCTGCGCCCTCCTGGAGCGCCCTGAGCTTTACGGCAAGCTCAAAGAGCGGGTCCAGTTCGTGAACTTCCGGAACGAGCGGATTTTCCGCACCAGCCTCCACCGCAGCTTCGCCAGCATCCGGCGGCGGATGGGTGACGTTTTCAAACAGGTCAGCTATGGCACCGTCCAGCCCCACGGCCTCTGGGAGTACGCCATCAACGTCACCCACGGGCGCACGAAGTACAACCTGGAAAAGCAGCTCCTGGGGGACTTCCCCCCGGAGCGGGCCCGGAACGCCCTGGACGCCCCCTTCTTCTTCGCCATCCACCCCGACACCGCCGCCATCGTGGAGGCCGCCGGGACCATCGACCGCCTGACAATCGGCCCCTTGGAGAAAGACCGCCTCCAGCAGCTTCTGACCCGCTTCCTCACCCGGCCCCAATACACGAAGCTCCGCATGACCTGGGGCACCCAGTCCAACCAGCGGCGGCACATCGTCCTTCTCCAGGACGGCGGGCGCTTCCTGATGGCCTGGATCGTGGAGGACCAGCAGCAGGTCCGCTTCCACGTGGCCGACACCTTCACCTACATGGACGTGGAGGGCAAAAAGTACCCGAAAGACACCTTCCAGGGCCGCGTCACCCCCGCCTACCTGATCCACAAAACGCCCTCCGATCTCCGGAATGCCTTGGAAATGCTGCTCGCAAATCTGGAGCACCCCACCCTCGTCACCGGGAAAATGGCCGAGTACGCCGACGAAAAGCCCGTCAAGGCGCGGCCCTACGGGGCGCTCTGGGGAGAGCTTGTGGCGGATACGCTGTAGCCTCCGGCGGCCAGGGGCGCTGCCCCTGGACCCCGCCAGCCCTTTGAAAAGGTCTGGACCCTAAACTTTATCTTTCCGTGTTCTGAAATAACAGCGCCCACCGAAAAGTCGTGCTTTTCAGTAGGCGCTGTTTTTATTTTTTCAGTTTCAGACCATCCTTGAACGCCTCTCCCACTCGTTCCGCTACTCTGTAATATCCATGCGTATATGGATCAAAGGCAATAGCGTTCACTAACGACATATCCAACCTGCCGTCGACCATCACGCTCTCATCTGCGGTGACACGAACCACCCTGCCAATCACCCCGCATCCATATTCGTTGGCCTGGTATTCAATAAACTCACATTCAAGACACAGGGGAAACTCATGGATCACCGGAGCGTCCACGGCCTCCGCCTTACTGGCGGTCAGCCCGCTGCGGGCAAACTTATCTGCGGCCCTGTTCCCGGATTCCACGCCGAAATAATCCGCTTCCGTCACGTGGGCCGCATCCGCGATGCTGACGGTAAACGCCTCCCGCGCCTTGATATTCTTCACGGTCTTATGGGTTTCGGTCAGATTCAGGACCACGGTCCCCCGCTCCTGCATCGTCCCCCAGGCGGCGTTCATCACATTGACGCTGCCGTCTTCATTGTAAGTGGCAACCATCAGGACAGGCATTGGGAAAATGCCCTCGGTGATATCCAGCTTCATTCTCATTGCAATTACCTCACTTCACTGACAGAATTGACAGGTTCTGCTATCTTTAGTATCATTATAGCGGCGCTCAAAATAAATTCAAGTACCATCTTTTTAGTAAGGTACTGTCTGAAAGGATAGCGGCTATGTTCAAGGACTTTATTGAAAACGCGAATTTTGAGGATACCGGATTCAGCTATACCCTGTCCCTCATATCGGGCAAACACAAGATGGTCATTCTGTACTGCCTGATGGAGTACGAAGTCGTGCGGTTTAACGAGCTGAAGCGCTATTTGAAAAGGATATCCGACAAAACCCTCAGCACAAACCTGAAAGAGCTTGAACGGGATCAGCTGATTATCAGAACAGAGTACCCGCAAATCCCGCCAAAAGTGGAATACCGTCTCAGCGGACGAGGCAAGTCCCTGATGGCCGTTTTGGATCAGCTGTGCGTCTGGGGCGAGGAGAACCGGTTGGGCTGATATGTCTCGCGGCGTATAAAAGGACCAGGCAGAACGTGATGGTCTGCCTGGTCCTATGCTTTTGGCTTGGTATGGCCGTTACAGCG
This sequence comes from Oscillibacter sp., assembly GCA_022791875.1. Taxonomy (GTDB): domain Bacteria; phylum Bacillota; class Clostridia; order Oscillospirales; family Oscillospiraceae; genus Oscillibacter. The sequence continues at coordinate 11,954 of JAAVZX010000063.1, forward strand.
TCTGGTCTCTCAGTCCGCAAAGAGCTGTACCCAGGTATAGCCCTTGTAGCGGCCCGCGGTGTTCTTCTCCCAGCCCACACCGAGGCGGGTATAGCGCTCGTTCAGGATGTTGGCGCGGTGCCCCTCCGATTTCAGCCAGGACTCCACCGCCTGCTCCGGCGAGGCGTGGCCCCGGGCCAGGTTTTCCCCCGTCCAGGCGGACTCGATGCCCGCCTCGATGATGGCCGTCTTGTAGGCCGATCCGTCCGGACGGTCGTGGGCAAAGCTGTTTAGGCACTCCGCCGCCCGCACCTGGGCCGCGCCGCAAAGCGCCTCGTCCAGGATCAGGGCCTCCAGGCCCGCCTCCGCCCGCGCCGCGTTCACCAGCGCCAGCACCTTCTGGGCAAAGCCCGCCTCCGGGCCCTCCGCCAGGGGGACTCCGCCGTCCTCGATCTCTTCCTCGGGCGCGCCGCTCAGGGGCACGTCTTCCTCTGGAAGGAGGATTTCTTCCTCTTCCGCAGGGGGCAGGCGCTCCCCGCCGGAGGGCGGAGGCGTCCCTGTATACAGCGCCAGGCCCAGGCCCAGCGCTGTGGCCGCTGCCAGCAGAATCACCGCCGGTCTTCTGTTCATGCTGCATCCTCCCTTTTTCTCAGCCTTGCTCCGGAACCGTGTCCGCGCTCTGCTCCGTCTCTCAGGAAAAGCCCGGCGGCCCGCAGGGGACCGCCGGGCTTCGGGCTCATGCCCGGGTCGGATTCAGATGCGCTTACTGCTCCTCTTCCTTTTTCCGTCCGCCAAGGGCCAGCCAAAGCATCGCCATGCCGGAGGACAGGGCCAGGCTCAGCCACAGTCCCCTCCGGGACTCGTCGCCGGTGGCCGGGGCCTCGTCCAGAGGAACGTCCTCTTCGGGGATTTCCAATTCCTCTTCCTCGGGAAGATTCGCCAGGGGTACGTCCTCCGCGGGCACCTCAACGAATTCCTCGGGCACGTTCGCCAGAGGCGTCGGTGTCTCGGGGACGAAGACGTCGGGAGTCTCCGGAGTGGGGGTATTGGGGGTTCCGGGAGGCGTGCCGGGCCGGCCGGGGGTGGGACCGTCGGGGGTCCGGTTGCGGTAGTTGTCGAAGACGATGTCGTCCGTCTCGTCCGCCTCCACGGTGCCCGTCACGCTGAGGCTCCGGGAGGGAGCGCCGTTCTTCTGGGCGGTGGTGGCGTAATCGTTCAGGTTCGCCTCGTCCTCAGTGACGCGGTAGCTGACCCCGATGGGCAGACCGTGGAGAGTGGCGGTGACGCCGCCTGCCATGGCAATGCCGGTGTAGCGCCCGCCGGAGGTCCGGCTGGCCGTCCCGGTTCTGCCGTCGGAGTAGGTCACGCTGTAGCTGTCCGCCAGGGTCACGTAATCCTGGGGAGACTCCAGGGCCACGGTGAAGGCCCAGAGCTTGTTTGTTTCCGTGTTGTTGCCGGAGAGGGTCTTGGTGATTTTCAGCTCGCCCAGGCCGCGGGTGTACATGTTGGTGGCCGTGATGCCGTAGGTCTCATCCTGGCCCACTACCTTGACCTGGTAGGCGATGACGTTCTTGTCCGCGTCGGTGATCACCGCGAAGTTGCCCTCAGCGATGTTGGTCAGGCCGTCCCGGTCCTCGTTGGCCAGGTAGCGCACGCCCTTCCAGGTGTAGGCGTCCTTGTGGTCCTCGGGGGTCCGCTCCACGAGGGTGTACCAGCCATAGCGCAGGTCTTCGATGGTCTTGCTGGTTGCGCCGCTGCCGTAGCCCTTGAGTTCCAGGGGTTCTCCGGTGGGCGTCGCGGCGTCGATGGCTTCCTGGGTGTTCAGCCGGCCCTCATAGAGGTCGAAGGTGAAGCTGTAGCCGCGGAAGTCGGTGTGGCGGACGGTGGTGCCGTCCAGCTCCATCACCTTCGTCAGCTGGAGGGAGCCTTTGATGACTTGGTTTTCGATGGTGATTTCGCCGTTTTTGATCTCGACTTCACCGTTGCCAACCGGGTTCCACGTCCAGGTGTTTTCACCGAGAATGGTATTGTCATTACCATTTTCATCTACCAGCCCGATTTCCTTTACGGACTCGAGTCTAACCTTCTCAGCGCTTTCACGTTCAAAGACAATTTCCCAGGTGCGGCCCACGTTGCCGTTGGCGTCGTAGCCGTCAGGCACTTTCGTCTCAGTCAGGATATAGGTTCCCTCTTTCAGACCTTCAAAGCTGACTTTGCCGTCCGCATCGGTCGTCTGAGTGTCAAGGAACTTCTCCTCGCCTTCCGGAACTGTTTCATCCTTCTTGGTCAGCTCGAAGGTGACGCCCTCAATGGGGTCCTTGGTTTCGCTGTCCACCTTGAGGACGGAGAAGAACGCGTCGCCCAGGTCTTCCTTGCCGCGCCACTGGTTGGTCAGGGTAATTTTGCCCTCTGTATCAACAGAGTTGCTATCGCTGACAATCCAGCCGCCGACGATCTCGTTGCCGCTGCCGTCAGCCGCTTCCACGCCGCTGCGCACGCGGATGATGTTGCCGTCGCGCTTGTCAGCAGTATAAACGGTTTTGCCCTCAGGCACTTCGGTAGGATAGGTGACACTGACTTCCCTAGCGGTATACGCGTAAGCCTCGGTAGAGGACTCTTCGGCGTACATGGGAAGGTCTTTCCAGCCGTTTGTCCAACCGTTCTTCTCGTTCAGGATCAAGGAGGGGGTGTTTTCGCAGAGTTCACCGTCCCGATACAGCTGCACAGTGATGAAATCTGGCTTGAAGTTGTCGCCGCCCTTCCACTCCTTCTCAACTGTCACGTCGGTGGTCTTGACGTTGAAGTAGTGGTTGTTAACGTTGACAATGGGGAGATCCTTCACAACCGTGCCGCCAGCGGCAAGAATGTCTTTGTTGGTGTTCTCGTAGTCAGTGCCGTTGATCTTGGTTTCCTCCACTTTGTACGCAGTCTTCGTGGGGATACCGGTAATCGTACCAGTCTCGCCGGATGTTCCGTTGTCTTTCAGGGTAAAGACATAAACGCCGTTTTCCACGTATGCCGCAGTATTGTCAGCGGATTTAACCTCGGTTTTCTCGCCACTGCCGTTGCCCAGGGTTACGGTGATCTCGAAAGTATCATCCTTTGGAGCGGGCTTGCTGGTAGTCTCATTGCGGTTTACAACCTTTTTGACAACCAGGTTCGCTGTGTCGCGCTCGTTTACGAACTTCACCACAGGCGTCGTAACGACTCCCTCGGGGCCATCAGGCCCGATAGTGCCGCTCTGAACCTTCTGGCTGGCGGTTGTATAGTTCTCGACATCGCGTTCGGTCACAGTAAACGCAGCTCCAGCGGGTAGGCCCTTGATGGTCTTCACCATCTGCTGGCCGTCCTCTGTATAGGTCAGTGTAACCGTACCCTTGCCGTTCGTGAACGTTATGCCGCTGTAGGTGCCGTTGGGCAGGCCCTTGATCTCAATGTCGAAGGTGAACTGCTCTCCAGCCTTAGCCAGGGAGGAATTCACCAGGGACTTGCTGATACTCAGGCTGCCTTCCTTCACATAGTTCTTGATGGTAACGCCATCTTTGGGAGATACCAGCTCCGCAGAGGAAGTGTGCGTTATGATGTACTTACCCGTATCCTTCCATTGCTGCTCTTTAGACGACGGAAATGCACCAATGATAAATTTATCTGTACGCCTGGTTACACGAACTTGAATTGGGTGCTCTGTCTCATCGTAAGTGATATTATCATTATCACCTTTGACTTCCTTCACAATGAAGTTATACAGGGTTCCGCTTTCGCTTCCGGCATAGTTATTGCTGTCAACAATAAAACGAATAACACCATTGTTATCGTTGGTCGACTCAGCAACTGGTACCTTGGTATCTGCATTCAATAACTGGAACTTGAATGCCATATTATCTAGAACCTGAGATTCCTTCTTTACACCCAGCAGCTGTTTGTTAACCTCAATAGACCATGCGTTGTTGCTTTCCTCACCAGGAGTCAAAGTCCCCAAAAACAGCGCGCCATTGCAAGCAACGCCGCCGCCATGGGTCTTGCTGCTGTTTCCGCTAATCGTAACTCTAGGTGTTTGGTCTTTGAACTTCGGGGTACCTGCTGCGGTTAGGCCCAAAGACCCCCTTCCAAGAACAAACCACTTTCCTTCTGGAATAGTAACTTCATAGCCTGCGCTGACGTTTCCAGACGGATAAGAGGCACGGCCTTTCCACCCCTCCGGCTGTCCCTGCACAGCAGAAGAATCTACACAATAGAAGTCCATTGCAAGCTCTTTTGTAAATCCTTTGTCGCCAGCAGCTACATAATCGCCAGTGCCATCTTTCATGTCCCAAAGGGAAGACGTTTCCCCAAAGGGCCAGATTCCCTTTGCTTCATTACCATAAATTATAGCGCCGTCCATAAGAGTCATGCCGATATTTGCATGGGGACATCCCGACACGCCGCCACCGAAACCATCAGCAGAGTTGCCATTGATTTCAACGAGGGTAATTCTCAGGTCTGCGTAGGAGTTAACATAAACTCCACCGCCGCCCCAGTCGGTAGCTGTATTGCAGTGGTTGTTCTCAATTACGCCGCCGGTAATAACATTTCTTGCGTCGCCCTTAGGATCTGAGCGTTTGCTTCCAATCCAAATGCCGCCACCTTCACCAGCACGGTAAGAAATGGCGTTTGGATTTGCAGGATTGACCCATGTTTCTCCGCCTTGTGCTGTGAAGTTGTTGCTGACAGTACCGCCAGACATATTCAGTGTGCCACCAGGCGCTCCGGCCTGATTATCATGCACATAAATGCCGCCGCCTTTGTTGGCAGTATTCCCGTCAATCATGCCACTGGACATATTCAACGTGCCATGTTCGAGATAAACGCCGCCGCCAGCGTAGTAAGCTTCATACCACTTATTATACGAACCATTACTATTGTACTTGCTACCGGTTTCTATCGTGGTTCCACTTCCACCAGTAACAGTAACATCCCGCAGGTTTACTGTTGCGCCGCCCTTGATATGGATAACACTGCCAGTCCGGGTACTAGCAATGCCGGTTGTTTCATCAAATACAGCGCCGCCGTCAATGGTACCCTTACCAGAGATATTTACCGTCCCGCTGGTGTTGATCACAAACCGGCCTCTTACGGTGCCGCCATCTGGAATGACAAGATTACCGCCAGAGTTAACGGTATACACACCATTCTTATCCGGCTTCATTTCTTTGCCGTCAAAGATAGGCCGTACATCCGCCAGCGTCACCGAAGCCAGCCCGAACGCCTCGATCAGCGCGTTATAGGCGCTGAGGAACTCCTCCGTCGCCTGTTCCGCCTCGCTCAGGGTATCCAGCAGCTCCATGACCCGCGTGTTGTACGCCTCCATGGCCGCGTTCAGCTCTTCCTCGCTGGTGAACGTCCGGGTTTCCAGCTCCGCGATCATCGCGTTCGCCGCCGCCACGAACTCCTCCAGCCGGTCATACACCACCACATTCCAGGTATAGGTGAAGGTGCTGCCGTCCTCGCTCTGATCAGAGAGGAACGTGCCGCCGGGTTCGTCGTCCGGGGCTTCGGAAGCATCCGGGGGCTCCGGGGCATCGGGGGCATCCGGGGTGCTGGAGGTATCCGGACCCGCGGGTTCAGTCGGCCCCTCCGGCTCAGTCGGGCCTACGGGATCAGTCGGCCCCTCCGGATCAGCCGGGTCCACGGGGTCGGTCGGTCCCTCCGGATCAGCCGGGTCCACGGGGTCGGTCGGTCCCTCCGGGTCAACCGGGTCTACAGAATCAGTCGGTCCCTCCGGATCAACCGGGTCCACGGGATCGGTCGGCTCTTCCGGGTCAACTGGGTCTACAGGATCAGTCGGTCCCTCTGGGTCAACCGGGTCCACGGGATCGGTCGGCTCTTCCGGGTCTGCCGGGTCCACGGGATCGACCGGTTCCTCCGGGTCAGCCGGGTCCACGGGATCGGTCGGCTCTTCCGGGTCTGCCGGGTCCACGGGATCGGCCGGATTCTCCGGGTCGGCCGGGTCTGCAGGATTGATTGGTTCTTCGGGGTTCTCTGGAGCCTCAACTTCCCGCACGATAGTAAGCGTAACGGTGGCTTTGCCCGTTTTCAGGGCGGTGCCCACGCCGTTCTCGTCCACGCTGAGGACTTCGGGATTGCTGGAGGTCCAGGTCCCGTTCTCCAGGTCTGCGACTTCTGCGCCGAAGTCATAGGTCGTCTGAGTGCTCTCCCCGTCTTCGTTTACGGTCCACAGGGGGATCTCGACGTCCCCGATGCCGCCCTCCGCCGCGAACGCGGGAAGCTGGAGGAAGCCCAGGCACATCACAAGGACGAGCACCCACGAGGTTGCGCGTTTGCCCATAGTTTTCATCTTCTTAAATTCCTTTCTTTGCACTGTTCTTGCGCGGACGCAAAGAATCCGGTAACCGAACGAGCATGGCGCCAGGATGCGCAGTAGCCTCTGGTTTTGCGTCCCGCCGTTTCCGGCGGTTTGCCTGAGTTTGCAACCGGTCGTGCATAGCGTCCGCTTCCGCAGCCGCGACAGCGCCTGGCTTTGCGTCCCATCGTTTCCAATGGTTTGCCCATCTGCGCCTTTGCCGGGGGTTCACGCCCCGCCGCCAACGGCGCTCATAACGGCGGGCCGCCTCCACGGCGGTGCATCACCTGACATACCGAACTCCTCCTTTCTGGAATCGACTTCTTATCACTCAGCCGCACGGGCCTGTTCCGCGGAAGGCCCGTATGCGGCGAATTCCCTCAAAAATGTATCGTGCAGCTCCTCCTCGCCCCGCTTCCGGGCCTTGACGGCGTCGTCGAAGAGGCGGTAGCAGCCCAGGTAATGGCGCTTGCCCTTGAAGCAGATGGAGGCGCGCCAGCGCTGCTTGCTGGCCACCCAGTCCACGCCGGGGATGCCGCTGGTGTTGTTCCGGCGCACGGTTTTGGCGCGGAGCATCTCCACGCAGGTGCCGTCCACGTAGGTCAGGCCCCGCAGGTCCACGCCGGGGGCGGCGCCCGGCCCCAGGCAGCCGCAGCTTGCGGTGTGGCCGGTCCGGAGGCGGCTGGTGCGCACCACGGCCTCCCCGCCGCAGTCGCAGCGGCACCGCCAGGCGGTTCTCCCGCCCACGTTTTCCGCGGCTTCCAGAACCGTCAGCTTTCCGTAGCGCTGTCCGATCAAATCCAGTTTCTTCCTGGAGTGTTCCATAAAGGGCCTCCTGTATCCGGTGTCCGCGGGGGAAAGGCGTCCCCGCGGGCGTCCTGCTCCACCTCTATAAAATATATATATCACATGCGCAGTCTATTTTCAATATATTTCTCACAATTATTTCTCCAAATTTTCATGACAAAAAGCGATGTGATATATGAGCCGTTAAATCCCACGCAGCCGCTGTAAATACGGAAAAATATCCAATTTATGTGAATTTTTCCAGTGTTTTACGGCCAAGCGCCTCAAGCCCTATATTTCATTTTGTGCGTCCGAATGGAAAAGAATTGGTAAAATTTTTATAAATACAAAAACTATAAGAATTTGATGTCAATTATTTTTAAGCAGCTCTGACGGCCAAAACGGGCCGGAAAAACGATTACGAATGTGCTTTTTGTATTTCACAGAATTCCTATATTTTCTCTTGTAATACAGGCGGCCCTGTGATATATTGATTGGAAGAATTCGGAATAATCCGGTTTAATTATCAAGGAGGGACTTTTCATGGGAAAGCGTACAAAAGCATGGGCAAAAACGCTGTTCAGCCGTTGCACAGCGCTGGCACTGGTCCTGACCCTGGCCCTGCCGGCGGTCCTGACCGCCTCCCTGGCCGCGGAACCCGCCGTCCACCGGCACTCCTTCGCCTGCTATGAGCAGTCTGCCTGGGAAACCTGCGGCGCGCGGGAGGACGCGGGACACCTGCACGAAAACGGCTGCTTCCAGCTTCTCTGCGGCGATCCAGAGCACGCGCATACATACGGCTGCCTGGCTTTGGCCTGCGGGCTGGAGGAAACGCCGCCCCACTTCCACAGCTTGGCGTGCTATACCGCCCCTGGGGGCCTGCCGCCCCTCTGCGGCCTGAGGGAGGGCGAGCCAGAGCATGTACACAGCGAGGAGTGTACGCCTATCCGTGTCCTGGCGTGCGGAAGGGAAGAGCATGTCCACACGGTCCTGTGTACCATCGATCCGGAGCCGGGGATTATGCCGATCCCGGAGGATGAGGAGGCTGAGGAACCGGAAGTGCCGGAGGTTTTGGAGGATGTGGAAATCCCGGAAACGCCGGAGATTTCCGGAGAACCGGAAAGCCCCGACATTCCGGAAATTCCCGAGACGCCGGAACCTCCAGAAGAGCCGGAGACGCCGGAGGTCCCGGAAACGTCTGAAATGCCGGAGCTTCCCGAAGCGCCGGAACCCGCCGAGCCTCCAGAGGTTCCTGAATCTTCGGAGGTTCCGGAAAATCCGGACCTCCCCCAGGAGGACGCCCCCGACAACGTAATCAACGCCTCCGACGAACCCCTCACAGGCCCCTTCTACTGCGGCATGGAGGCCCACCGCCACGCCGAGGAAAACGGCTGCTTCGCCACGGTATACCTCTGCCGTGTTGGCAGCGATGAGGAACCGCCGGCCCCCGAGGTTCCGCCCCTCGCCTTCAACGGCGCTGCCGCAATCGTGGGCCCCGATGGCAGGATTGTCAATCAGGGCTTCCTGTCGCTGGAGTCGGCTGTGAAGCAGTCGGTCACTGGCCAGACGGTGGTTTTGGGCAGGGACGTGAAGGAGAATATCAACATTGTGTTTACGCTGGGGAAGTTCGATCAGAACGTCGTAATTGATTTGAACGGGCATACTGTCAGCGCTAAAAAATCCGGGATTCCGGTCTTTTCCCTCAGCGGCAACACGTCCAAGAAGCCAGAAAACACCCGCAGCATCACCATCAAAAACGGGACCATCAGCGGTGGAAGCGCTCCGAACGGCGGCGGGATTTACGCGAAGGACACCTTAAATATCACGCTAGACCACATCACCGTAACCGGAAACACATCTACTGAATCCAACGGCGGCGGAATGTATGTGAGCATATATGGCAACGCGCCTGCTGCCAATGTGACCATCCAACACTGTACGTTCACCGAGAATTCCTCCGGCAGCGGCGGCAGAGGGGGCGGCTTTACCATCGCAGGCAAAGATATTACCAGTCAGATCTCCATTTCTGACACCGTTGTGTCCGAAAACACCGGCGGCGGAATCTGCCTCAATGTCACCAGCATAGCCGGGGCCCCGCCCGTGTCTCTCGACTGTGTCACAATCGCGGGGAATTACGCGGCAGCAACCAACAGTGCCGCGCTTCATATGGATACCAAGCATCAGGCAGAAGTGAGGATCTCCAACAGCACTATCTCAGGCAACAACTTCAAAAGCACAAGCAGTGCGTCAGGCATTGTCAGGCTGCACAAGGGCAGTTACATATTTGAAAACTGCGATATCGTCGATAACGGCCATGACACCCAGTGCTATTCCATCGTCAATTCGTCGCAGCCTGATACCCAGGTCACCTTTATAAACGGCCGCATTTCCGGCAATATTGCAGCAGCAGCCAGTGCAATTTTTTGCAAGTCCGGAGGGTCTGCCCTGACAATCGACGGCACCGTCATCACGGGCAACAGCACAACCAAAACCGACAGTGATGCCGCGGCTGTCCATGTGTCTGGCAACAAGAATTCAACGCCCATCAGCGTCCGGTTTTCCTCTGGTGCTCTTTACGGAAACACCGCCCTGGACGGTTCCGCGAACGACATGCTTTTGCAGTATGCCGAGCCGTCCATTCTGCCCGCAAATCAGATGGCGGACGGCGCTTTGGCCTCCGATTATTTCAGCCGTTTTCAATACACCTGGAGCCACACGGTTCCGGAGAAGAACGACCATATTGAACGGTCTCTCCTGCCAATCGGTACAGGAATTGAAAACTCGAATTTCAGCGCTGACAGTGAAAATATGTACTGTGCCGTCCCCAACGCGGTCCCGTCTCCGATCGCCGCAGTCAACGGGGCGGAATACGCGGCGCTCTCCGCCGCCGTGAGCGCGGCGGGCAGCGGCGACACAATCCAGATTCTGGAAAACACGGGCTGCAATCCGGACGCGGTTCCCGTCAGCGTCGCTAAGACCGTCACGCTGGACCTGAACGGGCAGGTGCTCAGCGGCGCCGGCGATCCGCTGTTCACCGTTGACGGCGGCGCTCTAACCTTGATTGGCGGCGGGCTCGCAGAGCAGGGGATCGCGCTGAAACACGGGGCCCTGACGCTGGGGGACGGCGTGGATATTGCACAGGCCGTGGACTTCCAGGGCGGCGTTTTCCTGGTCAACGGTACGCACAGCGCTCTGCGCGTCTCCCTGGGCAAGGACTGTAAACTCACTGCGGGAGAGGGCTTCCGAGTTGATGAGCTGGTCCTCTCCCTGGACGAAAGCAGTCTGGCGGACCTTGCCGCCGGGAACGCTGTCGCGGTCATGACCGGCTTCCCGGCGGGCGGCGTCCTCCCCGCCATCACCCTCTCCAACGGAACCGATCTCGCCATCCGCGCCGCCGCGGACGAAAGCGGCACCGTGTATCTGAAAGCCGGAACGCCCTCCGCAGTCTACGCAAACGGCTCCAGCGGCAGCGACGGAAACGACGGGCTTTTCCCCGATTCCCCGGTCAAAACCTTCCAGCGCGCCGCGGCGGTTCTGGCCGGTAATCCGACCCTTGATACCATTTTCATCACCGGCACCCTCTCCCCCTCCGGCAGCGAAACCTGGACCCTGCCTGCGGACAAGCAGCTGGTCCGCGCCAGCGGATTCCGCGGCGAGCTGGTATCCGTCGGGAGCGGCGCGGAGCTCACACTGCAAGATATTACCATTGACGGCGCAGGCGGTTCCGTCCAGGCAGAAGGGCCTCTGGTGCGCGTCAGCGGCGGCGGAAACCTGATTGTCAACTCCGGAGCCGTGCTGCAAAACAACCGCAATGTCAGCCGCCCCGGCGGCGGTGTGTGCATCGACGCAGGCGGCGCGGCTGTCCTGAACGGCGGCACCATCGCCCACAACGAAGCCCGCCTTGGAGGCGGCGGAATTTATGTAAACGGCAGTCTCACGATCCCCGGCGACGCGCTGTTCACTGACAACAAGGCCCTCTACGGCTCGGCAATCTCATCCAGCCCCAGCGCCGATCTGAGCCTTTACGCAAACGCCGTCTCCATCCCACAAGGCCAAAATACGACATCCAGCGGTGCAAAGCCCCTGGGCGACATTTACATCGTCCGCAGTGCGGAAACCCCAGACAGCCAAGGCCATCTGCACCTGGCCGACACAGGCATCAACGGCCAGCCCAACGCCTGGACCGCCCCCGGCGGCAAACCCATCGACAGCGGGAAATACTACAGCCACAGTACAAGCAGCAGCGATCAGATCATCCTGTTCAGCGGCATGGAGAACGCATCTGAAACCGCCAGCGTCGTTTTCATCGGAAACAGCGCGGGCCAAAACGGCGGCGGCGCAATTGCCAGCACTGAAAGCGTCTCCGTCGGAAACAGCGCGCCGTTAGGCCGCATCGACGTCACGCAGGTCTGGCAGGATGAGATCGGCAATGTGCTGACGGATCGCCGGGAATCCGAAATTCAGCTTCTTCAAGATGGTCAAATCGTCCGCAGCGCCCGCCTCCCCACCGTCGAAGGCCGCCGGACCCACGCCTTCACCGACCTGCCCCTGAACACCGCCTACACCATCCAGGTCCCCCACACCGACGGCTTCTTCACCATCTACGGATCAGATACCACTGAAACCACTGCACCCCTAACGGCACAGACCACCAGCACCCCAATCGCCGTCACCGTAACCAACACCCGGATGGCCCCCGGAAAAGCCGTCATCAGCGGCGTGAAACACCTGGAGGGCCGCAGCTTCATGACTGGCGACGCGTTCTCCTTCACCCTCAAAGCCTGCGGCGATCCCGCCGCGCCTCTGCCGGAGGAAACCACCATTACGGTAAACCCCAAAGCCGGCAACACCTTCTCCTTCGGCGAAATCACATTCCGCACTCCAGGCCAATACCGCTACACCGTCAGCGAAAACCGCCCCGACGACGCCCTCCCCGGCATCACCTACGATCCCACCCTCTACCGCGTGACCATCGCAGTCACAGAGGGAACCGGAAACCGCCTCGACGCCAAAATCTGCAATGTCGAAGCAGTCGCCCCCGGCTCCCCCGGCGCAGAGACCGACCCCACCCAACCCCTGCAATTCACCAACACTTTCAGCACCGGGGAAATCGCCTGCGCCATCCGCCCCACCGTAACCCTCCAGGGCAGACCTCTCGTCGAAAACGAATTCACCTTCCGCCTGGAACCCGCAGGCTCCGCCCCCTGGGACCCCGCGTGGGACAACAGCGCCGCCATAACCGCCCTCCTGGACGGCCAGCCCTTCGCCGAACACGCCGCCCAGCCCATGCCGGACCCTGCCGAGGCCCCCAACACCGCCAGCGGCGACATCCTCTTCGGCAGCATCCCCTATACCGCCCGCGACGCAGGCCCAGCCTCCGAAACCGGCACAGTTTACCGCTACACCATCCGCCAAATCATCCCCGTTGAATCGGACCGCGCCCCCAACGTCTCCTACTCCGAGGCGGTCAAAACCGCCTACGTTCACGTGTACATTGACGCCTCCGGCCTCGTCTGCGCCAGCGTCTATGGCAGCGATACCCCCTTCGCCAACGCCTACACCCCCGGCAGCCTGCACATCACCAAGCGCGTCACCGGCGCGCCCGCGCCCGCCGCGTACACCCTCGCCGTCACCGGCCCCGACAACTACAGTACCACCTTCTCCCTCCGGGACGGCGAAACCAAGCATCTGGAAGACCTGTCCCCCGGCGTCTACACCGTCTCCGAAGCCGACGCCGACGTCAGCGGCTATATCTGGACCGTCACCGGAACCGGAGACGTGACCGTCGAACCCGGCCAGCCCACCGAGGTCACCGTGACGAACCGTTACGCCGCCATCCCGCCGGAAACGCCGCCCGAAGTGCCGCCGGAGACTCCCCCTGAAACGCCGGAAATACCTCCTGAAATTCCTCCGGAAACGCCCCCGGAACCCCCGCCCGCGTCACCGTCCGGGAACACCCGCAAAAGCACATCCCGCACCCCCGTCGTCCTCGCCGCCCTCCCCGACCCCAACGAACCCACCGCCCCCGAGACCGTAACCGTCTGCGACGAGGACGTTCCCACCACCTACATCCGTGTCCCGGCCCCCGACGAGGACGCATACATCTACATTCCCACCGAGGAAATCCCCCTCACCGAGGCTCAGCCCGATCCCGTCCCCGCCACCGGAGACGCGTCCCGCACAGCCCTCCGGGCCGCGCTGACCGCCCTCGCCGGAGCCGCGTTCCTTCTCCTGTGGTTCCCCCGCAAAAGGGAAGCCTGAATCCGCGAAAAAAGCCCCCGCGGCACCCGCCGCAGGGGCTTTCCCTATCCGCACGTCAATCAGGCGTACCGCGCTCCGTAATCCTTCCGGTCCCCCAGAATCCCCTGGGCCACGTCGGCGTTGCACGGCGGGCACCCGTTCACCCACCGCAGGCCCAGCCGCTCCGCCAGCCCCCGGCTGCACACGCCCACGCAGACCGTATTCTCCGCCGAGGCCCCGTCAGGCAGATCCGCCTCCGTACAGGGGCCCACGCACACGTTCATGTGCTCCAGGTACGCAAACAGGCCCCGGGCCTTCATGTCCATCAGGGCGCTGAGCACAGTGTTGTGGCACCCGGTGCAGGCGTCCCGGTGGAAAATCAGGCTGAAGGACGCGGGCACGCCCTCAATGGTAATCTCGCAGGAGCGCTTGAAGCGGCTGGCGACCTCCTCAATGGCACAGCCCAGCACCTGGATCTTCCCCAGGTCCATCTCCCCCAGGCCCCGCTCGTGGGCGGCTTTCGTGATCATGACCTCCTCCGGCTCGTAGCCCATGATCTTCCCCACCACGGCCTCGCAGGCCACCAGATCCTTCGACCCGCAGATCAGATCCATCCGCTTTGTCTCGCCGAAGATAGGCCCCAATCCCTGCTGGCCGTAGGTGCCGTCCACGATCTCCAGCGCGGGTTTCAGCACGGAGCACCAGTCCGCCACGCCCTCCACAAGGCCCTCCTTGTGGAACGCCTTCTTCTGGGCGTCGCTGAGCAGGCCCTTCATATTTTTCAGCCCCAGGGTAATCTCCGTCTGGTCGTGGGTCTTCATCACGGGCACGGTGATGAACACATCCGTATCCCGCACCAGCTCCCAGGTGTTGATTTTCTCGAAAACCACCCCGCCGGGAACCTCCATCACACAGCGGGCGTTCTCCTTCTGTTTCAGGTCGATCACGGGAATCCCACGGTCCCGCAGGCCCTGATACCCGCACTTCTGAATCACCTGCTCCGTGTCCGCCCCGGCGGCGGAGGACTCCGCAATATAAGCCCGCCCTCCCGCGGCCTCCACGGCCTCGTAAACGGCGAGGCACACCTCCCAGCGCGTCACGCCGCCGGAGAGGCGCTCCGTCGGGCAGGCCACCAGGTTCGGCTTGATCATCACCCTGTCTCCGGGTTTGATAATGTCCCCCAGCCCGCCCAGGTCCGCGAGAACCTGGTCCACGGTCCTCTTGATGTCCTCATAGCCCTCCCCCCGGGTCCTGCGTACAGATACAGTCGCCATAGTGAAAATCCTCCTTCTTTTTCCTGAATTCCCGCTGTTTCCATATCCATTGATTACAGCTTCTACAGAAGCGTTGCCACAGCTTTCAGCAGAATCCCCGTCAGCTTCTGGGTCCACTTTTCATCCCGCACCGTCTCCTTCGTCCCCGGACGGCACGCCTTCAAAGTCCCCTGGAAATCCGCCTCGATATCCGCGATGCAGTCCGCGCCGCACATGTACGTGGCGCACTCAAAGTGGTGGTACAGGCTCCGGTAGTCCAGATTGATGGTTCCCACCACCGCCTCCCGGCCGTCCGCCACGAACAGCTTCGAGTGGACAAACCCGGGCGCATACTCGTAGATCCGGACCCCCGAGTCCAGGAGGGAGCAGTAGTGGGTCCGGGCCAGGGCGTAAGGCACAGGCTTGTCCGGGATGCCGGGCAGAATCAGGGACACTTCCACCCCTCGTTCCGCGGCGAATTTCAGCGCCGTCTCCATCTCGCCGTCCAGAATCAGGTACGGCGTCATGATGTGGACATAGCGGCAGGCGCGGTTCAGCAGGTCCATGTAGACCCGCTCCCCCACCCGCTCGCCGTCCAGGGGGCAGTCGGCGTAGGGGATCACGAAGCCCTTTCCCTCCTGGGGCGGGGCGGGTGGCAGGATAAAGCGGTCAAACTCCGGCTCCTTCTCGTCGATGGCCCACATCTCCAGGAACATCCTAGTGAAGCTCCGCACCGCCTCCCCTTTGAGCATCACGGCGGCGTCCTTCCAGTGCCCGAAGCGCTCGATATGGTTGATGTACTCGTCCGCCAGATTCACCCCACCGTTGAAGGCGGTCTTTCCGTCGATGACCAGGATTTTCCGGTGGTCCCGGTAGTTGTAGTGGGTGGACAGGAAGGGGGTCAGGGGGGAGAACACCTTGCACTGAATCCCCAGCCGCCCCAGGCGTTTGGGGTAGTCGCAGGGCAGCGTGGAGAACTCGCAGGTTCCGTCGTACATGACCCGCACGTCTACGCCCGCCGCCGCCTTCCGCGCCAGCACTTCTAAGATCTTGCCCCACATCAGCCCTTCGTTGATGATAAAAAATTCCAGGAAGATGAAGGACTCCGCCTTTTCCAGCTTCGCCAGCAAAGCCTCCCACATCCGCTCCCCGGAGGGGAAATAGGTCACGCCGGTCCGGCCAAATACGGGGAAACACCCGCTCCGCCGGATATAGCGCGCCAGGGACGCCGCCCCCGGATTCTCCCGTTCCAAAGCCTCCCGCACGCCGGGAGGCTGCGGCACCGCGTCCCAGGTCTGCCTGGCCAGCTGGGCCAGCCGCCCCTTGATCATCCGGTGCCCCAAATCGCTCTGCGTATAAAAGAACAGCAGAGCCCCGAACACCGGCATCAGCATGATGACCACCAGCCAGGTAATTTTCGCCGTAGGGTCCAGCCTGCTGTTCAGCAGATACAGCACCATCCCCACGATAAATGCCACAGAAACGCCCACAATATGGGGGATAAACGCACCAAACCACTGAAACATGCTGAACAGCACCGCCACTTGCAGCCCCAGCAGCAGCACAATCAAGCCTAACCGGCTGAACACCGCGCGAAAAAAGCCTTTCTTTCCTTTGTCCAACAGCGCTATGCCGTTCGCGTCAATCCGGAATTTCATACGAAACCTCCTGCGGCCTCCGGCGGGCGGGGGACGATGGACGGGGGGCCTCCGGCGGCCAGAGGGCTTTGCCCTCTGGCCTCCCACCAGGGAGGCACGCGCCTCCCTGGACCCTGGCAGATCAGTCCGCTTTTGTCAGCCGGTGCTTTTTGTAAGCTGTTTCCATTGTATCACATTTTGCTGGGGGGCGTCCAGCGGAAAAGGCCGCGGAATCACTTCTTTTTTGGTGGTTTCGCGGCTTTTTTCCGCTGGCACGGGCCGGCGGGGTTACAGGAGGCCTGATTCGATCGCTTTTTGGGCTTCTGTGAGGCTGGGGTAGATGCCTGCGCATTCGTCGCGCAGATCCGGGGTGGGCGGTACTAAATCCGGGATCATGATCGTCGCACATCCGGCGGCTGTGCCTGCCCTGGCGCCGTTTACGCCGTCCTCAAAGACGTAGCAGTCCTCCGGGCGCGCGCCGATGCGCTGAGCGGCCAGGAGGAAAATGTCCGGCTCCGGCTTGCCGCGGGACACCTCGTCGCCGCTGATTACGGCGTCGAAAAAGTCCTTGAAGCCGCTTCGCTGGAGGTTCTTCTCTACGATGTCCGCGTGGCTTCCGCTGGCTAAGGCCATGCGCACGCCGTTGGCCTGAAAATACTCCAGGATTTCCCGCGCGCCCGGCCGCAGGGGCGTGCCGTGGGTCTCCAAGTACGCCTGCACCCAGCGGACGCAGCCCGCCTCGAACGCCTGGGGGTCCACGTTCGGGTAATACTTACGGATGACCGCGAACATACTCTCCCCGCTGGTCCCGCAGACCGCCCCGGGAAAGTCCGGCTGAAGCTCCTGCCCGAACTCCCCGGCCATCGCGGCCCACCCGCTCTGATAAAGCCGTTCCGTATCAAATAAAAGCCCATCCATATCAAAAACAGCGAATTTCTTCATAAATTTCTCCTCTCCAGCAGCCCCTAACCGACCGCTTATATTATAGTATACCAAAATTCCCCTCCCCCCACAAGCCCCGTTGCCGTCGCAAACGCCATCATATCCCACCAATCCACAGAGCGGATCTAAAAATTCTTTTGGTTACTTTTCTTATAAGAAAAGTAACACAGCCTGTCGAAAAGCGGCCTGTTTAGAGAAAAACCAGACAGGCCGCAAAGTTAAAATATAAAGGCAGTTGTGGAGTGGGAAGGTGAAACCCGATCAATGGCTTCTTTGCGTTTTGCGTAAAGCTCCTTGTATTCCAAGGTATACCTGGCATCATCGGCCAGTTCCCCATAATCCTTTCGGATGTGCCGCAGGACGATCTTTACGCAGTTTTTGGGTATGCTGGGCGGCGCACTGGACGCAGGTTTTTTGGGTGCTTGCGTATTCCCGGCAACCATCACGGTTGGGAGTGCAGTAGGCTAAGGGCTGGTATTCAGGACAAATCACGCAGTCATAATATTCATCATAGTCGTAAGCCCACCGGGGATGTCCGCCTTTCATGGTCTGTGGGTGCTTGTAAGCAGTAGACAGCACCCGGTCATCATCAAACACCTTCTTACAGATGTGTGGGGTCTTGTAGGCGGTGTCTGCCACCACTGTTTCTACCTCAGGAAATTTCTGGATCATTTTGTTGTAAACATTATCAAACGCCACGCTGTCGTAGACATTGCCAAGAGTGCCTGCAGCCTCCAGCACATAGTCGTTCTCGTTGCAGGCAGTGTGAGCTTCGCAGGCAAAGCAGCACTTATGCTCCCCTTTGCGGAACAACCTACGCTCCGGGACTGTAGCAGATGCTCTCACCGCTCTTCCCTTTTCTGGATGTATCCTAAAGGAGTCTTAAAAAGCGATTGCAATCTTCACGCCACACTCAGACAGAGACGGAACGCCATCGATGCCGTATCTGACCGGCACTCTATCTCCATTTCTTCCGGGCACCTGAGGTCAACCGCAGCACCTGTTGCAAACACCTACGGCATCTCATACCGATCAGGGCACTCAGTTTACTTCTAGGGACTTCCGAATGGTCATCGATGAACTGGGGATAATCCAGTCCTTTTCCGCCAAAGGCTTTCCCTACGTCAACACTGTTATGGAGTGCTTTTTCAAGTATTTGAGAAAAGAGGAACTGAACCGGCGCTGCTTCCAGCCCCTTGTGCAGTTCAAGCAGAGCCTGCTATCCTATATCTCCGGCTTCTGCAACTGCAAAACGCCCCTTTCCCTCAACCGCGGTCTGCCTCCCATCCCAGCTGAAAATTCATTCTTTATTTAATTTTTCTTGTCCTCTTTATTGACTATGGTCCACCATTTTATTATATTTGCACGAAAAAATCTGCCTTGAGGCGAACTTTTTTGACAGGCTATGGGCCCTTCCATTGAAATGGATGGACCCACAGATTTTTCTTATGAGAACGTAAAACGTAAGAAATTAAGTGGTCCTTACCTCGCTTCGAGGTAAGGACCACTTTGCTCAGCACTCCGTTACGGTGTGGCAGACTACATCAACCACCAGATTCGCGTCGAGTTAAAAAGTTCTTTTTTCGGTTCCTTTTTTCTTTCAAGAAAAAAGGAACCTCACAGACCTTCGATCTCCGCCTCCCACAAAACACGGTGGGCATCACTGGGCATCCGCCAGTCCCCACGCGGGGACATGGCAACCGTCCCGATCTTCGGGCCGTTGGGCACACAGTCCCGTTTGAACTGCTGGGTAAAGAAGCGGCGGTAGAAGACCTTCAGCCACTTGCGGATGACGTCGTGGCTGTACTTGCGGCCCAGGGCGTACTGGGCGAGGCGGTCGATCTTCCTGGGGGAGAAGCCCCAGCGGAGGACGTAGTAGAGGAAGAAGTCATGGAGCTCGTAGGGGCCGACCAGGTCCTCCGTACGCTGGGAGATCTCGCCCTGGACGGCGGGGAGGAGCTCGGGGGAAACCGGCGTGTCCAGAATGTCCTCCAGAACGTCGTGAAGATTCTGCTTCTCGCCGTCGTTGGCGAGGTAGCCTACCAGGTGGCGGACCAGCGTCTTCGGAATGGAGGCGTTGACGCCGTACATGCTCATGTGGTCGCCGTTGTAGGTACACCAGCCCAGGGCCAGCTCGCTGAGGTCGCCGGTGCCGATCACTAAGCCGCCGCCGGCGTTGGCGATGTCCATCAGGACCTGGGTGCGCTCCCGGGCCTGGGCGTTCTCGTAGGTCAGGTCCGTGGTTTCCAGGTCGTGGCCGATGTCGCGGAAGTGGGAGCGGACGGAGTTAGAAATGTCCACCGTTCTAAGGGTCGCGCCCAGGCGCTCCGCCAGAATTACAGCGTTGTTCTTCGTGCGGCTGGTGGTGCCGAAGCAGGGCATGGTGACGGCGATGATATCCGTCATAGGCCGGTTCAGGAGCTTCATGGCCAGACCCGTGATCAGGACGGCCAGGGTGGAGTCCAGACCGCCGGAGAGGCCCACCACGGCGCACTTCGCCCCCGTGTGCTCCAGACGCTGCTTCAAGCCCAGGGAGGCGAGCAGCAGAATTTCCTGACAGCGGGCGTCCCGGTCCTCCCGGTTCTCGGGGACAAAGGGCTGGGGGGAGACGTAACGGGTGAGCTTCGTGGGGGAGACGGTGAGGCCGAACCCGACCGTGCAGGGCTTCGTCTGAGGCGGATTGCCCAGAGACTGAGTGCGGCGGCGCTCGGAGGCCAGCTTCGACACGTCGATCTCAGAGGCCAGCAGCCCCCCCTCAAAGCGCCGCTCCGCGAGAATCGTACCGTTCTCGGCGATAATCTGGTGAGCCCCGAAGACCAGATCGGCAGTGGACTCCCCCGCCCCGGAACTGGCGTAGACATAGCCGCACAGGAGCTTCGCGCTCTGCATCGTGACCAGCTGGCGGCGGTAGGCGTCCTTGCCAAGCACCTCATTGCTGGCGGAGGGGTTGCCGATAATGGTGGCCCCCGCCTGGGCCATCTGAATGGAGGGCGAGTCCGGGGACCAGAGGTCCTCGCAGATCTCAAAGCCCAGAATCAGGTCCGGAACGCTGTCACAGCGGAACAGCAGCCCCGCGCCGAAGGGCACGTCCTCCTGCCCCAGAATGGAGATGGACGCAGTCCCCTCCGGGGCGGGGGCGAACCAGCGCTTCTCGTAGAACTCGCCGTAATTGGGCAGATGGGTCTTGGGGACGAGGCCCAGAATCCGGCCCTTCTGTATAATCGCGGCGCAGTTATACAGCCCGTTTTCGACACGAAGCGGCAGGCCCACCGCCGTGACCACCTCCAGGTTCCGGGTGGCCTCCAGGACGGTGCCCAGGGCCTCCACGGTGGCGGAGAGCAGCGCCTCCTGCGCGAAGAGGTCGCCGCAGGTGTAGCCCGTGAGGCCCAGCTCCGGGAGCACCAGGACCTTGACCCCCGCCGCCTCCGCGGCCCGCATGATGCGGAACGTCTGCTCGGCGTTATAGGCGCAGTCGGCCAGGCGGAGCTTCGGCGCGCCGCTGGCTGCGGAAATGAAACCGTCTTTCATAGTAATGTAAACCTCCTGTCAGAGCGTGGTGGGTGAACAAGGAGTATTTTACACCGCCGGGGGGCGTTTTACAAGGGCGGGCGGCGTAAAAATATCCCTTTTCTCCTTCGCGGCGGCGGCTCCGGGCGCTTGACGTGGAAAGTGATCCGTGATATAACCGGTTTAACAAATTAGGGGTTCTGTGAGGTGATGAGCTATGGATGAGAATATTGAATACATACAGATATTTATGGAGTATGAATCTGATGATATGCCGGTGGTATATTTTTACGAGGTCAGCCTGATGAAAGACCGCATGGCTCTGAGAGAGATAGAAGTCTTTGCGAACAGGACGGTAAGTCTTTATGACGACCCATATTGTGACGTTATAGAGGAGTGTCCGATCCCAACCGTTGATGAATTAAATGCAGAAATCTGGGGAGAAGGCTTTTGCGCGGCTGTGATTTCTAAATTGCAGTTTGACGAGATCTGGAATACTGGAATTTATAACGGAAGCCTGACGCCTGCTTAACGTCCGCCTTACCGGGCGGCGATCCCCCTAGATCGCCGCCCGTTCCATTTTTGTTTATCCGCGGAGTTTTTTATGAAAATAATTGCAATCATTGCAGCAATCGTTATCGGTTTTCTGGTAAGTTGGATCATCGGAATAATTGGCGTTTCCATGAACTGGCCCAATATCGGCCCTGTCTTTTCCGTTGCCGCAATGGGCGCTTTCATCCTCTATGTGATCATGAGAAAGGACAAATAGCGATTCCACCGTTTCCAACGTCGGAAAAAATCGGAAAAAGGGATTGACAAACCGCGGCAAGGCGGGTATGATAGGCGGAACAGGTGTCAAGACAGGTGTACATATCCGTACGCAGACACTAAAACCGACGAAAGAGACAGGTGGATACCCATGGAACAGGCAAAAGCATTCCTGAAGCGGAAGAACATCGTGTTCTCCGCGAAGCGCTACGGCATCGACGCCCTGGGGGCCATGGCCCAGGGGCTGTTCTGCTCGCTGCTCATCGGCACGATTCTCAACACCATCGGCGCCCAGTTCGGCATCGGCTTCCTGAACACCCCCGTCATCGAAATCAACGGGACCGCCTACACCGTTGGGGGCCTGGCCTCCTTCATGAGCGGGCCCGCCATGGCGGTCGCCATCGGCTACGCCCTGCAAGCCCCGCCCCTGGTCCTCTTCTCCCTTCCCACGGTGGGCTACGCCTGCAACGCCCTGGGGAAGGCCGGAGGCCCGCTGGCGGTGCTCTTCGCGGCCATCATCGCGGCGGAGTGCGGCAAGGCCGTCAGTAAGGAGACGAAGGTGGACATCCTGGCCACCCCCATTACCACGACCCTGATCGGCATCGGCGCGGCCTGGGTGATTGCGCCGCCCATCGGGGGCGCGGCCAGCGCTTTCGGGCGGCTGATCATGGAGGCCACGAATTTGCAGCCCCTGTGGATGGGCATCCTGGTGTCCGTGCTGGTAGGCGTGGCCCTGACGCTGCCCATTTCCTCCGCCGCCATCTGCTCCGTGCTGGGCCTGACGGGCCTGGCGGGCGGCGCGGCGGTTGCCGGGTGCTGTGCGCAGATGGTGGGCTTCGCCGTGATGAGCTTCCGGGAGAACGGCTGGGGCGGCCTGGTGAGCCAGGGCCTGGGGACCTCCATGCTGCAAATGCCCAACATCGTGAAAAACCCGCGGATCTGGATTGCGCCCACCCTGGCCTCGGCGATTACGGGGCCCATCGCCACCTGCCTGTTCCGCCTGGAGATGAACGGCGCGGCCATCAACTCCGGCATGGGCACCTGCGGCCTCTGCGGCCAGCTGGGCGTGTGGACTGGGTGGGTGTCCCCCAGCGAGCAGGCGATTGCCAACGGCGCGGCGGCGATAGTGCCGGGGGCCTTCGACTGGGCAGGGTTGATTCTGATCTCGTTCATCCTCCCCGCGGTGCTGTGCCCGCTGATCAACGGATTCTGTCGCCGCATGGGCTGGGTGAAGGACGGCGATCTGACCCTGTGAGCGGTTAAAAAAACGGAAAAGCGAGGCCAGCTTTTCCCGACAGGTTTTTCCCCATTGTAAGGTTACAATGGGGAAAAACTTTTGTTGGGAGGGACAAGCTGTGTCTCAGATCCATGTCCGCGCCGCCCTGCGGCAGGAGAACCGCCTGCTGTCCTGGGGCATCCATTTCTTCCTCACCGCCGCCCTCACCGCCGCGCAGCCGCCGGGGGGCTATGCACCCTTTGCCCTGGGGTGCATTGCCGCGGCGGGGCCGGGGGCCGCGGGGTACGCGGCTCTGGCGGGGGGCGTCGCGGGAGCGGCGCTCTTTATGGAGTTCGCCCAGGCGCTTCCGTTTCTGGCGGTGGGCATCCTGATTGTGACCGCCGCGTCGGCCCTCCGGGGGCCGTGGATGGAGCGCCACCCGAAAGCGCCTGCGGCTATCGCCGTGGGGCTGTTTCTGACGGTGGAAATGCTGTACGTGTTTCAGGCCCTTTCGCCGCTGGTGCGGCTGGGGAACTGCGTCACGGCGGCGGGGCTCCTGGGGGCCTCGGCGTGGCTGTTCCGGCCTGTGCTGGAATCGGGGGCGGAGCGGGCCGCCGACGGCCTGGTGTACATGGGGTCCGTCCTGCTTTTAGCGGCGGCGGATCTGGAAGTGATAGGCTTGTCCCCCTGCCGGGGCGTGCTGTGCGTGCTTCTGGCGTGGTCCGCCTACGGTCGGGGACCCTCCGGCGGGGCCGCGCTGGGGCTGGGCGTCGGGCTGACGGCGGACCTGTGCGGCGGAACCGCGGGCGTTTACACCGCCGCCTTCGGCCTGGCGGGACTGCTCTGCGGGAGCTGCTATAGGCGCTGGCGCTGGTGTGCGGCCCTGGCGTTTCTGGGGGGCATCGCGGCGGCGTCTCTGCCGGGGCGGAATGTAGGCTTGGTGGTGGAGACGGCGGCGGGGATGTCGGTGTTTCTGCTGCTGCCGGGGCGGGTCTTCGGCGGCAAGCGGGTCCGCAGGCCCAGCCAGGAGGAGCGGGACCGGGAGGCGGGCCAGCAGTGGAAGATACAGCTCAGCCGCGCCGCCGGGGCCCTCCGGGACCTCTATGACAGTTTAGGACGCGGTGCGCCCCAGCCCGCCGACGAGAACCCCGCTGTCGTCTTCGACCGCGCGGCGGAGAAGGTGTGCCGGAACTGTGCTCTGTGCGAGCTCTGCTGGCAGAGGGAGTACGGCGGCACCTTCAACGCCCTCAACGACGCCACGCCTCACCTGTTAAACCGCGGCCGCGCCCTGGCGAAGGACTTCCCCACCTATTTCACCAGCCGCTGCATCCACCTCCAAGACCTTCTCTCAGCCATAGACGCAGAGCTTTCAGCATTCCTTCTCCGCAAGCAGTACCGCCGCCAGCTGGAGGAAACGCGCCGCAGCGCCAGGGGCCAGTACGCCCAGCTCTCAGAGCTCCTGACCGCCACCGCCGCCAGCCTGGGCGCCGCCGTCCCCGCCTCCGGCACAAATAACCAAACAGACTGCCGAATCGGCGCAGTTTTACGCCCAAAAGAAGGAGAAAGCGTCTGCGGCGATACCTTAATGTCGTTCCAGACAGAGCAGGGAACCTGGTGTCTCCTTCTGGCCGACGGCATGGGCAGCGGCGAAGCCGCCAGAAAGGAATCCGCCCTGACCTGCCGTCTTCTAAGGCAGTTCCTGGAAGCAGGCATCGCCCCTGACGCCGCCCTGAAGACCCTGAATTCCGCCATGGCCCTCCGCGGCGCAGACACAGGCAGCTTCACCACGATAGACCTATGCGTCTATGACCCCAGAACAAGCGAAGCGTCGTTCTACAAATTCGGCGCAGCCCCCAGCTACCTGAAAAAAGGCGGCACCGTCCGCCGCATCACCGGCGGAAGCCTCCCCGCCGGCCTCCGCGGCGCCTCAGCCGCCCCGGACATCACCAGAACCCCCCTGGAACCCGGCGCCTTCGCCATCATGATCAGCGACGGCGCCGCCGACCCCAACGAAGACGACTGGCTCCAAACCCTCCTGGCCGCCTGGACCGGCGACGACCCCCAAGCCCTCGCCACCCAAATCCTGACCGAAAGTGCCCGCCACGAGCACATGCGCGACGACTGCGCAGTACAAATCCTGCACCGGCCTGTCGGGGCTGTGCCGTGCTGAGGTGCCTGCCTACGGGGGCTGCCAGCCGGGCTTCCGGCCTCCGGCGGCTTACTTTTCTTGAAAGAAAAGTAAGCAAAAGAACTTTAATACCGCTCTACACTCTAGTGGTTGCGAAAGTCTGTCACACGGTAACGAAGCAAGTGCAAAAGGGGCCTTCCATGATAATGGAAGGCCCCTCAGATTTTTACTGGTGCCTGTGGAAACGTACCCCGTAGGGGCGGACCAGTGACGGCCTATGAGCGCGAAATTTACCACATCATTACCGGTTCCGTGCAGCACCTGACGGTGGAGCAGATTTACGCGGAAATTGTCAACGCCAATCTGAAATTGCAAGAAAACGCCGAAGAAACATTGTAGTTTTTTGAGGGAAACAGAATTCAGGTGCTTCCTTGCTCAAAAGCGTGTTCATACCGTCTGGCAATAAGCTAGAAGAAAAGATTAGTGCCTTGGATATCCATGGGAAAGCGGCTGATCTCGTCAATGATAAGCATCCTGTATTTGTGATAGGGAAGCCAGACATCTGAACCTGCTTCTCATAAGCCCGACTCCGACTCCGGGTCCGTGCTGCTCACCTTATTTACTTGGATTTGAATGATTCCCAATTGCGGCAAGTGCACAAAAGTCTCTCACTATACGCCCTTTTTCGCCCAGCGGTTCACCCAGACATAAATCACATGCCAGCCCCCGTATTCTTCGGGCAGCCTCATCCACTTGCGCCTGTTCTCTGCGACGTACAGCACTGCGTTCAATACTTCCAGGTTCCTGATTTTCTCTTTTTCCCTTGCGTGAACGCCATTTAGCTTCATAGTCAGAAATCGCCCAAAATACTGTGCAATATAAACAAATCTATCTCCTGCATTCACACAAAAAATAGTGCTATTGGCAATGAAAGTGTACCAAAATAAAAATATTGGGATTTACAAAAAAATGCAGGAATGATACAATAAAAATATAAAATTTAGATGTGACGAGTTCCGGCAGCGGAAAGCATTTTCATACTCTGTATGTTGCGCCCCAATTGTGCGCAGGTTGGGGAGTACATGATTTATATCATAAGGAGGATAAAAATGAAAAGAATCGGAACCTGCCTGCTGGCTGTGTCAATGATGCTTGCCTTGTTTGCGGGCTGCGGGACCTCCCAAACGCAGGCGCCCCCGGCTCAGACGCCGGATTCGGACGCTGCTCAGACCTATAAAATCGGCGTCAGTGTGCCCTCTATGGAATACACTTTCTTTGCGCAGATGGAGACGGAACTGGAAGCGGTTTACCCGAAGGACGGCGTGGAAGTGGTTGTCTATGACGGAGAAAACAACCAGGAAAAGCAGAACAAAGACGTGGAAGACATGATTACCATGGGCTTTGACGGTATTGTGCTGATGCCCATCACGGTTGAGGGCGCAGCTCCGGCAATCGCTTATGCAAACGAGAAGAAGGTCCCCGTCATCACGGTGGACCGGGAAGTAACCAGCGACGCCGGAGTCGATGTAATCGGCTTTGTGGGCGCGGAGCACATCCAGATGGGCGAGCAGTGCGGAGAGCTGATGATTGCCGCCCTCAGTGAGATGTTCCCGGACGAAGCCACGTGGAACGTCGTTGAGCTGGAGGGGACACAGGGCGCGTCCGCTACGCTCAAGAGAGGCGAGGGCATCCACAACGTACTGGACAAGGATTCCCGCGTAAATGTAATTGCATCCCTCGATGCAAACTTCTCCACAACAGAGGCGATTTCCATCGCCGAGGACATGCTGATTGCCAACGAGAACCTCCATGGCTTTATCTGCCATAATGACGACGAGGCGATGGGCTGCTATCAGGCGCTTGTGAATGCAAACCGGGTGGGCGAGGTCGCCATCACCGGCATCGACGGAACCCTGGCGTGCGTGCAGACAATTGCCGACGGCGGCATTCAGGGAACGGTCATCCAGTATCCCGCCATGGTGGTGCTGGGCGTGGAAACCATCGTGAAGTACCTGAACGGCGAGAGCGTTGAATACTACAACTACTATCCCACCGAGGCAATTCCGGCGGATGAGGCGCAGTCTTTCATTGACGCAGGCAAGCCCTACTAAACGATCTGGCTGATCATCAACGAGCAAATCGGGCTGCTTTCCTGATTTGCTCGTTGAATTATTCAGAAGCAGGACCCCCCTGCAGAATGGACTTCAAGTGAGGTGATAGCTTGCACAACGAGCAATATAGCGGATATGCCTTGTCAGCAGCAGGCATAACCAAGAAATACGGAAGCGTAACCGTTCTCCACGACATGTCATTTTCCCTGAAACAGGGCGAAATTCATACGCTGCTGGGCGCGAACGGAGCGGGCAAGAGCACACTGCTGAAAATTATCGACGGCGTGATTACGGATTACGAGGGTCAGCTCTTCATAAATGGGGAGGCTGTGCGGCTGGCAGGCCCCGCCGACGCCCAGAAAAAGGGAATCGGGATGGTCCATCAGGAGCTGTCGGTTCTGCCCAATATCACCGTGGCGGAAAATATTTTCCTGAACCGTCTGCCGCGCACCCCTTTGGGGACTGTAAACTGGAAAAAGCTGTACCAGGACGCGCGGGAAATTCTCTCTTCCATCGAGCTGGACATCGACCCAAAACTTCCGCTGGACAGGCTGACCGTAGCCGATATGCAGATGGTGGAAATCGCGCGGATTCTCTCTATGAACGTGCCGATTCTGCTTCTGGACGAGCCGACCTCCGCACTTTCGGAGGCGGAAATCCGCAGGCTTCTGGTGCTGATGCGGAAACTGAAGGAGTCGGGCAAGAGCATCGTATTCATCACCCACAAGCTGGATGAAATTCTGGAGGTTTCTGATCGTGTTACCGTGATGCGGGACGGATATCTGGTGGACACGATTACGGTGGAGGACCGCTCCGCCGCCGGGCAGCGTGCCCTTGTGGGCATGATGATCGGCGATAACATAGACGATATGTCAGAGCTCTTCCCGCCAAAGGGTTCCGATTTCGGAGAGGTCATTCTCCGCACGCAGGGCCTGAGCCGAGAGGGATTCTTTTCGGATATCAGCTTCTATGTCCGGGAGCGGGAGGTCGTCGTTCTGACCGGCCTGAAGGGCGCGCGGCGCACAGAGGTGGTCCGGTGTATCTTCGGCGCAGATCCCCATACCTCCGGTGAAATTGAATACAGGGGAAAACCTCTGGGGAAGAGCTCCATTCAAAAATCCATAGCGAACCACATCGCCATGCTGACAGAGGACCGGAAAAACGAGGGGCTGGTCCTGCCCATGAGCGTGAAGCAGAATATATCCCTGTCCACAATCGGGGACTGTACATTTTTGAAGGACATGATTGACGGAAAAAAGCTGGGCCGGAAGGCCGGCCGTTTCATTGAGAGCCTCAGCATCAAGGTTCCCTCCGCCAATCAGCCGGCCAGCGCCCTCTCCGGCGGCAACCAGCAAAAAGTCGTTCTGGCAAAATGGCTGGCCGCCGCTCCGAAGGTGCTGATTCTGGATGAGCCGACCCGCGGAATCGACATCGGCGCAAAGCGGGAGATTTACCGCCTCATCCGTGAAATGGCCAACAGCGGCACCGCCGTCATCGTCGTCTCGTCGGAAATCCCGGAGGTCATAGGCATGGCGGACCGGGTCTACGTGATGAACGAGGGACAGATGGTGGGAGAATTACAGCAGAATGAGCTTGGAAACGATGTTATCATGCACATGATGTTCAAGCACGACGTAAGTGAGGAACTGCTATGAAAAAAAGACAGATTGGGAAGCAGCTGGACATTGCAACGCTGGCGCCAGCCTTTTTCCTGCTGGTCCTGGTGATCGTCTATTCCATTTTTGCGAAGAATTTTATGACCGCCGGAAACCTCCTGAATATTCTGAGGCAGGTCTCCATCACCGGCATCATGGCAATCGGCGTGACGATGGTGATTCTGCTGGGGGAGATTGACCTCTCCATCGGCACGGTGATGGCCTTTTGCGGCATGATGGCCGGCGGCCTTGCCACCGGCAAATACTTCGGGCTCTCCCCGCTGCCCGTCGGAGCCGCCATTGCAATCACGCTGCTCCTGGGCGCGCTGATTGGCGTGATCTCCGGCCTGGCCTGCGCCTGGCTGAAAATTCCGGGCTTTATGGCAACCCTGGCCATGCAGTATATCTGCGAGGGCCTCATGCTGATGATCACCAAGGCGAAGCCGATCAGCAATCTGCCCAAGCGGCTGACCTACTGGGGGAGCGGCTACTTCCTCAGTATTCCCGTCATTATATTCGCATTTCTGATTGTCTTCATTGTGGGGCTGATTTTGCTGCGGTACTCTGTCTTCGGAAGAAATCTCTATGCGATTGGCGGAAGCCTGGAGGCCTCCAGAATGTCGGGCATCCACGTGGTCAAAAACAAGGTCCTGGCCTTTACCATATGCTCCGCCCTCTGTGCCCTGGCGGGTATCCTGATGGTGGGGCGCATCGGAAGCGCCCAGGTAACCGCGGGAGATTCCTTGCAGATGCAGCCGATTGCGGCGGCGGTTCTGGGCGGCGCCAGCCAGATGGGCGGCAAGGGCACCATGATCGGGACCCTTCTGGGCGTCCTGCTGATGGGCGTCCTGGTGAACGGACTGAATCTGATGAACGTCGGCAGTGACGCGCAGAAACTGGTCACCGGCATTGTGCTGTTTGCCGCGGTGGCATTCAATATCTGGTCGTCGAAAAAGGACAAATAGAATGATAGGAGGAGCAAGTATGAAAAATATGGCGATTACCGTGCATGGGCCTATGGACATCCGCTATGAGGACCGCGGCGTAAAAGCCCCAGGCCCGGGGGAGGTCCTCATCAAGGTAGCGGCCGCCGGGCTCTGCGGCACAGACGCGGAGGTTCTGAGCAATGAGATGTTCTATTACACCTCCGGGATGGCAAAGCTGCCCATTGTTCCGGGCCACGAGTGGTGCGGTGTGATTCAGGAGGTGGGCGGCGGCGTCACCGGCTTTGCCGTCGGGGACAAGGTGACGGGAGAATGCACGGTCAACTGCGGCCACTGCCCGCAGTGCACCGCCGGCCGCGCGAACCTCTGCGTGAACCGGACGGAAACCGGCGTTATGAACCGGGACGGCGGCTATGCGGAGTACATCACCTTCCCGGCTACGCACCTGCACAAATTCACGAAGCTCTCCTTTGAAGAGGGGGCTGTCATCGAACCCACCTGCGTCTCCATGAACGCGGTTATCCGCGGCAGAATCACCCCCAGGGACAATGTGCTGGTCATTGGTCCGGGGCCGATTGGCCTGACCGCAGCACAGATTGCGAAGAATATCTACGGCGCGAAGCGCGTCATCATCTGCGGGACCAGGGACGAGCGCCTGGCCAGAGCGGCGGGTTACACCGACGCGCAGATCAATGTGAAGACCTCTGACGCCGCCGTGGAGATCCGGCGGCTCACAGACGGCGAGGGCATCCACGTCATTCTGGAGACTGCGGGGGCGGAGGATTCCTTCCAGCTGGCGGCAGAGGTGCTGGCTCCGGCGGGGCGGATCGTCCTGTGCGGCTTCTTCGGGACAAAGCAGGCGCCGTGCAGCTGGGACTTCATCAGCACCAATGACGCCGAGATTATCGGCAGCCTCGGCAGCCCCGGAATCTGGGATTTTGTCATCTCCCTAATGGAGTCCGGACGGCTGGACGTGAAGGGAATCATCTCCCACGAGCTTCCCTTGAAGAGCAAAGACGATTTTATGAATGCCTTCGGCATTATGACGGAGCGCAGAGAAAATGTGTGTAAGGTGGTATTGAAGCTATGAAAATCGTGGATCTCTCTCATGAAATTACGGACGGCATGAGCGTGTTCCCCGGCGATCCGGAATGCGCGGTGGAAACTGCCCACAACTACGAAAACGGGTACTTCGTCAGCAAGCTCACCATGAATACCCACACAGGCACCCACCTGGACGCGCCGGCCCATAAAATCAAAGGCGGACGCTCCGTGACCGATTTTGATCTGGACGCTTTTTGTGCCGAAAGGGCGTTTGCACTGGACTGCCGCGGCCTCAGCGGCGAAGTTGACGCGGCGTTCCTCAAGGCCCATGAAGACCAAATCAAGGGGTGCAGGGCGGTTCTCCTTTGCAGCGGCTGGAGCAGCAAGTGGGGAAGCGACGCCTTTTTTGAAGGCTTTCCCGGCCTGAACGAGGACGCCGCCAAGGCGCTAAAGGAGATGGGCGTCCGCATGATCGGGCTGGAATCCCCCTCGGTGAATCCGGAGCGGCACACGTCCGTCCATCAGGCGCTGCTCGGGGAGGAAATCATCGTCGTGGAAGCCCTTTGCGGGGTGGAGGCGCTGCTGGGAAAGCCATTCTCGTTCTTTGCCGCGCCGCTCAGGCTGACTGGGCGGGACGGCTCTCCGGTCCGGGCGTTTGCGATCCTTTAGGCGGAATTTTTGCTGAGAAATAAAGCAGGTGGAATGGGGCAAGCTGCGGAGTGTTTCCGCGGCTTGCCCCTGTGTCAAAACCGGCCTGGAGTGTCCGTTTGGATTGGGATTTTGGTACGCCGCCGTCTTTTGTATGAAGGAGACTTATGGAAAAGGTTTCTTTTTATAGAAGTATACGCTTCCAGATACCCGTTACGCTCTGCATTGCAATTCTGATACCGCTGTCGGTTTTATTCTATTTCAATTATGCCTCTATTCAGGAGGCCGCGCTGGAGAGCACAAAAGCCGCCATCCAGAATGACCTCTCCACCAAGGCGATTTCGGTGGATCACATGGTGAACGAGGTGACGCGGTTCGCCCAGCTACAAAGCTCCGATCAGGAGCTGCTGGACCTTGTACACGCCTATTATGACGCCGCGGGCTGGAAAGAGCGCAGGGTGGCCCGCAGCGTTTTGACGCTGAATATGCGGCAGCGGATTGTCAACAACCTGACGATCCGCGCCATCTACCTGTTCATTGACGGGGACGAGATGATCTGCTCCACGCTGACGGGCGAAAAGGAAATCTCCATTCACTCTCCCAGGGGTCAGCCTCTTTATGCGGACTACCTGGAAAACAAGGGAATGCTTGCCTGGTCGTCCAATATGGCGGGGGATCAGACGCAGATGATGTATTACCGCCCCCTTGTGGAGGAGGGGCTTCCGTCATGTATGCTGGTCTTTGAAATCAACACGGACTATGTTTTGCAGGTGATTGAGAAGAAGGCCTTTGAGGACGGATGCCTGCTTGTCTGCGATTACCGGGGGAATATCATGCTGCAAAGCGGCGCTTTCTTCGGCGGCGGGGCGGTTCCCAAAAGCATTGCCGGGAACGCCGTTCTCCAAAAGGTGCTGGAAACCAGAAGCAAAAGCGGCTCCTACCAGCTGGATACGGAGGAAGGGGAGCTGGTGGTGGAGTACAATTCCTCCTCCCCGTCTGTTACAAACTGGAAATATATCGAAATCCTGAACCTGAGCAGGAACTCCCCGGTCGTCTATCACACCCAGAAAAACAGTCTGATGCTTTCCATGCTGATTGGCATCTGTGTGTCCTTTTTAGGCGCGGCTGTGATTTCAGGCATTATTCTCAAGCCGATGAACCAGGTGCTGTCCGCCATGAAACGGACGGAAAACGGGCGTTTTCTGACGGTGCCGGGCCCTGTCCCCGGGAATGAGCTGGGCGTGCTGATCCGCGGGTACAACCACATGATCCACCACCTGGAGGAGCTGATTGAAAACGTATACATGCAGGAAATATCCAAACGGGAAGCCCAGCTGAAACTTATGCAGTCCCAGATGGATGAGCACTTTTTATACAATACATTGAACACCATATTCTGCGTCATGAAGCGGGGGGACACCGGGCTTGCGTCCGAAATGGTGCTGATGCTCACAAGGTTTTTCCGCCTGAATCTGTCGGAGGGAAAATATTATCTGAAAATTTCGGAGATTTATGAGCTGATCCAGTGCTATCTGATGATACAAAAGACCCGGTTCGGAAACCGGATGCGGCTGCATATCAAAATGGAAGAGGACCTGGCGGACTTTTACGCGGTCAAGTATCTCTTTCAGCCCATTGCGGAAAATGCCATCATACACGGGATAGAAAGCCGCCTGGACGGAGGGGAGATTCAGATTTTCTTCCTATTTTCTTTCAAGAAAAAAGGAACAACCCCCGCGTGTTACTTCACATGATACAGCTTCATCGACAGCGGGATCGATACTGCGGTAGCGATCACGGCGGCGGCGGCTGCGATTCCGAAGCCTGGCAGGGAGGGAATCTGCACGTAGCCTGCGGCTTCCAGAACTATGCCGCCCAGTATCGCTGTGCCAAATATCACCGCCATGAACACCAGACGGCCCTTTTCTACGCCCAGACAAAACACTAACGGTAAGGTTATGTCCAGCGCTAAGGTGCCCATGAAAAAGCTCATAATCAGCAGTTTGGGGTCCGCACTTATATCCATAAATCTTGACGCCGCCGTCTGTATTACGAGGCTCAATGCCACGGATATGGACATGCAGGCCCAGCCCATTACGTACTTGCTCAGCACCAGGTCCCGCTTCGTGTAGGGCATCATCGCGGCCAGCTGGTCCCAGTGGCTGCGCTCGTCGTAGGCTATGGCCGTGTAGGGCAGCATGGAGGACCACACTACTATGAATATGCTGTTAAACGCGCCGCCCAGGGTCGCCATGAACAGAACCCCTATGAACAGCAGCTTTACCTGCTTCCAGAGCACATAGGCGTCCTTCCGAATCAATGCTTTCATCTTACCTCGCTCCCTTCACCATAAACAAAATGATATCCTCCACGCCGGCGCGCTCCAGCTCCAGGCCCGCCGGGACCTCGCTGCGCCGTACCAGGGCCCGGACGCCGCCGTAGCCGTTGGCCTCGCGGCCTACTACCGCCTCCTCCCGGAGGCTCTCCAGCTGCTCCGCCGTCCCGGCGAAGATGCCGTAGGTGTCCAGAAGCCGGTCCTTTTCGTCGCAGAAGAGGAGGCGTCCCTGATGCAGAAAGGCAATGTAGTCGCAGAGCTTCTCCAGGTCCGAGAGGATGTGGGAGGAAATCAGAATCGAGTGGTCTTCCTCTCGGGTAAACTCGTTGAAAAGCTCCAGAACTTCATCCCGGACGATGGGGTCCAGGCCGGAGGTGGCCTCGTCTAGGAGCAGGAGCTTCGGCGCGTGGCTCAGGGCCGCGGCAATGGCCAGCTTCATTTTCATGCCCCGGGAAAAATCCTTGAACTGCTTCTTTTTCGGCAGATTGAAGCGGTCCAGATAGT
Source organism: Oscillibacter sp. (assembly GCA_022791875.1). Classification (GTDB taxonomy): domain Bacteria; phylum Bacillota; class Clostridia; order Oscillospirales; family Oscillospiraceae; genus Oscillibacter. The sequence goes on from JAAVZX010000063.1 coordinate 45,991, forward strand.
TATCGTACTGCTTCTGGCTCCAGCGGCGGTAGGTGTCCGCCATGACGCGGCCAACCTGTTCCGCCGTCAGGGTTTCGGGGTAATACGCCTCGTCCAGAACGACGCCTACATCCTCCTTTACGTCCCGGAACTCCGGGGAATTCACGTCCACGCCCAGGACGGAGGCGGTTCCGCTGTCGGGGCGGAGGGCGTTCATGATCAGGCGGATGGTGGTGGACTTTCCGGCGCCGTTTTCGCCCACCAGGCCGCAGATGCAGCCGGAGGGGACGCGGAGGCTCAGGTCCTGGATGGCAAAGCCTCCGAAGGATTTGCAGATGTGGGAGAGCTCGATTGCGTTCATAGTGGTGTTTCCTCCTCAGATAGTATGCGCAGCATTTCGTGCAGCTCGTCCAGGGATACGCCGCAGCTTCTGGAGAGCTCCAGCGCGGCGCTCAGGTGGTCCTCCAGGTCCTTCATCTGGCGCTCCCGGATCAGGTCCAGATTTTTTTCGGCTACGAAGCAGCCCTTTCCGGCGATGGTGTAGAGGAAGCCCTCGGCCTCCAGCTCATCGTAGGCCCGCTTCGTGGTGATGACGGAGATTTTCAGGTCTTTTGCCAGGGCCCGGATGGAGGGCAGCGCCTCGCCGGGGGAGAGTTTTCCAGCGATGATCTGGGCCTTGATTTGGGCGCAGATCTGGTCGTAGGTTGGCTGGTTGACGGTATTTCGGATAATGATGTCCACACAAAGCCCCCTCTCGCATATTCTGTTCGCTCTGTATATAAACAGTATACACAGAATGAGCAGTTTGTCAAGAGCCAAAAATTTTTTCTTTGCGGGTAAACGCCCGTTTACCCGCAGATAAAGTTTAGGGTCCAGCCCTTTTCACAGGGCTGGTGGGGTCCAGGGGCAAAGCCCCTGGCCGCCGGAGGCGGGAAGCCCCGCTGGCAGCCCCCCGTCCCCCGTATGCAAGCACCACAGTAAAAATAGCACTAGGAAATCACGGAAACTTGTGGTATACTATAGCCGCAACATCACTCAGGGGGTGAATGATACGGAAACTGTCAGCGGGCTCAGTAACTGGAGGCTTATTGTCCGGCGTGAAGCTGACCACGTTATTATCCTTCGCGGGACTACCTGCGATGTTCGCGCGGCGCTGCCTGATACGCTCTTTGGGCTTCCCGTTACGGCGCTGGAACGGCACGCGCTCTCTCCCGAGCAGCGTGAAACCGGGGGCGAGGAAGTCCTGATCACCTGCGGGGGCGTCCCCGCTCAGGCGGAGTGGAATACGCGCCTGGTGCAGGACCTTACCTTTCCCTCCGGATTGACCCGGGTGGGCGATTACGCTCTGTTGAACTGCGTGGGCCTGAAAACGATCCGTCTTCACGATTCCGTCACCCACTGGGGCGGCGGGGCCCTCATGAACTGCCGCCAGCTGGACACCTTCTTCCTCACCCGCACAGGCGCGGAGCAAGGCGAATCCCTGGCCTTCTTCGCCGGGGAGCTGCCCCGTGAACTGGACGTCACCGTCAACTACCCCGACGGCACCGTTGCCCGCCTGCTGTTCCCCGAATACCAGGAAATCTACGAGGAAAACTGCCCCGCCCACCACTTCGATTACGTCATCTCCGGCGCGGGCTACCCCTATCACCACTGCTTCCGCCAGAAGCAATTGCGGCTCAAGGAGTACGACGCCCTGTGGCCCGCGTACCTGGGCATGGAGCACGAGCCGGAGGCCGCGGTGCGGCTGGCCTGGCAGCGCCTGCGCTGGCCCGCGGAGCTGACGGACAAAGCCGCCAGCCGCTACCGCGCCTATCTGCAAGCCCACGTCCCGGAGGCCATGGACTGGCTGCTGAAAACCGGGGATGCGGAGGGCCTGCAATTCCTGCTGTCCTTCACGGAGCCGGACCACGAAACGCTGGCCGCGGCCTCCGCCCAGGCGCGGGAGGGGCAGAATACCGCCGCCGTGGCTATCCTGATCGAGGAACAGCACCGCCGGTTCCCGGCGGGGGCGCTGAAATCGTTTGACCTGTAAAAACTGCTGAAACCAAAGGGTGTTTTTTGTGAAGGATTACGTAAAAATCGGAGAGGAAATCCTCTTTGCCGCCCGGAATGAGCTGTACATGAACCTGCCCTACCTGGACGTGGCCCTCTGCGCCCTGCTGTTCCGCCCTGGAGACGAGGTGGGCACGCTGTCCCTCGCCACCGACGGCGAGCACCTTTTCTACGACGGCTCCTGGCTGGGGGAGCGGTATCTGCGGTCCCGTGTGCTGGTGAACCGGGCCTACCTGCACGTGATACTCCACTGTATGCTGCGGCACCTGGGGAAGAAAAAGGGGAAGGTCCCGGAGCTGTGGGACCTGGCCTGCGACGCGGCGGCGGAGAGTATCTTAGACGAGCTGGACTACCGCTGCCTCAACGGCGGGACGGTGCCCATGAAGCAGAAATTCTACGGCGAGTGCCGCGCCGACATGCCCGTGCTGACGGCGGAGGGCATTTACAGGCGGCTTCTGCGGCTGGATTTGCCGGAGTACGAGCTGGCGCGGCTCCAGCGGGGCTTTCTCGTGGACGACCACGCCCTCTGGGCCCCCGAGCAGCAGGATCAGGAGCAGCAGAGCCAGCGGCAGGATCAGAAGTGGCAGGACCTGTCCGGGAAGACCCAGACCAGCATGGAGACGATGCTGGCGGGGCAGGGGACCGGGGGCCAGGCCGTCCTGGAGCAGGTGCGGGTGGCGGTGCGGGACGACGTGGACTACCGGGCCTTCCTGCGGCGCTTCGCCGCGCCGAGGGAGGTCATCGCCGTGGACGGGGACGCGTTTGACTACGGGTTCTACTCCTACGGGCTGCGGCTTTACGGCAATATGCCTCTTGTGGAGCCGCCGGAGACGCGGGAGGAACACCGGATTGAGGATTTCGTCATCGCCGTCGATACCTCCATGTCCACCTCCGGGGAGCTGGTGCGGCAGTTTCTGGCCTGCACCTACGCCGTCCTGCGGAGTGCGGGGACCTTTACGCGGAAAGTGAACATCCACATTATTCAGTGCGACGATCAGGTCCGCTCCGACACCGTGATCCAGGACCTGGAGGATTTGCGGGACTACATGGATCACTTCGAGCTGAACGGCGGCAGCGCCACGGACTTCCGGCCCGTGTTCGAGCACGTGGCGAAGCTCCAGGAGGCCAAGGCGTTCTCCAATCTGCGGGGGCTGCTGTACTTCACCGACGGCATGGGGATTTACCCGGACAAGCGGCCCACGTATGACACGGCGTTCATCCTCCTGCGGGAGCCGCCGATGTCCATCCGGATTCCGCCCTGGGCCATCCGGCTGGTGCTGGAGCTTCCGGACCTGGAGCGGGCGGCGCGGGAGGCCGCCGCGGAGCTGCCGGACGAGATCGACTGGGACGAGCTGCCCAGGACCTGAGAGGAGGCGCTTATGTTTGCTGATACGCTGAAAAAGCACAGAAAGCTGTGGGCCGCTGTTCTGATTGGGCTGCTGGCTTATACGGGGCTGTCCTGCTTCGCCGGGTTTCCCATTGGACTGGGGTCCGCGATTGCCAGGAGCCATGTGAAGCAATACTGTAGGGAGATTTACCCGGATGCTGAGTTCGGGAGCAGCGGATACAATATTGTCTCCGACTCGTTCTATACTGAGGTGTTCGTGGACGGCGAAAGGATTGACATCGATATCTCCCGCGGTTCAACGACGGTCAGCGACCAGAAACGCGAGGATGCGGTATTTGAGGAATTGGGCGTCAGCGAGGTGGTTTCCTTCCTCCACCGGCAGCTCCGTGCGGATCACAGTTCTATTTACTTCCACATGACCTGGCCTTATAAAGCCCCTGACGCCCCTATTACCACGCTCCGCATTGATTGTACCGGCGGGCATTCTTCCGAACCGCTGCCCTCGGAGACGGAGATGAAACAGCTTTTGTTTCCCATTGTGTCCCGCTGCTATGAGGAACTGAATCCCATCGTGGATATCAACCAAATCAGGGTCTCATATTCCCATCCCGATCTTAATCCCGAGAAACGTGGTATGACCTGGCGGATCATGCAGATAGACCTGGAGGACGGCGCTTCCTGGGATCTGGATCTGCTCATGAACGCGGAGGTCACTACAAATTAAAAGGCAGACATTCTATACAAGCCCGCCCGCTGAGGGCGCAGGAGGTTGCACATATGAACATCAAACAGGCAAAGCAGGAAATCGCAGACACTTTGCGGGCCTACCTGGCCAAGGATTCCCTGGGGAACTACCTGATTCCCCCCGTCCGCCAGAGGCCCGTGCTACTCATGGGGCCTCCGGGGATCGGAAAAACCCAGATTATGGAGCAGATCGCCGCGGAAACCGGCGTGGGGCTGGTGGCCTACACCATCACCCACCACACCCGCCAGAGCGCCGTGGGCCTCCCCTTCATCGAGAAGCGGATCTACGGCGGGGAGGAGTTCTCCGTCACCGAGTACACCATGAGCGAAATCCTCGCCTCCGTGTACCAGCTCATGGAGAAAACGGGGCTGAAGGAGGGCATTCTGTTCCTGGACGAGATCAACTGCGTCTCCGAAACCCTGGCCCCCATGATGCTGCAATTCTTACAGTGCAAGACCTTCGGGAACCAGCGCCTGCCCGAGGGCTGGCTGATCGCCGCCGCGGGGAACCCGCCGGAGTACAACCGCTCCGTCCGGGACTTCGACGTGGTGACGCTGGACCGGGTGAAGCGGATCGACGTCAGCGAGGATTTTTCCGTATGGAAGGAGTACGCCCGCCGGAAGGGGCTTCACGGGGCCGTGGTGTCCTACCTGGATATCAAGAAGGAGAATTTCTACCAGGTGGAGACCACCGCCGAGGGCTTGCAGTTCGCCACCGCCCGGGGCTGGGAGGATCTCTCCGAGCTGCTTCTGGCCTACGAGACGTTAGGACTGCGGGCCAGCCGGGAGGTGGTGGGGCAGTATATCCAGCTTCCTCGGATTGCCCGTGATTTCGCCAACTACCTGGAGCTTTACAACAAGTACCAGAAAATCTACCACGTGGACGACATCCTCCGGGGCGCCTGGCAGGCCATCACCGTCCGGGAACTGCGGGCCGCGCCCTTCGACGAAAAGCTGTCCGTGATGGGGCTGGTCCTCTCCCGCCTGTCCGACGCCGCCCGGGAGGCCCGCCGCCAGGACGCGCTGGCCTCCGCCCTCCACGCCGCCCTCAGCACCTTCAAGGCGTCCCTGGACACGGGGAACCACCCCAGCGGCCTGCTCCAGAACCTGGCCAAGGAGCGCCGGGACCTCATCAAGCGCGAGAAGGACGCCGGACAGATTGACAAGGAGCGCCAGAACCTTTTGCAGCGGGAGATCAACGTCCTGGAGGACTACGCCGTCCGCCTGGTTCACGAGGACTTCCCCACGCCGGAGGAGTCCATGGACGCGGTGCGGGGCTGGTTCGCCCGGGAGGTGGAGCGCCGGAACAGCCTGGGGGCGGAGGCCGGGAGGCAGATGGACAACGCGTTCCGCTTCCTGGAGGAAACCTTCGGGCAGGGCCAGGAGCTGGTCATCTTTGTCACGGAAATCACCGCCGGATACGACACAAGCTGGTTTGTCGAGACCTTCGGCTGCGACGCCTACTTCCGCCACAACCGGGAACTGCTCTTCGACGACGCCCAGCACCGTATCCGGGAAGAAATCATGGCCGCGAAGTCGGCCCAATTGGAGGAGGAAACACCCCATGAATGAGGACTTGAAGCGCATTGAAGCCGTGCTGGACGAGAGGGTCCGGCCCGCCCTGCGGAGCCACGGCGGGGAAATCGAGGTGGACCGCTTTGAAAACGGCGTGCTGTACGTGAAGCTGCTGGGACAGTGCGCGGGCTGTCCGTCCTCCGATCTCACCAACGAGACCATCGTGGAGGCGGAGCTGAAAGCCGCTCTGCCGGAGCTGGTGCAGAAGGCCGTGGTGGTCCAGGACATCAGCGACGAGCTGTGGGAACAGGCGAAGCGCCTTTTGCGGGACCACCACCTGTGAGCGCGGAGAAAGCGCCCCCGTTTTTGGGGGCGCTTCTGCTGTGCCGTTATGAGAAATCGCCGTATCCTCCCGCCACGTAGGGGTCCCCTACGTCCACGGTTCCGTAGTAGCGGCTGAACTCGCCGTCCACCAGGAAGCGGGTTTCATTCACGCTGTCCAGGGAGGCCAGGGAGTTTCCAAGGGCCTCGATCGCCAGGGCCAGCACGGCCTCGTCCCGGAGGCCGTCGGCGGAGGAGAGGTTGACGTAACACACGTCGCCCTCCTGCCAGACGGAGCCCAGGCGGAAGCCCTCGGGGAGGGCGGGGGAGAGGTCCCGGTTCTCCGGCCCCGCCTCCAGGGCGCGGGCGACGGCCCCCACCTGGGTGTCGCCCTCGTAGAGGTCCAAGGTGCGCTGCTCCGGAACCAGGCGTCCGCCGCCGTCGGGGAAGTACAGGGTCACGGAGAGGGTGCGCACCACGTCCTCCTCCTGGGAGAGAAGGGCCTCCCGGGCGCTAAAGACCTGCTTTTCGCGGTACGCCAGCTCCCGGCCCCGGACCGTGATCTGGACGGAGAGGATTTCCGGAATCTGGGTGAGGGTGAGGGTGATGGCGTAGTCGGCGAGGGTGAGGGCCACGCCGGAGAGGCTGCTGTAGCCTCCGGAGAGGTCGACGACGGCCCGCCGTCCCTGCAGCTCCACGCCCAGGAGACTGGTGCCGGAGGGGATGGGGCTTTTCAGGTTTTCGCCGTGGGGGCCTTGCAGGAGTTCGCCCATAAGGGCCTCCGCCTGGTCCAGGGGCGTGTCCATGGGCGCGAGGTAAACCCGTTCCGTCTCAAACGCGCCCCCTCCCACGGCCAGATCCAGGTCCGCCGCCCGAAAGTAAAGCTCATAGCTCTCCGCCCGCGCCCCCTCTTCCCCGCCGCAGGCCGTCAGAAGCAGCAGCGCCAGAAGCAGGGAGCACAGGCGCGGGAACATCCGCCGGATTCCTTTCACGAGCCCTCGCCTCCTTCCATGCGCGGCCAGCGGACGGTGAAGACGGAGCCTCCGCCGGTGCGGTTGGCGGCTTCCACGGTGCCGCCGCGGCGCTTTACGGTGTCGCTGACGATGGAGAGGCCGAGGCCGGTGCCGCCGGCTTCCCGGGAGCGGGCTTTGTCCACGCGGTAGAAACGCTCGAAGATGCGGGGGAGGTCCGCTTCGGGGATGCCGACGCCGTTGTCGGCTACGGTGAGGACTACTTCGCCGCTTTCGCGGCTTAGAGAGACTTGGACCGCGCCGCCTGGAGGGGTGTACTTGACGGCATTGTCGGTCAGGTTGTAGATGACCTGGTGGATCTCGTCTTTTGCCGCCAGGACGGTGCAGCCTTCGGAGGCGGAGTAGGTCAGATCCACGCCCTTTTCCTGGGCGACCAGGCTCATCATGCGCATAGCCTGCTCCAAAACCGGCAGCACGTCCACCACCGTACCCGGCTCCAGAACGCCGCTGTCCAGGCGGGTGAGGCGCAGCAAGTCCTCCGTGATGCGGCCCAGGCGTTCCGCCTCGCGGCCGATGTCGGAGACAAATTCCCTGGTCGTCTCCGGGTCGATGTTGTCGGTCTGCAAAATCGAGTCCGACAGGAGGCGGATGGCCGCCAAGGGGGTTTTCAGCTCGTGGGAGGCGTCGGAGACGAAGCGGCGGCGGACGTTTTCTGTGCTTTGCAGGCGGTCCGTGAGACTGTTGAACTCGTGGCCGATCTGGGCGATCTCGTCCCGGCCCTTAATCTCCGCCCGGTGGCTGTAGGCCCCCTCCCGCACCTCCCGGATGGCCGTGAGAAGGAGGCTGATTTTCAGCGTCAGGGCCTTCGAGAGAAGCAGGCTCAGCAGCAGCACCACCACGCCTACGATGCCCGACAGCCGCAGGAGGTTGCTTTGCAGGTCCGCCAAAAGCGCCGCCTGCTCCGTGTCGTATTCGTAGGCGTAGACCGCGCCGATGATCTGATTCTGATACAGCACCGGCGACGAGGCGCGGCTGCGGAAGGCCGCGCCCTTGTAGGTGCAGCTGAAGGCGTCCTCCCCCATCAGGGCCTGGACAATTTCTGTGTACAGGGCGTAGTCGCCCACGTTCGCCCCCGTCTCCCGGGTGTCGTAGAGGACGCGCCCCGCGCTGTCCGTCACCAGAATGCGGGACAGGCCCGTCTCCTCCACAACGCTCATGGCCGTGGTCACGTTCTCCTCCGTCAGGCGGTCCAGGCCCGACAGGGAGTTCACCATCACGGAGACGCTGGCCTGGAGCGTGGTGGCCTTGGAGCGGAACACCAGGTCCTCCGATACCAGAAGGGGGTACGTGTTCAGCAGAAGCAGCACCCCGATGATGACCGAAATGTAGCTCAAGCCGATGCGGAACTGGAGGCTGTCCCACAGCGAGCGTTCACTCCTTGAAATAGTACCCCACCCCCCACTTCGTCATGATGTGGTCCGGCTCCGCCGGGTTCTTCTCCAGCTTTTCACGGAGGCGGCGGATGTGGACGTCCACGGTGCGGTAGTCCCCGGCGTAGCTGTAGCCCCAGACCACGTTCATCAGGTTTTCCCGGCTGTAGACCCGCCGGGGGTTCCGCATGAGCAGCTCCATCAGGTCGTACTCCTTGGCCGTCAGGTCCACCGTCTCCCCCTCCCGGACGGCCACACGGGCCTCCGTGTCCAGGGAGAGGTCCCCCGCCGTCAGGAGGCTCCCGCGGCTGCGCTGGACCCCCGCCGCACGGCGCAGGAGGGCCCGGGCACGGGCTTTCAGCTCCAGGATGTTGAAGGGCTTGGTCACGTAGTCGTCCGCGCCGCACTCGAAGCCCATCAGCTTGTCCGCGTCCTCGCTCTTGGCCGTCAGCATGATGATGGGCACGTTGGAGAACTCCCGGATGCGCATACACGCCTCCAGACCGTCCAGCTCCGGCATCATCAGGTCCAGGATAATCAGGTCGAAGCGGCCCTCCCGGGCCAGCTCCACCGCCGCCGCGCCGTCGTAGGCGCACTCCACCTCGTAGCCCTCGTTTTCCAGGTTGAACTTCATGCCCTTCACCAGGGGCTTTTCGTCGTCCACCACCAGAACTCTCATTCCGTCTCCTTTCCGTCCACGGCGATCAAGCCTTCCATTCCGGCCAGCTTTCCCTCGCCGATGCCGGATACGTTCATAATGTCCTCCACCGCCTCAAAGGGGCCGTGGGCCTCCCGGTAGTCCACAATCCGTTGGGCCAGCGCCTCCCCGATGCCGGGGAGAGCCGTCAGCTCCTCCGCCGTGGCCGTGTTCAGGTCCAGGGGCGTCAGGTCCGGCTGAATTTCCTCCTGGGGGACGCTGATCTCTGTTTCCACCGCTATGGGCGCCTCCAGCGCCTTTCGGTCCCGGAGGTACAGGGCCGTCACCAGGCACAAAAACGCCGCCGTCAGCGCCAGAAGGAGGGCCTCGCCTCCTGTGATTCTCTTTACAGACCGTTCACGCTTCACAGTTGCACTCCCCCGTTTTTTTTGGTATACTTACAACGATCCATGAGGGACGGGCTTCCCTGTCCCGGCGGTACGCTTCTATTATAACATACATTTTGGGGGATGGATATGAAAACCAAACGCTTTTTATCACTTTTTTCCGCGGCCCTTCTCATCGTGACTCTGTGGACGGTCCCCGCCGCCGCCTTCGACGTTCCGGACCCCCAGATTCAGGCCAAGGCCGTCCTCCTGGTGGACCGGAAGACCGGAGCCGTGGCCTACGCGAAGAATGAGCACCAGGAGCTGTACCCCGCCAGCCTCACGAAGGTCATGACGGCCCTGCTGGTCCTGGAGGCCGTGGACGCAGGCAAGCTGTCTATGGACCAGGTGGTCACGGCCAACGCCACCGCCCTGGACGATCTGGACGAGCTGGGCAGCACCGCCGGCATCAAGGCGGGCGAGGAGATGACGGTCCGGAATCTTCTGTACTGTATGCTCCTGAACTCCGCCAACGAGGCCAGCACCATTCTGGCGGAACGCGTCTCCGGCTCCGTCGGCGCTTTCGTCGCGGACATGAACGCCAAGGCCCAGGAGCTGGGCTGCAAGAATACGCATTTCATGAACCCCCACGGCCTCCACGACTCCCAGCACTACGCCTCCGCCTGGGACCTCTATCTGATCACGGAGGAAGCGCTGAAACACCCCGCGTTTATGGAGATCTGCGACACGCCGTCCATCACCATCCCCGCCACCAATCTTTCAGAGGAACGCCTTTTGCGCAACACGAACTATCTGATTTCGGGCCGCTCCAAGGATTATCTGAACAAGGACGCCCACGGCGTCAAAACGGGCTCCCACTCCCAGGCGGGACACTGTTTAATTTCGACGATCCAAAGGGCCAATCTGAATTTTATCTGCGTGATTATGGGCACCGAGCGCATCCAAAGGGAGGACGGCATCTGGTGGACCTACAGCTTCGGCGAGACGAACCGCCTCTACGACTGGGCCTTCGACAATTTTACTTACCAGACCGTCCTGGAGGAAACGGACGTAGTAGGCGAAGCCGCGGTATCTCTCTCAAAGACGGACCGCGTCACCCTCCGCCCGGCGAATGAGGTAGAAATTCTGCTTCCAAGAGAGCTAAAGCCAGAAGAGCTGGAACAGGTAATCACCCTGACCAACGACCCCATAGAAGCGCCCATCGCCGAAGGCGATAAGCTGGGAACGCTCTCGATCCAACTGGACGGCGAAGAATGCGCCTCCGTAGACCTCTTAGCCTTCACCGACGTAGAAGCCTCCCAAATCCTGATTTTCTGGAAAAACACAAAGGAGTTCTTCTCCAAACCCACCGTAAAAATAGCCTGCGCCGCCATAGCCGCTCTCGCCATCCTCTTCACCATCTGGAAAGTCTTCTTCAGCAAACGCCGCTACCGCTACGGCCGCAGCGTCAGCAGCGGCCGAAACGGCTACCGCGGGCGGAAGCGCCGCTAAGGTGCGGTGATACGGGGGGCCTCCGGCGGCCTACTTTTTCTCGAGAGAAAAAGTAGGCAAAAAGAGCTTTCATACCGCTCTATACTCTGGTGGTTGAGGAAGCCTTGTCACACGGTAACGCGAGAACTGCGTGTGGGGCATACCTTTCTGGTATGCCCCACAGATTTTCTTTTTGGGACGTAAAAAATCTGTGGGCCTTACCTCGAAGCGAGGTAAGGCCCACATGCACAGCGCCCCGTTTCGGCGCAAAGGCCATAGCGGCCACCGGATTCGCGTCGAGTTAAAGCTCTTTTCGCTTCCTTTTCTCTCGAGAAAAGGAAGCCGCCGGAGGCACAAAAATCTTCACAGATACTTCACCAGTTCCCCCAGCGGCCTGCGCTCCGCGTGCAGCCGCGCCGGGTGCGCACCCTCCGCCGGATACCCCAACGGAAGCAGTGCTATCGGACGCGTGCCCGACATCTCCGGGAACGCTGCCAGCAGCTTTTCCGGCTCGAACATGCCCACGTAGGTCGTGCCCAGGCCCAGGTCGGCGGCCTGGAGCATCATCTGCGTTGCCGCTATCGCGGCGTCGATTTCGCCGTGGTCTTTGCCGTCTGTCTCGCGCTTCCAGGAAACCTCCGGGTCATACGCTACCGCTATGATCACAGGCGGGTGGAAGTGGGAGCCCATGCAGGCGTCTGCCTTTTCCAGCGCCTCCGGCGACTGGAGGACAAATATGCGCTGGGGCTGGTTGTTGTGGGCGGTGGGGGCGTTCCGCCCCGCTTCCAGAATCAGCGCCAGCTTTTCCGGCTCTACCGGCTGGCCGCTGAACTTCCTCAGAGAATACCGGGCGGCGGACAGTGCTTCAAAATCCATGGTCTGTTCCTCTTTTCCTTAGAATACCTGGATTTTAGCACATTTTTCCTGCCTCCGCAAGCCCTAATCAACAGCCGCTCTGCCAGCCGTTCTGCCACATCAGATTGTCGCAGACCTCCTTGCGCTGGGTGTCGTAGAACTCAATATATTTCAGAGAGTATAAATCGCAGGCAATATAACGGTCCCGGCCCATCTGGTGGATAATCAGATAATCGTTGCCCACGTCGTAGAGCAGGCCCTCCCAGGTGGTGGTCCCCTGGGTGCCGATCAGGAAAGTCGCCACGACGAAGTTGCCCCGGTTCCGGGCCAGCATGGCCTTCATAGACCCCAGATACGCCTCGGAAACGGTGGTGGGGGACTCCAGGACTTCATCGGGGACATGGGTGCGCATATCGAGGAGGCCGCTGCTGCCCGCCAGCTCGCTGCGCATGATCGGCACGAACGTGGGGTGGGTCTCCCCCTGGTCCTGAGCGCTTTGCAGGGGGGAAATCTCGGTGGACCAATCCTTCATGGGCAGACCCTGGATTGTCTGGCCGCTGTTTTCAGCCGTCTGCGCACCGTCTTGGGGCATCTGCGCACCGTTTTGAGGCATCTGCATGCCGTTTTGGGGCATCTGCGTGCCGCTTTGAGGCATCTGTGCGCCGCTCTGGGGCATCTGCGCGCCGCTCTGGGGCATCTGCGTGCCGCTTTGAGGCATCTGCACACCGCTCTGAGGCATCTGCGCACCGCCCTGGGACGGCTGTGTAAACTGCGGGGGCTGGGTCACTTGCATATTCGTCTGTCCGGGCATGGGGGGGACCTGGAAGGACTGCCCCGGCTGCACATTATGCTGGATGTTCTGGATATTCTGTACGTTCTGTACATTCTGCGTATTCGCCATAATGACACCTCATCAGGTTTGGATTAAGCATTTGTTAATATTTACGTTTTGTAATAAGCATCTGTCGGGTTATAAAAACAATGATCGCCGATGCGGGTCTGCCAGTAGCCCACATCTGAGGGAAAACGGCTCCGGCACTCGGGGCCGAAGGGATTGTAAAACCACAGGGATTCCGCCACCACCGGGACGCGGTTCCCCGCGATGGCCCAGTCGGCAATCTCGTAGTGAATTGCCTCCGGACGCATATTGTATATGTTCTGCGGGTTGTATGCGCCGCCTTCCGTTTCACTGGCACACACGAACTGGTATGGCTGGAAGATAATATTCCGAATGCTCCCCTTGCCCACCCGCGCATACTCTCCGCCCTTGGCGTGGACGCGGTTCATCACCACCCCGGCCACGGCCTTCATGCCGATCTCTCCCTCGCCGCCCGCTTCACATTCGATCAGGCGCGCCAGCAGCTCACGGTCGGAATATGCCATGTTCATTCCTCCTTCGTTGCTGAGGTATTCTATGCCGCCCGGGGCCGGGAGGTGCCTGCCCAAAAAAAAGCTGGCCGCATGCCCCTGGGGGCCGCAGCCAGTCCGCGCCTTTCAGGGGCGCGGTCCTCTTTGCTCTTTGATTGCGGTGCGGAACATCTCTTCCGTCTGCTCGATGGAGCGCTCCAGGGCGTACTGCTTTGCGTGCTCGCCGTAGCGCCGCCCCATGGCCTCCCGCTCCTCCGGGTGCTCCAGCCACCAGTCGATTTTCTCCGCCAGGGCGCCGCTGTCCCCCGCCGGGAACAGGCTTCGTTCGTCCAGGGCGAACTGGGGCGTGGCCGACCGGGTCGAGTCCGCGATCACGGGCACCAGCCCGCAGGCGAACGCCTCCATGCAGCTCATGGCCTCGATCTCCGCGTCGGAGGTGTGGACGTACAGGTCCGCCATGTGCAGGATTTCCAGCAGGCGGGAGGGCTCGTAGAACTCCATGACAATAGGGTTGGACAGCTTTTCCGCCATGCGGCGGTATTTCTTTTCCAGCGGCCCCTTGCCGGCCAGAATGACCTGGATCTCGTCCTTGTGGCGGCACTTCGCACACGCGTCGATCAGCACGTCCTGCCGCTTCTCCCCCGCGTAGCGCCCCACCATCAGCACATTGAACCGCCCCTGCATCCAGTCCTCCTGGGGCGCACGGCCATAGCTGTACTGGGGGCTGATCCCGTTGGAGATCACGTGCAGCTCCGCCGTGTACCCGTGCTCCCGCAGCTGGTTCGCAATCATGGTACTGGGGCAGTGGATGTGGGTGAAGCGGTTGAAGAAGGTATCCCGGAAGCGGTTGTACACGAAGTCGTTCACCCGGCGGTTATTCCCCATATGGAGGGTAAAAGTGATGTTCTCCGGCTGGCAGTGAAACGCCGCCGTGTGGGGAATCCCAAGCCGCTCCACGTGCCGCAGCCCCATGATCGCCAGAGGCGAGGGCATCATGAAATGCACCACATCCGCCCACGCCGCCGCCTTTTCAAACACGTGCCGGTTTGGAATCGCCAGCCGCATTCCCTGGCTGGTAATCAAGTGCTCCACGATGGGCAGGAACTTCATCTGCCGGACCGCGTACTTGTAATCGGTAGGCTTCCCCGTCGCGATCACCCGCACCTCGTTCCCGTGCTCCTTCAAGGCGGACGCGAAGCGGCGCGCGCTGATAGTGGTGCCGTTATTGGCGTCGTCAAACTGGTCGATGACCAATACGATCTTCACCGTGCGCCTCCTGCCTTCTCACTCCTGGGCCTGAGCCAGAATCTGCTCCAGCCCCCGCGCCAGCTGATCAGGGCAGGAGCTCTCCCGCATCCCGCACCGAATCCCCCGCAGCCGCGCCACAGCCTCCTTCGCCGTCATACCCTTCACCAGGGCCGAAATCCCCTGCAAATTCCCACTGCACCCGCCAATCACCTGGAGCTCCCGAATCACGCCCCCATCGTCAATTTCCACGTGCATCTCCTGAGAACAAACCCCTCTGGGGCGAAACGAATACATAGCCATTTTCATACATCCTTTCACGCCCGCTTTCCACGGACCTTATTTTCTGTTTTTTCCAGAAACAGTATACCATATGCCCTGCAAAAACGCAAGTGGAGAAAATTGCAGACTTTTGTGCCTCCGGCGGGTTACTTTTTCTCGAGAGAAAAAGTAACCAAAAAGAGCTTTAACTCGACGCGAATCCGGTGGGCGCGGGGGCTTTCCGCACCGTGACAGGGTGCGGTGCAGGTGGGACCTTCCATTGCCATGGAAGGTCCCACACATTTGGTATAATTGCCTGAAATGGACAGACGCGGACGGCCTGCTGTGCGTGGCGTTTTTCTCCACCTGTATGGGAAAGGCTCTGCTGAAGCGGGGCATGGTGGAGAAGTTTACCACGGCGGCGGAGAGGAGGGCGGCCTGTGGCGCTGTGTAAATTCTGCGGCCAGGAAATCGACCGGATCACCAGCCTGGAGGGCAAGTTGGTCCCCGTGGACCCGGAACCCGTTTTTGAAATTGAGGACGGAGACCTGGAGGCGTTTCTGGACGATATGGGCACCACCATCACCGGGCGGCAGGCCAGACCGGAGGACGGGCGCCAAGATCTCCCCGCGGTCTTTGTCCCACACATGCGAGCCTGTCCGTGTGTGGACAGGCCGGCACCGCGCCGCGTGGAAAGGGGCGGCGGGTACACTGTCAACAGCCAAAGTGAACGCGGCGTCACCCCGTCTGCTCCACCAGGCTCCGGAAAAACGCCCGGTTGCGGCGGACCTCAGGTGAATCCGGCTTGCACAATGCGGCCAGCTCGTTGAAAACCTCCGCTCGCTTCTGATCTCCCAGACGGCTGTGGCAGACGCACAGCTGGATACAGGGGAGGTAGCCATAGCAGTCCGGGGACACAAACGCCCCTCGGCTATCATCCCTCACGCAGGTCAGGGCCAGGGCATACCAGTAAGCGGCCTGGCGGTACTGCTCCCGCCGGAAAAACCAGGAGCCGATTTCGCAGCAGGTCTCGGCCCGGGGGCGATCATATGCAAACGTGCGGAACAGGGCCGCCAGCGCCGCCTGGTCATGGCCCAGCTCCCTGTGACAATAGGCGCAGTGGCAGCAGGCGTCGATCTCGTTTTCCACCCAGCCCCGGCCTTCCGCCAGGAACCGCTCAAAGACGTCCAGCGCCTCCGCCCAGCGGCGGTGGTAGTACAGCTCCCGCCCATAGTAGAACTGCTGGCGGGGGTCCAGGTTCCTTCCGGCGGCCAGCTGCGCCTCATAGATCCGCAGGTTCCGATCCGGATCGGAGGGACGGGTCTTGCGGTGGGTGACGGCGAAACCGGCATACAGGATTTTTCCGGCTGGTGTAATCACCTCATGGACGGCCCCCGTCCAGCGCATTCCGGCACGGTTTCGTATCAGGCGCTCCCGGCAGTAGGAGAAGGTTACACGGCCGTTCTCATCAAATCCGGCGTGGTAAGGCGCCATAACCACCGAGACGGCGGGGTCCAGCGTCTCCTTTAAGGCAAGAAATGCCTTCCGGTCCTCCTCCAGCAGCACATCGTCCGCATCCAGCCACATGCAGTAATCCATGGAGGCGTGGGAAAAGGACTCGTTCCGGGCGGCGGAAAAATCGTCCCGCCAGGGGAAATCGTAAACCTTGTCAGTAAAGCGGGCGGCAATCTCCCTGGTGCGGTCGGTGGAGCCAGTGTCCACGATGATGATCTCCTCCACCAGATCCGCCGCGCTCTCCAGACAGCGCTCCAGTACGTCCTCCTCGTTTTTCACAATCATGCACAGACTGACGCTTACCATAGAGGGACCTCCTTCTATTCCTCATGCTCTGCTCCCGCCGGCAAAAGCTGGCGGGAGCAATATTTGGGCGGCATTCCGCTCACTCGTCATCTATCTCTACTTCGGAGTCGTGCTCCCCTGGATCAGGCGGTATTTCGCCCGCCCCGACGGCTTCATCCAGCCGGATGATGGTCAGGGAAGCCCCTGCGCCGTCCGCAAGGACAGCGGTTCCGGCAACCTTGGAGAAGAGACGAAGCGAAATTTTGGAGTTCGCGGGCAGTTTGACCTTAATTTTATTTTCAAAACTGGATGTGGGCGCCACCGAATTGACGGCAGAGGGAACACTGTCCGCATAGTTGATCCGCAGCCGTGTCTCTAGGGGAAGGGCCGTTGTGGTATTCACATGGTAGGAAATCTGATAGATGCCGGACTCAGCCACAGTGAATATCGTGTTCCAGGCGTTGGTTGTAATACCGGGAGACAGGACCTGGGCGTCGGGCAGGGCAACGAGGGTTCCATTCGGCGATACCTGGATGCTGCTTCCTCGGGTATTGGCGGCAAAGGCGGAGGCGGCGGTAAGATTCGGACCGGGGGCCCCTGTCGGCCCAACGGCCCCGGCAGCGCCTGCGGCGCCGGCGGGACCCGCGGCCCCTGCGGCGCCAGTCGGGCCGTCCGCTCCGGTGGGGCCGGTGGGACCCGCGGGCCCTGTGGGGCCCTCGGCGGGACCAGCCGCCCCTGCGGGGCCCGCAGGACCGGTGGGACCGGGCAGGATCGGAGCGTTCAGCGCGGCGATCAGCTTGCCGGTCAGCAGAAGCTGCTGTTCCATAACATCAGACAAGGTATTCTGCACGCTCTGGTTGACCTGCATGACCTCCTCAAAGGACGCCGCCTCATCCAGGCCCGAAAGGGTACCCAGGACATATTGCAGCTTTTCACCCTCGGTGTTGAGAATGTGGCTCAGGCTGAGCTCCTCGGCGGCAATAGAGGCGATGATTTCATTGAGGCTCCCCTGGCGGGTCAGCGGGGGGGCCATCTGAGGGAAAGACGGCATTGACATGAGACATCCCTCCTCAGCTCAGACGGGTGATGGAAAGGGTCGCGCCGGCGGAGCCGGGCAGCAGGGTGACTGTGGAGTCGATACCGAACATTTGCAGGGAGACCGTGTCCCCGTCCTTCAGATTCAGCAAAACCTCATTGGAAAAGTGGTTCAGGGGCACTGTGGGCACTATGGTGGAGGCCGTATTGGGCGCGCCGCTGATGAGCAGCCGGGTCTTGACGGCCAGGGGCTCGGTGATGTTGAGGCCGTAGGAGAGCAGATAGCGCCCGGCACTGTCCACAGTGAACACCGTGTTGTCACGATTGACCGTGATGTCCGGCGACAGCTCCTGGCTGTCCGGCAGGGGGACCAGGACGCCCTCCGCATTTACGCTCAGAATCTGTCCGCTGGTATTGGCGGCAAAGGCGGAGGTGGCGGTGACATTGGGACCGGTGGGGCCGGCTGCGCCGTCCGCACCATCCGCGCCGGTGGGTCCGGTAGGGCCGGTGGGGCCGGTGGGGCCCATTGCGCCGGTAGGGCCCGTTGCGCCCGCGGCGCCGGTGGCCCCGGCCGGACCGCCTGCGGGCCCGGTGGGTCCGGTTGGCCCGGTGGGGCCGGTGGGACCCTGCATGGGAGAGGCTGTCAGAGCCCCCTCCATCTTCGCTTTCAGGAACATCTGGTTCTGCGCGGCGGTTTCCAGCATACTGCGGACGCTCTCGTTGGCGGCCAGCACGTCGCCGACCGTGGCGGGAGGACCGCTGAGACCGGGCAGAGTTCCCAGAATATATTGCAGCTTCTCACCCTCGGCATTGAGGATATGGCTCAGTCCGAGTTCCTCCATGGCAATGGAGGAGAGAATCTGGTTGACTGCGTTTTCCTGCTCAATGGGCGGGTCAGCCTTGGGAAAACTGGGCAGAGACATAAGAGGCGCGCCGGAAGCGCACCGGCGCGGTCCGGAGGAGCGCGAGGCCGCGCCTTGGATAGTCTATGCGTCCGCCGGATGGAGCGTTCCCGCCGGAACGGAGCCGCACCGGCTGTCATAGAATAGAACAGCGGCATGGGTATGCCGCGCATTCTCGTTCCGGCACCGCCCGGGACGCATACGGGAGTTTTGAATATGTCAATGCCTTCCTTTCCGCCCAACGGGGCGGATATGACACGAGAGGAAGCTCTGACCATGATTATCGCGTCCATCGCCATGGAGGAGCTTGCCCTGAGCCATATTCTCAATGCCGAGGGTGAGAAGCTGCAATATGTCCTGGGAACTCTGCCGGGCACAAGTCCCTGCACCTGTCCGCAGGACGTACTGACTGTCAACAAGAGCGTGACCGCTCTTGTGGAGGCGGTTACACAAAATCAGATGCTGCTGAAAAACAAGCTGAGCCAGGTGTTGGAGTTCAGCCCGCTTCCCCCGGCGGCGGTTCCGCCATGCCGGCCGGAGCCCTCTCCCCCGCCGCCGTGTCAGCCCTGTCCCGCCCCAAGCCCATCCCCCTGTCCTCCGCCCCACCCGGCTTCCCCAAAGGAGCGGACCTGTGAAACCAGCGTCCTCCAGCTGGCAGTCCGGCGGGAAGGGACGCTGTGGAATCCGGACAGCCGCCTGACCTGGAGAAGGAGGAGCCAGACGGGAAAGGCCATTCGCTGGGACGAATGCGCTTCCGACCGGATTACTCTGAGCCCGGGAAAAACTTACGCGGTTCAGTACACGCTGAATGTCCGCGCCGCGGCCCCGGCGGGGGGGACGGGGGCCATTTCCCTCAAGCAGTCGCCCTGCGGCATGTTTACAGACGCGCTGCCGCTGTGTTTTTCGATGGAAGACCTGCTCTGCGGACCCCAGACTCTGCATATGGCCTCTGTGCTGCATCCCGGTTCAAATTGCGGGTGCGAGACCAGCCTGTCCCTGGTGCTGAACGCCAGAAGCACCTTATGTGTGGAGGGCGCCGTCATGGACGTGATTGAACTGCCGCAGCACTGTCCAACAAGGGCATTTGCCTGAATGAAGCTCCCGCCGGTCAGACCGGCGGGAGCCATTTGGTATGCGTTTTGGGGCGGATGTTTTCAGCACGTCTGCTCCTTACGGATTGCTTTTAGTTCCTCCACCTGTCTTCTGCTCCGCAGGACAAATTTGAAGAACCAAAGGCTCACACCGCTTTGCCGCCCTTTCAGCCTATGACCGAAAGGGCAACAGGGTTCTGGATGGAACCTGCCGGGCAGCAGGCGCATACAGTATTTTGGGCACGGCGCCGGGGAGCAATTTCTCCCCCGCCGGCGTGCCCGTGCGCTTTCACGGCGCAGCCTAACATGTGAAAGGAGCTTCTCAATTATGTCTCTACCCAGTTTTCCCAACGTTGACCCGCCCATCCAGCGGGAAGATGCGGTTAATCAAATTCTTTCTTCCATCGCCATGGAGGAACTTGGCCTGAGTCATATCCTCAACGCTGAGGGCGAGAAGATGCAGTATATCCTCGGAACCCTGCCCGGCCTCAGCGGCCCCGCGGCCACTGTGAAAGACGTGCTGAACGCCAACGAGAGCGTCCGCGGTCTGCTGGAGACGGCTGTTCAGAACCAGATCGTCCTGAAAGGGAAGATGCAGGGCGCGCTGGACGCCTCTCCCATGCAGGGTCCCACCGGCCCCACCGGCCCCACCGGCCCCCAGGGCCCTGCCGGCCCTGCGGGCGGCCCCGCCGGCCCCGCTGGAGCCCCCGGAGCTGCGGGCGCCACCGGTGCCACCGGCCCTGTGGGCCCCACCGGCCCCACCGGTCCCAATGTCACCGCCACCAACGCCTATGCCGCCAGCACCAAGGGCGCGGCGTTCCCGGTCATCCTGGGCGGAACCAACGTGGCTCTGCCCGATGCCCAGAAGCTGTCCCCCGACATCACGGTCAACGGTGCGAACGACACCTTCACCGTGGCGGAGGCCGGACGGTATCGGGTTTCCTATAATATCAACTCCGTCACGCCCCTGACCCTCGGAGCCCGGCTGATGGTCGACGGTAAGGAAATCGAAGCCTCCAATGTCATGCCGCAGCTGACGCCTCTGAGCCGCCTGGCCAACGATTTCCTGGTGGATCTGGAGGCGGGGGCCAAAGTCTCCCTGCAGCTGTACGGCTTCGCGGGCACGGTGACCCTGCTGCCCAACGCCATCGGGGCTTCCCTGTCCATGGTCCGTCTGAGCTAAGGAGGGGTATTTTATGTCAATGCCCACATTCCCCAAGAATGATCCCCCGCTGACCCGAGAGGGCAGCCTCAACGAGATCATCGCCTCCATCGCCGCCGAGGAGCTGAGCCTGAGCCACCTCCTCAACGTCGAGGGCGAAAAGCTGCAGTACGTCCTGGGCACCATGCCCGGTCTGGACGAGGCGGCCTCCCTGGACGAGGTGATGCAGGTCAACCAGAGCGTGAAGGACACCCTGGCCGGCATTATGGAGCAGCAGATGGCGCTGACCTCCAAGCTGGGCGCGGTGCTCAAGGCCCCCACCATTCCCGGCCCCGAAGGCCCTATGGGCGCTGAGGGTCCCGAAGGGCCCGAAGGCCCCGCCGAGGGCGAGGCCGGTCCCGCCGGCCCCGACGGTCCCGACGGAGCGGAAGGGCCCGCCGGTCCCACCGGCCCCACCGGGGCCCCGGGACCCAACCCCACAGCAGCCGCCGCCTACGCCGCCAATACCCGGGGCAGCAGCGTCGGACTCGGCGACGATGATTTCATCGGCTTTCCGGATGTGTCGGTCTCCTGCCCGGAGATCGTCCTGGGCGACTCAAGCTCGATGCTCGGGGGAAAATCGGTGTTCTTCCTGAATGAGCCGGGCACCTATCAGATCTCCTACCGTGTGACCCTCAGCGTTCCCTCCGTCCGGCCGGTGGGGACCCGGCTGTTGATCTCCAGCTCCGACGACTATGAGGGCGTCATCGCCCCCACGGTGGGCGCCCAGCAGTTTGAATGCACGATCACGCTGGCCGTGCCGGAGCGCGCCACGATTGAGCTTCAGGCATACTCCACGACCGTCAATCTCCCCGGCACAGGCAGTCTCCCCGGTGTGGGCGGTCTCCCTGGCACAGGCAGCCTCCCCGCCTTGGACAATGTCCAGCTGGCCAGCGGCGCCTCGGGCGCCTCTATGCTGGTCGTCCGGCTGGGCGATTAAGCGCGGCCTTTGTTCCGGACAGACAGAGAAAGGGCTCCCGCCGGTAAAACCGGCGGGAGCCCTTGGCTTGTTGATAGGGTCTGCGTCCCAGGCCGTGAACTTTGAGCCAGATGGTGTCCAGGATCAGATTTTCCACTCCTGCATTGGAGGCTGATGCCCGAAACGCACGCTCCGGCGTCCCATCATCCAACCATTTGGCTCCTCATATATTGACGATGCCATCAAAAAAAGCCAAAGAAAACCTAGAGCAGTTCTCTGAAATAGCAATAAGAGAAGAGATATGGTAAGATGGCAGCGGGGTGAGGAAGATGCTGCATAACGAAGCAAGGAATTTGCTGGTAGAAGCGTATGAGAAAACGCACGACGCAAAAGCAGTTGCG
>JAAVZX010000064.1 GCA_022791875.1 Oscillibacter sp.
AACTGGAACACGATTGACTTTGACGACCGACGGCAGGTGACGGACATTATTCTCTCTCAGGTCCAGGCCACCAGCGACCGCGTTTCGTTTGAGTGGAAAATCTGAAAATCTTTCTCTCTGCGTTTTATACTATGGCCTGTGTGCCCTTGTTAAGCGTTGCTATCATCCCATCTTTGATCCAAAATTCGGAGTTCTCCTCTGCAATTACCACGTTTGTCAAACTCGAACAGTGGAAAAAACATCCCTGCCGATTTTTGTTACACTCTTTGGGACAATCACACTGGTCAGGCTTTCGCAGAATCGAAAAGCCTCATCGCCGATTTCCTTCACGCCTTCCGGGATGGTCACATCCCCGCCGGGGCCGTTGTATTTGCGCAAAATGCCGTCTCTAATATTAAAATCCTTGGTGTTCACAACAATTTCCTCCTAAAAATCAAATTTCAGTTTTTTGCAGTACCAGACTGATGACCTAAGAGCCTGTTTAAAATCTTCTAATAAGGCTGGCAATGTGGGCAAAAGTGAAAATCTGAGCAGAAATAAAAAGTTTTCGCCCACAGTTTTTCCAAAGTCTGCGGAATTTGTCAAGTCAGCCGAAATGGTTTCCATCTCTTGTGGAGCAGAAACACAAAAAGATTGGGGGGATAATAAAGTGTACTTTTCTGCAACACATATTTCAATCTAAAATTATTTGTAAAAACTATTGAAATTTCGTAATATTTGCTGTATCATTTACGTAGAAGGAATGGGAGACTGCTTTGCAGAAAAGTACACTTTTTTGTAAAAATGCCCCTTTGCGAACCCTTGGTTTTTTTGCAAATTTCGGCCTTATGGAGGAATGTCGAGAGGGGCATTCCGCATTTTTTTGCCTTTTTTACATCATAGTCATTTACCTGTAACCCTTCACTTTACGGGACAGCAACTGTGCTGTCTTCTCTTCATATTTTGCGCAAAAAAACAACAGCCGCCTGACGGCGACTGCTGCTGTGTGCTTACTGGTTCATATATTTTTGAAATTATGCGGCAAAAAAGTCCTCATAGGCGCTGGCAATACGGCTAATCCGCTTATGGACCGCACTGGCGGTCTGATAGCCTGCCCTGTCCGCCTGTTTCAACATATGATACTGAAACTGTCGGACATAATTCATCTGCATGCCGCTACTTCAGCCGCAGATAGACCGAAGAATAGAACACCCCGTCCTTCGCCTCAAAGCGGCTCCCGCCGCCGTGCTTTTCCGCCAGGGCGGCAATAATCCGCAGGCCCAGTCCGCCGCCCTCCCGGGTGGATTGGAAGCTCCCGTCTGCATTCTGCCGGATGCTGGAAAAGCTGTTATCCAGTGTGACCGTCAAAATCCCGTCCGCACAGCGGCTGCGCATTTTGATGAAAGGCTTTTCCGTTCCCTGGCAGGCGGCGGCCGCATTCTCCAGCATATCCCCAATGATGACGCACAGCTCACCGGCGGGGACGCGCCCGGTATCCTCCGGGATGTCCAGCCGGATGTCAACCGCCGCCCCCGCCTGCCGCGCCATGGCCTGATAGTGCATCGCCGTCGCGTTGACCAGCGGATTGCCGCACAGCCTGCCGGAAACATCCGCTGAAAGCGCATCCAGCATGGAGTTCAAATCCACAAGCGCGGCGTCCCGTTCCCCATTGACCAGCAGGACCCGGAGCGCGGCCAGATGGTGCTTGACGCTGTGACGGAATTTTTTCCGGCTTTCCTCCGTCTCCAACAGAAGCCGGTACTGTTCCCTCTGGATTTCCACCTGCCGCTGCATCATGCCGTTCTGGGCGCGGAGCAGAAAGGCGTCCCGCACAAAGCAGCCGCCAATCACGCCGGTGATGACGACGAATACCATCACGCCGAGCTGGAAAAAGAAGGACTTCTGCACCGGAAGACGGAACAGGTAGTAGTTGCCCACCTCCAGCAGCGCGAACACCGCCAACGCCCCTGTCGGGACAAGGAACCGCTGTGCCATGCGGTTTTGATACCATACGCTTTCCCGCAGCAGCACCATGGCGAATACGCACAGGGCCAGGGGCACGATCACATGGAACAGATACATCGTTTTTGAAAAGGCGGCGATCCCGAATAGCTGCAGCAAAATCGCGGCCCCGGTACACGCCTCCAGCGTTAGCGCCATCCCATTGAGCAGGCGGCGGCTCTCCCGGCGCAAGCGCAGCACGATACAGCCAAATTTCAGCATAGGTATCGCCAGCGTAAACAGCCCCAGAAAGGCCAGCAGGTAGAGGAATACCGGCGCGTCCATCAGCACCCCGGTCAGATTGCACTCCCCCAGCACCCAGCAGCCTACGCATACGCAGAACAGCCCCAGCCAGAGAAACGCCGCCCCCGTTGCCTCAAACCGGGTCAGCACCAGGGCAATCAGAAACAGCAGCAGGCCCAGCGCCAGCAGGACAAAGGCGAAAAACAGGGAAAAGCCCATCTGCCCCACCAATTCCCGCAAAATCGCCCCGCTGCTTCCCAGCAGCACAGGGTGAAGGGCCAGGGAGCTCCTCTGGGACGGGGAGAGGTACTCCATCCGCAGCACCACCGGCCCCTCCGTGTCCGGCAGGGGGACCAGCGCCGTCTTGGTGGGCGGGTCGATCAGGAAAGCGGGATAACTCCCCGGCTGGCCGTACTCGAAAATTAATGTGCCGTTGGCGTAGACCCGCAGGGGGGCGTAGACCGTTTTGAAATAGAGGTAGTCCCCGTCCTCCGGACGGATTTCCGCCGTCAGCGTGAGGGGTGTCCGCGGGGACAGCCGCCCGGTTGTCAGCGGCAAAACGACTGGTTCGCCCTCCATCTGCCACTCCGATATACTCTCTGCGCCGGGGGACGCCTGCCCGGCTGGCTGGGACGCGAACACAAACAGCAGCGCCGCCAGCACCGCGACGCATACAGGCGGCAAAACCGTCCGAAGCCTCCTATTCATTTGCGCCCCCCTTTTCCCGCGCCGACGTGAACAGCCAGTTCTCCCAAGCGCCCTTGGCCCGGTAAAAGGTTTCCCGGCGAATGTAGGCGTTTCCGCCCTCCTTCATCTGAAAGACCATCTGCTCTCTATTTATGTCCAGAACGAAGTCCAGATTGACCAGGTAGCTCTTGTGGCAGCGGAAAAACGGGTACTTCGCCAACAAAAGCTCTAAATCATTCAGTTTCCCCTTCCGCCTCAAAATTCCGCCGCCGGCCAGGTAGAAGGCCAGGGAGTGCTCCCGCTGTTCCACGTAGCGCAGCCTGGTGGGTGAAAACCGGATCGGGTCCCTCCGGCCCCATATGATAAAACCCCGATCCCGCTCCGCCTTCTTGTGCAGGGCCAGGGCGATGATTTCGTCCACCTCGCCCTGGGAGGCGGGCTTTTCTATGTACTTCGCCGCATTCAGGCGGTAGCTGTCCAGGGCAAAGTCCTCGCTGGTGGTGGTAAAGGCCACCGGCACACTTCGGTCCGTCTCCCGGACCCGCCGCACCGCCTCCACGCCGTTCAGCCCGTCCAGATAGATGTCCATGAAAATCAGGTCGAATTTGTCCGGCTGACAAGCCGCAAGAAAATCCTCGCCGTTTTCAAACAGGCTGACATTGGCGGAAACGCCATTGGCTGTAATCAATCCGCAAAGGTGCCGGAGATCAGCCTGGACGTCTTCGCAGACCGCTATGTTGAGCTGTTCCATGTGGAGCCCCCCTCGCTTTCTCTTTCAGTATAAGGCCGATGCACAGAAATGTCAATTTGTCAAGTACGAATTTTGAACGAAAGAGCGAAATAAGGGACATTTTTCGTAGTGAACCAATTTTCGGGGCCGTGGTATAATAAGGAAAATAGCGGCTTTTTATCGGCTAAGAAAGAGTATGAGAACGGGGTGCACCCCGTTCTCACTCCCCATGGGGAGTGAGATTTATTAAGGAGGCTGTATGATGAAACGCAGGATACTCAGCATCATCACCACACTGGCCCTGTGTCTGGGGCTGCTGCCGGGGACGGTTTTCGCGGCGGAGGCCGGGGACGGTTTGGAGACACGGACCGCGTCTATCAATATGAGCTATAAGGGCTTTGTCTTCGCCCAGGGCGTCCCCATTGTAATCAAAGCAAATGGCAGCATCACCAGCATCTACGACCCAGAGGGGAATTTGCTCTCTGGGGATACAGACGTCAGCAGCTGCGCAGTTTACGGCGGCTGGTTTGACAGTGGGAATACGCATACTGGCAGCACCTCTATCGTTATGGAAAGCGGAACAGTAACTTCCATTTTCGGAGGGAGCTACAACGACGTATTGGATGGAAATACTGACATCACCCTTAATGGCGGAACAGCAGGCTGGGTCTACGGCGGCGGAAATCAGTCCACCGTCACCGGGACTGCCCGTGTGACCGTCAATTCCGGCGCAAAGATCTGGGGGCAGAAAATTTCTGACGACACAGCTGACCGGGGCACCGTCTTTGGCGGCGGCTACCTTGGGTCTGTGACCAGTACAGAAGTCGTTTTTAACGGCGGAGACGCCCAGTGGATTTACGGCGGCGGTGCTGACGGCTGTACTTGTACCAACACCTGTGTGAAATTCATGGGCCAGGCAGATGATTTTATACAGGTCTACGGCGGCAGCAACGGGGGGACTGTCGGGACCGCCACCGTGGAGTTCCATGGAAAGGGCGTCAGCATTAACAGGCAGAACAACTATATCTACGGCAGCGGTTGGGGGGACCATGTGGACGAGGTCAAAATGATCATCGGCAAGGAGTGCGAACCTCCTGCCGCTCCTACCCTTTTCTGCGCAAAAAATCCTGATAGTGGAGCCACCGTGGGTTCGGCTAGCTTTGACGTATATATGGACCCCGACCGGCCCAGCATGATGAACGGCAGCGGTCTGGACGGGACCGGCGTCACCGGAAAGGTCACCGCTTACATCCACTCGGACGCCAGCAAGGATCATTTTATTTACACTTCCCTGACGGAAATAGACGAACTGATTTTGGAGGGGCTCAATTACACGACCGCCACAGATGACCTCGATTTGGACCGGCTGGAGATTCGGGAGACCGCCGCCATCGCCGTTTCGGCGATAGCGGGCAAAACGCGGACAGTCAGGGAGCTTGCGGGCAGTGGGCGTATCTATTTTGAAAAGCGCCTTAACATGGAGGCGAGCATCACGCCCATCACCGTGGGCAAAATCACAACCGCCGAGGGCGCGCGGCTCCAGGTGGACCGCTTGGGGGGCCTGCCTGATGCGGCATGGACAGGCGCGGCCCTGTTGACGGGTGACGGCGTCGCGGCGCTGGAAAACCTGGATGGCCTTGTCTGTGTCAATGAAAATTACGCTCTGACCAAAGAGGGCAATACGATCAAGGTCAAGGAGAATGACGGCCAGCGGCAGGCATATCTGGACCCCACGCCCACCTTTGACCGGGTGGACAAGACCTACCGCTATGGCGAGACCATCCAGATCGCCACGGGGCTGCAATGCGGCGGCGTCCCTCTGGCCGGGCTGACGGTCGCGGTAACAGGCGGCGTCAGCGGCCGCCAGACCTTTGCCGCCGGGGTGACGGGCGAGGACGGGAGAGTGACCATCCCCGTTCCGGTGAACGATATGGTCTGGAACAGCCGGACCAGCGCCCTCAGCGGCTATTTCGCCGGGACAGAGGAGTACAAGGGGAATACCTACGGCGTCTCCGTTGGCGGAGACCTTAGCTATACCATCCTGCCTGCCCAGGTGGCCCTCAGCGGTGAGATCACGGCTCCGGCCAGGGGCGGCGTGCCTGTAAAGACTCTGACTGTAGGCGGAGCCGATGTCTGCACCGCCGAGGTGCTCTGGTCCCCGGCGGACGCGGCTTTCCGGCCCGATGTGGCCTATACCGCCAGTATCCGGCTGGTCCCCAAGCCGGGTTACGGCCTGGACAAGGGGCAGATCGGCGCCAGCGTCACCTTCGGCGGGGAGGTCCTGGCCCTTCCCGCTCAGGCGGAGGCCGACGGCAGTCTCATCATCGCCGGTGTCCGGACCTTCGCGGCCTTCCCCGCCATCCACCCCACCGGCGTCACGCTGAACAAGACCGAACTGTCCCTGACCGTGGGCGGCTCGGAACAGCTCACTGCCCTCGTGGCCCCGGCGGAGGCGGACAACAAGTCCGTGACATGGACCTCCAGCAACACCGCCGTTGCCACGGTTGACGCCGGCGGGAACGTCACCGCCGTTGGCGCAGGCACAGCCACCATCACCGTCACCACAGCGGATGGCGGCAAGACCGCCGTCTGTACCGTCAACGTTCGGAGCAGCGGAGGCGGCGGCAACAGCAGCGGCGGAAGCAGCAAAGGCGGCGGGACATCCGGCGGCTCCAGCGTTACCGTCCCTGTGTCCGGCAGCCAAAACACCATCCGCGTCAGCGCCAGCGTGTCCGGCACCACCGCCACGGTAAGCAAAATCGACACCACGCAAATCAACAATGTGATTGGGGACGGCGTAAAGACCGGCATGGTGGAGATCGACTTCACCGGCCTGGGCAGGACCATCGACACGGTGAAGCTGCCCGCCGCCCCCATTGGCGGGATTGCGGCGGCGGCACAGTCCCCGGCTAACGATGTGACGGGTCTGACCATCAAGCTGAGCACTGGCGAGATTGCCTTTGACGGCCAGGCCCTTGCCGCGCTCTGCGCCCAGGCGGGCAGTCAAATCACGCTGACCGTCACTCCGGTCAGGGCCTCAGACCTCAACAGCCGGCAGAGAGAGGCCGTTGGCAATTTTCCGGTATTCAGCCTGACCCTGCGGAGCGGCAGCGGGGCCATCACCGACTTCCGGGGCGGCCATGCCGCCGTGTCCCTGCCCTATACCCTGACGGCGGGACAGACCCCCTCCGGAGTGGTGGTGTACTATCTGGACAGCACCGGCAATGCCACCCCCTGCGCCACCATGTACGATGCAGGCCGCAAAGCGGCTGTCTTCACCACCGGCCACCTGTCGCTGTACTTTGTGGGCTATGACCCTGCGGCGGTATGGGGAAATCCGTTCTCCGATGTATCCGAGGACGCGTGGTACTATGACGCGGTACGGTATGCCAGCGAGAACGGCCTGATGGGCGGCTACGGCAACGGGACCTTTGGCCCCAACGATCACCTCTCCCGCGCCCAATTTGCCCAAATTCTCTTTAACAGGGAGGGCAAGCCGGTTGTCGATTACCTGCTGCAATACGGCGATGTGGCAGACGGCGCATGGTACATCGAGGCTGTCCGCTGGGCCACCAGCCGGGGCATTGTGGGCGGCTATGGAAACGGAATGTTCGGCCCCAATAACAACATCACCCGTGAGCAGTTGGCGGTCATGCTCTGGCGGTATGCCGGAAGCCCCGCCGCCACGGATAAGGAACTGCACTTTACCGATGCGGACGGGGCCGGCGGCTACGCGCTGGAGGCCCTTTGCTGGGCCATAGAGAACGGCGTCATCAATGGCTATGGCGATGGGCGGTTAGGCCCCCAGGGGCTGGCGACGCGGGCGCAGGCTGCGCAGATGCTTATGAATTTCCTGAAGAAATAGAATAGGACGGTTCATCACGGAACACAGGCCACCTGCTGTAATTCGGGCAGATGGCCTGTGTTTTGAAATTTACCCTTGACAGAAACCCTCTGAATTCAACTTTACAGGCAGTGAAAACGCCCACAGGCCGCCGATGAAACCGGATGCCTATGGGCGTTTCGTGTTTATGCGCTAAAATTCAATTGCAGCGGAGAACCGGTCCAAATACAGTGTTGCAGCGGCAATATGGAGCTGGTCCAGAAGCGGTTAATTAAAAAGGCCGTCAAAGTGAAAAAAGCAGAGCCCCGCCCAAAAAACATTCATAAAAATCGTTGAAATCCCACAGCGGTTATGGTATCATTTGCACAAAGTTTCGGGCCCCGCCAGTTCCGGTTCCTACCGCGGAAGTGAGGTGTCTGTGGGTCCGTAATATACCCCAGTCATTCCTCAGTTTGCGGCGTACTCAGTTGGCCGCTGATCTGGCAAATAGACAGCGTGACTTTTCGCAGCCCAGGCGGAAGTCAGCATAAACCAGCCTGATCCATTTACTTCTGTAGAGAAAAGAGGTGCACCTATGACGATTCAAGACCTGAAACGCGCCCATCCGGGGCGGGTCTGCATCTGCCGCCCGCACCAGCGGGACCCCAGCAGCCACCAGGTTGTGTCCTGGATATGCTTACAGACCTTTCGCCGGATCGAAGACGCAGAAGCCGCCCTGGAACGCTTTGAACAGGACGGCGTGACGGAGGCGGTGATTCTCTCCACAACCAATCGAATTGTTGTTGAGGGAGATTTGGCGGCCAGATTTTACCGCATTTTCCGCGGACTGGAGCAGTAAACCGGCGAGGTATGCCGGTAAAAAAGGAGGAACGCGCCTATGGTGCTGATTCAGAAAAGATGCGAGCAGATTCTGTCAGCCTTCCAAAAAGAAATCTGCCTCGATCCAGACGCCGTTTGTGATCCGTACATACAAAATCTCTCGAATTTGTTTGGAAGTATAAGAAAGAGATGCGAGGGAAAAGTCGTTGCCAACCTGTTTCTGAACCTGTACGGTCTGGATGCTCCTGCGCTCAGGAGGGATTTCTGTACCTGTGTGAAGCCTGGCGCGGCAGGCGTTACAGGCCCCCGCGCAAAACTGCTCTGGTATCTCTATGGGGCGGTAGCTTTGTACCTTAATGGAGTGAATTACTCTACCCTCACGACTCCGGCAAGTATCCCGGCCGTTCAAATGGATCAGAAAAGATGTGAAGCGGTTCTGCTGGGCTTCAAAAAAGAAGTCTGCCGCAGGCAGGACCCCGATTTTTCCCGGTTCATAATGGAACTGATGCGTGCGGCTGCGTTCAGAGGGATAGAGAAGAAGTGTGAAAGAAATGTGGTTGACACGCTGTTTCTGAAGCTGTATCAGCAGGACGCGCAGTCGCTCAGGAGAGATTTACTCAAATGTGAGACAATAGGTCCGGGAAAAGCGCCGCCCTCTCAACGTGCAGATCTGCTCCAGTTCCTCTATGACGCGTTGTCCACGTATATTGGGGAGGATTTCTCCCCGATCATTGAGATGTGCGACAGGGTCGAGGGCCTTTAGGGGGAGAGGGGCGTCCTGTATTGCCGGGAAATTATCAGGCTATGGAGTATGCGCCGCCGGGCTGGTTCCTGGATAGGGAATCGCCCGGCGGCTTAATCGTTGCGTTCCCGCATTTCTTCCGCCCTTTCTCCCCCTCCCCCTGTCATTTATATAGGGAGACTGAGACCTGCCAGGGAAGGGCGCGTGTGTCCATAATCCGAAAGACAGCCTCCGGTATGCCATCGGACAAGCATCAGTTCACGAGGGTCCTGTACGAGAAGTACAAGCAGATCATGTATGACGCGGCGCGGTGTCCCGGGCCCCAGAACCGGGAGGACGTGATGCAGGAATCGGTGGCACGTCTTTGTGAAAAAGCGGAGCGGCTGCGGGACCTATTACCGGATCTTATCGCCGGGGGAGATAGGCAATCAATTCCTCCGCCGTATCCCGCATCCCCCGCCGGAACCAGACTTCGATCCAGCCATACAAGAAGAACGCCACATAAGCGGGGGCATAGGCGGCGGGCAGCTCCTGTTCCGGATTGAAGCCGCACAGGTCCAGAATGATGTCCTTGAGCAGATACACCAGCCCTCTTTTGTTCAGCAGGGCATAAAATTCCCGGTTTTCCTCAAAATTGGGGCAGAACGACGTCCGTCCCACCCCAGCCATACTGCACAGTTCGCTGACAGTAATTTCACCAATTGGCTTCTCCCTCAGCAGCGCCAGCATGAACAGCACCACCGGGTCAAAGCTCCGCCGCCCTTCATTCTCGCTGTACAGCGGCTCCACGATATCATACAACCGCTCGAAATCCACCGCTGTATCCACCTGCCGAAGCAGATGCCCCGCCGGCACCAGACTTTCTGTATCCATCATTTCTATGGCCCCACGGCTGTACCCCTCTCCCCAGTCCCGCTCCACCGCTGTGCGGGCTTTCTCCTGATAGGACCGCAGGTCCATATCAGAACGGGACCACGCCCCAGGGGCCTCCAGTGACGGGGTCCTTCATGCCGGGGATGGAGGTCTGTTTCGGGGCAGAGGCCGCGGCCTCTGTGGACCTGGAGCTGAGCGTGATCCGAATGATTTTCGCCCACGCGGTCAACCATGGGGATATCAGCGTGTCTCCCGCCGCAGAGATGCACAGGAGCCGGGGACTCCCTCGCAAGACCCGGGAGGCCCTTACGGAGGCCCAGGAAGCTGCGGTTACGGCATCCTGGGAGACTGCGCCCTTTGGGCTGTTCCTGCTCTATATTGGGATGCGGTGCGGGGAAGCACTTGCCGTCAGCTATGACGATATTGACCGTGCTGCTGGCGTGATCCACGTGATCAAGAAGCTCAGCTACACCGGGCATAATTACCCCTTCATACAGAGGTATACCAAGAGCATCAACGGAATCCGGGACGTGCCCTTGCTGCCGCCGCTGGCCTATGCGCTGCCTGTGGACCGTGCGGGGCTGCTCTTTCCGGGGAAGCGCGGGTTCATGACTGGTTCAGAAATTGAGTCGGCGTGGAAACGGTACTGCTGGGCGGTGGGGCTGAATCACGTGGAAACCTCTGACCAAGGAGAACGCCTGGAGACGTTTCCCATCACGCCGCATTGCTTCCACCACTCCTTTGCTACCATCTGCTATGAGGCGGGGCTGGATCCCAAGCAGGTGGCGAAGATTCTCTGCAATACGCCGGAGGTGGTGGAGAAGGTCTATACCCACCTGCGGGAGGGGCGGCAGCTGATGGCGGCTAAAAAGCTGGTTTCGTACTTTTCGGGGGTCGCTTGAAAGGGCTGGTACTGTGTCGGTTCGGATTCCGTTGGGCTACGGGGATTTCCGGCTGTGTGCAATGGCAGAGAGCGCTGGGGGCCTTGCGGGGCATAGGATTGGTCGGAAATTGGCGGAGACTCGGGGAAGTTTGAAAAAAGTAGGGGAATTAAGAACTTTTTAACTCGACGCGAATCTGGTGGGCGTTGGGGACTGTTGCGTGGTAATGTAGCCAAAAGCAAGCGGGGCCTTCCATTGTTATGGAAGGCCACACATATTTTTACTCTTTCAAACACCCCACAATTACCTCCACAATCCCCTCCGCAGAAGCCTCCGAAGCCGTCAGAATCCTCCCCCTATAACGCCTCCCCAACGCCTCTGCCGTAACCCTTCCAATGCAGACGCACACTGTCCCCTCCGGCACACACCTATGCGCCTGAAAGAACATCTCCACCCCTCCGGCACTGGCAAAAACAAGGAAATCTGCCCCCGCCAGACGCGCCTCCGCGGCCCGCGCAATCCCCTCGTCCGCCTCAGCCGCATACAGCGCCACATCCCGCAAATCGAACGCATCCGCCAGCAGTTCCCGCAGGACCGCCGATCCATCCCGGGACCTGAGCAGATAGATCGCGGCCCCCTTCGACACACGTTCCCGCAGCAGACGCCCCAGCGCTTCGCTGGTGAACTCCTCCGGACACAGCTCCGGATAAACCCCATACGACTCCAGCTTCGCCGCCGTAGCCCGTCCGATCACGGCAAACCGGCACCGCCACAGACGCCGCAAATCGAATTCCAGCGCTCGAAGACGCCGGAAAAACGCCTCCACACCGTTCCCACTGGTAAACACCAGCCACGCTCCGCACTCACAAATCCGCTCCAAATCCAGCGCAGGCGTCAGCTCCCTCACAACAGAGCGCTGAGCGGTGAAAGTCCTGCCCCCCAGCGCTTCCAGGGCGGTGCGCAGCTTTGCGGTAAACGCGTCCGTCCCCGTCAGGGCGACCGTGACGCCCGCCAGCGGCCTGGAAACCGTGGACACCAGCTCCAGCGCCGCCGTCTCGCCAACGACGATTACAGCCGGTCCCGCCACGCCCGCCGCCCGTTCCGCGATATCCCCCAGCGTCCCCCGCACCACAGCCGGACGCGGCGCGTTTCCGCCCGACACCACCGCCGCGGGTGTCTCCGTGGCCATGCCCGCCGCAGTCAGGCGCGCGGAAATCTGCGCAAGGCGTTCCAGGCCCATGAGGAACACCAGCGTCCCCGACAGGCCCGCCAGGCGGTCGAAGTCCTCCGGCAGACCGTCCGGAGTATTGGCGGTGTGGGCGGTGACGACGTGAAAACTCCGGCTCAGGCCCCGGTGGGTCACGGGAATCCCCGCCAGCTCCGGGATGGCGACTGCGGATGACACCCCCGGCACCGCCTCGCAGGGCACCCCCGCCGCCCGCAGGGCCAGCAGTTCTTCCCCGCCCCGCCCAAAGACGAAGGGGTCCCCGCCTTTCAGCCGCACTACGGTCTTCCCCGCCTGCGCCTTTTCAAACAGCACCGCACAGATTTCCGCCTGCGCGGCGGAGTGCCGCCCGCTCCGCTTGCCCATGTAAATCCGTTCTGCCCCAGCGGGTACAGCCTCCAGCAGCCCCATGTCAATCAAGTCGTCGTAGACCACAGCGTCACACCGCCGCAGCAGCTCCAGGCCCCGCAGGGTAAGCAGCTCAATTCCGCCGCATCCTGCGCCAACCAGGTACACACACCCCATGCCGTCACTCATACTGCCCCTCCAAATCCAAGCTTTCCGCCCTGAATTCCACCAAAATTTTCCGAAATTTTGCCTCGCTCAGCGGTCCGCCCACCCCTAGGCAGGCGGCAAAAAGCCTGACAAAGCAGGCACTTCTCCGCGTCTCGGAGGGAATCTCAGTTTTGACCGTCTCCCGCCGCGCGTCCAGCCAGCTCAGGATTTCCCCGAGATTGTCAGGCAGAAGAGCGTCCAACTGCTCCTTCACGTAGACGGCCCCGCTGGGGCTGGCCCCTCCGGTTGAGATGCCGACGGACAGACTGCCCCGCCGCACCAGAGCCGGAAAGAGAAACGAGCAGGCCGCACGATCGTCCACGGCATTCACGGGAATTTTCCGCGTCTTACAAAGGGCCGCAATCTGCCGGTTCACGTCCCTGTCATCGGAGGCGGCAATGACAAAGCACCAATCCCGCGCGTCCAATAACTGCTCAGAAAACGCCTCCCGCAGGAGCCGCAGGCCGGGAATTGCGGCAATTTCAGCCCTGATATCCGGCGCAACAACGGTGAGCTGCGGCCCATAGGGCAAAATCTTCTGCACCTTCCTCAGCGCGACCGTACCGCCGCCCACGATCAACCCCTTGCGGCCATCCAAATCAGCGAAAAATGGAAAATAAGCCATAAACCCTCCAATAAACACCCCGATCTGCCAGGGTCCAGGGAGGCGCGTGCCTCCCTGGTGGGAGTCCAGAGGGCAAAGCCCTCTGGCCGCCGGAGGCGGGAAGCCCCGCTGGCAGCCCCCCGTCCCCCGTCCCACGTCCCCCGCCCGCCGGAGGCACGCTACCGGTAGTAGTACCGCCAGCCGGTTTCGGTTTCTACGCGCTCCAGCGCTGCGCCGAAGACGCGCGTTAAGATGCCGTCCTGGCAGACTGCTTCCGGCGTTCCCTGGTATGCGAGTCCGCCGTTTGAGAGGACGGCGATTTCGTCTGCGAAGCGCATGGCGAGGCACAGGTCGTGCAGCACCAGTACGACGGCTTTTCCGTCCTGCGCGAGACGGCGCGCAACTGCCATCACTTCTATCTGGTGGCGCACGTCCAGGTATGTGGTGGGCTCGTCCATGAAGACCGTCTCCGTCTCCTGGGCCAGGGCCATGGCCAGGTACACCTTCTGGCGCTGGCCTCCGCTCAGCTCCTGCATGGGGCGGTCCGCGATGTCCTCTGCGCCTGCCCAGGCTAAGGCGCGCTCCGCCGCCCGATAATCCTCCGCGCGGTATCTTCTTGGGAAAGAGAGGTGCGGGAAGCGGCCGTGGAGGACCATGCGGCGCGCCGTGATATTGGGCACCGCCCTGGACTGGGGCAGGTACGCCGCTTTCAGCGCCGTCTGCCTTGCCGTCAGGGCTTCGATGGGTATGCCGTCCAGAAGCACGCGGCCTCCCGTCTTCGGCTGGAGCCCCAGGGCGGTGCGCAGAAGGGTGCTCTTTCCGCTGCCGTTGGGGCCCACGAGAATCACCACCCGCCCCGCCGGAAAGCTCAGCGACACATCTTTCAGCACCGCCCGCCCCGGGTATCCGGCGCACAGGCTTTCCAGCTCAATCAAGGCGTTCTTCCCCCTCTCTGCCGCAGGAGCAGCCAAATGAAGAACGGCCCCCCACCCAGGGACAGCACGATCCCCACCGGCAGTTCGTAGGGCGCGAACAGCACCCGTGCCAGCAGATCACAGCCCGTCAGCAGGGCCGCGCCCCCCAGGCCGCAGGCCAGCAGCAGCGGAAGACTCTCTTCCCCCGCGAAGCGTCGCATGATATGGGGCACAATCAGCCCTACGAAGCCCAGCAGCCCGCAAAAGCTCACCGCGCCCCCCGCCAGCGCCGCCGCCAGAGCCAGCAGGACCATCCGCAGGGGCTTTGCCGGGAGACCCAGGCTCCGGGCCGTCTCGGTCCCCAGCAGCAGGATATCCAGCTCCCCCGACAGCGCCAGCACCAGCAGCAGCGCCGCCAGAATCACCCAGAACGCAGGAGCCACCCGGCTCATGGACAGGTTCGCCAGCCCGCCGATCCGGAAGTCGGAGTAGCCGTTCAGCGCGTCGGGCACCAGGGTCACAACGGCGTCGATGCCCGCGCTGAAAATATTGGACACGGCCACGCCCGCCAGCACCAGCGTAATCTTTGCGGCCCCGGTCCTCTCGGCGATCAGCAGCACCAGAAACACCCCCGCCATGGCCCCCGCAAACGCCGCCAGGGGCATGACCGCCGCGGGCAGAAAGGCGCTGCAAAACGCCACCATCAGGCCCGCTCCGGCGTTGACGCCGATGATGTTGGGCGCGGCCAAAGGGTTGTTCAGCACCCCCTGGATCACGGCCCCCGACACCGCCAGCGCCGCCCCCGCCAGCAGGCACCCGCAGGTCCTGGGGAGCCGGGCGTAGAGCACGATCTGCGCCTCCGCGGTGCCTCGGAGGCGTCCCGTGAGAACGGCCAGCAGGTCCCCCGGCGGCACCGGCACCGCTCCCAGGCAGATGCTCAGCACTGCCGCCAGAACCGTCAGGGCCCCCAGGGCCGCGAAGAGCCGCCTACGCGGGATAGAGAATGTCCGCCAGCGCTTCATAGGATTCCCCCCACCGGGCGTTTGGTTTCAGGTTGTAGAGCCTGTGGTCCATGGTATAGAAGCGGCCCTCCCGGACGGCCCGCAGCGTCTCCCAGGCGGGATTGCTCAGGAGAGTTTTCTCCAGCGTCTCCCGGGCGGCGCTGGGGTCCGAGCCTTGCAGGACGGCGAAGATGTAATCCGGGTCGGCGGCGATGATGGCCTCCAGGCTCAGATTTTCCAACAAGGCCCCGCCGTCGGCGATGTTCACGCAGCCCAGGTCCGCCAGCATCTCCCCCAGCACGTTGTCCACGCTCCCCTTCACCTTGCAGCTGGACCCGCTGGCCCGCAGGCACAGCACCGTGGGGGCGCTCCCGTCCTGCCGGGCGATGGCGGCGTCCACGCAGGCTTTTACCTCCGTGCCATAACGGGCGTAGTTCTCCGGCTGGCCCGTGAGGCGGGTGCAGATCTCCAGCATGTTCAGGTAGTCGCCGATGTTCTGGATGTCGAAATAGGCGGCGGTGAGGCCCGCCTGATCGAAGGTGTCCATCAGGTCCAGGTTGGCAGTGGTGTTGCAGCTGGCCAGAATCAGGTCCGGCTCCGCCGCCAGAAGGACTTCCAGGTTCGGCTCCTTGATGGCCCCCAGGTCGGCGGTGGAGGGGGCCAAGTCCAGGTCAAAGGAAGTCCAGGCGTCTCCGGCGGCGGCGACGAGGGTGTCCCGGCCTCCCGCCAGGCACCACACGTCGGCAAAGCTGCCGATGAGCGCCGCCACCCGCTCCGGCGGCTCCGCCACGGAGACTTCACGGCCCAGGTCGTCGGTGAAAGTGACGGCGGCGTCCTCCGCCTCCGGCGGGGGCGGGGAGGGGGCGGGGGCCGGGTCCGGGGCCCCGCAGGCCGTCAGGAGAAGTATGGGCAGGAGTCCGGTAAAAATTCGTTTCAGCATAGTGTCGGGTCCTTTCTGCGCAGGGTGCGCATGGATGTTGAAATGCGGGGATGATTGTGGTATGATTTTCCTGATAAGCCAGTATTCAAGGGGGGTGTTTCACGGTGCGTAGGGAGGCAAAATGGACTGCGCTTCTTCTGCTTTGCTGCCCGCTGGCAGCCACTTTGAGCTTCGACACCGCAGTTGCCAGCGTCCCCGCCGGGACGGGGCTGTGGGGGCGCGTCTGCACGCTGCTGTTGTGGTACGTCTTCCTTTACGGCGGGTATCTGGCCCCCTTTGTGGGCCTCGCCGGAGCCGCCGCGTCCCTTTGGGCCGCGTACCGTTCCCCCCGCAGGACGCGGGTGCTCCTGGGCTGGGCCCTCCTGGCGGTTCTGCACCTGCTGCTGGCCTGGTGGTCCCGCCTGGTATTCCAAATGCTCATGAGCGTATGAAGCAGTTGCAAAACCGAAAAAAGCATGATATAATAAGCACGTGTTTCCCGCTTTTTGTGCAGATTCCTGAATCGGTTCCCGCCGCCTGTAACGGTCTGCCTGCTGTGTAAGTGAGGTGCCAGATGTCTCTTAACATTTATTTTGATGATCAGGACTGCCTGCCGGATATGCCCATAGAGCGGGATGTCGAAGTTCTGTTTATGCAGATCCGTATGGATGGCTGCGAGTACGATCAGGCTATCCTGCGTGAGGTGGAGGAAGGCCGGTATGTGGATAACCGCCAGTTCATCGACAGATTTGGCCGCACTCTGCCCCGCGAGTTTTTGAGCACCGGAACAAAGGGCGCGCTTGCGGTCTGGCACCGGCCGGATGTGATCGTGTGGGGCGCGGAGATCAACCGCGGCGCTTTGGGAGGGATCGCAAGAAACTGCACGAGAGGCACCCTTCTGCTTCCCGCAAAAAATTATTACATTGCGTGTAAGGTAGAGGATGTCGAAATAGACGTCATCTGCTGGGGAAAGCATTTTACCTCTATGCACGAGTTTGCCGAATACATGATGGAGGTGGCCCCCTGTGATCCGGAAGACCCCGATTATTGATTTGAGCAGCCTGAATCAGTATACCCCTTCCATCCAGATAAAAATTTCAGAACCCGGCGTTTATAGCTTTACGGGCCTTGGTTCAGAAGGGAAAAGTTATCTGTGTTCGCTGCTCCATAAGCTGAGGGACCGGGAACGCGTCGATTCATACAGGTATCCAGACCCATTCCACCCCGCGGAGCTGCTGAATCCCGAAAAGAGGGATTTGGTCATGCTCGACCGGTATGACATGTATGCCGGGCAGGGGACAGAGGAACTCCTTGCCTTTGCCCAGCGCGGGATCGTGCTGATAGACCGCAAGTCACACTGCCCCCCATGTGTTTCCACTATGTGCAGCGTCTATATGTATCCGGACAGACTGGTGGTCATGTGACGGATTTCCGCTCCGGAACCGCGCTTTCTATTATCTCTGATTTCCCAGGTTTTTTCAACCATTTTTTCACTGCGCCACAAAATCCAAAACAGAAGCAAACCCCACAGCCCACTTCATTATCCATTATCCATTCTCAATTATCAATTCAAAAGAGGAGGAAAAAAGTATGCTGAATCTGACTCCGGAAGAGAAGAAGGCCCTGAAAGGCCGGGGCTACATCCTGTGCCGGGACGGCGAGCACTTTATCGCCCGCATCATCACCCGGGACGGCACCATGAGCGCGGAGGAGCTTGCGAAAGCGGGGGAGGCCGCGAGGAAGTTCGGAAACGGGAACGTGGCCTTCACCGTCCGCATGACCATGGAGGTCCAGGGACTGACCTACGAGAACATCGAGCCCTTCGACAAGTTCATCGCCGAGGCGGGGCTGTACACCGGCGGCACCGGGGCCCGGGTCCGGCCTGTG
The DNA here is from genome assembly GCA_022791875.1 of Oscillibacter sp. Lineage (GTDB taxonomy): Bacteria > Bacillota > Clostridia > Oscillospirales > Oscillospiraceae > Oscillibacter. The sequence goes on from JAAVZX010000064.1 coordinate 17,905, forward strand.
GTCCCCTGCAAGGGCACCGTGTGCATCCATGGACTCATCGACACCCAGGCCCTGGCCCGGGAGATCCACGAGCGCTTTTATCGGGGCTGGTACGACGTGAAGCTCCCCCACAAGTTCAAGATCGGCGTGGGCGGCTGCCCCAACAACTGCATCAAGCCGGGCCTGAACGACTTCGGCATCATGGGCCAGCGGGTCCCCGCCTACAACTCCGCGGACTGCAAGAAGTGCAAGAAATGCTCCGTGGCGGCGGTGTGCCCCATCCAGAACGCGAAGTTGGACGAGAACGGCGTCATGCAGATCGACCGGGACGTCTGCACCCACTGCGGCAAGTGCGTAGGGGCCTGCCGCTTCGGCTGCGTCACCGAGGAGACGGCGGGCTACCGGATTATCGTCGGGGGCCTCTGGGGCAAGCGTCAGCGGCTGGGCACCGTTGTCGACGGCATCTTTACCAAGGACGAGGTCATGGAGATGATCGAGCGCTCCCTGCTCCTGTTCCGGGAACAGGGAAAGACGGGAGAGCGCTTCGGGCGCTTCATTGACCGCATCGGCGCGGACAACTTCGTGGCCCAGCTGAAAGCCGGAGACGTGATGGAGCGCAAGGAGGCCATCTTGGCCGCGGACCTCCACGGCTCCGGGAAGAAGTAATGGGCCTAGGGAAAGGAAAACGGCGGGCCGTCGTTCTGGACGGCCAGGGAGGCGGCGTGGGCAGTCAGCTCATCCGCCTCCTGAAGCCGCGCCTGCCGGAGGACTGGGACCTCCTCTGCCTGGGCACCAACGTCCTGGCCACCAGCGCCATGCTGAAAGCGGGCGCCGCCCAGGGGGCCACGGGGGAGAACGCCATCGTGTACAACGCGCCAAAAGCGGACCTCATCTTAGGCCCCATCGGCGTGATTCTCGCCAACGGCATCATGGGGGAGGTGTCCCCGGCCATGGCGGCGGCGGTGTCCGGGTCCGGCGCGGTGAAGATTCTGATTCCGTCCTCCACCTGCGGCGTCCACGTGGCGGGGACCGAGGACTGCCGCCTGGACGAGTACATCCGGCGGGCCGTGGACCTGGCGGAGAAGGAGATCGGATCATGAAACAGGATTTCATCAGCGCCGCCCGCGCCCACTGGGCCCGCTACCCCCTCATGGAACCCCAGGACTTCTGCAAGCTGGCCTACCAGAGCGAGTTCGGCCCCGCCCACATGGTTGAAAGCCCCGACAAGACGCTGGCGGCGCTCCTGACAGAGCGGAAGGAGGCGGGCACAGAGCCTATGCCTCCCGAACCCATCGGAAACGGCCTCTGCCGCGTCCCCATCACCCAGGCTCTGTCCACGCTGTCGGACCTGCCTCTGATCGGGCGCATGTTCTCGCTGACCATGGCCGTGACGGAGGGGACGCCGGAGGGCCTCGCAGACAAGCTGGCCCAGCTGGAGGCCCTGCCCGTCCCCGGTATGGCGGACTATCTGGATGCGTACCGCCGCCAGGGCTGTCCCCCCGTCAGCCACAGCGAGGCGTACCGGAACGCCTACAGCCCCCACTACCGGGTGGTCCGCACGGACTACGCGGGCTACCTCCCCGCGCTGCGGGTCCTGGACCGCTTCGCCCGGGAGCACTACGCCGCCTGGCTGCGCCTGTCCCATCGGGGCGACCTGCGCTCCAGCGCCGCCATGCGCCAGGAGGGCCTGCGGCCCTGCCTGATCGCTGTAGACGGACGCTGCGGCAGCGGGAAGACGGGCTTCGCGGACATCGTGGACCATCTGATTCCAGGCTCCAGGCACGTCATTCACATGGATGATTTCTACCTCCCCTGGGAGGCCCGCGCGGAGGACTGGAAGGAACACCCCGCCGGGAACATGGACCTGGACCGCCTGCGGGAGCAAGTGCTGGCCCCGGTTTCGGAGGGGAGGCCCCTGGCGTATCCGCCGATTCTGCAAGCGGCGGCGGAGAAGTCTGTGGACCTGGACGGGGAGCCCATTGAGGTGGACCCCGACGATGTGGAAATGATTCTCGTCGAGGGCACCTACTCCCAGCACCCCGCCCTGGCGGGATATTACGACTGGAAGCTGTTTCTGACCTGTGAGCATGAGGAACAGACCCGCCGCCTGCAAGCCCGCGAGGGGGACTACTACCCCACGTTCGACAGCCTGTGGCGCGCCCTGGAGGAGCGCTATTTCGCGGCCTGCGCTACAGAAGCAGGGGCCGATCTGACCATAGACACCACGAATTTTTTCTAAGCCTTGCAAAATTCGGAAAACTCATGTATAATAGCAAAAAATCCCCGCCAAGAAGGCGGCAGATTCGCAAAAGCCAGGTTGCCGTCGCAGAGGCCCCCGACCCGCACCCAGCCGAAGAGCGGATCTAAAAAGTTCTTTTTGCTTATTTTTTCTTTCAAGAAAAAGTAAGGGACGCTCCGTAAGAAAGCCATGAAGGCCAAGCCCCGCAGAAGCCGGGCAGAGACTTTTGATAAGGAGTTGCAAGACAATGAGCACGACAAAACAGAACACAAAAAACCTGGTGATAGCGGCCCTGATGATGGCCGTGGGCTTGGAACTGCCCTTTCTGACCGGGCAGATTCCTCAGATTGGGAACATGCTGTGTCCCATGCACCTGCCCGTTTTGCTGTGCGGCTTCCTGTGCGGCTGGCAGTACGGCGCGGTGGTGGGCTTTGCCCTGCCTCTGATCCGCTTCGCCCTCTTCGGAATGCCCCCCATTTTCCCCACGGGCATCGCCATGGCCTTCGAGCTGGCCGCCTATGGCTTCCTCACCGGCTTCCTCTACGCCCGCTCCCGCTGGCAGTGCGTCATCGCCCTCTACCGCTGCCTCATCGCCGCCATGATCGGCGGACGCCTCGTCTGGGCCCTTGTCCGCATCATCCTCTCCGGCGTCGCCTCCCAGCCCTTCACCTGGCAGATGTTCCTCTCCGGCGCACTTCTCACCGCCATCCCCGGCATCATCCTCCAACTCGTCTTCATCCCCGCCATCATGGTCGCCCTCGACCGCACCGGCATGGTGCGCTTCCGCCGGGAGTCTGAGCAGATCGAAACTGCCTGAGTACGGGGGACGGGGGGCCTCCGGCGGCCAGAGGGCTTTGCCCTCTGGACTCCCACCAGGGAGGCAGGCGCCTCCCTGGACCCTGGCAGATCAGTCCTTTTTTGCCGCATTTCTGCTTGGTTCGGTACGCTGTTATTCTGATAGAATGGCGGACAGGAGGCGGATTGTTTCCTCCAGTCTGTGCGGGTCCAGGTTGGCGTAGTTTACCACCAGAGTGTGGGCGTATTCCTCCTTCTGGACTGCCGCGTACTCCGAAAGAAATACCAGACGGACGCCCAGGCTTTCCGCTTTCTCGCGGAGGGCTTGGTCGCTTTTTTCCGTCTCCAGACGCAGGAGAAAGTGCAGGCCCGCGCCGCGCTCCGATATCGACACGCCCTCCAGCCCCCCGAACGCCTCCAGCACCGCCGCCCGACGCGTCCGATACTCCTTTCGCATCCGCGCCAGATGCTGCTCATACCAGCCCCCCGCCAGAAAGCTCGCCAGTACCTGCTGCTCCAGCACCGGCACCGTACACGCATAAAACCCCAGCTCCCGCCGGAACCGCTCCAGAAGCCGCACCGGCAACACCATGAACCCTACCCGAATAGACGGCGAAATCGTCTGCGAATACGTATTCACGTAGATCACCCGCCCGTTGCCGTCAATGCTTTGCAGCGTCGGGAGCGGCCGTCCGGTAAACCGCAGCTCGCTGTCATAATCGTCCTCAATGATGATGCCGTCGGCCTCCTCCGCCCAGCGCAGAAGAGCCTGACGCCGCGCGATCGGCGTGACGGTCCCCGTCGGGTAGTGGTGGGCGGGGGAAATATGGAGCACGCTGGCCCCGGCATCGTAGAGTTCCCCCAGCCGAACCCCCTGCCCGTCCAGCGGCACGGAACGGCACGCCGCCCCCCAGTGCTGATAGACCTGCCGGATCTTCGGATACCCCGGATCTTCCAGCGCGAACACGGCCCGCCGGTCCGGGTCCAGCAGCTGTGCCAGAAGCAAATACAGGTATTCCGCCCCGGCCCCCACGATAATCTGCTCCGGCGACGCGGACATACCCTTAAAATCCCGCAAATCCTCCGCGATAGCCCGCCGCAGGTCCGGAAGCCCCTGGTGCTCCGTAGGCGACAGGAACGCCCCCTCGGACAGCGCCCTCCGTGTCAGCCGCGCCCAGAGGGAGGCGGGGAAGCACGCCGTATCCACCTGATTGCTCCGCAGATCCAGCCGCCACGCCGCCGCAGGCGTCCCCACGACCTTCGGCCCCGCCCCAGGCGCGGCGGGCACCTGCTCCACCTGCGACACGAAAAACCCCCGTTTGGGCCGCGTGTAGAGATACCCCTCCGCCTCCAGCTGCTTATACGCGTTCTCCACCGTCACAACGGACACCCGCAGGTGCTCCGCCAGCGCCCGTTTTGACGGAAGCCGCTCCCCGGCGGGCAGTACCCCGCTGAGGATATCCTCACGGACCCGCCGGTAAAGGTATTCATAAAGGGACAGCCCGCCCCGTTCCTCCAGGTCATAAGTCAGCATCGCCTCACGCTCCTTCTGAACTGCTCAAAAGCCAGGAAATTGCATATTTTTATCATACCACAATTCAGCCTTGATGCAAGCCAATATTTCTGATAAAATCGTCCTAAAACGGCAAAGAGGTGGAAAAAATGGCCCAAGCCTACCCATACTGGTACAAAGGCGAGCTGCGGACCAAGCAGCACAAGTGCAAAAACGTCACCCCCCTGGACAAGCACCGGATCTGGCTGGACTTCAACGAGCTCTGCGCCTCCGACGAAGAAACCGGCGCACCCATCTACCTCTTTTCCCAGGCGGACATCGTAAACGACTCAGCGGAAGAAGACGTAGAGCTTCACGACAACATGCCCGTCTCCGTCTTTGACGACGACTATGACGAGGCCGGCAGCCCCGACGCCCTCCTGGCCGACGGCACCGTGATCAAAAACTTTCTCCCCCAGTATCCCCGGGTAAAATGGCTGATAAAACTCACAAAGCACGGGAAAAACTACAAGAGCGGCGCGGAGTACGTCTATTGGATGTCGGATCTGCAATAAATCCCGTTCGATTTCCCGCCCCGCTTGTTGCAGAAAAAACAATTGACATCCCCGCCCAAAATGCTACAATAGAGAACTGTACAATCTGGCGCGCCAGCGCCGGATCGCGTCCCCTGCGGACCTCCGCGGTCCCGCCGGGTACGGATTCTTAAATGAAGGAGGAAGACGGGATGAAGTTTTCCAAAAACATCGAAGCGTGTACCCTATCCCCCATCCGCAAATTCTACCCATACGTGGTGGCGGCGGAGGCACAGGGCCGCACGGTCCATCACCTGAACATCGGCCAGCCGGATATCCAGACCCCCAGGGCCTTTTTCGACGCCGTTCACAATTTTGGAGAGTCCGTCCTGGCCTACGCGCCCTCCGCCGGAATTGAAGTGCTTCTCGAGGCCGTCCGCGACTATTACGGCGCTCTGAATATCTCCCTCGCTCTGGAGGACATGCTCGTCACCACCGGCGGCAGCGAAGCCCTGGAAGTCACCATGAGCTGCATCCTGGACGAAGGGGCCGAAGTCCTGGTCCCCGAGCCCTTCTACCCCAACTATTCCACGTTCATCAACATCACCGGAGGCCGCATCCGTCCCATCCCCACCTCTCCGGAGGAGGGCTACCGCTTCGCCTCCCGGGAGCGCATCGAGCCGCTGATTGGCCCCAACACCCGCGCCATCCTCGTCACGAACCCCGGCAACCCCACCGGCACCGTCCTCACGGACGAGGAAAAGCGCGTCCTGGTGGACATTGCCAAAGAGCACAATCTCTTCCTCATCAGCGACGAGGTCTACCGTGAGATCATCTACAGCGACCGCCCCCTCAGCTCCATGCTGGAGTACGCGGACGCGGCGGAGAACATCGTTGTCATTGACTCCGTGTCGAAGCGCTTCTCCTCCTGCGGCGCGCGGGTCGGCGTGATGGTTTCACGGAACCGGGAGCTGATGTCCCACGCCCTGAAAATCTGCCAGGGCCGTCTCTGCTCCGCCACGCTGGATCAGATTGGCGCCGCCGCCCTCTACCGCACCATGACCCCCGAATACTGCGCCTCCGTCCGGGACGAGTACCGCCGCCGCCGGGACGTGGTGGTCGCGGGTCTGGAAAAGCTGCCCGGCGTCCGTTTCAGCTCCCCCGAGGGTGCGTTCTATCTGATGGTCACGCTTCCCGTGGACGACGCCGACGCCCTCCAGTATTTCCTCCTGAAGGACTTCCACGACAACAACGAAACCGTCATGTACGCCCCCGGCGAGGGCTTCTACGCCACCCCCGGCAAGGGCCGCAACGAGATCCGCATCGCCTACGTCACGAACCCCGGCGATCTCACCCGCGCCATCGAGCTTCTTGGCCTGGGTATCGAAGCCTACAACCGCAGTAAGTAAGGGAGGGGAGACGGATGATCCGCCACATCGTCATGTGGAAATTCCGCCCCGGCACCGAAGAACAGCAGGCGGAATTCCTGAACAAACTCCGCGGCCTCCAAGGCGTGATTCCGGAGCTTCTTCGCAGCGAAGTTGCGGTCAACGTTGGCTCCGGCGGGAACTACAGCGCCGTGCTTGTCAGCGAGTTTGAAAGCTTGGAAGCGCTGGAGGCGTATAAAAACGACCCGCGTCACAAGGTGGTTTCCGCTCTGTGCAAGTCTATTCGCGAGGACCGCGTAGCTGTGGATTATGAGTTCTGACGCGGTTACCTTGCTCTCATAAAAAAGTTCCGTGCCAAGGAGGCACGGAACTTTTTTCCGCAAAGGGCTCCGCCCTCTGCACTCCCGCCAGGGGGAACAGTTCCCCCTGGACCCCGCTAACTTACCATCCCACGCAGCATCCAGCCAATCGCGGCCCCCGCCGCGCCCCAGCCACCCGCTGCCATTGCCCAGGGCACAACCAGCAACCCGAACCCCGTCCACTGAAACACCGCCGCGTAAAACCCCAGCGCGACCCCCGCGCCCAGCCCCCACAGCAGCAGCGTCCCCGTCACCGCGGCCCCCAGCCGCACCGCCAGAAGCCGCCCCCCGTCCACCGGCGTCGCCGCCACAATCTCCCGGCATCCCCGTCCCCGGACCAGGAAGGACAGAAAGAACAGCTCCCCAACCAGGATCACCGGCCCCAGCCGCTGGCAGTAAGCCCCGAAGCTCACCGGAGAAAACGGCGCGGTATTTTCCACACCCAGCAGAATTTCCCCCGTCAGTGTCACCCAGCCGTACCCCAGCACCACCGCCGCCAGCCCCAGGAACACCCGGTTCCACACCAGCCGCCGCAGCTCGTAAAGGTAGATTTTACCCACGTCCAACCGCCTCCTCCGTCAGCCCGCAGGCCGTCAAAAAGTCTCCGAGGGTCACGTAAGCGGGGCCCAGCTCCGTCCCGCCCTCCCGGTAGAGCTTCGATAGAATGGCGTCCATAGCCTCCTGTCCTCCCACAAGGGCCTCCGCCCGTTTGATCATGAGTGCGGTCCCGCTGTACCAGTTCACGCTCTGGATTGCCGCCTCGATGTTCCCCCGGTAGAGGTCCGGCAGGCGGTCCAGGTACTCCGGATTCCGCACGTAAAAGTTGTTTGCGCTGTCCTCCACCGCGGCCTCCCACGGCTCCAGGTAGTGGACACGGGCGTATTCCTCGCCGTAACGCGCCTCCATGAGCCGGTAGGTGGAGTAGGTGGTCATGCCCTCGCTGGTCCAGAAGGGGTCCTCCGGGTCCTGGAGCATCACGCCCAGACCCCACCACTGATGGATAATCTCATGGGCCAGCACTTCCGCCCCGGACGCGCCCTTCTCGCGGTCCTGGAGGCTCCGCGTGGTAAAGCTCTCCTCCAGGGTGGCGCTGATGTTCCCGGACGCGAAGCCGCCGAACTCGAACTCCGTGAGCTGGAGGATTTTGAAGGGCTTGCCGGTGTCGAAGGTTCTGGGACCGTAGTGGGCGGTGCAGTAGGCTACGGCCTCCTCCATGGCGGAAACCGCGTCCAGGGCTTCCAGCTGTTCCCGGTGCTTCTCGCTGAAATAGAACTCGATGGGCACGCCTCCGCCCTCCAGGTCCGCCTTCACGAAGTCCGCCGCGTACACGGAGATGGACGCCCGTCCTTTCTCCTCCACGGCCCAAGTGCAGGTTCCCTCCCCGGAGGAAAGCAGCTCCACAGCGCCCGCGGACACAGGCGTCATCCCGGCGGGGAGGGTCAGCTCCACACGGTACGGCGTATTCTCGCTCAAAATCATAGTCTGCGGCGTAGGCGCGACGCATTTCCGATCCAGCGCCACGTATCGGGAACTGACGACCCGATCCAGATACATCCCCCCGCTCACATTCCAGAGACGGGGCATCCCGCCGTATTCCAGTTCCACGACCACATCCCGCTCCGCCGGAACCGGACAGCTCCAATACCGCCCGGCGATGTAGTCCTCCTGACAGTCGGTCACGGGAACGCGCTCCCCGTTGACGCGAACGGACCGCATCGCATACCCGGAGTTCATCTCAAAGTAGAGCTCCCGCGCCTCCCCGCTCACGTTCTCGAAGCGGTACACGGCCCTTCCGGAGACGATTCCCGTCCGCGTATGGGACGCGTCCACAAGCGCGGAGGCGTCCACGAGCTGCAAGGCATCGGTCATGTAGTCAACCTCTTCAACGCCGATCCAGTTGTCGGGGGTATGGTCAAGAAACGGTTGATACCTCCACAGCAGTCCCCCGGCGGACAGCAGGCACACCGCCGCCAGTGCCCCCGCCCACATCCGCCGCAGTCCCAGCAGAAACGACCCCATCAGCCCCTTCCCGTACCGCCGCAGGCACAGCAGCCCCAGCAGCACGGCCCCGCCGAACAGACACAGCCAGATCAAGCGCGTATAGGCCCCGATCCGGAACACCAGCGTGTTCCCGAAATCATCGGACAGAGCGGGCAGCTTAACCAGCCCCCACTGCCACCAGGGGGCCGCGTCGCCCGTGTACCCCCTGTAGCTGGGCACCAGCAGGAACAACGCCGCCGCCAGAAAGCTGACGTCCGCCCGTCCCACGACAAAGTAGCACACCCCCGCGCACGCGCTCCCGAACGCCAGCCCCGGAAACACCACCAAAAACCAGCACAGCGCGTAATCCCCCAGCGAGAACACCAAATCCAGCCGCCAAGCGGTATACGGCCCATAGAGCGCGAACCCCAGCGCCGCCGTCAGCAGCGCGCATACGCCAATCCCCGCCAGCCGCGCCACAGCCAGTGCCGCCGGCGAGACCACGGAATCGGTAATCGCCTCCATGCGGAACTGCCGCACCCGGTCCAGCTCATACAGCGTCAGCGCCGCGAAGACCAGCGTCCCGCCCAGGGTCCCCACGCAGATGGGGTTTGCCAGATAGATAGTCGCCATTGTGGTCCACGACAGCATGGGAAACAGCCCATACCCCGCCAGGGGCAGCGCCAGCGTCGCCAGCACCGCCGCCCACATCACACGGCTTTGCAGCAGCCGCCCCAGCTCCACCCGAAACAGCCGCCCCATCACGCCGCCTCCTTGTGTCCCAGGTGGATCAGGTACAGATAGGCATCCTCCAGATGTGGCTCCACCGCCTCCGCGAAGGGCGGCAGAACCTCCGCCACCACCCGACACGAGACGCCGCGGGCCGTATTGACCCGAGAAGCGACGTGGAAGTCCCCGGAGACCCCGGCCCCGGCTTCCTCGAAGACCCCAACATGCCCCTCCGCCATCCGGATCAGCTCAGAAGGCGTCCCGACAAAGAGGATATTTCCCTTGTGAATGACCACCAACTGCGTACAAACGGACTGCACATCTTCAATAATATGCGTGGACAGCACCACGATCCGCTCCTGCGCCGCCTGTGAAAACAGGTTCCGGAAATGAATCCGTTCCTCCGGGTCCAGCCCCACGGTAGGCTCGTCGAAGATAAGGAACTCCGGCGACCCCAGCAGCGCCTGAGCAATCCCCACCCTTTGTCTCTGTCCCCCGGACAGCGCCCGGATTTTCACCCGCCCCAGCGCCTCCAGATTCGTCTCCCGCAAAGCCCGCCCAACCGCCTCCCGGCTGTCAGAAAGCCCTTTCAGCGCGCACATATAGTCCAAAAACTGCCCCACCGACAGCTCGTCATAAAGCCCAAAACTCTGCGGCAGATACCCCAACCGCCGTTTCAAATCCCTCTCACAAGCCCCCAGCGGCCTCCCATCCACCCGAATCTCCCCATCCGTAGGCATCAACCCAGCCGTCAGCAGCTTCATCAAAGTAGACTTCCCCGCCCCATTCGGCCCCAGCAGCCCCACCAGACACGGACTCCCCAGCGTCAAAGACACATCCTTCAACGCCCTCCGTCCCCCCGGATACGTCATCGTCACACGCTCAATTTCGATTCTCATACACAGCACCCTTTCTTTGCTCAATTTGCGTACCCAGAATACCGCCTGCGTGTGGAGATGGCGTGGAGGGTTTATGGATTTTCTGTGAAAATCCATCTGCCTCCGGCGGGTCACTTTTTCTCGAGAGAAAAAGTAACCAAAAAGAGCTTTAGATCCGCTCTATACATTGGAGGTTGTTAAGGCTTCCCGCACGGTAACGGCGTGCCTGCGTGTGGGGCATACCTTTCCGGTATGCCCCACGGTTTTCTTTTTATGATGTAAAAAAATCCGTGGTCCTTACCTCGAAACGAGGTAAGGACCACTTCGCACCCGCCGCGTTACTGCGCAGAAAGCCTCCGCGACCACCAGATTCGCGTCGAGTTAAAGCTCTTTTCGCTTCCTTTTCTCTCGAGAAAAGGAAGCCGCCGGAGGCCCCCCGTCCTACGCAAACCAAATCGTAAACCGCACCCCCGACGCCGTGTTCTCAATCCGATACGCGGCCCCGTGTAAATCCAGAATCATCTGCACCAGATACAGTCCCAGACCGCTCCCGCCGGTCCGGCGGCTTCGGGACCCCTCGGCGCGGTAGAACGGTTCAAACACGTGCGGCAGAGCTGCTTCCGGAATCTGCGCGCCGCCGTTTTCCAGGCGGAATACCGCACGTCCGCCCTCGCGGCTCAGTTCCGCGTCCACCCAGACCCCTTCCGGCGCATAAAAGACCGCGTTCGATACCACGTTGTCAACCGCTTTCCGCAGCAAGGACGGGTCCCCCTGGACCGTCACGCCCTCCGCTAAGGCGCTCCGCACCGTCAGGCGCTTTTGCTCCGCCAAATCCGCCACGGCTTCCAGCCGTTCCCGAACCAGCGTACCCAGATCCACCGCCTGGCGGCGCGGCTCCAGACTGCTGGCTTCCATCCGCGAAACCGTCAGAATTTCCTGCACAAGCTCCTCCATGCGCCCCGTGGTCCCCAGGGCCTTCGCAAGGTACTTGTCCCGGTCCTGGTACACGTCCACGCGCTCCAGCATCCCGGAGAGCTGGCCTTTCAGAATGGTCAGCGGCGTTTTCAGCTCGTGGGACACGGCGGAAAAAAGGGCCGTCCGCTGGCGCTCCATTTCGCGCTCCCGCTGGATGTCCTGGCGGAGGGCCTCGTTGGCCTCGCGAAGCTCCTTCAAGGCCGCCGAGAGACGGCTGGACAGCGTGTCCAGGTTCCGGCCTAGGACGCCAATTTCGTCTCCGCGCTTCTCCCCGCACGTCCAGGAGAAATCCAGCTCCGCCATCCGCTGGGAAATTCCGCTCAGGCGCACAATGGGCCGCGTGATGTAGCGGGAGTACCCCAGCGCACAGAGCGTCGAGAACACCAACATGGCCCCCAGGAGCCACGGCGCGGCTCGGCTCAGGGCTTCCGCCGTCTGGTTGGAGCGCTCCACCGGCGGCGACACGAAGAGCTGGTACATCTCATGGTCCCCCTCGAACATGATGTAGTGCGTCAACGATTCGTCGGCCACGGTGATACTGGCGGTGTCAGCGGCGACGGACGCGGAGTCCACGAGCCAGCCCTGGTTGGCAAGCACGTCTATGAGCCAATTCACGGACCCGGTAAATTTCACTCCGGAAAAGTTGTTGGGATACACAGTTAGCGTGTCATACTCCGCAGAGGGCGACACGGAAATAATCATTTCGTCTTCCTCATAAGAGGCTGTAATCCCATAGTGGGACGACGTTTTCACAACTTTTCCGTCCATGTTGCTGATGGCGACGTTGGCCCCCGTGGACACGATGAATTCATCTAAAATATCCCCGCTGTCCTCCAGCCGTACCCCCTCCAGAGCTACGGCCAGTTCCAGTGTCTGGTTCTCCAACTGGTCGGTGACGATGGAGATATAGGTGATGGGCGTAACCATGGAGAGGATTGCGTAGGTAACGCCGCTGGAGGCCAAAAGCATCGCGAACGTAAGGCAGAAGACCCGCAGGGACAAGCTGGTTTTAATTGATTTTCCGGACACGATACCCCACCCCCCTGATTGTCTCGATACAGTCCACAGGCAATTTTTTACGCAGATTCTTAATATGGCTGTCCACGATCCGCGCGTCGCCAAAGAAGTCATAGCTCCAGATCCGGCTCAGCAAGACCTCCCGCGTCAGAACCCGCCCGGGAGCCCTCAGCAATTCCGCCAGCAGATCAAACTCCCTCTGCGTCAAAGCAATCTCCACCCCATCCACCAAGCACTCCCGGCTCTCGATCCGCACCGTCAATCCCTTCCACCGCAGCACCTCCGCGTCCTCGACCCCACCGGCCCGCCTCAGCACCGCCGCAATTTTGCGAAGCAAAACAGGCATAGAAAACGGCTTCGTCACATAATCATCAATCTCCAGATCAAACCCCCGAATCTGCTCACTCTCCCCATCCAAAGCCGTCAGCATAATCACCGGCACCCCAGACTCCCTCCGAATCTCCCGGCAAACCCCAAACCCATCCAGTTCCGGCAGCAGCACATCCAATAAAACCAAATCCACCGCCGTCCCCCGAAACACCTCCAACGCCTGCACCCCATCCCCAGCCAAAACCACCTCATACCCCTCATTACGCAAATAAGCCCCCAAAAGCTCCTGAATCTCCGGCTCATCCTCAACCACCAAAATCTTCCGCATACCTTCCACCTCCTGGGCAGTATCATATCACGGGAATGTGAATTTTCCGTGGATTTTTCCCCTTCCGGGGGACCTACTTTTTCTCGAGAGAAAAAGTAGGCAAAAAGAGCTTTAACTCGACGTGAATCCGGTGGGCGTTGGGGCTGTAGCGCCGTAACGGGGGAACTGCAAAGTGGTCCTTACCTTGATCAAGGTAAGGACCACAGAAATTTTTATGTCCTAATAAAGAAAATCTGTGGGGCATACCGGCCCGGTATGCCCCACACGCACTTCCTGCGTCACCGTGTGACAAGCCAATTCAACCACCAGCAGCATAGAGCGGATCTAAAGCTCTTTTCGCTTCCTTTTCTCTCGAGAAAAGGAAGCCGCCGGAGGCCCCCCGTAGGTACGCACTCACGTTACGATTCGACCTTCATCAGGTGGATGTTTGCTTCGATGTCGGCGATGAAGCCGCTTTGGGCGTATTCTTCGGCGCGGAGGATGGCGTTGCGGATGGCGTGGGCGTCGGAGGAGCCGTGGGCTTTGATTACGGGTTTCGTGATGCCTAGGAAGGCTGTGCCGCCTACTTCGCCGGGGTCCAGCTGCCTTTTCAGGGCGCCCAGGTCGCCTTTTACCAGGAGGGCGCCTAGTTTCGTTTTGGAGTTGGTCATGAAGGTCTTTTTTAGCTCTTTCAGGAGGAATTTGGCGGTGCCCTCTATCGCTTTCAGAAGGACGTTGCCGGAGAAGCCGTCGGCTACGATGACGTCGGCACCGCCTAACATGGCGTCGCCGGCTTCGATGTTGCCGATGAAATGGATGCGGCCGGCTTCGCCGGCTTTTGTCAGGAGGGCGTGGGTTTCCTGGCGGAGAGTGTCGCCCTTTTCCGCTTCCGCGCCTATGTTCAAGAGGCCGACGCGGGGCTTTTCCAGGCCCATCATCCTCTGGGCGTAGTAGCTGCCCAGGTAGGCGAATTGGAGCAGGTATTCCGGGGTGCATTCGGCGTTCGCGCCGCAGTCGCAGAGGACGGCTTTGCCTGCGGCTGTAGGAATCTCCGGGCCCATGGCGGCGCGGCGGATGCCGCGGATGCGCTTCACTACTAAGGTTGCGCCTGCCAGGAGCGCGCCGGTGGAGCCTGCGGAGACGAAAGCGTCGCCCGCGCCCTCTTTCAGCAGCCGCAGGCCCACGGAGAGGGAGGAATCCTTCTTCTTCTTGAACGCGGTAGCGGGATCGTCCGCAATTTCTACCACCTCCGTGGCGTCGCGGATCTCCACGCCCGCCGGGAGGTTCTTCTCGCCGCACTCCTCCACGGCCTTCAGCACCTCCGCCGCGCGTCCCACCAAAATAATCTCCGATCCGAACTCCCTGTGCGCCTCCAACGCCCCCTGCACAATCGCCCGCGGCGCGTTATCCCCGCCCATAGCATCGACTATAATCTTCATGAAAAAACCTCCCCTTCTATATTTACACGCAGAGACTAACCCCGCCCACCAATTTCGTGTCGAGTTAAAAAGTTCTTTTGGTTACTTTTCTTTCAAGAAAAGTAACGAATCCACCGTCTCCAGCGCCCTCCTCGACAGTTCCGCGTTCTTATTCCTCTTCCCCCGGACCCGGTGGTCCAGCGGCGGCATGATGCCGAAGTTGATGTTCATAGGCTGGAAGGCGGTGATGGACTGGTTGGAGATGTAGAGGGCCAGAGCGCCGATGGCGGTTTCCTGGGGGAAGTCCACAGGCGGAAAGCCCTGTAAGCGCCTGGCGGTTTCCACGCCCACCAGGAAGCCGGAGGCGGCGGATTCCACGTAGCCCTCTACGCCGGTCATCTGGCCCGCGAAGGAAATGCGGGGGGCGGATTTCAGGCGGTAGTAGCGGTCTAGGAGCTGGGGCGAATTGAGGAAGGTGTTGCGGTGCATGACGCCGTAGCGCAGGAATTCCGCGTCGTGGAGGGCGGGAATCATGGAGACGACCCGCTTTTGCTCCGGGAAGCGGAGGTGGGTCTGGAAGCCCACCAGGTTGTAGATGCTGCCCTCCCTGTTGTCGCGGCGGAGCTGGACGACGGCGTAGGGCTCCCGGCCCGTTCTGGGGTCCTTGAGGCCCCGGGGCTTGAGGGGGCCGTAGCAGAGGGTTTCGCGGCCCCGGCGGGCCATGACTTCCACGGGCATACAGCCCTCGAAGACCTTCTTGTCCTCGAAGCCGTGGACCTCGGCCTCCTCGGCGGTGGTAAGGGCCTGCCAGAAGGCGTCGTACTCGGCTTCGGTCATGGGGCAGTTAATGTAGTCGGCGGTACCGCGGTCGTAGCGGGACCCCAGCCACGCCTTGTCCATGTCCACGCTGGCGGCGGAGACGAGGGGCGCGGCGGCATCGTAGAAGTGGAGGGCGCTGCCGGAGCCCAGGAGGTCTTGCAGGCGTTCCGCCAAAGCGTCGGAGGTCAGCGGCCCGGAGGCAATCACGACTTCCCCGGAGGGAATTTCCGTCACCTCACCAGGCACGACAGTTACATTTGGATGCCCGCAGACCCGCTCCGTAACCAAGGCCGCGAACCCATGCCGGTCCACCGCCAAAGCGCCTCCGGCCTCCACCCGCGTCTCATCCGCGCAAGCCAGAATCAGCGACCCCAGCCGCCGCATTTCCTCCTTCAAAAGCCCCACCGCATTCTCCGGTTGATCACTCCGCAGCGAATTCGAGCAGCACAGCTCCGCAAAATACTCCGTAGAATGCGCCGGCGTCATTTTCTCCGGCTTCATCTCCCGCAGCGTCACCTTCACACCCCGCTCCGCAAGCTGCCACGCACACTCGCTGCCCGCTAAGCCTGCGCCAACGACTGTAACCTCCATGCTGATCGCTCCTTCCTGCTTATGCCTCCGGCGTCCAGGGGCTTTGCCCCTGGACCCCACCAGCCCTTTGAAAAGGGCTAGACCCTAAACTTTATCTGCGGGTAAACGCTTGTTTACCCGCTGTTTTGGTTTGTTTTACAACGCAAAACACGCCCCTGCGGGGGAGCGCTCCCCCACAGGCGGCTGTCTTGCACATTATTCCTCTTTGGCCTTTTTCTTCGCCGCCGTCTTCTTCGCGGCGGTCTTCTTGCCGTCTACCTTGGACGCGGAGGCCGTCACCTTCGCCGTCGCGGAGCGCTTTGACGCCGCCGCAGACTTCGCCGTAGTCTTCTTGGCCGCGGTGGACTTCTTCGCCGCAGTCTTCGCCTTTGCAGGCTTCTCCGCACCAACTTCCTCAGCGGAGCCGTCGTCCTTCTTGCGCACCGGGTATCCCCGTTTATCCTCCGGCAGGAAGTTCGCGCAGGCCGCGTTGATGCAGAAGGGCTTCCGACTTCCCCGCCCGGCCCGCTTGAACAGCGTCTGCCCGCACACGGGGCAGTCGTCCTTCACCGGAACATCCCAGGTCATGAAGTCGCATTTCTGCGCCTCGTCCCGGCTGGTCAAATGCTCGCAGCAGTAGTAGGTGTACTGCTTCCCGGTCTTCTTGCTGTTGCCCGTCCGCTTCATGAGCCGCCCGCCGCACTTGGGGCAGCGGCCCGGCATCTCGATCACCAGCGGCATGGTAAAGCTGCACTCCGGATACCCCGGACAGGCCAGAAAACGCCCGAACCGTCCCGATTTCACGACCAGATTCCGCCCGCACTCCGGACAGATCTCCGTGGACACCTCGTCCGGCACCTTGATGCGGGTCCCCTCCAGGTCCTTTTCGGCCTGCTTCAAATTTCTATCGAAGTCCCCGTAGAAGTCGCGAAGAACGCCCTTCCAAGGCACGTTTCCGCCCTCCACGGAGTCCAGCTTTTCCTCCATATGGGCCGTGAACTGGAGGTCGGCGATGTCGGTGAATTTGTCCTTCATCAGCTCCGTCACCACCCGGCCCAGGTTGGTGATTTTCAGGTGCTTCCCGTCCTTGATCACGTAGTCCCGGTCCAGAATCGTGGACACGGTGGGGGCGTAGGTGGAAGGCCGTCCGATGCCCTGTTCCTCCATGGCGCGGATCAGGGACGCGTCCGTGTAGCGGGCGGGGGGCTGGGTAAAGTGCTGGTCGGGGGCGAAGTCCTTGAGGGTGAGTGGCTCTCCCTCCGACAGCTCGGGGAGCGGGGTTTCCTTCTCCTCCTTCTCGTCGTCCTTCCCCTCCTCGTAGACGGCGGTGTAGCCCGCGAACTTGAGGCTGGACGCGCTGGCGCGGAAGCTGTGCCCCGCCGCGTCGATCTCCACGGACACGCTGTCGTAGACCGCGTTGGACATCTGGCAGGCCACGAAGCGGCTCCAGATCAGGCGGTACAGGCGGAACTGTTCTGCCGTCAGGTCGCCTTTCAGGTCCTCCGGTGCCCAGCGGACGTTGCTGGGGCGGATGGCCTCGTGGGCGTCCTGGGCGTTGGCCTTGGCCTTGAAGCGGTGGGTCTGGGCGTACTGGGTCCCGTAGCGGGCCTCGATGAAGCTCTTGGCCTCCGCCAGGGCTTCCTCGGAGATCCGCAGAGAGTCGGTACGCATATAGGTGATGAGGCCCACGGTGCCCTCGCCCTGGATGTCCACGCCCTCGTAGAGCTGTTGGGCGATAGCCATGGTCCGCCGGGGCGTCATGGAGAGTTTTCGCGACGCCTCCTGCTGTAACGTAGAGGTGGTGAAGGGGGGCGGCGCGGTGCGCTGCTTGTCGCTCCGCTTCACGGATTTCACGGCAAAGGCGGCCCGCTCCGTCTCCCGGATCACAGCGTCCACCTCGTCACGGGATTTCAGCTCCGCCTTTTTCCCGTCCTTCCCGTGGTAGCGGGCGGTGAAGGGACGGCTGGACGTGCCAGAGAGAAGGTTCGCGTTCAGGGTCCAGTATTCCTCGGGCTGGAACGCCTCAATCTCCCGCTCCCGGTCGTCCACCATCCGGGTGGCCACGGACTGCACCCGCCCCGCGGACAGGCCCCGGCGGACCTTCTTCCACAACAGGGGGCTCAGCTGGTAGCCCACCAGGCGGTCCAGGATGCGCCGCGCCTGCTGGGCGTCCACCAGGTTCTGGTCGATGGCCCGGGGCCGCTGGATGCTGTCCTGGACCACTTTTTTCGTAATCTCGTTGAACGTCACCCGCCGGGTCTTCTCGTCCGGCAGGTTCAGAAGCTGCTTCAGGTGCCAGGAGATGGCCTCCCCCTCCCGGTCAGGGTCGGTTGCCAGGTACACGAGGTCCGCCGCCTCGGCGGACTTTTTCAGGTCCTTGATAACGTCTTCCTTGCCCTTGATAGGCTTGTAGACCGGCTCGAAATCCTGCTCCACATCCACCCCCAGGACGCTCTTGGGCAAATCCCGCAGGTGGCCCATACAGGCTTTGACGACAAAATCCTTCCCCAGGTACTTCCCGATGGTCTTCGCCTTTGCCGGGGACTCCACGATGACAAGGTATTGCTTTGCCATACTCAACCATAACCTCCATTTATGTGAACATACGCACCAGTCTATGCGTCTGCCAGCACGGCCATACGGGTATACCGCTTCCCGCTGTGCTGGCGGACCAGCCCGTCGATTTCCATCACCGTCAGGGCCGAGAGGACGCGGCGGGTGGGGATGCCGCTCTGCTGAATCAGGTCGTCTATCTGCTTGGGCGTCCGGACCTCCAGGATGCCCAGGAGCGCGATCTGGTCGTCGGTGAGGCGCTCCGCGGTGACTTTGATCAGCGCGGGTTCTTCACCCGTTCCGGGGGCTTCCTCCGGAGCGGGCGGCTTTTCCCGCGTCTTCACAGGCGCGGGCGCGGGCTTGGGACGCGCGGGAATCGGATCAGGACTCCGCCGGGACCGTCCGGCGGGGTGCAGCTTGTCCGGGAAGCGGGCCTCGTACTCCCGGAGGATGTGCCACGCCTTCGCCCCCACCCCGGCGCCCTCTTCCAAAAGCTCCAGGCACCCGGCGCTGGACGGCGCGTCGATAGGGCCGGGAACGGCGAACACATCCCGCCCCTGTTCCAGGGCCAGACGCGCGGTGATCAACGTCCCACTCCGCACCGGGGCCTCCACCACCAGCACAGCCACGCTCAGCCCGGATAAAATGCGGTTCCGCACAGGAAAATGCCGCGGATTAGGCTCCGTACCCGGCGGGTATTCCGACAAAAGCGCCCCCGCCGCGGCAACGTCTTCATAAAGCCGCTGATTCTCAGGCGGATAGATATAGTCGAGCCCATTCCCGGTAACACCAATCACAGTGCCCCCGGCCCGCAGCGCCCCAACGGCCGCAGCAGTATCCCCGCCCCGCGCCAAGCCAGTAACGACAGGCGCACCGCAGGACGCCAGATCAAACGCCAGCCGTCCCGCACATGAGATCCCGTAAGGTGTACTCTTCCGCGTCCCCACCACCGCCACAGCGGCCTCTTCGTCGACAACAGGCAGACGCCCCTTGACATAGAGTAAGCAGGGCGGGTCATAGATATTCCGCAGCCGGTTCGGATACTCCGCGTCCTGAATGGTAAGAACCCGCTGATTCAGCCGCTGACAGTCGTCCAGAATCCGGTCCGCCTCCGAGAGGTCATGCAGAAGAATCTCCGCAATCTGCTCCCCGCTGAGCCCCTCAACCTGCCGCAATTCTTCCTCGCCAGCCAGAAAAACCTCCTCCGGCGTAGCAAAGCGATGGAGCAGGACCAAACGAATCTGATTATTCAATCTGGACAACGATGTAAGCCAGAGCCAATACCGAAGCATAAAGGCCCTCCTTCTATAATAGGCCCATAGGACCTCCAAGTATACATATCGCTGGAATCCCTGTCAAGACAAAATTGTGTAATACGCTCTAAATGCCTCCGGCGGGCGGGGGGCTGCCAGCCGGGCTTCCGGCCTCCGGCGGGTTACTTTTTCTCGAGAGAAAAAGTAACCAAAAAGAGCTTTAACTCGACGCGAATCTGGTGGGCACTGTAGCCTCTGCGCCGGAACGGGGTGCGCCGGTTCCGCAAAACAGCGTTTTGCGGAAGATATTTTTGATGACGGCTGTGGAAACGTATCCCCCGCAACCTCCCGGCTGCCTGGGATGCACACCGTAGGGGACGCCGCCCTCGGCGTCCCGTCCCCCGCGACCACCGCACCCGCCTGGGATGCACACCGAACCCCCTGCGGACCCTGACAACCACCACGCCCTATGCGTCCGCCCTGGCCGCCTCCCATAGCAGCACCGCCGCCGCAGCCGCCGCATTCAGCGATTCACAATGCTCCGCCATCGGAATCTTCACCGTCTTATCGCACAGCGCCAGCGCCTCCCGCGAAACGCCCCGTCCCTCGCTGCCTACAATTAAAATACACCGCGTCAAATCCACGTCCCGCACATCCGCCGTGTTCTCCATCAGCGCGGACGCGTACATCGGAAGACCAACTGGCTTCGCCAGCAACGCAAGCTCTTCCAGCGTACACCGCCAAACCTGAGTTCGGAAATGGACGCCCATCCCCGCCCGCAAAGTCTTGGGGTTGTAGCAGTCCGCGCACCCCGGCAAAAGAAACACCGGCCACCGGAACGCGTCCGCCGTGCGGAGAATCGTCCCCACGTTCCCAGGGTCCTGCACCCCGTCCAAAGCCAGATAGCGCCCCGGAGCCAACGCCTCCGGCGGCGCCGCGTCCCTCATGCGGCAGGTAAAGACCACCCCCTGGGGCGTCTCCATGGGGCTCACCGACTTCATCACGCCCTCCGGCACCCACACGGCGCGGGCCGTCCCCGGCAGCTCCGGCAGCTCCGCGCCCTCCGTGAACAGCACCGCCGTGACCTCCGCGCCCCACTGGACGGCCTCACGGAGCAGCTTGGGACTGTCGCATAAAAATTCGCCCGTCTCTTTCCGATAGGCCCCCGAGGAGGCCAGTTTCCGGAGATGGACGCACAGGGGGTTCGTTCGGCTCGTAATCGTTTCCATCCCCGTTCCCCCTTCGTGGGCGGCGCTCACGGCCTGCCCGGGCATCAAAAATTTTCCAGGCCCCTTTCCGCCTGCGGCGGACAGGCGCGCCCTTTCGGGTACGCCGCGGCCTTGATTTTTATTATAATATATGTATACCGGCGGCTTGTCAAGCGCCAAACGGCCCTCTTTTGGGGCTCTGCTCCCAAAATCTACAAATCGAAATGAAATTTTTCCCCGCAGGAAGCATCGGCTTTTCACGGAGAAATGAAAAATTCCGCATTTCCCAGAAGGAAACGGGGCATTTTTCATAAAATTACAAGTTTTTCGTCACCCGCATTCCAGAGCGCCGCCGCGTAATTTCCCAGTATCCGGAAAATCTGCGTAAAAAGAAATCGTTTGCTTTTTCTCCGCGGCACAAAGACAGAAACAGGCCCCGCCCTCCGGCGGGACCCGTTTTTCCGTAAATTCAGGCCAAGAAGCCCTTTAAGATGCAGTCCTCCGCTTCCTCCTCCGTGAGGCCCAGGGTTTCCAGCTTCAGAAGCTGGTCCCCGGCGATTTTGCCGATGGCCGCTTCGTGGACCAGCTGCGCCTCGGTGCAGTTGGCGGTGATGGCGGGGATGGACTTGATTTTCGCGTCCCCCATGATGATGGAGTCGCACTGGACGTGGCCGAAGCACTGGGCGTTGCCCACCATACGGGGGTAGAAGACCTGGCTGGAGTGGTCCTGGGCCACGGAGCGGGAAATGACCCGCCCCTTGGAGTCCTCGCCGTCCAGAACGATCTCCATGTCGCTCTCCGCCACCTGGTCCCCGTGGGTCAGCAGGCGTTCCGTGACCACGGCCTCCGCGCCCTTGCCGCAGATGATCTTGGTGGAGCGCTTTGTGGAGTCGATCCCCCGGATCTGCACCGTCTCCATTTGGATGGATGCGCCCTCTTCCAGGTACACCACCGTCTCGGGGTTCATGATGCGGCCGCCTGTGCCGTCGCCGCTGCCGTAGTGCTTCTCTGTGTAGCGGACGCGGGCGTTTTTGCCCACGTAGAAGGTGTGGACGCCGTCGTGGCGGGATTCCTGCTCCCCGCAGTTATGGATGCCGCAGCCTGCCACGATGTCCACGTCGCAGTTCTCCCCGATGTAGAAGTCGTTGTAGACCATCTCCCGGATGCCGGGCTTTGTGATGATCACGGGGATGTGGCAGGTTTCCCCTGTGGTGCCGGGCTGGATGCGGATGTCGATTCCCGGCTTGTCCTCTTTTGAAGTGATCTGAATGTGTTCCGTGCTCTGACGGCCGTCACAGCCGCTGTCCTTGCGGATGTTGAAGGCCCCCACAGGCTTGCCCAGCATGTCCGCTATTTTTTCCAGCAGTTCGCGGTCAATGGCAGTATCCATCATAATACAGCCGCCTCCTTTCTGAGTACCGGGCAGCCGCCCAGGGTGTCCGCCAGGATCTGGGGCAGAATGTCCTCCGGGCTTCCCCGGTGCCGCAGGCTCCCCTCCCCTACGACGATCACCTCGTCCGCCAGGGAGATGATCCGCTCCTGGTGGGAGATGATGATCATGGTGGCGTCGCCGGAGGCGTGGAGCTGCTCGAAGGTCTCCGTCAGGCGGGCGAAGGACCAGAGGTCGATGCCCGCCTCGGGCTCGTCGAAAATCATCAGCTTCCCCTGGCGGGCCAGGATGGAGGCGATTTCGATCCGCTTCACCTCGCCGCCGGAGAGGGAGGCGTCCACCTCGCGGTCCAGGTAGTCGTTGGCGCACAGGCCCACCCGGGTAAGGTACTGGCAGCAGCGGTCCTTGCTGAGGAGCTGGTTGCCGCTGGCCAGGGTGAGAAGGGTGCGGACCGTGAGGCCCTTGAAGCGGGGGGGCTGCTGGAAGCCGTAACTGATGCCCAGCCGCGCCCGTTCCGTGATGCCCAGACCGGTGATGTCCTGGCCGTCCCAGAGAATCCGGCCCTCCGTGGGCGTCACCAGGCCCATGATGCTCTTGGCGAGGGTGGTTTTGCCGCCGCCGTTGGGTCCGGTGAAGACCACCAGCTGGCCGTCGCCGATGGTGAGGGAAATATCGTTCAAAATACCCAGCTCTCCGCCGTCCTCATGGACGGTGTAGCTGAGGTGCTTGAGTTCCAGCATGTTGGGAACCTCCTTCTTGAGGGTGAAGCGCCGCCGCGTCCTCCCGTGTTTCCACAGCATTTTACCAGATACATCAGAAAAATGCAACGCAGTCCGCCGCTTTTCCTAATATTTTACCCATAAGCGCCGTTTCTATCTGTTGCGCCTGCAACAGGAACCGCTTTTTTCTTCTCCGCATAGACTGGGGGGAACAGGAGGGATGCCAGATGGAAGAAACTTTACATAGCGGAGAAGTCTACGATTTCCGGAAATATGATCGGATTTGGGAACGCGTCGCGCCGAATTTGGCCCCGTACCCGGACATGGCGGCGCAGACGCGGAGCGCCCAGCCCGCACCGGCGGCGCAGGTGCAGCCCCAGGCGCAGGCGGCGGCATTGACGCCCCAGCCCCGGCAGGAGGACCAGCTTCCGGGCGCGGACCCGAATCCGTGCTGCATGGGCACGGCGGCTCTGGAGCTGGTGGATGTGCTGGCGGGGTACGTGGAGAGCGAGCTGTCGGACCGGAGGTACATGCTGGCGCTGGCGCGTCAGGCCCCGTCGTGGGCGCGGCAGCGCCTGAAGGAGATTGCGGCGGACCAGGCGGATCACGCGAAGCAGCTGATGGCGGCGTATTATCTGATTACGGGGGAGTGCTATCAGCCGAGCGTCAATAATGAGCGCATTTATGTGGGGCGCTGGTGCCCCGCGCTGCGGGAGCGCTACCACGCGTCAGCTTGCAATGGGCTGAATTACGCGCGGACGGCGGATGATACGAGTGATCCGTGTCTGAGGAAGCTGCTGGCGGGGCTGAGCGCGGATTCTTACCGTAATGCCGAGGTGCTGATGGGGGTGCTGGAGAGGAGCGTTGTTCCTTTTTCTTGAAAGAAAAAGGAACCAAAAAGAACTTTTTGGTTCCGCTCTGTGGTATGGAGGTTGTTAAGGCTTCCCGCACGGTAACGTGACAGTTGCGAGGTGGTCCTTACCTTGATCAAGGTAAGGACCACGGGATTTTTTATAAATAAAAATGAGTAGTGGGACCTTCCATTGACATGGAAGAGGCCACAGCTTGTCGAAAAGCGGCCTGTTTGGAGAAAAACCAGACAGGCCGCAAAGTATAGATGGATAAAATATAAACAAAACAGACCTGCTAAACCTGCCAAGAGTTGTCAAGGGCAAAAAGCAAAAAAAATGAAAGAAAAATGATTCCAGGAAAATAGGCATAGCAAAGCAGACCGTCGTATTCAGGCGGCCATGAGATTAGAAAGAAAATCCAATATTATTCAGGCTACAGCTCCGCTAAATAAGCCTTAACAGTACCATAATAGATTCTCAGGAACTTGTTGGCCGCAGCAGTCATGTAGACATAGTAATGCTTGCCCTCCTGCCTCTTACGGTCAAGAAATTGGAATACAGGATCGTCAGCGGGGGCGTGTTGGATGATGGTAGACATGACCTGGAAAAGCGTCTTGCGCAGCCTGGGAGAGCCGCGTTTGGAAATATGCCTGTTCTTTGATTCAAAGGAACCGGACTGGCAAGGCGGCGCATCTACACCAGCAAAGGCCACTAGAGCAATTCTCAAAATAAACAATAACCAGCGTAGCGAAACCAGGCAAGACAATCATGTGGGGAGACGCAGCGAAAGGCAAATTGAATAGCAGAATCAAGCGCATCGGGAGAACGGACCCGAAGCTTTCTTAAAGTG
>JAAVZX010000065.1 GCA_022791875.1 Oscillibacter sp.
CCCGGCGGACGCTCTGCCAAAGGAAGCCCGCGGTCAAACGGCTCTCATCCTGTTCCGGCGTAAAACGGGCAGCCTCCTGCTCCGCGGAAACACCCGTGGCGGACCAGCAGCCCTTTTCCGTGACGCACCAGAAATTCCGGGTGCCGCGGCTGTTCCTCAGGTCCTCAATGCTCACCGGCTCCAGGAGAAAGGATTCCTGATCCAGCTTGCTGTCCCCCGCCAGGTCCGGTGCGACGGCGCTTTTCAATCCTGTCTCACTGGCCAGAGGGAAGTAAAGGCCGCTGACCGTCTCGGGGTTTTTCAGTTCAAAGGTTCCGTTTTCGTCTAAAAAGCGGATTGTTTCCATATCAGGTTCCTCCTTTGATTACCGTGTCTTTTGGTATACCCGCACGTAGTCCACTTCAAAGGTGGCGCGGGCAAAATCTGTCGTTTCATCCGGCGAACCGGGCCAGATGCCGCCCACCGCCAGATTCAGAATCAGATATATGTCATGGTCGAAGGGCGCGGGGTACGGCCTTTGGACGCCGTTCCTCCCGACGGTAAACCACCGCTCTGCTTTGTGGAACTGCCTGCCATCCACATACCAGCGGATGCTTCCGGGAAGCCATTCCACGGCAAATGTGTGAAAGTCTCCGGCAAAGTCCCCTTCCGGCAAAGTGTACGTGCCCTGATTCTGCTCATGGGGCAGGCCGTAGTGCAGCGTTCCGTAATTCGTGCGGGTCTCGTGTCCCAAGACCTCCATAATGTCGATTTCCCCGCAGACAGGCCATTGCTCCCAGCGTTCCTCGTCCCCCGTCATCAGCCAGAACGCCGGGAGGAAGCCTTTACCCTGCGGGACCTTCAGTCGGGCCTCAAAAAGTCCATAGGTAAATTCATACTTTCCTTGAGTGGAGATTCGCCCGGAATCATAAGCCTTGCTTCCGTCTGCCAGCACCTTCCTGACCGAGCGGATGTGAAGAAGACCGTCCCCCAGGAAAAGGACTTCTTCCGTATCCACATATTTTTGCAGCTCCTCATTGACCCAGCCCGGTTTGTGCAGTTCCACGTTCCATTTGCTTCTATCCAGTGTTTCCCCGTTAAAATCATCCTCGAAGACCAGAGAATAGCCTTCATAGGAGAGAAATTCGCTCACTGATTCCACATCTCCTCTCGAAACTGAATTGGCTTGTTATTGCCTGAATATTTTTCGCAGATAAAAGAGATTCACATAAGCTCCCAACCCGGCCCCTATCAAAAGCCATAAACCCAGAAACGGACCGAAAAACTGAGACAGAAAAAGAAGCGTCAGGACTGGCAGGAGATTGACCGTCGTTATAAAAAACGTCACAGGGAGATTTGCCAACGCCAGCCGTACAGCATTGCTGAGATGCTTAGAGAAGGTGTTTTCAAAGCAGGCCAGAAGAGGGAATAGCCAGGACAGGACGGCCGTCAGGATTACAGACGCGATACAAAGCAACACAAACAGCTCCGGCGGGAACAGAAGCGTTTCGGCATAAAGTGCCTGGTAAAGGACGGCCAGCAGCATCAGGTCCGCCAGCAGCAATACCGCCGCCGGAGTCGACGCGGTGAAGGCTTTCCGCAGGTTTCGGAGGAAATCTTTGACAGGCGTGCAGTCTCTTTCGCGGTGCAGTTCCAGCGCTGTCATGTAAAGAGACGTAACTGCCGAACCCAGGCAGACGATGGTGCAGCTGGTGAGAAGGAAGATCACATTCAGAAAAATCAGGTCACAGATCTTGGTAAGAAAACGCGCGATTCCGCTGTCCGGGCCGGGCATAGTCATGTTAACACCTCCATTGTGCTGCCTGTGATTTATCATCATTTCTGCCAGTGATTTCTATTTTACAGGATTCTGTTTGTGCAATATATCAAAGCCTTGCCTGAAATGTCAAAATAATTGCAAGGTAGTACATCATTAAAGCCAGTAATAAGCAAATGTGTTTTGACTGGATAAGCTCCATTCCTGACTGAAAAAGCAGTGGGAAGCAAATATTAAATGCAGGCCGCCTGCCTCAATTATGGCTGACGGTCTGCATTTTGAAATTTACCCTTGACAAAAGCTCTCTGAATATAATGTGCTTATTATCAAATCAGCTGGAAATTGTACTAATTTTACAAAATAACTTCCAAAGAGCAGAATTTCAAAGTCTGCAGATTCTATTCGTTCACTTGTTGTTGGCTCACTTGCCCATCGAAAAGGGTTACATGATTATGCGGAACCCAATATGCCTTCTCCCTTTACGCGGATAGGCCCAGGGCCAAGCAGTATCATAAAACCAGATCTTGTATTCTATGGAGGAAATGCCGGAATGGATGGTACTAACCTGTGCACAACAGGTGTTCCGTCGTTCTCAATAGATGGGCAGATAACGCAAATGCCTGGAACGAGCTTTTCTACACCATGGGTTACCCGCATGGCAACGGAATTAATGTATCTGATGAAAGAAGAATTTGATCCGTTGCTAATCCGCGCTATGATGATTCATAATGCAAAATATCCATCAAATTGTGAAATGAATATGGCAGATAAGATTTCTCAAATGGGTTTCGGAATGCCTGTAAGCGTTCAGGATATGTTATATAACTCTCCCAGTGAAATTGTTTTGATTTTGAGAGATACTTTAGATAAGGGGAGTTATATTGAGATGTTTGATTTCCCTTATCCGCCAAGCCTTATTGATGAAAATGGATATTTTTCGGGTCAAATTATTGTAACACTTGTTACAAAATCGCTTGTGGATGACAAACAGGCAGGCGAGTATTGTCAATCCGATATTGATGTGATGTTTGGCACATATGAAACGGAAGTGGATCGGGACATCACAAAGCATACAGTCAAAAATCCCAAAGGTCTTGGAGAACCACAAAATATTCTTCTGGATAGCTGTTATAGCACCCGTGTGAAAGGAATTTATCCTAGTAAGGGATTCGATCGCGAATGCGTATTGGTGAAATATGGGAAAAAATTTCATCCCGTCAAAAAATACGCTGTGGATTTAGCCGATATGACGCCATCGAATCGTACTCGGTTTCTTAGATGTGAAAGAAAGTGGTATCTAAAAATTGAAGGTCTGTTTAGGGATTTTATAGAGCAGGATGCTATAGTACGTAACTATCAGTTATCACAAGAGTACTGTTTATTACTTACTATCAAAGACCCTAACGGAATGTCACCTGTTTATGATAAAGTATCTCAGCAATTGGATTCCAAAAACTTTCTTCATCATCAGATTGAATTGCGTAATATTATTAGCGTTCATGATGATTGATAATTAGTCCCAATTCGGCTTTATGTTCCTGATAGGGCCTAAATGTTAACGTTCCAATAAGTCTATGGGCAGTTAGGGACACAAAAGTGAATTGGGGGAATAATTATTACACCGTTCCATTTTAGCTGTTCGAGGTAATTTGAATTATTATCCATTTATTATATCTGATTTTAATGCTAAAATACCTCCTGCTGTCGTTTTTGGACAGCAACAGCAGGAGGTATTTACATGAAATATTCAGAAACGCAGAAGCACGACGCCCTTCTACAGTACCTATGTGGGCATACTCCCAAAGAAATCGCAGAGAACATTGGCGTCCATTTTACAACCGTTTATCGCTGGATCGACTGTTTGAAAGAAAGTTCTGAAGAATGTACTCTTGCGGAAGTGCCGATTCAAGGTATGGGAGCGGTCTTGACCCGCATTGCAGAACTGCAAAAACAGTTGGATGAGCAGAAACATATGCTCTCTATTATCCATGAGAGCCAGGTATTACAGAGCATTCCCTTGAATCATCGTATCAATATCGTGCTACGGTATTCAGATACATACCCTGCCACACAGCTTGGCCGAATTTTTGAAATTAAGCTCTCAACTTTGTACTATCACATGAGAATCGTCCGCGAGGGGACCAAGCGCCAGCGTCAGGAAGACCTTTTGTGCTCCACGATTGCAGCGATTTTTGAGGAGAGCGGAAAGCGTTTCGGAGCGGAACGGATACGTCTTCAGATGAAAAAGCAGGGCATTCGCATCAGTAAAAAGAGGGTGATCCGGTTAATGAAGCAGATGGGACTTTACAGTGCGGATTTGGAAGTTTCACACTACTGTTCATCTGAGGCAAACGGCCTGGAGAATACACAAAATGTCCAGATTCTACAGTGAGGCATACAAATGGTCCCTCTATGAAAAATACCGCACAGGATTCACTTTGACAGAAATCTGCGAGATTTCCAGAATCACAGATAAGCCGCTGCGGGAGTGGTTCAGATGCTTTGATCTCCAGTATTCAAGAGCGAGTTCTATGAGCTTGAAGGAAGTTCGTCAAAAAAGCACACAACTTAGATGTCAGCTTGAAAAAACACAGACAGAGCTGAGACTTCTACAAAACAAGACGGTTCTTACAGAAATACCGGAACCCGTTAGAATCTCTCGTGCGTGGAAACTTTTGGAGAGATATGGTCCCAATATCGTCTGCCGCTCACTGAATATCAGGAAGTCAAATTTTTACTACCACACGATACGTAAACCCAAGGTAACAGCCTATGAAAAGCATGACCTAGAGCTGATGCCGGCAATCCAAAGACTTTGCGGAGACGGGGTCAAGCGGGCAGGAGCAGAGGTGATCCGGCAGCAGTTGATGTCACAAGGCTTCTCAGTCAGCAAACGAAAAGTGCTGAAACTGCTTCGAGAAATCTCTCCTAGAAAAAACGCGCCTCAAGAGAAAAACAAGTGCCCAGCAAATTGGCAAAGCAGCTGTACAAATATACTTGCCAGACGATTTTCTCAGCCGAAGCCTAATATGGCATGGATTAGTGACATTACGACTATCAAAACAGATTCCGGTAAATACCACCTTTGCGTTGTGCTGGACCTATTCGCACGAAGAGTTATAGCGGCCCGCCTCTCCGCAACAGCCGACGTCTCTTTTGTGTGCCGCACGTTCCAAGACGCCTTTTACTCCCGTGGAAAACCGGAAGGCGTCCTATTCCATAGTAACCAGGGAGGCCAGTACAGGTCATGTGATTTTCAGAATCTGCTGACCGGTCATAAGGTCCGACAATCCTTTTCTGCGCCAGGGGTTCCACTTGATAATGCGCCGATGGAGTCCTTCTTTGCCAGCTTGAAGGTGGAAGAAATCTACCGCTTCCACTATGCCGGCATAAGCGATCTGACCGCCTCACTCCGGAGCTATATTTCTTTCTATAACAACAAACGGCCTCACACCAGCATCGGAGGCAAAACGCCGGTGGAGGCGGAAAATGAATATTTCCAGAGGCTAAGCGCAGTCGAAACAACCGGCTGTGCTTTTTAGGCATGACAAAATGATGTGTGGCCAACTCTGGAATGCTAAAAAAGATTCCAAATAATCGACCACACATCATCCGCTGTTCATTGGAGATTTTCTGCCACTGACGCCAGATGCAAGCTCGGAAAGCTTTACCCTGTTATCTTGTAATTCCTAACTTAGTGGAACGCTAGGTATAGCGGATGCGGGCAGCGTCAATATGCTCTTTGACCAGATGCAGGCAGAGATAGACCAGTTTACCTCATCAAGCCCAACACCACAGAGCGTGGCGTTCAGGAACGAGCGCTCCCTCTCTGATGTGCCGATTGAAAGAGCTATTAGAAAAAATCTGTGGGGCCTTCCATTGACATGGAAGGCCCCACATGCTCCGTACTTCGTTACCGTGTGACAGGCTTTCGTAACCACCAGGGTATAGAGCGGATCTAAAGCTCTTTTCGGTTCCTTTTCTCTCGAGAAAAGGAACCCGCCGGAGGCATTTACCAGGCCACAGTGGCGAAGTAGTCCTCCAGCGTCTCCGCGCGGCGGATCTGGGTGACGGTGCCGTCTTCACGGAGGAGAAGCTCGGCGGAGCGGAGCTTGCCGTTGTAGTTGTAGCCCATGGAGAAGCCGTGGGCGCCGGTGTCGTGGATGACGAGGAGGTCGCCTGTGGCGATTTCGGGGAGAAGGCGGTCTACGGCGAATTTGTCGTTGTTTTCGCAGAGACTGCCTACGATGTCGTATTTGTGATCATGGGGGGCCTGCTCCTTGCCCAGGACGGTGATGTGGTGGTAGGCGTTGTACATGGCGGGGCGCATCAGGTTGCAGGCGCAGGCGTCTACGCCGATATACTCCTTGTAGATGTGCTTCTCGTGGGTGGCGCGGGTTACCAGGTGGCCGTAGGGGGCCAGCATGTAGCGGCCCAGTTCCGTGTAGAGAGCTGCATCGCCCATGCCGGCGGGGACCAGGATATCTTCGTAGGCTTTTTTGACGCCCTCGCCGATGACCTTGATATCATTTTCCGGTTCCTCGGGGCGGTAGGGGACGCCGATGCCGCCGGAGAGGTTGATGAAGGTGATTTTGCAGTTTGTCTCCCTCTGGAGATCCGCCGCAAGCTGGAAGAGAATGCGGGCCAAGGCGGGGTAATAATCATTTGACAGGGTGTTGGAGGCCAGGAAGGCGTGGATGCCGAAATTTTTTACGCCCAGCTTTGACAGCCTTTTGAACGCCTCCGCAATCTGGGGGCGGGTCATGCCGTACTTGGCGTCTCCCGGGTTGTCCATCACCTGGGCGCCGTCGCGGCTCTCGCCGACGGTGAAGACGCCGCCGGGGTTGTAGCGGCAGCAGATGGTCTCGGGCACCTGCCCAAGGGCCTGCGTGAGGGTGTCAATCAGGGTGATATCGTCCAGGTTAATAATAGCGTTCATGCGGCCCGCCAGCCGGAACTCCTCCACAGTGGTATTATTGGAGGAAAACATGACCTCCTTCCCCGTGATGCCGCAGCGCTCCGACATGACCAGCTCCGCCTCGGAGGAGCAGTCGCAGCCGCAGCCCTCTTCGTGGAGAATCTTCAGGATGGCGGGGGTAGGGGTGGCCTTGACGGCGAAATACTCCCGGAAGCCGGGGTTCCAGGAAAAGGCCGCTTTGAGGCGGCGGGCATTCTCCCGGATGCCCTTTTCGTCGTAGATATGAAACGGAGTGGGATACCGGGCGGCGATGGCCTCCAGCTGGGCCTGACTGGCAAAGGGTGTTTTCATGAAAAGGACCTCGCATCTTTCTGAAATAGTGCTTTCTATTTTAGGCGGACAGGCTCCTTCTGTCAAGTTTTTATCTTGTATTCCGTCCCGTCGGGTGGTATGATTGTGAAGAGTCTGAAAAGGAGGCGGGAGCCGTGGGCGGAAATTGTGAGGAATGCGTATACGGGGACTACGACGAAGAGCTGGACGCCCTGGTCTGCACCATGGACCTGGACGAGGACGAGATGGAGCGCTTTCTCCGGGGGAGCACCCGGGAGTGCCCCTACTACCGCCGGGGCGGGGACTACCGCACGGCGGCAAAGCAGTAACAGCCAAAGGGGGACAAGGAATGGAACTGGTGGATCTGTACAGCGAGGACCGGATTCCTCTGGGCAGAATCGGGGAGCGGAAGGCCCCCAGGGAGCCCGGGGAGTTCCGGATGGTGGTCCACATCTGCATCTTTGACAGCGGGGGGCGGCTTTTGATCCAGCAGCGCTCCATGGAGAAGGACAGCCTGCCCGGTCTGTGGGACGTCTCCGCCGCCGGGGGCGTGGACGCCGGGGAAACCAGCCGCCAGGGGGCGGAGCGGGAGGTCCGGGAGGAGCTGGGCTACGCCCTGGACCTCAGCGGCGTGCGCCCCTCGGTGACGGTGAACTTCGAGGGGGGCTTCGACGACTTCTTCATCGTCACCCGGGACCTGGCCCTGGAAGAGCTGACCCTCCAGCGGGAGGAAGTGGCCGCCGTGCGCTGGGCCACGCTGGGGGAGGTCCTGGAGATGGCGGACGCGGGCAGCTTCATTTCGTACAACAAGAGCTTCCTCACGTTCCTCTTTGAGCTGCGGACGCAGTTCGGGTTTGTGTAGGCGCGAAAAGGGGACCCCGCTCCGGAGGGAGCGGGGTTTTTGGATCTTTTGGGGAAACGGGAGATTTAGCCCTTGCAATTTGGGGAATGGTGGGGTAGAATAGAAACGGAAACATGAAATGCGGCAGGCCGCCAAGTGGTGACGACACCTGACGGCCCTGTACGAGTGGAATCATCACTCAGCACAGCAGAATTGACTGCACCACGGCCTTATTATACCCATTTATACCCGGTTTTGCAAGAGGCCATGTTGTGTTACGTTAGAGGCGGTGTTGGGGTAACGCTCTACACCGTCTTTTGTGTTTCTGGCGGACGCCGCCGGGCGGAGGTTTTCCCTCAAAAACCCTCCTTTGTTCCTCTGCCCGGTGGGTTCCGTTCGTCAGAAATTTACTAGGAGGAACCCACATGAAGAAAAGATTCCTGTCCCTGGCAATGGCTCTGGCGGTTTGCCTGGGCCTCGCCGTCCACGCCGCAGCCTACGAAAATCTGATTGAAGTCTGTGAAGATGATATGTGGAGCGGCGTATCGGACTATAGCGGCGACGGCTGGAGCTATGACAGCGAAAATAACAACCCCGGCGTCCTGAAGCTCAGCGGTGCGCAGAATCTGGAACTCAGCTTCTACGGTTCGTGCATTATTGAACTGGCTCCCGGAACCAAAAGCAGTCTTTATATGCCGATAGTGGACGATTTTAACACGGATGGAAGCGAGACGATCCTGACATTCAGAGGAAGCGGAGAACTGGAGATTTTTGCTTATCCCGGAGATACAGAGCGCGGGGCTCTGAACGGCTGTGTCTCTGATATGAAAATGGAAGATGGTCTTGTAATGACCGGCGGAGCGAAGCAGGGCGACAGCTACCCGGCGGCACTTGGCCCGAAGACCAATATTCGCGAGAGCGGAAGGTTTGACCGCACCATTCAGGCTAACGGCGCAGTTGCGCAATACGTACACATCGGCCCTGCGGGCGGCGCGTCCGCGCCTGCCAGCACGACGGGGTTCAGCGATGTAGCGGCGAATTCTCCGTTTGCGGAGGCTATCAAGTGGGCCGTGGAGCAGAAGATTACCAACGGGAAGACGGCTACCACCTTCGGTCCTGGGGATACCTGCACGGTATCCCATATCCTGACGTTCTTGTACCGCGCGGAGAAGGGCGCGGGCAGCGGGAATGAACGCGCCGCGGTGACGGCGTGGGCGAATTTGCTTGGGATTGACACGAGCAATCTCAGCGCGCCCTGCACACGGGCTATGGCTGTCAATTACATGTGGAAAGCGGCAGGGAGTCCGGCTCCGGCGAAGCAGACGGCGTTTGCGGATGTTCCCTCTGGCGCGGAGTATGCGAAAGCGGTATCTTGGGCTGTGGAGAAGGGGATCACAAACGGTACAGGCGGAGATGCGTTCTCGCCTGGGGGCACCTGCACCAGGGGGCAGATTGTGACGTTCCTGTTCCGTGCTGGTAAGTGAAGGGAATAGTAAAGATGCAGCGTGGGGGCGGACACGTAGGTCCGCCCCTACGGTATTTGTTGGGGTGCGGTGGGCGCGGGGGACGGGACGCCGAGGGCGGCGTCCCCTACGGTGTGCGTCTATCGCAACAGGGAGGGCGCAAAGGAAAGGCGGGCACAGAGGCCCGCTCCTACAAAGTCTCGGAAATACCAAAGTAAATTGGGATTTGCTTTAGTGGGCCGCTGTTCTTGAAATGGGAGAATGCTTGTGGTATTATAAATGTAGGCTTATTCTGTTTGAGGACTAAAGAGAGCAGGTGACGCGTTTTGGATACGGCGGCGGAAAAGCGTTTGCAGGACTTGGAACGGCTGCGCCGTCTCAGGCCGATTGACGATGATTTTATGCGCTGTATGTTCAAGGACAATATTCCTTTGGTGGAACTGGTACTGCGCATTCTCACGGGCAAGCCGGACTTGGTTATCATTGACTGCCAGACGCAGAAGGATATGAAGCGTCTGGCTGGGGCGCGTTCGATTTGTTTGGATGCGTATGGTGAGGATTCCAGCGGGAAAAAGTATGATATTGAGATTCAGCGGGAGGATCGGGGTGCGGAGCCCCAGAGGGCCCGGTATCATTCCAGCGTGATGGATGTGGAAAACCTGGACGCGGGGCAGAAGTTCAGTGAGCTGCCAGATACGTATACAATCTTTATCACGGAGAAAGATTTTTACGGGATGGGAAAGCCGGTGTACTCGATTGAGAGGACAATTCGTGAGACTGGGAAAGCGTTTGAGGATGGGGCGCATATTCTTTATGTAAATGGCGAGTATCGTGGAGATTCGGATATTGGGCGGCTGATGCACGATTTTAACTGCACCAATGCCGGGGAAATGAATTTTGAACTGATGGCGGAACGTACTCGGTATTTGAAGGAGAATCCGGAAGGAGTGAGTCAGATGTGCAAGGTGATTGAAGAAATGCGGAGGGAAGAGCGGGAGGCCGGAATGAAAGAGGGCTTGAAGGAAGGTTTGAGAGAGGGTATGAAGACTGCGGCCCTTCGTATGCTGGAAGCCGGTAAATATGCTTTGGAGGATATTGCAGGTATTTCGGGCCTCTCTCTGGATGAGGTGAAGAAGCTCCAGGCGGGACAGGGGATGTAGAGTAAATAGAAGGATGCAGCGCAAAGGCGGGCGCAGAGGCCGCCCCTACGGAGTATTCTACAAACAGGAGTAAAAATGTGTGGGACCTTCCATGTCAATGGAAGGTCCCACTCGCATACGCTTCGTTACCGTGTGACAGGCTTTCGCAACTGCCAGGGTATAGAGCGGTATGAAAGCTCTTTTCGGTTCCTTTTTCTCTCGAGAAAAGGAACCCGCCGGAGGCCCCCGTATGCAAAAATTTCCGAATATGTGAAAGTATTTGCCGCTTTGAATCGTATCCATTGTGAGAGCGCTCCAAGGGAGGTTGATGCGAAATGAATCCTAATGAAGAGGCGGAACGGCTGGTGAGGGACTATGCCGACGCTGTCCTCCGCCTTTGCTACACGTACCTGAAAAATACCGACGATGCGCAGGATGTGTGTCAGACCGTGTTCGTGAAGCTGCTGTCGGAGCCGCGGGCGTTTGAAAGTGAGGCGCATGAGCGGGCTTACATCCTTCGTATGGCTTCCAATGCCTGTAAGGATTTGCTGAAAAGTCCGTGGCGGAAACGGACTTGCGGGCTGGACGCGGTGCTGGAGGTTCCGGCGCCGGAGGCTGCGGACGGGTCCTTGCTGGCTGCGGTCAACGCTTTGCCTGCGCATTACCGCGCGGTTATCTACCTTTACTACTATGAGGGCTACCAGGCCGGGGAAATCGCGTCCATTCTGGGCGTCCCCACCGCTACCGTCCATACCCGGCTGGCTCGGGGACGGGCGAAATTGAGAGATTTTTTGGGAGGTTCTGAATATGAGCAATCTGTCTGATTATAAGCGGGAACTGTCCGCTTTGCAGTTCACAGCTGAGCAGAAGGCGCGTTTGGCCCAGACTGTGGCGGAGGGTGCCGGGAAGCAGGCGCGGAAGCGGCGGCGTCCTGTGCTGCGCACGGCGCTGATTGCCGCCGCTATGGCGGTGGTGCTGGCTGTGGGGTCCAGCGCGGCGGGGATTCTCCCGGAGCCGGTGGATTTGTTCGCGCCGCTGTTTGGGGGCAGCGTGGCGCAGACGGAGGTGATTGATAAGATCGGGCGGCCTATCGGGGCCAGTGATTCCGATGGGGGGATTACTATCTCCGCTGACGCTATCATGGGCGATGCGTACAATGCCGTTATCGTCTACACTGTCTCGCGGGACGACGGGGAGCGCTTTTTCCCGGAGGGCAAAACCTTGGAAAACGTGGGGCTCATGATCGGCGGCTTCGGCGGATCTACCTGGTCCAGAAGCGGCGGGCATGGTATGGCCTGGTTCGTGGATCAGGACCCGGATGATGATCGGGTACAGTACGTGGAGGCTATGAGCCTTACGGATGAGCCGTTGACCCATATCAATGCTACGGCGGAATTCGATGATTTGACCTGCTTTGACCCGGATGCGGGGCAGGAGACGGTGCTGTATGGGGGGCATTGGAAGTTCCGGTATCAGGTGGATTATGAGGACTGCGGCGTGCGGATGGGCGGCGGAGAGACGTTCTCCCAGGATGGGATGAACTTTACCGTTGATGAAATCAGTGTTTCTCCCATTGCTGTCCGCGTGGCCTATACTGTGGATGAGGCCGTTCAATGGAGTAATAGCGAAAGCGGACGGCAGGACTCTGATGACGCCCACCAGACTGATCGGTTTCTCTGCAATGTGGAAATCCTTTTGACTAAAACCGACGGCACCGTGATCGATCTGTCCAACAGCGGTGGCAGCATTTCCCCCAAGGACGGCGCAAGCGCCTGCACTAAGGGGCAGGTGCTGGAGGAAATCGTGCCTCTGGAGGAAATGAAGAGTATCAGCGTGGGTGGGGTTGTTTACGATATCCCTAACGCGTGAGTTGAGGAATGTACCCCCATGGGCCTGGTGGTTGAGGGAAATATATCCCCACAGCCCTGGTGGTCGCGAGGGACGGGACGCCGAGGCCGGACGCCCGGCTGGCAGGCGGCGTCCCCTACGGGGTGCATTATAAACGGTGCCAATATAAATGTGCGGGTCCTTCCACTTCATGGAAGGACCCGCTTGCTTTGCAGCGCGTTACCGTGTGACAGGCTTTCGTGACTGCCAGAGCGTAGAGCGGTATTAAAGTTCTTTTTGGTTACTTTTTCTTTCAAGAAAAAGTGACCCGCCGGAGGCGGGAAGCCCCGCTGGCAGCCCCCCGTAATCCCCCGTAGGCATGGCACTACTTCGCGTACTGGGGGCGGTTTTGCATTAGCTTTTCGTAGCGCATGGAGATGCCGGGCCAGTCGACCAGGCGCCACCAGCTCTCGAAGTAGTCGCCGCGGCGGTTTTGGTAGCCCAGGTAGTAGGCGTGCTCCCAGACGTCGACGAGGGTCAGGGGGATCAGGGGGAGTGGGGCGTCCTGGTTGGGGGTCTTCTGGACGGATAGGTTTCCGTCGGCGTCGGTTACCAGCCAGGCCCAGCCGGAGCCGAATTGGCCCAGGGCCGCGGTTTTCAGGACCTGCTTCAGGTCGTGGAGACTGCCGAAGTCGCGGTTGATGGCCTGCTCCAGGGGGCCTGTGGGGGTTTTACCCGATGCGGGGCCCGGGGCCATGGTGCGGAAATACAGGTCGTGGTTGTATACGCCTCCGGCGTTGTTCCGGACGCCCTGGCGGAGGTCCTCGGGAAGGGTACACCACTCCTGGATAAGACGCTCCAGGGGCCAGTCCTGGGCGTCGGGACAGCGCTCCAGAAGCTGGTTCAGGTTGTCTACATAGGTCTGGAAATGCTTGTCGTGGTGGAAGTGGAGAGTCCGCTCGTCCAGCTCCGGCAAAAGCGCGTCGTAGCCGTAGGGCAGCGGGGGCAGGGTGAAGGGATAATGGTCTTCCATAGGCGCTCCTCTCTGGGGCTTTGCCCCATTTTGTAAAGATTTATGACTGATAGAGAAAATACTCCACGGCCTCGGTTTCGGGGCTGTGGAGTATTAGTATATGTGGTTTTGTCCGGAGGCATACGGGGCTTAGTCCGCGCTTACTACGAAATGGAGACGGCTGGTGCTGGTGATTTCGTATGGACGGCCGTGTTCCTGGTTCCATTCCAGACTCTCTGAGGCTTTGTAGACGAACTCTGGGGCGAATTCCAGGGCGGCGGGGAAGAGGTACGGGTCCCAGGTCTCCAGGGAGTTGTCGGAGGCGTAGTGCTTTGTCAGGGGCGAGGGGTGCCCTGCGCTGAAGGGGCCGGGGAGGTGGGCGGAGGTTCTGCCGGGGTATATCCAGAGGGTGGATGTTTCCAGTTCGCTGCGCTCGATCTGTTGGATGTCCGCTTGGGCGTCTGTGATGGTGGAGAGTACGCCGCCGCGGAATACCAGCGCGCCGATTAGAACCGCTTCCAGGAACAGGATGACGGCTCCCAGCTTTACCGCGTAGCTTATCAGGTTCCGACCGTTCTGACGTGCCCAAAGGGCTTTGATGGAAAAGACGGTGGCCGTCACGGTGAGGGCCAGGGCCAGCAGGGCCAGTACGCATATCAGGAGGCACCAGTTCCGGCACGCTTTCAGCAGGCCCAGGGCGTCGGCGCTCTTCCCGATGCAGGCGGAGACGGTTCCGCCGGAGAGACCCAGCATGATCAGGCCCAGGGCCGGGAAGACGCTGAAAAAGGGGAGCATTATCAGAAGCAGTTCCCGGATGTTTCCAGACTGGTTCCGTCTACTCATAGCGCAGTTTTTCCACGTCCCAGTCCGCAATCAGATCGGCGTACCATTGGCAGATGGTGCGGCCTGTCTCTACGTCCAGGTTGACGTAATTGCCGCATTCCTCCACGCTCTTTCCGGGCATTTCTCCGGTGAAGGTCCCGGCGGCGGCGAAGACGCGTTTCAGGAGTTCGATGGCTTCCATGTTGGAGAGGCGGCGGCTGTCGAAGAGGAAGTAGAAGCCGGTCTGACAGCCCATGGGGCCGAAGTAGATGACCGCGTCCTTTTCCGGGGAGTTGCGCAGGAGGGTGGCGATCAGGTGCTCGGCGGAGTGGAGTTCGCTGTTGGTCAGGAGGTCGCCGGTGTTGGGACGCTTGAAGCGGAGGTCGAAGGTTACGATGTCGCCGTCTACACGGGAGAGGTAGAGGCCGGGGCGGAGTTTCGTGTGGTCTACGGTGAAGCTGGCGATTCGCTGTAATGGTTCGCTCATTTGATGGTTCCTCCTTGGATGTGGTACGTTTACCGGGGTGGGGTGGGCGCGGGGGACGGGACGCCGAGGCCGGAAGCCCGGCTGGCAGGCGGCGTCCCCTACGGTTCCTCTGACAGGGCCAGGGCCAGGGGGAGGACGACCTTGCCCAGGTTTTCCAGGGCTTGGCCGAAGTCGAAATATTCCTGGACCTGGTTGTCGCCGAAGAGATGGTCGGAGACGGATTTCAGGGCCGCGAAGCGGACGTTGTTGCGCAGGCAGACCTGGGCTACGGCACAGCCCTCCATCTCGATCAGGTCCGGGTGGAAGGTGTCGCGAATCCAGCGGGCGCGGTCGCTTCCGACGGCGAACCAGTCGCCGGTGGCTACGCGGCCTGTGGCGGCTTCGACGCCCAGGGTTTTCAGGATTTCGATGCAGCGCTCCGGCTTCCAGGTGGGGAAGGTCACTTTGTTGACGGTGGAAACCAGGCCGACGGGGTCGCCGATGGCGCTGGTGTCCATGTCGTGCTGGAGCATTTCAGTGGCAATGACCAGGGTTCCGGTGGGCAGGTCGGTCATGCAGCCGGCAACGCCAGGGTTCAGAATCAGGTCCACGTTCTGGCGGTGGCACATCAGCTCCGCGCCGACGGCGGCGTTGACCTTGCCGATGCCGCTGGCGCAGGCGATTACGTTGGGGGCCAGGTGGTAGAAGGGAACGCCGGATATGGTTTCAAAGGGTTCCAGGTCCTTTGCGCCGGGAAGGGCGTGGAATTCCGTGGGCATGGCAAATTGCAGTCCTATTTTCATGGTATCATCTCCGTTGGGTGGGTGTGTGGTGGGCAGGGGGTGTATCCCCATGGATGCAGTGGGCGCGGGGGACGGGCCGCCGAGGGCGGCGGCCCCTACGGCAGCATCCATCGCAGCATGGAGGGCGCGGGGGAATGGCCCGACGTGGGCGTCGGGCCCCACAGAAATGTCAACATAAATGTGTGGGGCTTTCCATGTCAGTGGAAAGCCCCACCTGCATTTTCTGCGTTACCGTGCGGGACGCCTCAACAAACTCCAGAGCATAGAGCGGTATTAAAGCTCTTTTCGCTTCCTTTTCTCTCGAGAAAAGGAAGCCGCCGGAGGCCCCCCCGTATGGATCAGCCCTTGACAATCGCGGCGGTGTCCATGGCGATCATGAGCTCCTCGTTGGTGGGGATGAGGAGGACTTTGACCTTGGAGTCGGGGGTGGAGATGACGGTTTCCTTGCCGCGGACGTTGTTGGCGGCTTCGTCCATTTTGACGCCCATGAATTCGAGGCCACCTGCGATGGCAAGGCGCTGTTCGGCGGAGTTTTCTCCGACGCCTGCGGTGAAGATGATGGCGTCGACGCCGCCCATGGCGGCGGCGTAGGAGCCAATGAGCTTCTTGACGCCGTAGTTGAACATGTCGACGGCGAGGGCGGCGCGGGCGTTGCCCTCCTTGCCTGCATTGCCCAGGTCGCGGAAGTCGGAGCTGACGCCGGAGACGCCCTGGACGCCGGACTGCTTGTTCAGGACGTTGAGCATCTCGTCAATGTTCATGCCCTTCTTGTTCATGATATACTGGAGGATGCCCGCGTCCAGGTCGCCGGAGCGGGTGCCCATGGGGACGCCGGCCAGGGGGGTGAAGCCCATGGAGGTGTCCACGGACTTGCCGCCGTCAATGGCGGTGACGGAGGAACCGTTGCCCAAGTGGCAGGAGATGAGCTTCAGGTCTTCGGCGGGCTTGCCCAGCATGGCGGCGGCGCGGCCTGCCACGTACTTGTGGCTGGTGCCGTGGAAGCCGTAGCGGCGGACCTTGTCGTCCTCGTAGTATTCATAGGGGAGGGCGTACATATACGCCTTGGGAGGCATGGTCTGATGGAAGGCTGTGTCAAAGACGGCGACCATGGGGACGCCGGACATGACCTTCTGGCAGGCGCGGATGCCGGTGAGGTTGGCGGGGTTGTGGAGGGGGGCCAGGGGGATGCAGTACTCGATAGCCTTCATGACGTTATCGTCAATGAGGACGGACTTGTTGAAGGCTTCGCCGCCGTGGACGACGCGGTGGCCTACGGCGCCGATCTCGCTCATGGAGGCGATGACGCCGTTGTCCTTGTCGGCCAGGGCGTCCAGGACGGCCTGGATGGCCTCGGAGTGGGTGGGCATGGGGATGTCCACAGCGTCCAGGGTCTTCTTGCCGTCGGCCTTGTAGGTGAACTTGCCGTCGATGCCGATGCGCTCGCAGAGGCCCTTGGCCAGGAGCACGCCGGTGTCCGGGTTCAGAAGCTGATACTTGAGGGAGGAACTGCCTGCGTTGATAACCAGAATGTTCATAGTGTACCGACTCCTCTTCTTTCGGGAAAGGCTTGCGCAAAACCCGAATTTGATATAAAATAGGGATAGAACTGAGTGCCCGTCGGGGCCTTTCCCCTCCATTATACCAGAGATTTTCACAGTTACAACCAGTTTTTTACCAAACTGTCACTTTTTTGTCATTACTTTTGGGAGGAATCCAATGCCGCGGGCTGGTATTATAGCAGAATACAATCCCCTGCACCGCGGACACAGCTTCCTGATGGGGGAGGCGCGGCGCATTCTGGGTGCGGAAACCGCCGTGGTGTGCGTCATGAGCGGGAATTTCGTCCAGCGTGGGGATTTTGCCGTGGTTGATAAGCGGCGGCGGGCCGCTGCCGCCGTGGCGAGCGGGGCCGATTTGGTGCTGGAGCTGCCGCTGCCGTGGGCGGTGTCCTCAGCGGAGGATTTCGCCAAGGGGGCCGTGGAGAGTTTGGCCGCGGCTGGGGTGATTGACTATCTGGTCTTCGGAAGCGAGTGCGGGGACGCCGGGGCGCTGATGCGGGCGGCTTCCGCACTGGAATCCGAGGCGTTTTCACAGAGACTGCGCCGGGAGCTGAGCAGCGGGACGGGAATCAGCTTTCCCGCGGCGCGTCAGCGGGCACTGGCAGCGGCGGCGTCTCCGGAGGAGGCCGCACTGCTGGGGGAGCCTAACAATATTTTGGGCGTCGAATACTGTAAGCAGTTACTGCGCCTGGGGTCCTCCATTCAGCCACTGGCCGTTCTGCGGCGGGGGGCCCCCCACGGCGGGGAGGGTCCCGGCGACGCGCCTTATTCTGCGTCGGCTATCCGTGCCCTGCTGCGGCGGGGGGAGATCGAGGCGGCGCTGGCGGGCATGGCCCCCGCTATGGCAGAGGCGTTTCAGGAGGCCCAGACGGCGGGGGAGGCCCCCGTGTTCTATGAGAACTGCGAGCGGGCGGTGCTGGCCCGCCTGCGGAGTATGAGCCGGGATGAGTTCGCGGCGCTGGATATGGGGCGGGAGGGCTTGTCCAACCGCCTTTGGCGGGCGAGCCGGGAGGCGTGCTCTGTGGCCCAGGTGCTGGAGGGCGCGAAGACGAAGCGGTATCCGCTGGCGCGTCTGCGGCGGATGGTGCTGTGGGCGTGGCTGGGGCTGAGGCCGGCGCTGGTTCCGGAGCATGTGCCCTACCTGCGGCCGCTGGCGGCAAATGCCGTGGGACGGGCTTTGCTGGCGGAGATGCGGACGCGGGCTGCGCTGCCGGTTCTGATGAAGCCTGGGGCGGTGCGGCGGATGCCGGAGACGGCCCGCGGGGTGTTTGAGCTGGAGGCGCGGGGGACCGATTTGTACGCGCTGGGGTTTCCGAGGCTGGAAGCGGCGCGGGGCGGGGCGGAGTGGCGGAGCGGGATGGTTGTTTTGTGAGGGCATCCCAGGCAAGCATGGCAGTTGTTGTGAAGCAACCCACAAACATATTCGGCGGGGAAACGGAGTTTTCCCGCAGTTAAAGCTCTTTTCGGTTCCTTTTCTCTCGAGAAAAGGAACCCGCCGGAGGCCCCCGTCCTTCGTCCCCCGTATGCTGGCACCACGATGAGAAAGGAGAATCATAATGGGAACCATGATCGCGTTGCTGCTGGTGCTGAGCGCCCTGGTTGGGTGTGCGGGCAACAGTATGATGGACGTGAAGAGCGCGCCGGCGCCGGAGGAGGTTCCGCTGGTGTATGCGGTGAAGATGGCGCGGAGCGAGGAGGCGCTCACGGACGAGGCTGGGGCGCTGTTGGCGGAGTGTTCCTATGAGGTGCCGGTGCTGCGGGTGCTGGATGAGGACGGCGGGGAGCTGGAGGAGGCGTCTACGCCGCAGGAGGAGCGGGCTTTGGAGGCGGCAGAGAGGTTCAATGCGCAGTTCTCCGATTGGCTGGATGATCCGCAGAATCTGGAGAATTTGAAAGAGAGCGCTCTGGCAGACCGGGATTTCAGGGCGGAGGCGGGGGACGGTATAAACTCTTTCGTGCCCTATGCCGACGCGCTGAGCTGTACTGCCTACCAGACGGGGCACGTTATCAGCATTTCCGGCACATATGAGAGCTACACCGGTGGGGCGCATCCCAATACGATGCTGCTGAGCTGGAATTTCGATCTGGAGAGCGGAACGTTTTTCGAGCCGGAGCAGCTTGACCAGGGCGGCGGGCTGAGCGAGTCGGTTCAGGAGGAGCTTTCGCGTCAGATCCGGGAGATCACGGACTGTCCGGAGGAAATTTTCTGGCCGGATTATGAAGAAATTCTGGCGGATTGGAGCAGCTACGCCGTCTTTTTCAACGAAGAAGGAATGACCGTGGCGTTCTCTCCC
Source organism: Oscillibacter sp. (assembly GCA_022791875.1). GTDB lineage: Bacteria > Bacillota > Clostridia > Oscillospirales > Oscillospiraceae > Oscillibacter. The sequence continues at coordinate 19,231 of JAAVZX010000065.1, forward strand.
TACGAGCTGGCGTGCTACGCGGCCGGCCCCCAAATTTTCCACCTGAGCTACGAATGGCTGGCCCCGCATTTGAGCGAGCAGGCCCGCGAACTTTTAGATTTGTAAACGCAAAGCGTTCCCGCAAGGCAAGCACCTTCCAGGAACGCTTTTTTTACATAATTAGACCGATCTGCCAGGGTCCAGGGAGGCGGGAAGCCCCGCTGGCAGCGCTTGCCTCCCTGGTGGGAGTCCAGAGGGCAAAGCCCTCTGGCCGCCGGAGGCCCCCCGTCCATCGTCCCCCGTAAGTGCGCACTACTCCTCCTGGCGGAGTTCGTATCCGAGTGCTTCGACCTTCTGCCGGAGTTCGGCCTGACGGACGCCGGTGGTGTCGTAGTCGACGGCGACGCAGCCGGAGGGGCTGATGCTGACGGAGGTGACGCCGGGGAGGGTGTCGAGTTCGCGTTTGAGGCGTTTTTCGTCGCTGGGATTGGCGGGGTTTTCGAGGGAAAAGTACGTGCTCAGATGCGCCATTGTTCTGCACCTCTTTTTTCGGTTTGGTGCTAGTATGGCGCGCGGGACGCGCTTTTATTTGTGGGAATCGTCGGCGTCTTCGCCGGAGCCGGGGGCGAATTTGGCGGAGAGGGCGTTGAGTTCCACCTGGGACTGGTCCATGGCTCTGGGGAGCTGGGCGAGGTTGACTTCGATTTTGCGGAGCTCGCCGGTGACATGGCTGGCGGTGGACTCGAAGGTGGACATGAGGGCGCTGTACTGGGACTGGAAGAGCTCCACGGTCTGGCGCATCCGCTCGTGGGCGGCGGCTTCCAGGTCGTCGGCCCGTTTGCGGGCCTCGCACTCGATGGCGCCGAGGCGCTCGCGGAACTGGGCGTAGGCTTTGGCGTCGGGGGCCAGGGCGGCGTTTTCCGCCCGGAGGCGGGCCGCTTCCTCTTCCAGAGGACGCAGGGGTTCCAGGGTTTCGCGGGCAGAGCGCTCCGCGTCCAGGTCCGCCTGGAGGCGGGCGCATTCCGCGGAGGCGGTTTCCGCCTCCTGGCGCAGGGCGGTCAGTTCCGCTTCGAGCTGGGAGAGCTTTTCGCGGAGGGCGTCGTTGTCCTCCTGCAGCCGCTTCTGTTCCGACGCCGCTTTCTCCGAGGATTGCTGGATGTACTGGATCACGTCCTGTTTGTCAAAGCCGCCGAAAGTGACGCTCTTGAAGGAAATAGTATCCATAGCTATCGTGTCCTCTCCGGTATTCTATACCGTTTTCTGTCATCTTACCACAAGTTGTAAAACTTTACAAGGAAATTCTAGTAGAGTCTCAGCCATGGTATGGCTGGTCCCACTCCACCCCCCATTTTCTCTTTTTCTCCCGGAGAAAAAGAGAAAACGGGCCGTGGACGGTCCAAAAGAGAAAAAGACGTTTACGCGAGGCGCTGCCTTGCGTTGCTGTGGGCGTTCCTCGCGTCTCGAAACTGCCCAGGTCGCCGTTTACGCATACTGATTTGGTGTGCTTCTATTAGCCGCTGCCGCTCTGCGGTGGGTGTTGTTGGCTTGTGTTCATCCACTTTATGGGCGGTGCTGCTTTTGTGGGTGCGGTGGGCGCGAAGGCGGGGGTGCTTGTCTGTAGTGTCGCTAAAAATGAGTGGGGCCTTCCATGACAATGGAAGGCCCCACTCGCTTACGCTTCGTTACCGTGTGACAGGCTTTCGTGACCTCCGGGGTATAGAGCGGTATTAAAGCTCTTTTTGGTTACTTTTTCTCTCGAGAAAAAGCGACCCGCGCACTGCGCTCAGCCGCGTAACCTCCATCTGTACGCTATTACGTTATGACTTTTTAACAGACGTGCTTTGTCCGTTTTCACAATTTTGCATCCTATTTTCTGTCTGATTGACAAGGGCAGTTCAGCCTGCTTCTATCTTAGCTTTTAGTTTGCCTGCAACGCGCTGCAAAGGGGAAACAATTACGCTCGGTTCTTCTCTTGAACCATAAGGCTCCAACTCCTGTCCGCCCACACCTTCAGCCCAACCGCAGCCACAGCCGTCAAAATCTGCGCCAGCGGCATACTCCACCACACGCCCATCTGCTCCCAAAAGCGGGGCAGAACCAAAAGCAGCAGCACCTGCAGAACCGGCTCAATGCAGACCAGCGTATAAGAGTACCCTGCCTTTTCCATGGCGTAAAAGACAGCCGTGGTGACGCGTGAAAAAGCCAGGAACAGATAGCTGCTCAGAAAAACCGGCAGAACCGCCGCCACATTCTCAGCCGTTGCCGCCGACACGCCGAGCACCGGGCCAATCCACCCCCGGACGGCATACACCCCCGCCATGCAGAGTACCGCCAGGACCGCCGCCGTGCCATACGCCAGCTTCCTGGTCCGGAGGACGGCCCCGGTGTCCTTCTGACCATAATACTGGCTGATCAGCGGCTGGCTTCCGTCGCCCACGCCCTGCACCAGCAGACACACAATGGTGAACACATAGGCGATGCAGGCGTAGCTGGCAACCGCCATTTCCCCGCCGTACCGCATAGAAAAACGATTCATAAATATCTGTGAAATCAGCGGGGTCAGAGAGATGCCAAAGGGAGCGATCCCGATTTTGAAGATATCCCTGATACACTTGCCGCAGCCCTTGAGCCTGATGCCCCAGACCGGGATTCTGTGCCTTGCCAGGTAGAGAAAGCCACCGGCGGCGGTAAGGGCCTGCCCGATGATGGTGGCCAGAGCCGCGCCCGCCACGCTCCATTCGCAGACCCATACAAACAGGTAATCCAGCACGATGTTGCACAGAAACCCGGCAATCATGGTTCCCATGGCAAATTTCGCGCCATGGTTGTTGCGGATGATGGGGACCACGCCCGTGGCGAAAATCTGGAAAACTGCGCCTGCCGCAATGTATTCCAGGTACTCCACCCCCAGCGTCACCATCTCTCCGCCGGCACCCAGCAGCCGCAGAATCGGCGTCATGGTGCAGAACAGCAGCACGGTGAGCACAGCGCTGACAGCGAGCAGCAGCAGGGTGGTGCAGCGCAGGTACTTCCCCGCCTCGTCCTGCCTGCCCGAAGAAAGGCTGAGGGTGTACATGACGGCCCCGCCCATGCCGATGCCGGTTCCCAGGGCCTGCAGGAGGGACACAACCGGGTAGGCGATGTTGATGGTGGACAGGCCGATATCGCCCACGCTGCGGCCCACAAAGAAGCCGTCCACGATGGTATAGACCCCGGACAGGGCGAAGGCCAGAACGGAGGGGATGACGCAGGCGTAAAAAGCCCGGCAGGTTTTTCGGTTCATTTTAATCGTTTCTCCATTTCTTTTTCAAAAACCGTGCTGAACAAAGTGATATCGTTGACCATCTGCTCCACCCGCCCGCTTCCCATACGGGTGAAGACGGTGCGCTCCAGCTCATGGAGCGGGGCCAGCAAGTCCCGGGCGTAGGCGGCCCCCTGTTCCGTCAGGGCCACCTGCTTTTCCCGCCGGTCCTCCCGGCCGGGGGAGAGGACTACATGGCCCTCGCCTTTCAGGGTGCGGATGACGCTGTTGACCGTCTGCTTGGTGAGGCCCGTACAGCCGCAGATGGTCTTCTGCGTCACGGCCTCCTGCCCCTCCAGGGCGTAGAGGACAAAGAGCAGATAGTAGTTGATTCCGCAGGCGTCCGCCCAGCGGGTATAGAGGGCGTTGGCCTGCCCCCAGGTCTCCCATAGTTTCTTTTCGTCTGACAGCATGGCATAAACTCCTTTTTTCGTTTTTACATTTGACCGCGCCCGCAGCCGGTTCAGGGCCCCCAGCAAGTGGTCGCCCCGCCAGACCAGCAGCTCTTCTATGAGCTCGACGGCGGCGGCAAGAAGCAGGAACCATAAGATTTCGTCCAAAATCCTCCCCAGTTTTGGCTTATAAATACTATTATAGTATATATACAGACTATTTGTCAAGAACTTTATTTTTCATACAGAACAGGAAGCGGATATATTTACAAAAAAATCCGAACCACCTTCCTCAAGGAAGACATGGTTCGGATTATTCAGAACATTAAATAAGCTTTTCTATCTCCCCTTAAGCCACCTCAATCGAACTCCGTGTCCATCATCCAGAGGTACCGCTCGTCGTCAAAGCGGCTGCCTTGCAGCCAGGGATCGCCGTCCAGGTGCCGGATCAGCCAGCAGGTATACATCCGGAAGCCCGGCGCGGCGGACTGCGGGTGGACCCGCCCTCCGGGAATGGCCGCGAAGCTGCCGTCCGTACTCTTGAACACCTCGTCCCCCACGAAGCTGGCGCCGAAACCGTCCGGGTGGTCAAAGCGGAAGTAGTACAGCTCCGGCTGGGGGTGCCGGTGGGGCAGGTAGGACGACCAGTTTCCCCGGGCCGTCAGCGTCTCCCCCAGCACCATGTTGGACCAGGGGGCGGTGTCCTTGTCAAAGAGGGTGTTCACCTGCCGGTTCGCCGTGCCGCCGAACTTTCCCTTTGCAAAGGCTTTATAAGGCGCGTCCTCCGGCCGGTAGAGCTTCGGCGCAAAGGCCGTCTGATTCCGGGTGCAGGCCGTCAGAATCTCCGTGTCCGTCTCCGCGCGGACGCCTATGCGCTGCCCGCCGCACACGTGCAGCGCATAGGGGCCGTCTGTGAACACATCCCTCCGGCGGACCCGCTCGCTGCCGCCCTCCCAGGTCAGCACCGCCTCGCCGCTGAGCAGCAGCACCGCAATTTCCTCGCCGCTCCGGCAAAAGCTGCGCTCCTCCCCGGCTCTCATGCGGTAGACCCGGACGTCCATCTGCATGGCCCGGTACGCGTTGTCATAAGTACACAAAAGCGCCTCGCCGCTTTCGTCATATTGGAGATACCCAAATACCTTCTCTTCCATAAATGCCCTGTCCTTTCTGTTTCGTCAAGCAAAGAATGTCACAATCTGGGGGCAGAAAACCACGATCATCAGCACCGCGAAGAAACAGCCCAGGTAGGGCAGCTCGCCCTTGCTGATCTCCCCCATAGGCAGTCCGGTGAAGGTGCTGCACGCGAAGATGTTGTTTGCCACCGGCGGCGTCATGCAGCCCATCACGTTGGTCATGGTCACAATCATGCCCAGGTGCAGCGGGTCGATGCCCACGGCTGTGGCGACGGGCAGGAACAGGGGAATCAACATCGTCACAGTGGCAATGCCCTCCAGGAAGAAGCCGAACACCAGCAGGATTAGCGTGATCAGAAGCAGAATGGGATAATAGCCCAGTCCGGCGTTGGTCACCGTCTCGATGATCCACCCGGAAATGCCGCTGACAGTGAACAGCCAGGAGAAGACCGTGGAGGTGCCCATGATGAAGAGGATCACCGAGCAGGAGACGGCGGAGGTCTTGAAGATGGGAACCAGGTCCTTCAGCGAAAGGGTCCGGTAGACGAACAGGGCGACCGCCAGGGAGTAGAACACCGACACGGCCCCCGCCTCCGTGGCGGTGAACAGTCCGGAGTAAATGCCGCCCAGGACGATGATGGGCATCAGCAAGGCCAGAATGGAGTGCTTAAAGGACGCCGCGGCCCGCCGGAACGAGAAGCGCTCCTCGCACACCGGCCACTGGTATTTCCGCGACATCACAAACGACACAGCGCACATGGCGACGATCAGCAGCCCGCCCACGGCAAAGCCGGAGGAGAAAAGGCTGGCGATATTGGTCTGGGTCATGGTGCAGTAGACCACCATGATGATGCTGGGGGGAATGATGGGCCCCAGTCCTCCGGCCACGGACACCAGGCCCGCTACCTGATGCTTAGGATAGCCCCGCTTCACCATTTCGGGATACATCATACTGCCGATAGCCACCACGGTCGCCGGACCGGAGCCGGACAGCGCCGCGAAAAACGCGCAGGCCAGAATCACCACAATCGCAAGCCCGCCGCGGATGCTGCCCACCAGCGATTCGCAGAATTCAATCAGCCGCTTGGAGATGCCCCCCTCCGACATGATGTTCCCCCCCAGGATAAAGAGGGGAATCGCCATGATGGAGAACGAGTTCAGCGCATTGAAAATCTTCTGGCCCACCACGGTGAGCGGGTAGCCCAGAATCACCAGGCAGACCGTGCTGGCAATGCCCAGGCAGAAGGAGACGGGGACCTTGCAGACCAGCAGGACCACGAACAGGCCGAACAGCAGAAGGGCCAGCGTACCGGTTGACATTATTGATCCCCTCCCTTCTCCGCCCCGGGACGGCCCCGGAGGATGTACACAAATTCCCAGACCTCAAAGGCAAACATGAGGGCTAAGCTCAAAGGCAGAATCAGATACACAATCCACATGGGCCAGTTCATGGCGCTGGAGATCTGATTGCTCCCGTAGGTCACGGCGACAAACTGCACCGCGTAAACGGCGGAGACCCCCGCGAACGCCGCGTTGATCAGGCACCCCGCGCACTCTACCACCTTCCTGGGAAGGCCGGGAAGTCGGTCCACCACCGCGTCGACGCTCATCTGCTTATGCTGCCGCAGGCCGATTTCGGAGCCCAGCAGCGCCATCCAGATCATAGCGAAGCGGGACAGCTCCTCGGTCCAGCTGAGGGGAATTTTGAAGATGTTGCGGTTCAGCACCTGAAAGAAGCAGCCGCAGGCCATCACCACAAAGCAGAACACACAGACGTAGGATTCAAAATTGGACAGGGCCTTCAAAAATTTTTTCATAGTTCCCTCCTTGGAGACACAGGGCGCAGTATACTGTGTACCCGCCCGGAGGCGGATACACAGTATGCGCGTATTGGCCGGAGCTCAGCCCTGGGTGTTTTCGATTTTCTCCATGATGCCGGCGTCCAGGCGGTCGGCGTAGTTGGTGTAAACGCTCTGAACCGTCTCCTTCAGAACGTCGCGGTCCAGGTCGATGAACTCGATGCCCTTGTCCGTCAGGAAGTCCACGGCGTCCGTGTTCTGCTGGTCCATCAGCTCTCTCTGGTAGACCACGCTGTTGTCCGCGGCGGTGAGGACGATCTCCTGCTGCTCCGGCGTCAGGGACTGGAAGACCTTCTCCGCGATCATGATGACGCAGAAGGCGTAGAAATGGCCCGTGTTGATGACATAGGGGCAGACTTCGTACATGGACTGGTTCACCACGTAGGAGTAGTTGTTCTCCGCCGCGTCGATGGTGCCCTGGGAGAGGGAGGTGTAGACCTCGGAGGAGGACATGGGGGTGGGCAGGCAGCCCAGGGCCTCGAAGGTGGCGGTGTGGAGGTCGGACTGCATGGTGCGGATTTTCAGGCCCTTGAGGTCGTCGATGGAGCGGACCTCCTTGGCGGAGTAGATGTTGCGGAAGCCGGTGTCGTACCAGCCCAGGATGCGGATGCCCTGGCTGTCCAGACTGGCCTGGGCGATGATGTCGCCGATTTCACCGTCCACAACCGCGTGGGCGTGGGCCGCGTCCCGGAAGATGAAGGGGGCGTCCACGTAGTAGAACTCGGGGACAAAGGAGGAAATGGCGGCGGTGGAGGCGAAAACGCACTCGATGGTGCCCAGGTTCATGCCCTCGATGGTGTCCAGGGCGCTGCCCAGGGCGGCGTCGCCGTACAGGTCCACGGCGATGGAGCCGCCGGATTTTTCCTCGACCTCCTTCTTGAACTCCTCCAGAGCCAGGTAGTAGGCGGAGGTGGTGGTGTCGTCGCAGGCGAACTTCAGCGTGACCGCCGCGCCGGCGCTGCCGGAACCGCCGGAGGCGCCGCCTGCGCTGCCGCTTCCACCCTGGGACCCGCCGGAAGCTCCGCCGGAGCTGCCCGAGCCGCCGGAACCGCCGCAGGCGGTGAGCGCCAATACCATGCAGAGCGCCAAAAGCAGAGACAGATACCGTTTCATTTTCATCTTGATTCCTCCATATAATTCTGTATTTTTTCGGATGCCCCATCCGATGGATCACTGTGTCAGCCGATGGCCGCGTCCAGGCCCAGCCTTCGGAAAATGGCCGCTTTCCCTTCCAGCTCTTCCGGCTCCAGAGGGTCCCGGTCCCTGGGCCTGCGGCCCATGAAGCATTTTTCATACTTGGGAACGCCCAGCTTGTGGAAGTTCAGTATATCCACCCGCCGGATTCCGCAGTCCGCGATGAAGCGGCCGATGTCCTCCACCTCCCGGTCCTCGGTGTTGAAGCCGGGGATCATGGGAACCCGGGCGACGATGTTCATCCCGTTTTCCGCCAGACGCCGGATATTTCCCAGCAGATGTTCCGCGTCCCCGCCGGTTTCACGGCGCAGCTTCTCCGGGTCCGTGTGCTTCACGTCGCAGAGATAGGTGTCTATGTAGGGCATGGTCCGGCGGACGCTGTCCCAGCCGCAGGCGCTGCATGTCTCGATGGCCGTGTGGATGCCCTGCTCCCTGCAGGCTTTCAGAAGAGCCTCCAGGAAGTCGATCTGCACCATGGCCTCCCCGCCAGAGATGGTGACGCCGCCGCTGGAGGCGCCGTAAAACACCGCATCCCGCTTCACAATCCGAAGAATCTCCTCCACCGTGTAAGGGCGGCCCGCCATGGTCAGCGCCCTGGTGCAGCAGCTTTCCGCGCAGGAATGGACCTGGCAGGAGAAGCATGTTTCGGTGTCCACCGCATAGCCGTTTTCCGTGGAGATGGCTCCCGAGGGACAGCCCTTCACACAGCTTCCGCAGCCGATACACTTCTTCGCGTCGTACATCGGCTGGGGGCGAAGCTGCTGGGACTCCGGGTTGCTGCACCAGTCGCAGCGGAGCGGACAGCCCTTGAAGAACACGTTCGTCCGGATGCCCGTTCCGTCGTGTACGGAAAAGCGCTGGATGTCGAAAATAATTCCGGTTTTCGTATCCATCTGTCTGTCAGCAGCAGTTGTGCTGCGTCCTCTCGATAATGTCGTTCTGCAAAACCACGTCCAGGGTGGTGAACAGCACGCTGAACCCCGCCACCCGGACGATCAGGTCGCCGTGGCGCTCCGGGTGCTTCTGGGCGTCCCGCAGGGTTTCGCTGTCCATGACGTTGTACTGGACATGCTGGGCACCCAGGCGGAAGAAGGCGTCCGTCAGGGAGATCAGATTCCGCATTCCCTGCTCGCCCCGCACTGCCGTCGGGTGGAACTTCACGTTCAGCAGCGCGCCGTTGGTGGCCTCCAGGTGGTTCAGCTTCGCAACGGAGAGCATCTCCGCCGTGGGGCCGTTCACGTCCCGGCCCTGGGCCGGAGAGACGCCGCCGTCGGAGACCAGCATTTCCTTGGTCCGCCCGTCCGGCGTGGCCCCCAGGCAGCCCACAAAGAGGGCGTGGGCGGAGATGCTTTGCAGGCCGGGCTGGTAGGAGGAGCCCCGCCAGCCGGGATAGCGCTTGAAGTCCCTGCAGTAGTCCTCGCCGCAGGTGCGGGCCATTTCGTCGGCCTCATCGTCGTCGTTGCCGTATTTGGCCACGCCGTTCAGGAATTCCTGACGGACCTGCTCATAGCCCTCGAAGTTGCAGCGCAGCATTTTGCGCAGTTCTTCAAAGGAATATTTTTTATCCCCGAAGACCTTCTTCTTCATGACCAGCAGGGAATCGCTCAGGTTGGCCAGGCCCACGGCGTTGGGAGAGGTGTAGTTATAGTGCGCGCCGCCGCGGCGGATGTCCACGCCCCGCTCGATGCAGTCCTCCACGAAGCAGGACACCAGGGGCGTGGGACACATGGTAGAGTGGGCCAGCTCCACGGCGCTGATGCACTGGACGTGGAGGTCCATGAAGTGCCGCTGCTGGCGGCGATAGGCGTTGTAGAAGGCGTGGTAGTCCTCGAAGCGGTCCCCTGTGGAAATGCCGATTTTCCGGCCCGTCACGGGGTCCTCGCCGTTGAAGATGGTGACCTCCAGAACCTTGCACAGGTTCGTGAAGCCGGAGGAATACATGCCTTCCATTCTGCCTGCCACGTGGGGCTCCACGCAGCCCACCTCGCAGTAGTCCCGGGCCTCCTCCAGAGAGCAGCCCACGTTGCGCAGAACGGGGATGATGGACTCGTCGTTGAAGTACGCCGGCATTCCGATGCCGGAGCGGGCCACCTCCGCCGCCGCCTGCTTCAGGCTTTCGGGGCTGTTCTTATGCCAGCGCACGGAGAGGGAGGGCTGGGCCAGCTTCAGCTCCGCCGTCACCTTGCAGCACAGGAGGGACACGTCGTTGGTGGCGTCGTTTCCATAGATGTCCTGCCCGCCTACCAGCAGGTTCTGGAACATGGGATACCCGCCGAAGGCGAGGGAGCCGGTGTAGTCCCGCAGCTTGTTGATCTCCGCGAATTTTACCCACAGGCAGCCCAGAAGTTCCTCCTCGTACTCCGGAGACACCCCCGCCGCCATGTCGTTCTGCCAGCAGCGCCAGGTGTACTGGTCGAAGCGCCCGGGGGACATGCTGTGCCCGTTGGAGTCGATTTGCAGGCAGAGGTGCAGAAACCAAAAGCTCTGCAGCGCCTCCTGGAACGTATCTGCCCGCCGCCGGGGAACTTTACGGCACACACGGGCAATCTCCAACAGCTCTCTGCGGCGTTCTTCCCGGGCCTCCTGGGCCTGCCGCTCCGCCAGATCCGCGAAGCGCTCCGCGAACGTGATCATCGCGCCGCAGACAATCAGGCAGGCGTCGTAGAAGACCTTCCGCTCCAGGTCCCCGGCGTGGAGAGGCGTGCAGTGGGACCGCCGCTCCTGGATCTCGTCCATCAGCGCTTCCAGGCCGAAGTCCACGATTTTCTGATAGTTGACGGCGATGTGCCCCAGACCGCAGGAGAGGGGGGAGAGCAGGAACGCCTGGCAGTCCATGGCGTTCTTGGCCTCCTGGGGGATGATGGACAGCGCGCGGTCCTTCGTGGTGCGGCCCTCCCACTTGGGAAGCAGGTCCCGGAGGATAGCCTTGTTGGGCTCCGTCAGCCGGAAGCGGCTGGAGGTGCGGGCCTCGAATTCGTCCAGCTCCCGCAGAATCCAGTCCACGGAGAACTCCGGGAAAACAGACGCGCCCTTGGCCACCTCCGCCTGGTTGCCTACGATCAGTTCATCCTCGGCAATCCAGATGGTCATCTCCTGCATGAGCTTTTCAAACGTCCTCGCCCGCAGCAGAACCGCAGGCAGGTTCCTGTACGTCTCATACGCCTCCGTTACGATCTGCGCCCGTTCCACGCAGATCTCCGGCGTCTGCATCAGATTCTTCATCCGCAGGCGCTTGACCCGTTCATTCATAGACAGACCTCCTATCATTTACTTCAATTTTTTATGCGATGTATTTTTCAACACTTTTTAAGTGGCGTCGTCAATAAAAGTGTGATATAATAGTCCTCAAAATAAGAAGGAGGGCAGGAAAATGGCAGGCGAACAGCAGCGGCACGACATAAGCGATAAAGCATGGGAGAGAATCAGACCGTACACCATCGGCGAAAA
>JAAVZX010000066.1 GCA_022791875.1 Oscillibacter sp.
AACGCAACTGCTTTTGCGTCGTGCGTTTTCTCATACGCTTCTACCAGCAAATTCCTTGCTTCGTTATGCAGCATCTTCCTCACCCCGCTGCCATCTTACCATATCTCTTCTCTTATTGCTATTTCAGAGAACTGCTCTAATATTTGGGCGGCGGGACTGGCTTAACTGGAGAAATCTATGTAAAATGGAAAAGCAGGCTTGACAGATTGCAAATTATATAACATAATAACGTCATAATGACATGTCAGAAAGGAGCAGGCAATCATGGCGCAAAAAACAATCCAAGGGAATGAAATCCTTGCAAGGCAGATCAAGCTCAGGCGCAATGAACTGGGACTGACAATTGAGGAAGCGGCTTCCCGGGCGGGAGTGGGCACGAAAACCTGGAGCCGGTATGAGGCGGGCGAATCTATCCGCAGGGACAAATGCAAAGGGATTTGCAAAGCGCTGAACTGGCATAGCCTGCCGGATCAGGACGGGGAAAACAGTGAGCAGATCTCCGTTCAGGAATATAAAAACCACGAGGCATGGTCTCAGTTTCTGTACAGCAGATTTGGTGTGGGAGCCGCTGTTTCCTTTGCCGTTGGCAGCGATATACTGCTCGACCATATCGAGGGAGATATGGCAGAACTCGCTTCTATGCCCATAGGGACTCACATCGGGCAGCTAGGGGTCTCCTGGCTGAACGGCAGCCTTCCGGAACAATTCCTGACGCGATATAACTACGAATTTATGCATCAGATGAAATGCACCCTGCTTGAAATGAGGACGCGAGCCCAGGAAGGTTTGCCTATGACTGCCCACAGTGTGGTAGAGGAACTTCTCATCTATCTCTGCTGCAAAGAGTCCTCCTCCTTGTTTGAACTCAGCGGCGGTATCTGCGGGCTCAAAGACTGCGATCATGCTGACTACAAGGATTGGATATTTGAGTTATTCGGCGATATGGATATTATCCATTATTTATACTCAAATGTACACTTGAATACAGAGCACCCATACAATTTTTCTCACTGGTCAGACCAACAATTTTATATAGATTCTTCTTACGGCCAATAATAGGCAGAAATAGGAAGAAAGTAAGCGTCAAATAGTGAGAGGACAGCCATTTGGGCTGTCCTCTCACTATTTGACGCTTACTATGATAGTGAACAGGGTCAGCGGGAGTTTGCGGAATGGCAGGAAGCCCAGGGCAAAACGAAATAAACCGATAAAACAGCGGAGGTCAAGGCTTTTACACCTTGACCTCCGCTGTTCGTTTTGACATCAGAGCCACACCATCACGGCAAAGCCGCCCTTAAAATAATAGGTGTTCGTCCAATGTCCATCTGGTGGAGGTGGCGGGAGTTGAACCCGCGTCCGAAAATACTTTGACGAGACTTTCTCCGGGCGCAGACGGTGTTTGCGGAGGCCCTAAGCTTCCTGTTCCCCTTCATGACGGCATACCGTCACGCGGTCATGTCAGGTGAGCTTCATGATGTGTGGCACGGGCAAAGCTTACCGTACTCACATTTACCGCTGAACGACGCCCTCCCCGGCTCGCGGTCCTTCCGGGTCGGACGGCTGCCTTTAATCAGGCAGCAACAGCAACAGTGTTGTTGTTATTTGATTTATAAATTGCCCGTTTTATGGCGGTCAGGCGCCGCCGCCCGCTTATCTCGCCTCTATATCCCCGTCGAAACCGGTACACCCCCTCGTTGTTCCGCAAAATTCCGCTTCCCCTCCGTTCCCGGCCTCCAGCGAAATCGCAGTATATAGTTTACCACATCCCCCGCAAGTTTTGTGTTACAATTTGGTGACAGTTTTCCGATTTCTCCCCGCCCCCGGCCCCTCACGTCTCCTCCGGACGCAGACGCCCCTTCAGGTAGTTCTTCAGAATCAGCCGGATGCTCTCCTTTTCCTCTCGGGTCAGCCGCCTGTAGTGCCGGACCAGGGCCGTCTCATCCCGGCTGAGATCCAGGTCCTCCGGACCCGTGGCTCCCGGGTGCTCCGGCGTGCGGCCCACCAGGAAGTCGATGGTGGTGCCGAAGTAGTCCGCCAGCTTCGTCAGGCCGCAGATATCCGGCTCCACGCTGTGGTTCTCATATTTATTGATGGACTGCTGGCTGGTTCCGATCACATCCGCCAGCTGCTGCTGGCTCATGTTCCGTGAAAGCCGCAGTTTCCGCAGGTTTTTTACCATGTAACCACCCCTTGCTATCATGGTAACAACCTGCGCGTGTTATGTGTAAATCTTTATTGTTGTTATATTTTATTGACAACACTTATAAGTTGTGATAGGATTTTTGCAGGTTCCGCAAATATGAATTGACAACGGGGAAACGATCCGCGATAATGGGTGATAATAGGCGGTATGGGCCGTCCGGCGCTGTCAAGAATCAATCAGAAAAGGAAGTCACGATCGTCATGGATGACATTATTTACATAAAAATAGACGCCCTCCCCTCCCTGCCTGGGTATATCATCCTGATCAAGGAGCAGAAGACGAAGCGGCTCCTGGCCAGGGTCAACCTGGGCGAGGTGGCGGAGATTCATTCGGCAGAGGATTTGGAGATTTATTTCTGTGGGATGTCCGATTACTCGATGCTGGTCACGAAGGTGTCGCCCAGGGACGGGGGGCGGTATCTGGCCTCCTGGGGGAATGGGATGTTCGGACCCGCGATTACTTCTTGTAGAAAAGTCGACGAATATTGACGAAATGCGCCGGTGGGGCCTCTTGTAGGGGCGGATCTGTGTGTCCGCCCTGGCAGGGGGTCCCGTTATCGTTATGGGTGCGGTGGGCGCGAGGGACGGGACGCCCAGGGGGGCGTCCCCTACGGGTGCGTTTATTGGGGTGCGGTGGGCGCGAAGGAGGGGCGGACACATAGGTCCGCCCCTACAGATTATTTCTGGTCGTTGATATAATTTTCAAGACGCTCCAGGAGCATCTCTTTCATCATCTCTGAGTTGCATTTCTCAACCAGATTCCGGTATTCCTCAATTTCTGCGGAGGGAAATACGCTCTCGATACAGTGCAGAACGGTCCATTCGATTCCTGCCATGTGATCTGTAGGGCAGCATTTTATGAGGATTTTGGCCTCTTCCCATGTAACGGGCCGGGTGATGGAATCCACTGCGTCCTGGTAGTCCTCCCACAAATCAAGGGTTTCATCGGAGGGGAAGCCCTCGTCTCCGGGGAACGTATCGTCTTCAAAGCCCTCCGGCGGCGCGCCCAGCTTCTGCACCTTCAATACGGCTTCCTGCATCCCGCGTTCCTCCTTTACACAACCTTTGTCGCCTTAATCAGCCACTTCCGCGGCGTCACCTTCGCCAGGAGGCGGTACGCCTTATAGATCAGCTTCGGAGTGTACACGTTCCGCCCCGCGCGGGCGGCCTGCAACGCTCCCTTCGCCACCCGCACCTGGTCGCAGTAGGGCAGCGTTTCAAAGAGCCGGGAGTTCCCCGTGATGCCGCCAATTTCCAGGAAGGCGGTCGCCATCGGGCCGGGGCACACAGCCGTGGCGCTCACCTTCCGGCGGCGCAGCTCCTCGCCCACGGCGGCGGTATAGGCGGAGACGTAGGCTTTTGTGGAGGAATAGACGGCCATGCGGGGCGTGGGGCAGAAGGCGGCGATGGAGGACACGTTGAGAATATGGGCCCCCTCGGGCATATAGGGGACGGTCATGTTGGTCACAGCGGTCAAAGCGCGGACGTTCAGGTCCACCATCCGCGTCTGGGTAGCGGTATCCATCTCCCCCACGTTCCCCAGGTATCCGCACCCGGCGCAGTTCACCAGCAGGACAACCTCGGGTTGTTCCGCGGTGAGCTTCTCCTGAAAAGCGACGTAACTCATAGCGTCGCACAAATCCAGGGGCAGACAGGCGGTCGTTTTCCCGGCCAGCGAATCCGCCAAAGCATCCAGGCAGCTAATCCGCCGTGCAATCAGCCAATAGCACTCGATTTCCGGAAACACGTCAGCGATCTGCCGCACAATCTCCTTCCCCAAACCCGAAGACGCTCCAGTAATAATCGCAGTTTTCATCCAAAGATACCTCCTTCATAGCTCCACCAGACGAGGGACGAGGGACGGGGGACGGGGGCCTCCGGCGGCCAGGGGCTTTGCCCCTGGACCCCACCAGCCCTTTGAAAAGGGCTGGACCCTAAACTTTATCTGTGGCAAATTGAACCAATTTGCCACAGGAGTAATTTTTATATTGTCGTAAAAGAAAATCCCGTGGGTCCTTTCATGTTAATGGAAGGACCCACACGTACATCCTGCGTTACCGTGTGACGGGCCTTAACAACCTCCAGGGTATAGAGCGGATTTAAAGCTCTTTTCGCTTCCTTTTCTCTCGAGAAAAGGAAGCCGCCGGAGGCCCCCCGTATGCAGGCACCCTCAGTGCGTCTCCGGCTCCGGGTAGTCCACCCCGCGGGTGTCAGCGGTGATGGAGCGGATGACGGCGGGCTTTTTGGGTTTGTCGTCCCACATGCTGCGGGGGACGCGGGAGATGGCGATGGCGTGGTCGGTGCCGTCGATGATCTGGCCGAAGGCGGCGTAGTCTCCGTCGAGGTGGCTGGCGGGGGCAACCATGATGAAGAACTGGCTGCCGGCGGAGTTGGGGTCGCCGGTGCGGGCCATGGAGAGGACGCCGGTGGTGTGGCTGAGGTCGTTCTGGGGGAAGCCGTTGGAGGCAAATTCGCCGTTGATTTCGTAGCCGGGGCCGCCCATGCCGGTGCCCTGGGGGTCGCCGCCCTGGATCATGAAGCCGGGGATCACGCGGTGGAAGGTCAGGCCGTCGTAGAAGCCTTTTTTGACCAGGGAGATGAAATTTCTTACGGTGTTCGGGGCCTTGTCGGGGTACAGCTCGGCGGTCATGGTTGCGCCGTCCTCCATGGTGATCGTGATCAGCGGGTTCTTGATGTCTGACATGTCCTTATTTCCTTTCCTTCTCCGGGGGGCCGGAGGGTGTGATGTGATGGCGTTCCGCCAGGTAGGCCAGGAGCTGGTCTGCGTGGGGGGTGGCGGGGCTGAACGTTGCTAATATGACTTCGTCCTTGTCGTAGAGGACGTATGCCTTGTCTAAGTTGCTGACTCTCAGGGCGTCCAGGTTTGTCAGCTCCCGGCGCTTCTTGGTCCAGATGCTTTGGCGGTAGAGGCGTCCCTTTTCCACTACCAGGAGGCCGGGGAAGAGCTGTCCCGCCGCGGCCATGGGGATGCCGCCGATCAGGAGGCCCGCCAGGGGGAAGGTGAAGATGGCCCAGGTGAGATCTACACCGCCGCGGCTGGCTATATACATGGCCATGAAAGCAAGGACCAGGGACGCAATGAGGCACAGGGCCATGACGCCGCCGGCCAGGGTGGTGGTGCGCATGATGACAGAGAAAGTCACGCCGTCGGCGTCGGCGGGTTTGGCGGTTCGTGGGGCGGGAACCGGTTCGCCGAAGCAGTCGTAAAATGGGACGCCGCTCTCCAGAAGGAGCTGGACCAGCATGGCGGCGTTCTTGTTTGCCATGCCGAACTTGGCGAGGACCTGATCCTGGAAGCCGCAGATAACGCAGCTTCCACTGGAGGGACCGATGATGAGGCTTTTGGCGTCCCAGACAGTGAAAGATTTGCCCTTTCGGAGGGATGGGGTAACCTGGATTGTGTCGCCCGTCACCCTGATAGGCCCCACCTGGAAAGAGGGGGGCAGGGGCTGCCAGTCGGGACCGCCCTCGGGCCAGTAGTTGTACATGAGGCCCCCGGCCCGCTGGGCCGCAAGGCGCTGGGGGCTGTGCCAGTAGACGCCGTCGGCGTAGCGCAGGAGGAGGCCCGCGCCCATGTTGGCGCACAGCAGACCAAAGAGCATATGCACCAGGGCCAGGAGAATAGACCGCTTCGCCAGCGCTGCACGGACACCTGCGTAAACGCATTGCAGGAAGTCCGGGGAGGCGGCGGGGGGCCAGCCCATGAGCCGGAGGGCGTATAGGATCAGCCGAACAGGGACGGCCAGGAAGGGGGTCAGGGCCGTTGTGAAATAGACGGTCCGGGAGGCGAAGCGGCGGTCGCGGGGGCCGCGGAACAGCCAGTAGCCGAAGGCAGCTCCGAAGCTGTTGAACAGGCCGAGGAGGATGCCATAGCCCCGCATTTGATCGGGGCCGGAAAACAGCAGCTCCAGGAGTGCAAAAGAGACGGCAAAGCCTCCCAGCAACGCCCCCAGGACGCCCCGGATCTTCGCCCACCCGGAAACCGCGTCCACAATTTCCGGCCCGGAATTCACCGTATTCCCCATAACCTAGCGGGCCTTCATAGCCCGATCCATCTCCCGCTTCGCGTCTCTCTTAGCCGCCGCGTCCCGCTTATCGTAGTTTTTCTTACCGCGGCAAAGCCCGATTTCGACCTTCACCCGCGCATTCTTGAAGTAAACCGACAAGGGAACCAGAGTATACCCATCCTGCTTCACCAAAGCATAGAGCTTCCGGATTTCCCGCTTGTGCATCAAAAGCCGCCGCGGCCGCACCGGATCCTTATTAAAGATGTTCCCCTTCTCATAAGGCGAAATGTGCATCCCCAGCACAAACATTTCCCCATCTTTGACAGAGCAGTAGCAGTCCTTAAGATTCAGCGTCCCCGCCCGAATCGACTTAACCTCCGTCCCCGCCAACTCGATCCCAGCCTCAAACCGCTCCTCAACAAAGTAATCATGAAACGCCTTCCGATTCTGCGCCGCAACCTTCACGCCCTTCTTCTCCATACAACCACCTCGTTTCTTGTAGTGCCTGCCGTTTTCCCCGCGGGGGGACGGGGGACGTTGGACGGGGGCCTCCGGCGGCCAGAGGGCTTTGCCCTCTGGACTCCCACCAGGGAGGCACGCGCCTCCCTGGACCCTGGCAGATCACCCTCTATTGACCCTCTGCGGGACACGTGGAATTCAGTATACCATAGTCTTCCTTGGTCCGCAAGTCACTCTTTGCCCAGCTGCAACAGGGCGCGGCGGGCGTTCTCGCAGATCGGCCAGGCGTAGCTGTGGCCTCCGCCCGTTACGCTGGTTTCGCCTGGGGGCGTTTCCGTCACTTGCAGAGCCTGTTTCAAATATGGCCGTGCTTCCTCGATCCGCCATTGCCCTGCCAGGACAATGCCGCGGTGCTTCACACGCAGATCGTCGCAGGCGATCATCAGGCAGATCATCCGCTCCGCCTCCGGCGGGACGTGCGCCACAGAGTCCGTTAGCTTATAACGCTGTTTCAGCCAATCCATGAAGTGGCTGGCAAAATCCGTGGTTTCCAGCAGTTTCAGAAAGTTTAGACGGATGTAGCCGTCGTTATACTCCTTCTCCGGCTCCGGCGGGAGGCGGCGGTTCGGGTCCTTCGGACCCTGCCGCCAGCGGACTGCCCAGGTCCCGTCTTCGCCGTACCACGTGTACTGTGTCCCCTCCGGCGTGGTGGTGCGCTCGTTTTTCAGCGCACCGGAGGGGTAGTATTCGCGGGTACAGGTTTCCGTGCGCTCTATGGCTAAGGTGCCGTCGCGGTAGTAGTAGCGGACGCCGGTTTCGTCCTTCTGACGGTGGATTACGTCGCCGGGAGGATACCAGAACGTCCCCTTGACCACCGTGCCGTGGTCCACATATTCCTCCGTGGACAATTTACCGCTCTTCTTCCAGTGCCAGACGCAGCGGCCATGAGCCATGCCGTCTATGTAGGGGATTTCATAGGTTTCCTGCCCCTCTTCCCCGCAGGCTGTGCCCGTGAAGGGCTTTCCCTGGTACGCCGCGTTTATGTACAGATCTTCCTCGTCCAGATCCAGCTGGTCCAGGGGGACACTGGGGCCGTCCATCAGTCCAGTACCTCGTGGAAATCGGCGCAGTAGTTGGGGCGGGTCACATCCAGGATGATGGGGAGATCGCGCTCCTTGAAGCGCTCACTCAAGCCCTCCATGCCGTATTTCAGCTTGTACTCGATTTCCTCCTTGTAGGCGGGAATGACCATGTAGCAGAGGATATCGTGCCCGTCGGGCGTCTCGACGCGGCCATACTTGTCCCCAAACCAGTCCAGGACCACCCCGCCGAAGCCCAGGCCCTCGCAGATGGGGGCGTAGTCGGGGCCGTTGGGCATGGTGTGCCCGAAGCCCAGCCAGGTCCTGTACTCGTGGGGGAAGTGGGCCAGGAAGCGCAGGAGGGTGAAGGGCCAGCAGGAGGACTCGGGGAGCTGGCGGAAGTCCTCCATGTCCTCTCCGGTGTCCCAGTCGCCGGGGAGGTACATGTACAGCTCGCCGTATTTCAGATCTTCATTGTCCAGGCCGTCTGGGAGGGTCATGGGCAGGTCGCTCATGCCCGTGGTGTAGACGACGTAATAGTTGTGCTCCGCGGTGGGGCGGATAACGTGGATGTCGATATGGACCCGGCTGCTGGCGATCTCGTGGTAGACGAAGTGGCCGCGGTCGGGGAAGAGCTTCTCGAAGTGGTCCTCCACCAGCTTGGCGTAGACGCGGACGTCCTCGGGGGGCTGGAAGCCCTCGTCCCTGTGGTCCTCGTAGCGGTAGATGGGGGAGCCGCCGGGGGAATATTCGTCGGTTTTGGGGCCGGAGCCTGCCGCCTTCTTCGGCGTATTTCCGGAGGTCTGCTTGAGGGCGTCGCCGGAGGCGGTGGGTTTTTTCTTCATAAATTTATCCAAAAAGCTCATAGTGTGTTACCTCCCTTTTGTACTGTCCATAGTTTACTCCTTTTCCTGCGCGGAGGCAATTGTTTTTTCCGCGGTTTGCAGGTATAATGGGAATTGATAATTGATAATGGATAATTGATAATGGGGGTGGGCGGCGGAGGCTTTTGCCGTTTTTTCGGGGTTTCGGAGTCCGCGGAGGCTTTTCCCCGCAAATATGCGCACCTCCAGGAGGCGTACAGATCCCCAAACCTTGTCATTATCAATTATCAATTGTCCATTATCAATTGTCAATTGTCAATTCGCTCAGGAGGGAGATTTCAGATGAAGCTGGTGTCATGGAATGTGAATGGTCTGCGAGCCTGTTTGAAGAAGGGGTTTCTGGATTTCTGCGAATTCGCGGACGCGGATGTGATCTGTTTGCAGGAGACGAAGATGCGGGCGGAGCAGGCGGATTTTGAGCTGCCGGGGTATGAGCGGTACTGGAACAGCGCCGACAAGGCGGGGTACTCGGGCACCGCCATTTTCACGCGGCGGACGCCTCTGCGCGTCACCTACGACTTCGGGGAGGACGTACACCGCCACGAGGGGCGGGTGATCACGGCGGAATTTGAGGATTTCTACCTGGTGTGCTGCTACACGCCCAACTCCCAGGACGGCCTGCGGCGGCTGGACTACCGCATGTCGTGGGAGGACGCTCTGCGGGAGTACCTTTGCGAGCTGGACGAGACGAAGCCGGTGGTCTACTGCGGGGATCTGAACGTAGCCCACAAGGAGATCGATTTGAAGAACCCCAGCACAAACCGCACCAACCCGGGCTTCACGGACGAGGAACGGGACAAGCTGACGAAGCTGCTGGACAGCGGCTTCACCGACACCTTCCGCGCCCTGTATCCGGACAAGACGGGCGCCTACTCCTGGTGGAGCTACCGCGCCCGCGCCCGCCAGAACAACACGGGATGGCGCATCGACTACTTCATTGTCTCCGATCGCCTGCGGGACCGGATCACCGGCGCAGACATCTGGAATGAAATCCTGGGCAGCGACCACTGCCCGGTAGTCCTGACCTTATCGGAGTAAAAAAACGCAGCGGGCCGGAAAGACGCAAAGTCTTCCAGCCCGCTGAACTTAACAAAAGAAAGCTGATCTGCCAGGGTCCAGGGAGGCGCCTGCCTCCCTGGTGGGAGTCCAGAGGACAAAGCCCTCTGGACGCCGGAGGCCCCCCGTCCATCGTCCCCCGCGGGGCCTAGTTGGCGGCTTCCTCGAATACCAGCGTGCGGTCGGTGATTTCGCCGGAGTGCCAGACGGTCAGGGTCAGTTCGTCGCCGAGGTAGAAGCGGCGGCGGATGCGGAGAAGGTCCTGGCTGGTTTCGAGGGGTTCGTTGTCGGCTTTCAGGATATAGTCGCCGGGTTTTATGTTGGCTTTGTCGGCGGCGGAGTTGGGTTCTACCGTTTTTACTTCCAGGCCGCGGCTTCCGTCTTCTAATGTTTCGGCCTCTAATAGGACGGAGACGCCGATGGAGGGTTCGGGCTGGATTTTGCCCCATTTCAGAAGATCGTTTACCATGCGTTCCGTCAGGGCCGACGGGATGGCGAAGCCTAAGCCCTCTATTGTGGAGTAGTCGGAACTCATTTTGATGACATTGATGCCGACGACCTGGCCGTATTCGTTGATTAAGGGGCCTCCGGAGTTGCCGGAATTTAAGGCGGCGTTCGTCTGAATCAGGGTCATGGTGCGGCCGTCTACCTCCACGTCGCGGTTGATGGCGGAGACGATGCCGTCCGTTAAAGTGCCGCGGAGCTCCCAGCCCAACGGGTTGCCGATGGCGTAAACCGGATCGCCTACCGTCAGGAGATCAGAGTCGCCGAACTCGGCGGGGGTCAGGGTTCCTATATCGCTCAGATCCGCCGGGGCTATCTTTAGAACCGCCAGGTCGTTGGCGGCGTCGCCCGCCACGTAGCGGGCTTCACAGCTCCTGCCCGTGTCCAGAAGCACCGTGCAGTCGCGCCCCCCCGCCACCACATGATGGTTCGTGACGAAATAGCCGTCCTCCGTAAAAATCACGCCGGTGCCCACCGACATGCGGGCGCGGTCAATGTCCACCATCACCGTCACAACCGACGGGTTCACCTGCTTATAAACCTCCTGGGGTGTCAGGGAATCGCCGTGGGTCCGTAGAACCGACAGCTCGCCGCCCTGCCCCGTGGGCCAGTCGGGAATCGTGATCTCCTCCGCGGTGTCCTCGTCATCCGGGGGCGTATTCCAGCCATAGTGCTCGAAAGGGTCGCTGTGGAAAAAGGCGGGGGTGGGGTCGCCGGTGTCCAGATACTGCGCCGCGACAGTCAGCCCCAGGGCCGCGACAATGCCCAGCACAAAGAGGCGCAGGCCCGTGCGGCGCTTCCGCTTCTGGCGCAGAGGCACCTTTTTCATGCGGGGATTTACGCCGGGCGGCGGAGTGAGCCTGAAAGCGGAATCGTTGGCGCGCTCCGTATTCCGGGCATCCGGCGGGGGCAGCAGATCCGTCAGCAGGTCCGGCAGTTCCTCCGCCTGGGGCGGGGGATTCCGGTGCGTTCCGGGCCTGCCACGCCGCTCCGCATGGGGGTGCGCCGACGGCAGGGCGCGCTCATAGCGCTCCACCACCTCCCGGCGGTCGGGCTGGCGGTAGACCTCGACGATCTCTCCCGGGACCCGCCCCGGACAGGGCGCGGGCCTCCGGTACACCTCTACAATTTCACCGGGGACGCCGTTGGCCCCCCGCATCTGCTCATGCTCTCCCATGGATTCTCACTCCGTCGTCAGCGAGAAGGAAAACGTGGTCACGCCGTTCTCGCTGGTCACATCAATTTTTTCCTTGTGCTGCTCCAAAATGGTCTTCACGATATAGAGGCCCAGGCCCACGCCGTCCTTGTCCTCGCTGCGGGATTTGTCGCTCTTGTGGAAGCGCTCGAAGAGGAGGGGCAGCTCCTCCGCGGGAATGGTGTCCCCCGTGTTCCGGACCGTCACCCGGGCCTTGTGGTCCAGGAGGTCGACGCCCAGATAGAGGGTGGAGCCCTCCCGCGCGAACTTGGCGGCGTTCTCCAGAAGGTTGTAGATGACCTGGGTGATCAGGTCGTTGTCCCCCAGGACGAAGATGGGGGCGTCGGGGATGCCGGCGTCCACGTCCAGGCGGCGGTCGTTGATCTTCTTCTCCATGGAGATCAGGACCCGGCGCATACTCTCGCAGAGGTCGAAGCGGCTTCCGCTGCGGAGGGGGTCAATGGCCTGGAGCTGGCTCACGTCCAGCATCCGGCGGACCAGGCGGCTGAGGCGGCGGCTCTCGTCGGAGATGATTTGCAGGTACTGCCGCTCGTTCTCCGGCGGGACCGCGCCGTCCAGGATGGCGTCGGTGTAGCCGGCGATGGTGGTCATGGGGGTCTTCAGCTCGTGGGAAATGTTGGCGATGAACTCCCGGCGCTGGCGCTCCGTCTGCTGGAGGGATTCTGCCATGGCGTTGAAGGATGCCGCCAGCTCGCCCACCTCGTCGTGGCGTCCGTAATCGTTCATGCGGATGTCGAAGTCGCCCTCCGCGTAGCGGCGGGTGGCCTCTACCATTTCGCGGATGGGCTTTACCTGCCGCATGGCCGTCACGGAGGAGGCCATGAAGGCGATCATGAGGACCACGAAGGCGGTCATAAAGAAGAGGCCGATGAAGCCCTGCCACATGGAGTCCAGGGAGGCCATGCTGGACACGGCCACAACCTCCCCCACTTGCTCCAGGGTCACGGGGTTCACGGAGGCCACGCCGACAGAGAAGCGCTTCTGGGGGTAGAGCCCGCCGAAGTCGTCCCGCCAGGAGTGGGTGCCCTGCTCCAGGATGCGGGCGGTGCGCTCGGGGGGGACGGTGACGGTGAGGCCCTCCAGCCCCGCGTCGGTGGAGAGGAGGACGTGGCCCTCGTCGTCGCAGATGAGGAAGTTTACATCGGAAACCAGGGCGGCAAAGGAGGCCAGACGCTGGAAATCGGCGTCGTTTTGCAGGTCTTCGATGTCCATGTAGCGCCCGCTCTCCAGGTAGCTCACGGAGAGCTGGCTCATGACCCGGGCCTTGGCGGCAATTTCCTCCACCTGCTGGCTCCGGGCGTAGTTGTAGCTCAGGGAGAAGAAGGACGCCCCCAGGAGGCACAGGGTCAGCATGACCATGCCCGCGGTGACGAAGAGCTGACGCCAGTATAGGCTCTGGGTCTGCTCGCGGAACCGTTTTTTCATTCTTCCGCCTTCTCCGCCTGGGCGGGAATCAGCTCAAATTTGTAGCCCACGCCCCACACGGTTTTCAGCGCCCACTGGCTGGACACGTTTTCCACCTTTTCCCGCAGGCGCTTGATGTGTACGTCCACCGTGCGGCTGTCGCCGAAGTAGTCGAAGCCCCAGACTTCGTCCAGAAGCTGGTTCCGGGTGTAGACCCGGTTGGGGGTCGCCGCCAGGTGGTAGAGCAGTTCCAGCTCCTTGGGGGGCGTGTCGATTTTTTTGCCGTCCACGATCAGCTCGTAGGAGTCCAGGTTGATGATCAGCTTGTCGAAGCTGAGGCGCTTGCTGGTATCGTTGGGGATTTCGGTGCGCCGGAGGACGGCGTTGATCCGCGCGATGAGCTCCTTCATTTCAAAGGGTTTGACAATGTAATCGTCCGCCCCCATTTCAAGGCCCTGGATGCGGTCGAAGACCTCGCTTTTGGCGGTGAGCATGATAATGGGGACCCGGGACGTCTCCCGGATTTTCGCGCAGACGGCCCACCCGTCCATAACGGGAAGCATGATGTCCAGCAGAATGAGGTCCGGCACACTCTTCTGGAATTCCTCAATCGCCTTCCCCCCGTCCCCGGCAATCCGGACGTCGAAGCCCTCTTTCACAAGGTACATATGAATCAGGTCGGAGATATTGTGGTCGTCCTCAACGACTAAAATGTTGCGGCCCATAAGCAGTTCCTCCCAGTTTACCAGGTTTATCTTCTTATTATACCCTGACAGAGAACGGTGTGTTGAATTTTTTGTAAAATTTTCGCGATTCGAGGGTGCGGTGATACGGGGGGCCTCCGGCGGCTTCCTTTTCTCGAGAGAAAAGGAAGCGAAAAGAGCTTTAGATCCGCTCTATACTCTGGTGGTTGAGACAGCCTGTCACACGGTAACGAGGTGCGGTGCAGGTGGAACCTTCCATTGAGATGGAAGGTTCCACACATAATTTATTTTATGACGGCTGTGGAAATGCCCCCGTGGGGCCTAGTCCCTAAACCATCCCCTCATATACACCCCGTAGGGGCGGACCTCTGTGTCCGCCCTTCCCCCGCAACTGCCATGCTTGCCTGGTATGCTTCCACCACAACCGCCATGGTTGTCTGGTATGCTCCCCCCACAACTGCCATGTTTACCTACGATGCACACCGTAGGGGCCGCCGCCCTCGGCGGCCCGTCCCCCGCGACCTCCAGGCCCCATTAGACCTACGACGCCTCCGTCCAGGCCAGACAGTACCCGGAAGCATCGTCCACGGCGTCCAAAAACGAAGACAGCCCGGAGGTGGACGCATCCCCCACCCAGACCACCGCGTCCCCCCGCTGCGCCGACACGCGCTGCAAAAGGCTCTCCGCACTCGAAGCGCTCCGCAGTCCGCGGGCACTGCGGTCTATATCCGGCGCCAGACACCGGAACCCCGCCTCCCCGGCGTCCCGCAGGTCCTGGGCCGAGGCGTTCCGGACGTAGGCCAGCCGCGTCATGCCGCAGGTCGCCAGCGCCAGGGCCTCGTTCCCCGCCGCAAGCTGCTCCGCGGCCGTGTGCTCCACGTCCGACGCGTCCGCCAGGAGGCCGATGCTGTGCCCCGAGGCCGTCATGCGCCGGAGAAGGTCGCCCTCTTCGCCCAGAAATTCCGCATCGCAGAAGAACGCCGCCTGAACGCCCCGCCGGGCCAAGGTGTCCAGAAGCAGAGACGTGGCGCTGGTGGCCTCCAGGCAGAGGTACACCCGCTTCCCCGCCAGTTCGGCGCTGGGTTCCGGGTCCTCCGCCGCGGGGGGCGTGACGGTCTGAGGCGGCGTTGTCTGCGCCGGAGGCTGCACGGGACGGCTGGGCTCCGGCTCATCGGGCTGCTGGGCCTGCTCCTTGGCCCGAACGTAGTCGGCGTAGACCGAATCCATCCAGTATTTGGCCGCGTCGGCGTAGTATTTCTCCGAAAGATTATAGTTAGGCTGACGAATCCAGACCAGGCTTCCCCGCTCCACTTCAATGACGGAGTACACCAGATCGAAATAGCGTGCAACGACGTAGGCGGGCACGAAAACGTTCCCGCTCCGGCGGACCGCGCCGGGGTAGTAGGCCATGCCGTCGTTGTCGGTGGCGTAGCTGGCGGAGAGGTCGAAGGTAAGGGACCGTCCCCCGCTGTAGAGCACCAGCCGGTTCTGCGCCGAGTTCAGTACCTGGGAGACCCCCAACGCCTCCCGGGCCGTCCCGGTAAAGGTGCTGCTGGGAATATAGAGGTAGCCCCCGGTCCAGAAGGGCATTGTGCTGTCGGAGAGGGGAAGAATGTAGCTCCCGGCGGCAGTAAAGTAGATACTCTGTGCAGCGCGGGCCGCAGGTACCGGCGGTGCGCACAAAAGCGAGAGGGTCAGAAGCAGGCTCAGGATAAGGGCCGCGATCCGTTTTTTCTTCATGCGCTCCACCGTCCTTTCTCTACACAGTATATAGAATCATTCTATCACAAAAGCAGGGGCCTTGTAAAGCGCGAAAGCGAACGGGGGCTTTCCGCCTCCGGCGGGTTCCTTTTTCTTGAAAGAAAAAGGAACCAAAAAGAACTTTTTAATACCGCTCTGTGGTGCGGAGGTCGTTAAGGCTTTGCCGCACGGTAACGTAATGCTGAGCAAGGTGGTCCTTACCTCGAAGCGAGGTAAGGACCACCAGATTTTTTATTTCAAATAAGAAAAAATCTGTGGGGCCTTCCATGCCAATGGAAGGCCCCACTCGCTTACGCCTCGTTACCCCGCGACAGACTCCTTCAACCACCAGATTCGCGTCGAGTTAAAGCTCTTTTTGGCTACTTTTTCTCTCGAGAAAAAGGAACCCGCCGGAGGCCCCCCGTGGACTTTCATTTTAGGCATTGCTTCTTTGGATAGGGGATGGTATAATAAGAAAGCGTATGTAACCCTTCAGAAGGAGCCTTATGAGATGAACAACAAAAAACTGTCCCGGCTGCTGGAGCCGAATTTGCAGCTCTACTTCCTCTGTCTGCTGGCCTTTACCCTGGCCGCGGTTACGGTGAGCCCCCTTCTGGCGCTGGCGGAGGGGGTGGCGACTGTTGCGCTCTACATCTACTTCTCCCAGAGCAACAAGAAGCGGCGGCAGGGTGTCCTGCAATACATCGACAACGTCACCGGGAACGTCGATACCGCCAGCAAGTCCAACCTCATCAACTCCCCCCTGCCCATCATGGTCTTCCGCCCCGATACCGGGGAGGTCATCTGGAGCAACGAGAACTTCCTCCAGCTGGCGGGGGTACGGGAGCACCTCTTCGAGATGAAGGTCGAGGACGCCGCGCCGGATTTCCAGGCCCAGTGGCTTCTGGAGGGGAAACAGGAGTGTCCGGAGCGGGTGATGATGAACAACCGGCGCTTCCGGGTTTACGGGAGCCTCGTCCGCGCCAAGGGGAAAAGCGGGGAGCAGAACCTTGTGGCCACCACCTACTGGGTGGATACCACCGAGGCGGACCACCTGCGCCAGATGCACAACGCCACCCGGCCTGTCCTGGCGGTGCTGATGGTGGACAACTACGAGGACCTCATGAACGCCTGCGCCGACTCCCAGCGCAGCGCCGTCCTGGCCCAGATTGACGAACGCCTGAACAGCTGGGCCGCGGCGGGAAACGGGCTTCTCATCAAAACGGAGCGGGACCACTACCTCTTCATCTTCGAGGAACAATACTACGAGCACTACGTGGAGGACAAATTCTCCATCCTGGACAGTATGCGGGACATCCACGTGGGCGACGGGGGCCACCCCACCCTCTCCATCGGCGTAGGCCGGGACGCGGGGGGCATCCCGGAGCTGTACAAAAACGCCACGCTGTCCCTGGAGATGGCCCTGAGCCGGGGCGGCGACCAGGCCGTAGTCCGGGGGAAGACCGACTTTGCCTTCTACGGGGGCCGCTCCAAGACCACCGAGAAGCGCACGAAGGTGAAATCCCGGGTCATGGCCAACGCCCTGGGGGAGCTGATGGCCGACGCGGCGGAAATCTATATCATGGGCCACAGCTTCGCGGACATGGACGCCCTGGGGGCCGCGGCGGGGGTCTGCTGCGCCGCCCGGAAGCTGGGCCGCAAGGCCCAGATCGTCATGGACCTGGAGCGCAACGCCGCCCAGGCCATGCTGGAACGTCTGCGGGGCCTGAGCGCGTATAACGGCGTGTTTACCCCGCCTAATGAGGCGTTCGTGAAAATGCGGCCCGGAGCGCTGCTGATCGTGGTGGACACGAACCGCCCGGATCTGGTGGAGAGTCCCCAGGTGCTGGAAGCCTGCAACCGCGTGGCGGTCATCGACCACCACCGCCGCGCCGCCAGCTATATCGAAAACGCCGCGTTCAGCTTCCACGAGCCCTACGCCTCCTCCGCCTCGGAGCTGGTGACGGAGCTGCTGCAATACCTGATAGAGCCCGCGGACCTGCTGCGGGAGGAGGCGGAGGCCCTTCTCGCGGGCATCGTCCTGGACACGAAGCACTTCACCCTCCGCACCGGAGGCCGCACCTTCGAGGCGGCGGCATTCCTGCGCCGCGCCGGAGCGGACACCACGGAGGTCCAGCGCATGTTTCAGGGGGACCTGAGCGGCATGGTGTCCAAGTACGACATCATCCGCCGCGCGGAGCTGTACCGCCCCGACGTGGCCCTGGCGGCGGTGACGGAGGACGGCGTGGACCGGGTCGCCGCCGCCCAGGCGGCGGACGAGCTGCTGGGCCTGAAAGGCGTGCGGGCCTCGTTCGTGGTGTACCAGAGCGGCAGCGCTGTCATGATGTCGGGACGCTCTTTGGGCGAGGTCAACGTACAGGTGATTCTGGAAGCGTTAGGCGGCGGCGGAAATTCCGCAACCGCCGGAGGCCGGGTGGAAAACGATACCGTGGAGCGCGTTCAGGCGCGGCTGGAGCAGGCTATCGACGCTTATTTTGAACACTAGAGCAATTCTCAAAATAAACAATAACCAGCGTAGCGAAACCAGGCAAGACAATCATGTGGGGAGACGCAGCGAAAGGCAAATTGAATAGCAGAATCAAGCGCATCGGGAGAACGGACCCGAAGCTTTCTTAAAGTG
>JAAVZX010000067.1 GCA_022791875.1 Oscillibacter sp.
GCCGGTGGACGGGGCCGCCGCCGTGGGTGTTGCGCTTCACGGCTGCGCCGTGGCGCTTCTCAACGCCCTGGAAGCCGTGGCCCTTGCTGGTGCCGGTGACATCCACGAAGTCTCCGGCGGCGAAGGTGTCGGCCGTCACGATGTCGCCCACGCTCAGGTCGGCGGCGTTCTCCAGGTCGAACTCACGCAGGTGCTTCTTGGGGCCCACGCCGGCCTTGTTCAGGTGGCCCAGCTCGGGCTTGGTGAGCTTGCGTTCCGCGGTGTCCTCGAAGCCCAGCTGCACGGCCTCGTAGCCGTCCTTTTCCGCCGTCTTCTTCTGCACGACCACGCAGGGGCCCGCCTCGATGACCGTGACGGGAATCACGTGGCCGTTCTCGTCAAAAATCTGGGACATGCCCACTTTTTTGCCGATGATCGCTTTCATGTAGGTTCCTCCTTAAATTAAGGTTATTGGTCGGCTTAGATACGCCCATGGGCGCATTGCTCTGCCGACATGACCCGCCTGCCTCAAAACGCGGCAGGCTGCGGTGAGCACGAATGGAACTTGCGTCGGGTTAGGGTTACAGCTTGATCTCGATGTCCACGCCTGCGGGCAGCTCCAGGGCCATCAGGGCCTCCACGGTCTTGGGGGTGGACTTGGTGATGTCGATGAGGCGCTTGTGGGTCCGGCGTTCAAATTGCTCGCGGCTGTCTTTGTATTTATGAACAGCCCGGAGAATCGTCACGATTTCCTTCTTGGTGGGCAGCGGGATGGGTCCGGAGACCTCCGCGCCGGTGCGCTTCGCCGTCTCGACGATTTTTTCCGCGCTCTGGTCGATTACCTGGTGGTCATACGCCTTGAGGCGGATGCGGATTTTTTCCTTCTGTGCCATAGCTGTTTTTTCCTCCTGATTCGTACTACGTCGTATTCTCGTTCTCGACTCAGTACGGCGCGAGAAATATTTCTGTCCGCGGTGCCGTGCGTATCATTCCTGCTCATGAAAAAACCCGGCGCATAGCAAGCCGGTTCCGTCATGGCGCGGCGATCTACGCCCGCGTTCAGACCTTTCTCAGCCGCCCGATTATCGGACATACTCCCCGGAAGTTACCTCTCTCGAGCAATCTCCCGGTTCATCGCACTCGTCCACATGGCAAAACCCACTCCTGCCGTCGCGGACCTGCTTATCATATAGCATCTTGCCCCGCTTGTCAAGTACAAATTCTCTATTTTGGATAAAAATTTCTAGATTTTTTATACGGGGGCGCGGGGACGGGGGACGAAGGGCCTCCGGCGGCTTACTTTTCTTGAAAGAATAGTCAAGCGTTATAGAATAAAAGCCAGTAATTGCAAGGGGTACAGGGATTAGACGCTCTGCCAGCAAATCAAAAACCCAAGAAAAACCCAAAACGCACCCTATTTTCAGCTAAAAACGCAAGCAGCCTTTTTGATAATACCGTACAGCAATACTATCAATTCATAGATAGTAGCATAAGCATTGGAGAGTTTTTTACCATGTCATTTTTCCAGCGCATAAAAGAACCGCCCTGGACTATTCCAGGGCGGCTTGCGCTCAGGCTTTCTTATAGATAGCTTCGGTTATAATCTCGCTTGCCCGCTGCTGTGCTTCCTCGTTGCTATGGCTGTATACGTTGAGCGTCATAGAAGGGTTGGCGTGTCCGGCTCTCTTGGAAATACTCACAACATCGGCTCCGCTTGTTATCCCAATAGAAACCATTGTATGACGCAGAGCGTGAGGGTGAAACCCCTCCAGATTATACCGCTTTTTCAATATGCTGAATTGCTTTGTAATAGATTCGGGAAATATCATATTTCCGGTATCTCCGGTAAAGCAGTAACCGCTTGACGGGATTCCATGCGCCAGATTGTAAAGGGCCTGTTCTTGTTTCCACCTCTTCAAAACTGCAAGCGTCTGGGGACCAATTAAAAACTCTCTGGCTCTGCCTGTTTTCGTATTGTTGACCTTTACACCCTGACCAGAAACATAAACAGCACCACGGGAGATTGTCACTTTACCGGTAGCGAAATCAATGTCACTCCACATCAGGGCGGCGCATTCACCACGTCGGCAACCGCTGTCCAGCAGGAACGCAACTACGGCTTGCCATTTTAACGGTTCCTGCTTCATACATTCCAGGATGTGCGCGGCTTCGTCTGCTGTGAACACGTCCGGCCCCTTGCGGATTTCATCTTTGGGACGGCGGGTCCTCCTGACCTTTACCATGGGGGAGAGGTCTATTATTTCGTTATCCTCCGCAGAGTGGAAGAAGCAGCGCAGAGCGGCATAGTCTATACCGCAAGTGGTCCAGGACAATCCCCCCTCTGTCTCCAGTTTGTTCAAATGCTGGCGTATCATGTAGGGTGTAATCTCGTTCAGCTTATAGCCGTTGAACACTCTCCCGGCTCGCTCCAAAGCGATTATGTAATTCTTCAAGGTGTTTGCCGCCCTGCTGGCGGCGATACTCTTCAACCACTCCTGAGCGTATGCCTGAAACGCAGGCATTGCGGCGGCTTCCCTCTGGGCCTGCTCTGTCTTGGCCTTTTGCTCTGCCCTGGTCAGAACCTTACCAGCTTTGAAATCGGCCTCCAACACAGCCGCTGCCGACTCTGCTTCCCGCTGTGCTCTTGCTTTGCTGTAGCTGTCTGGGACGGTGAAACGCTTGCTTAGCGATCGTCCGTTGTCGGTTACCCTGAGTTCATAAACATATTTGCCCGACTTGGATTCAAGCTGTCTGACGCTTGCCATTGACAAAACCTCCTTACTTTTCGGGAAGGGGTCTGCTACAATGGCTGTAACAAACCCCTTGCGGTTTGTGCGGCTCTTACTCTTTGGCTGTGGCAGGCGGTAGGGTAAGGGCCTTTTTACTGCATTCAGAAACGGGAAACACGGTCGCTTTGCCCCAACTCCCAGCAGGCCAGCAGGAACCGCCCTACAAACTCAGCCGCAGCAGGGGAAACACTGGCGGGGGCATCGGGAATACTGTAGGCAGTTTCGTCTTTACCGTACTGATAGAACAGTCTGCCCGTCTCTGCCAGGTGCCGCAGGTCTTCACCACAATCGGCATCACCACGGATGACGGGAACCATGCCCGCAGGGAGTTGATATTGAGTTTTCAAGATATGTACCTCCTGTGTTTTATTGAGGGTGTAGCCCTCTGGATGGTTCTTATTATAGTATATGGAATCCAATATATCTACGGACAAACTCAACAATATTGAATCCAATAGATTGTGTGATATGTATATGGAATCCTATAGACAATTATGTTATAATTGAGTCATACTAGGAGAGGTGTCATCGTTTTAATGACCCCTTTAGAATGGAGGTAGAACCATGCCAGTATCAAAAGCACAGCAAAAGGCAGTAGACAAATATGTAAAGGCTAACTATGACTTATACCAAGTGAAAATGCCTAAAGGCCGCAAGGCTGAAATACAAGCCCACGCACAAGCCCGAAGCGAGTCCGTAAACGGCTTTATCAACCGTGCCATAGGTGAAACCATGGAGCGGGATAAGGCCGCTTCTGACAGCTCAGAGGGACAGGAGATGGGGTAGTGTTTTGCTGCCCCACCTCCCTAAATTGTCAAAATGATAGTTTTGATTCTCAAAATGGGATTCCATCTAAGGTGGCGTTTCACCTCGTTAGAATCAGTCCCCTATATTGGGGTACGCATTTGACACCCACCCAGCGGCGGAACTTCTTCGCGCCTGGGAGCTTGCTGGAGAGGACCAGGGAGTAAAGGCCAGATTCGTTGATGATGGTCATTTTCTGAGTCCCGGAGGGGGTGTCTATTTCGGACACCCCTCTATCCTCGGCATCCACTTTTTCCCTGGCGGCTTTGGTAGGTTCCTTATACCCCAGCGCCGTAGCTACGTCCTTTCCCACCAGCCACGGTTCGCCGTTGACCTCCACCGTGCGGATTTCCCCAAACTCAGGGGAGGACGAAATTTCGTCTTCCACCAATAGGAACCAATAGCATCAACGGTAAATAGGGAGCAATAGGAAATGACATGTTTGCTATTTACCATTGGTTCCTATTGGTTGCTATTGGATTTCGGGAAACGGACATTTTACCCGCCTGCTATTGACCGTTGATGCTATTGGTTGCTATTGGTCCCACCAGCTTTTCCAACGCGGCCTGCTGCCGCTCCTGCTCCTGGATGAACTGGCTCAGGGTGGTAATGGTCCCATCAGCTACGCCCTTGCGCAAAGTCATTTGCAGGGCCGCAGAGACGGCTTGTGCGGCGGTAGGGTAATATCTCGGCTTCACCAGCACAACGCCCTTGTCCGGCCTTGTCCTGGGCTGTCCAACGATATAACTGTATTCATCTGCTGTCATGGCTAGATTGTCGGTCATCTGTATCATGCTTCACCATCCTTTTCAATTTGCAGTTCATGCCTTTAATGACACATGACTAAAATGACTTAACTCGATTTTAGTCATTAAAGTCATGTGCCATACGGGTATGAGTTTTAGTTATCTTCTTGATTCAATGGCAGTTTTTCACCAGTAGCCTGGTAGTTGCGGTATGCGGCCCCGTACTGGTCATGGCAGTCCTCCAGGATTTGATTGATTGCCGCGCTCAGCTCAGGCCCTTCAAGACCGTCTGTGTATTTGTGAAGATAGGCTAACATGCCGTCCATATCCTTGAAAAAGTGCTGGACCTTTACCCGCTTGCCCGCGCTGCTCTCACTGTCCAGCATATCAGGCGTTCCAAAGCCAATGATTTTAGCCCAGAAGGCTTTGTCTGCGGTGGCGGTACATGTGGCCTTGGTATTCATGTAATCTTCATCCCCTGCCAGATAGGGGAGAATCAGCCCGACGCTTGGGGTGACCGTATCATCGTTTCCGTGGTATCCCTGAATAATCATGGCCATGTTATGTTCCAGCACTTCAACCGCCCACAACATCTGCTCAGGGTCAGGGATGGTAATTCTCATGCCGTGTCTGCCCACAATCTCCTGCAGGCGTTGCATAGCAAGCGGATAATCTGCCATCTGCTGGGCGTACAGTGTCGCTTGTGTGGGAGAGAGGTTTTCCAGCTTCCCCAGAATATCCAGCGTTGCAGAAATTCCCGGCGTAGGCTCCTTGGTAATACGATTGCTGACGTTCCGGCGCATATCCTCCACAATGGCAGTCAGGTCTTTCTTAGCAGACTCAGCCAGACGGGTGCGCTCCCGCTCAATACGGTCGTCAGCTTTCTTCAACTCCTGGTCATAGAACTGACTGCCTTTGTACTGTTCCAGGTTTTTGAGAATCACCGCTCGACTGTTGCGGTTCCTGCGGACATCGGCCACATACTTTCTCATTCTCCGCATAGCATTTGTGTAGTTGCTCATTGTCTTTTCCTCCATAATTTTGATAATATTTACCTCGCCTGTTTCGGCGGTGGTATCTAAATAAAAGTTCCCACCAATAGCAACCAATAGCATCAACGGTCAATAGCAGGCGGGCATTTTTGCTGGTTTTTCAATTTATGTGCTCTGCTATTGGTTACCGTTGATTACTATTGATTTTGGTATGAGTCAAAAATAAAGGTTTCCTATTGGTCCTATTTACCGTTGGCTGCTATTGGTTCCTATTGATTTACTTCCCCCTTCGCTCTGTTTCCGCCATATCTAAGTTTGTGCTTTCCGGAACCTGTACCGTTTTTAGTGGTTTCGTGTAAAATACGGTCATTGTCAAATAAAGCCCGTTCCATAGCTTTTAATTCTTTTCCCAATGTGGCGGGTGTAGTGGAGAGATATACCCCAGCTATTTCTTTGCCTGCGTCCATTAGCTGTTGCATGGTTCCGCTCCACCCATCCAGGTTATCTTCAAGTAATTTCTTGATGGTTTGCACAAGCGGGTTTGTTTGATAGTCCTCCAGGGCTTGACGTTCATTGTATTTGTCAGCATCCCCCAGGCTTTCCCAATAACAGTTTGTTTTATTGAACCGCAGTATTATTTCCCCTGGTTCCACATCCCTGCCCACAATGGATAGTAAGGCGTTATCGGCGCTGCGCTTTTCCTTGGTCAGTACATAGATTGTATCTGCGGCTCCCATAATGCCGTTAGTGCCGCTAATCATATTGAATGGATCTTTGTCATCTCCCATTTTCCGAAGATGATGAACCAGCAGCAGGGAAACACCGTGATTATCTGCAAATGCCTTTAACTCTCCCACCTCTCTGTAATCGGCGGAATAAGCGCTTTCCCCGCCATAGCTGCCCGTCCTTACCTTTTGGAGCGTATCAATTACAATCAATCCAGTGTTGGGGTGTCGGTCCAAATAGTCCTCCAGTTCTTCAAACAAGCCATTTCCTATGGCATGGGCTTCGGTGGCGTATTCAAATCCTGCTGGAGCTGTACAGCCGTCTAATAGCTTATTCATACACTCTTTCAGGCGGCGTTGGCTGTCCTCCAGGGCCAAATACAGACATTCACATTGGTTTGTGCCATACCCTAGAAACGCTTTGCCAGAGGATACCGCAAGACATAAGGCCAGCACCATCCAGGATTTACCGTATTTAGAGGGAGAAGCAAGGATATTCAATCCCTGGGGCAAAAGCCCCTCTACAACAAATTGAACTGGCGGCATGTCCTTCCTCTGCAATTCGGCGGCGGATATCGTATCCAGCAATGGGGTGGATGGGGATTCCTTCTTTTGCTCGTCCGCCGCAGTTCCTAACAGTTTATCCAGGTCATACCGCTTTGCGCCGGAGTCAGTCAGTTTGCTCGGCATTTGTGCCCACCCCGCTTTCCCGTTCCAACAGGGCCAGCAGAGCCGGAACATTTACAAGGAACCGGGTTTTAGTGGGACCAGAGTAAACACCCAGGCACTTGCCCGCCCTTACCCGTTCTCTGATAAAGCACTCAGGTAACCCCGTAGCCCTTTGAGTCTGCCGGATTGTTTGAAACATCGTCTTTACCTCTGTCATGGTTGTTATCCTCCTTCAATTTGTTAAATGACTGCCGTTTCAGCTTTTCATAGGCCCACTTGCTGTACTCCTTCACTTTATCGGGGTTGCGCTTACGCCATTCCTGCAAGTAGGTCCTCTTCCGCTCCAGGTAGATTTCATAGCGGTCTTTCGTTTTGGAGCTGTCCATTTCATTACCTCCCATCTTAATACCTCCCTTTTCGTATGGAAGCGTCAGCAAATCAGCCAAAATAAAAAGGGGCTATCTCCAAGCGCATAGCTTGAAAATAGTCCCATTGGACTAGCTGCCGCATATCGGCAACTGATTGGTGATTCACTTTGATATCATTATACTGCGATAGGTTTCAACAGTCAAGAGTAAATCGAGAAAAAGTTATATTTTTTCTTTATGGTGGATAAAGTAAGCTGTTATGTACTGAAAAATGTACTCTGTTTGATAAATCGCCTTTTTGGTTTTTGCGGTATTTGAGAGAGTTATCAGCCCCAGCAATGCCCCCTTATTTTCCCCCTCTGGGGGGCCTCTGAAAAACCCAAGAAAAACCCAACATCATAAGACTTTTCATATTCTGCTATGTTTGAGAAAGAACGAATATGATTTAGCACATTTATTTAGCGTGTCCCTTGCGGCTGTGTGGCTCACGGTTATTACGATGTAAGGCGGTTCACTAAGGTTTTAGATGGTCTAAAATGGTATGTTGACAAGAAAGAAAAGTAAGCAAAAGAACTTTTTAACTCGACGCGAATCTGGTGGGTGTTGAGGGCTGTTGCGTAATAACCATATGCCTGCGTGTGGGGCATACCTTTTCGGTATGCCCCACAATTTTCTTTTATACAAAATCTGTGGTCCTTGCCTCGACAGAGGTAAGGACCACATGCACAGCACCCCGTTCCGGCGCAAAGGCCACATCAACCCCCGGATTCGCGTCGAGTTAAAGCTCTTTTCGGTTCCTTTTCTCTCGAGAAAAGGAACCCGCCGGAGGCCGGAAGCCCGGCTGGCAGCCCCCGTATGCAGGCACCGATTTACGGCGCCGTACTCCGGCAGGCGATGATCTCGAAGTTGCCGACGCCGTGGTTGTTGATGACGTTGCTGCGGCTGGCGAGGTCGTTGAAGTGCCACCATTCGGAGGCGAGGGGGCTCAGGCCGGTGTCGGTGCAGTATTTTTGCATCCCGACGGCGGGCTTGCAGGCGGCGAAGGTGGCCGTCAGCTTGGCGCGCTTCCAGGCGGTGGTGGAGTTGGGGCCGATGGGGGTTGTGAAGGTGGCGGCGGCGGGGCTCAGTTCGTGGATCACGGTGGGCATGTCGTAGATTTCGTACTCCCTGATCCGGGTGTAGGAATAGCCGCCGGTCTCGCGGACTTCCGCGCTGCTGACGCGCGCCAGGCTCATGTCTACCGCGTAGCCCCACTGATGGTTCGATACGCTGGTGGCGATGAACCAGGGGATGCTCCATGGGGGCGTCGTGACGGCGCGGTTGACCTCCTTGTCCTTGCGCATCAGCTTGCGGAGGGCGTTCGCTACCTCGATCTGGGTCTCCTGGGGGCGGTAGCCCTCGTAGAGCACCAGGCAGTTTCCCTCCTTCAAGGCGGACTGCTGGGCCTCGCAGAGCTTGTAGGCCATGGAGTACAGGACGGGCATCATGAATTCCTTCTCGCCCAGGCGCTCGTTGTAGGTCTTGCCGGTGTAGAGCTGTTTGCCCGTAATGCCCTCCAAGTCTTTGCCGCAGGAGACGAAGACGGAGGAATAGCCGTTTGTGGCGTTGTAGATAATCGACGGAATCACGTCCGGCAGATTGATGAAGCAGTAGCGGTGCTCCACCCAGCCTTCGACCTCGCCGCGCTTTTCCTCGCCGCTGTCTATGTCAATATAGGTGGCAGTACACTTCACCTTCCACCAGCCGCCCTCTTCCTGGAGCACGGTCATGGCTGTGCCCGGGGGGAGGACGGCGATGGAATTGTCGGTGAGGGTGGGCTCGTGGGGTTCCTCTTCGCCCTCCGGATCGCCTTCCTCCGGGTTTTCCGGATTTTCCGGATTCACGGAGGGGTCGGGGGTTACGGGAGCTGCGGGGTTCGTGGGGTCCGTTCCCGGCTGGACAGTCTGGTCCGGTGGCGTGATTTCACCCGGCAGGGGCTGGGTTGCTTCCGGAGGCAGAATCCCTTCGGTTGGCGGCGTGGCGCCGTTCTGATCGGGAGGCGCCGTCGTGTCTGCGGGGGGCGTTGTATCCGTGGGCGGCGTTTCGGGAGGCGTCTCGGGGTCTGTGGGCGTTGTGTCCGCAGGCGGCGCATTTGGATCTGTTGCAGGCACGGTTGGATCCGCGGCAGGCGCGGGCGGCTCTGCCACAGGCGGTTCCGCCGGTTCCGACGGCTCCTGGGGCGCGGGCTCTCCCGTCCCCTCCCCCTCCAGATCCGGCGCGGAGCTCTGGGGCAGCAGGGCGAAGGACGGCAGGGTAAACCCGGTATCCCCGGAGGGGACAGCCCCCGCCCCGCCGTTTGCGGCGGCGGCAGCTTCCGCGGCAGCAGCGGCCTCCGCCGCAGCGGCGGCAGCGGCGGCTTCTTCCTCCAGCTTCTGGTTCCACTCCTCCACGGCGGCGGCAGCCGCGGCCTGGTCCTCGATCTCGCCCCACAGGGCCAGATCCACCGGCGTATACGCCGTAGCGCCGTAGACGGGAAGCTCCAGCCCGTTCCGGATTTTCGGAAGCTCCGCCTCCGTCAGCACCGGCTCCTGGCTCCAGAGCAGCTTTCCCTCCTCCGGCTCGTCCTCTTCAACCGGCACAACCGTCTGCTGTATCACCGGCCGCTCCTGGTGGCGGTTAAACTTCGCGCCATGCCCCGCAGGCTCCGCCGGAACCTGCGTCCCGGCGCTGCACCCTGAACTGAGCAGCATCACGAGGGCCAGAAGCAGCGCTGTCCATCGTTTCATAGTCGTAAAATTCCTCCTTGTGCCTCTGGACTCCGCCAGATTAACTTTAGATATACTTCCAGTTTTCTTTCAGCGTCTGTAGACGAACACGGGGTTGGCGGGGTCCATTTTGAAGAGGTTCCGCTTTTGGCCGTGCTTGTAGAGGTAGCTCCATTCCAGTTCCACGTCGAACATGTAGTTTTTGCCGTCCAGCTCGATTTCCACCCAGCCGTGGTCCTGGGTCATGCTGGACCAGACCAGCTTGCCCACCACCGTCTTCGCCGGCAGGCCCATCTGGCGGGCCAGGAGGCAATAAGTCGCGGCGTAGCTGAAACAGTTGCCCCGCTGGGTGTCCAGGAATTCCTGGGCAAAGGCGGGCTCCCAGCCCAGGGTCCCCTTGGCAACCAGGTCCCGTTTCAGGTACTTGTAGTTGTCCCGGATGTACACGTAAAGGGTTTTCAGCTTCTCGTCCCGGGTCATGGAGGCGTCGGTCAGGTTGTCGATGATTTTGTCCAGGCGTTGATCTAGGGCGATGGAGCCGGTGGTGTAGCGTCCAGTAGAATCGTAGGAGAAGCCGTCCGCGCTGGTGTCGTGGAGGAACATGCCCCCCGAGACGCGGTAGAGGCGGTTTCCGATGGTGTGGTAGCCGTCGGGGAGGGCGGTGCGGTAGGGCCCCGTCTGGGTCCAGACCTCCTTCCCCAGGGCGTTGGAGGCGGTATGGGGCACCACGGCCTCCATGATGGCCCCGTAGGCCCAGTGGCTGGCGGGCACGTCCGGGAGGATGCACACGCTGGCGGCGTTGGTTTTGAGAGCCTCCAGATCCGCGGTGCGGCCCAGGAGGCGTCCCGTGACCACGGCGGTTTCCGCCCGGCTGAGCCGCCCGTCGGGGCGGAAGGTGCCGTCGGAGTAGCCGCCGAAGAGGCCCCGGGCCGTGGCGGCGGTGATGGCGTCGTGGGCCCAGTGGAGGGCGGGGACGTCGGAGAAGGTGGGGCCGCTCCGCCCCGCGGGGAGGAAGTAGCTGAGCATTTTCGCGAACTCCGCCCGGGTGACGGGGTCCACGGGCCGCATGGCCCCGCCGCTGTCGGGCACCAGGAACCCCAGGGCCCCCAGGGCCTCCATGGGCCGGGTGTACCAGGCCCCCGCGGGGAGGTCCGGATAGGTTCTGGCGGCGGGCTGGGGCGGGTCGGGGAGCAGGCTGTAGATGATCCGGGCGGCCTCAGCCCTGGTGACGCTGTCGTAGGGGTGGAAGAGGCCGTCGGGGGCGGCGTTCATGAAGGGGCGGTGTCCGCTGTTGGCGGGGACGTTCACGGTTGAGGCGGTCCCGCCGCCGCTCTCCTGGCTCTCCGGGAGGGGGATGCCGCTGGAGGCGGTGTAGGTAGTGTCCGCCTGGATGGGGGTCTGGGTGGGGTCCACGGCGAGGCCGCGCTGGTCCCGCCAGACGTTGAAGCCCTCGGGGAACGCGGGGATCTGGGCGGGGGTGCCCCCGGCGGGGACCTGCTCCTTGAAGAGGTAGCCGTCCACGTCGAAGGTGACAGTCCACTCGGATTTCTCCTGTGCGTTCACGGGCCAGCAGGCCGTCAGCAGCAGCACGACAGCGGCCAGCGCCGCGGCGGTTTTATGTACTTTCACGATCCAATCTCTCCCCATCAAAGCGGCCTCCCATCCCGCCCTCCGGCCTGTCCGGCTTCCGTCCGTGGGTGCGGGAAGCCAGGAGATCCGGCGGCGGCAAAAATTCCACCAAATATTATATGCGCTTTGCCCGCGATTGTCAAATCATAGCGGCGGATTTCTGCGGGCAGATTTGGCAGTTTTATGCTGTCCTGTCAAAGCAGGGCGGAGCGATCCGCAATTTTTCCTTTTAGTATGGAGACGGTTTTATCTACAGAATATTCAGTTATGTCAACTGCGTGGACCTCATAGGGCCCCAGCCCGCAGAACTGCCCCCACATGGCCTCCACCAGTTCAAGATTGGTCTTCCTGTCCAGCTTTGAGCGCTCCAGCGCCCGCCTCAGCGTTTCCTCTTTCCCGGCTCTGAGGATGATGTAGTGGATTTCGCAGCCCTCCTTGGCGGCGTTCCGCCAGGGCTCCAGGAACCAGGGCCCGACGATGCCGTCCACGATCACGTCGTACCCGCCCCGTGCGTAGCACTTCGCAGCCTCCAGGAGGGCGCTCATGACGATCTGGTTCTGGCTGTTGGACTCCGGCAGGTGGGGCGGCACCGCCCCTTTGCTGAGATAATGGTAAAAATCGTCCGTGTGCATGTGGACAGATTTCTCAAGGCCGGACTCCCGCGCCAAAATGGCGGAGACGGTGGTTTTCCCCGTCCCCGGCGAGCCTGTGATTATAACGATTCTTCCTGTCATGGGTTCTCTCCTTGAATCTGCGCCGCCGCAGACAGCTCTTTTTTCCTCGCGTTCAGTACCTTCCGCAGTTCCTTCTTCCTGGCCTCCAGGCTTTCGTCCTTGATATGCCTCAGCGCGCCGAGATACAGGCGGATGGACTGTTCATGCTCCGCCTGGGCGTATATTTTTTTGAGAATGCCGAACAGCTCTTCGTCGGCAATGACGCGGGAGAGCATGTTATATTGGTTCATGGTGGATACCATGTTGATGGCGGCGTGAAAAACGGCCCCTAGGTATTCCGGGTCCTCCGCAAAGAGTTTCCGCTGCTTTCCCAGCCAGTAGAGCAGCATCGCGGCATCGCTGCGCTCCGCGGCCACGACGGTGGGATTTTTCAGGGGCTTGGAGGGCAGCAGGTTCCGTTCAACCGCGACGCCCTGTTCCAGAAGCCACTCCGCCTGCTCCGGCGAATGGGCTATGCCCAGGGCGTTCCCGTGGATCATGCTGGTCTCGCAGGTCCAATGGATATCGGCCCCCATTTCCACGAGGGCTTTCGCAACGGGAAATCGGTCCCAGAGCACCGCGTCCAGAAACAGGTTTGATCCGGACAGGCATTTCACGTGAACGAGTTCCGGTTCCTCCCGGATTTGGCGGATAATCTCTTCGTCCGGAACGCTTCGGTCCCGGAACAGAGCCGCGATTTCAAACGTTGCTTTTTTCCTCAATTCCAATTCTGTCATGTTTGTCAACGCACCTTTCAAAACCTCCAGCCCGATTTGCCGGCCCCGCAGCCTCAATACGCCTGCAAGTCCTCGGTGATTCTGGCGGCGTACTGGACCACCAGGTCCCGCGTCTTCTCGTAGAGCCCGTCGGGCATCCGGGTAATGGGCGCGGAAACACTGAGGGCGAAGACGGTCTTGCCCTCGATGGCCCGCACAGGCGCGGCCACGCAGCGCAGGCCCGGGCTGAAGTCCTGGTCGTCCAGGGCGTAGCCGTTGGCGCGGACCTGGCGGAGCATCTCGAGGAAGTCGGGGAAGGGCATGGCGATCTCCCTGGCGCAGCTGTCGTAGACCCAGCGGATGGCGGCATCGGACATCTGGCTGAGGAAGACGCGGCCGGTGCCGGTGCAGTGGGCGGGGTAGGAGGTGTGGAGGGTGAAGTTGGGGCGGAGGATGAAGGGGCTGTCTTTTTTGTA
The DNA here is from genome assembly GCA_022791875.1 of Oscillibacter sp. Classification (GTDB taxonomy): domain Bacteria; phylum Bacillota; class Clostridia; order Oscillospirales; family Oscillospiraceae; genus Oscillibacter. The sequence goes on from JAAVZX010000067.1 coordinate 13,351, forward strand.
GATGTTGGTGATTTTGTCGCCGCCGGAGGTGGCCAGGTTGACCGTCTCCCGGGTGAGGGCTGCCAGCTCGTCCACGTACTTCACGGCGATTTTCTGGAACTGGCGGAAGCGTCCGCTCTTCTCGGCGAAGGAGAAGAAGCGGGTGCCCAGGTAGTATTTTTTGGTACCCCGGTTCTGGAAGAGCAGGCCCTTGAACTCCAGGCTCTGGATAAGCCTGTGGACGGAGCTGGCTGGCAGGCCCACCAGGGCGGCGATCTCGGAGATCCCCATCTCTTCCTCCCCGGTTTCAAAGCAGTCCAGGACGTCGAAAGCCTTCAGAATGGTGGTGGCAAACTGATGATTCGCCATAGGGGCGCCCTCCTCCGTAAAATTTGCTGTAAGGGCAGTTTACCATATTTCTCGCCGGGCCGCAAGGTGGTTTGGGGAAAAGGTGGGGGTGGGCGGTGATGTGGCGGATTTTTGGGCTTTGGTTTGATGACAGTATGGATTTTGTTTTGGAAGATGTTTATAGAATTACTATTGTTTGCTCCGTATTGGACTTGACGATGGTTATGTATAAAAAGGAGTGATGCGTATGTTCCGTTGCTTTGAGTAAAAATGTGTGTGGCCTTCCATGCAATGGAAGGCCACACTTGCTTTTGCCTGCGTTACTGTGCGGCGGGCTTCAACGCCCACCGGGTTCGCGTCGAGTTAAAAAGTTCTTTTTTCGGTTCCTTTTTTCTTTCAAGAAAAAAGGAACACCCCCCCGCGTATACGCGTCACTTATGCGGCACGTGCCAGATATTCTCCGCGTACTCCGCAACCGAGCGGTCGGCGGCGAAGATGCCGCTGCGGGCGATGTTGTGGAGGCTCATGCGGTTCCAGGTGATGGGGTCGGCGTAGGTCTGGACCATCTTCTTTTCCGCCTGGCAGTATGCGTCGAAGTCGGCCAGGAGGAGGTACTCGTCGGCGGGGCTGCCGCCTGCGCCGAGGAGGAGGCGCTGATAGAGGTCGTCGTAGCTGACGCCGTCGCGGAAGCCGCCGCGAAGGGCGTCCATGGCGCGGCGCAGGACGGGGTCGTGGTTGTAGTAACGCTGGGGGACGTAGCCCTCCCGCTTGAGGTTCTGAACCTCGTCGGCGTGGAGCCCGAAGAGGAACATGTTCTCGTCGCCCAGAACCTGGTGCATCTCCACGTTGGCGCCGTCCAGGGTGCCCACCGTCAGGGCGCCGTTCATCATGAACTTCATGTTGCCGGTGCCGCTGGCCTCCTTGCCGGCGGTGGAAATCTGCTGGGAGACTTCGCTGGCGGGCATGAGGACCTCCGCCAGGGAAACCCGGTAGTTCTCCAGGAAGACCACCTGCAGCTTATCCTTGCAGATGGGATCGTGGTCGATCTGGTCGGCCAGGGAGTTGATGAGCCGGATGATCCGCTTGGCCACCTCGTAGCCCGGCGCGGCCTTCGCGCCGAAGAGGAAGGTGTGGGGCTGGGTGATGGCGTTGGGATTATCCCGGAGCTGCTGGTAGAGGGAGATGATGTGCAGCACGTTCAGCAGCTGCCGCTTGTACTCGTGGAGGCGCTTGGACTGGACGTCGAAGATGGCGTCCGGGTTCAGAATCACGCCGCGGCTCCGTTTGGCGTGGGCGGCAAAGGCGATCTTGTTCTGCCGCTTGATCTCCGCCAGGCGCTCCAGGACGGCCTTGTCGTCGGCGTAGGCGTCCAGCTTGGAGAGGTTGGAGGCGTCGTAGAGGTAGGCGTCGCCGCCGGTGAGCTCCTTCAGAAGGCCATCCAGGCCGGGGTTGATCTCGCTGAGCCAGCGGCGGTGATCGATGCCGTTGGTGACGTTCTGGAACTTCTGGGGCTCCATGACGCAGGCGTCGTGGAAGACGTCATTGCGCAGAATGTCGGAGTGGAGGGCGGAGACGCCGTTGACGGCCATGCCGCCCGCGATGCACAGATTCGCCATGCGGACCTCGCCGCCCCAGATGATGGCCATTTTCTCCGTCTTGGCGGGGTCGTGGTAGTAGTTCTCGATGCGGCGCTGCCAGCGGTCGGAGATCTCCTGGATGATCTGCCAGATCCGGGGGAGACGGCGCTCCACCAGGGTCTGGGGCCAGCGCTCCAGGGCCTCGGCAAGAACGGTGTGGTTCGTGTAGGCCACGGAGTGGGTGGTGATGTGCCAGGCGTCGTCCCAGTCCATGCCGGTGTCGTCGATGAGGATGCGCATGAGCTCGGGGATCACCAGGGTGGGGTGGGTATCATTGATCTGGATGACGTTCTTCTCGTGGAAGTTTTTCAGCGTCCCGTAGGTATCCAGGTGCTTGGCGGTGATGGACTGGATGGTGGCGGAGACGAGGAAATACTGCTGCTTGAGCCGCAGGGACTTGCCCTCCACGTGGTTGTCCTCGGGGTAGAGGACCTTGGAGATGGCCTCGGTCATGGCCTTTTCCTCCACGGCCTTGAGGTACTCGCCCTGGCCGAAGAGGTTCATGTCCAGGGCCTTGGTGGGCCGGGCGTCCCAGAGGCGGAGGACGTTCACGTGGTCGGTGCCGAAGCCCGCGATCTCCATGTCATAGGGGATGGCCATGACGGTGGTGGCGTCCTCGTTGACGGTGTGGAGGTATCCGTCGGCCCAGAACTCCCGGACGGTGCCGCCGAAGGAGACCTGCTGGGCCTCGGCGGGCTTGGGCAGGAGCCAGGCGGCGCCCAGGTCCTTCCAGTGGTCGGGAAGCTCCACCTGCTGGCCCTCCACGATCTTCTGCTTGAACAGGCCCAGCTCGTAGCAGATGGAGTAGCCCGTGGCGGGAATCTCCAGAGTGGTCATGGAGTCCAGGTAGCAGGCGGCCAGGCGGCCCAGGCCGCCGTTGCCCAGGGCGGCGTCCGGCTCCACCTCGAAGATGTCCGCGGCCTTGAAGCCCAGGTTCTCCAGGGCCTCCTTGAGCTGGGGGAGGACCCCCAGGTTGTAGGCGTTCTTGATCAGGCTGCGGCCCATGAGAAACTCCATGGAGAGGTAGTGGACCTGCTTCTTCCTGCTCAGGCGGGTGCTCTTGCGGGTTGCCACCTCCCGCAGGGCCATCACGTCCCGGAGAACCAGGGCGCTGGCGCGCATCATATCCCCGTCGGTGGCCTCGTCGGGGGCCTTGCCGAAGTTGGTCATCAGCTTGGCGGTCAGGGCGTCCTGCAAGTCTTTTGTCGTCTTAAAAGCTGTCATGAATGATCCTCACTTTGCTGCTTATTTTTTGGCGCTTCCCTTTTTGGAAGAGGTCTTCTTTGCGGTGGTCTTCTTCGCGGCGGCGGAAGTTTTCTTCGTGGCGGTCTTCTTCGCCGCGGTCTTCTTGGGGGCCTTGGCGGGCTCCTCCGGCTCCGCGGCAATCTCCTCAGCGGCCTCCATCTTAGGCTCCTCCACGGCGGGGGCCTCTTCCGCAGGCGCGGCCTCGACAGGCGCTTCCTCAACAGCGGGGGTCTCCTCCGCAGGCGCGGCCTCGGCGGGGACTTCCTCAACAGCGGGGGCCTCCTCCACAGGCGCTTCCTCTACAGCGGGAGCGGTTTCAGCGGGCGCTTCCTCCACGGCGGGCGCAGGTTCCTCCACGGCGGGAGCGCCCTTCTCAAAAGGGCCCTCGTCCGTGGCGCGGACGCTGCTCTCCCGGGCGGGGGGCCACTCCATGCCGGTGATGGTGGCGTAGATGCGCAGGTACTCCCGGGCGCTGCGGGCCCAGCTGAAATCGGAGGCCATGGCCCGCTGGCGGAGGCGTGCGAAGACGTCGGGATAGTCCTTATAGAGGTACACGGCCTCCCGGATCACGTGGAGCATGTCGCCGCTGGCGTAGTTGGCGAAGGTGAAGCCGGTGCCGGCGTCCCGCCAGGACTCGTGGGGCTGTACGGTGTCTTTCAGGCCGCCAGTCTCCCGGACGATGGGCACCGTGCCGTAGCGCATGGCGATCATCTGGCTCAGGCCGCAGGGCTCGCTCTTGGAGGGCATGAGGAACAGGTCCGCGCCGGCGTAGATGGCCATGGACAGCTCTTCGTTGTAGTCCAGGTTCACGGACATCCGCCCCGGGTACTGCTGGGCCGCCCAGCGGAAGAAGTCTTCGTATTTCTGGTCGCCGGTGCCCAGGATCACCATCTGGATGGGGAGGTCCATCATGTCGTGGAGCACCTCGCAGATGAGGTCCAAGCCCTTGTGGGACACCAGGCGGGACACCATGGCCACGATGGGGGTGCCGGGCTCCTCCCGCAGGCCCGTGAGGCGCTGGAGGGCGGCTTTGTCGGCCTCCTTGCCGCTCATGTCCTCGGGGGAGAACTTCGCCGCAATGCGCCCGTCGGTCCGGGGATCATACAGCTTCATGTCGATGCCGTTGAGGACGCCCCAGAGCTTGTTGGAGCACTGCTGGATGATGCTCTCCATGCGGTGGGCGAAGTAGGCCATTTTCAGCTCGTTGGCGTAGGTGGGGGAGACGGCGTTCACGGCGTCGGCGCAGAGGATGGCGCCCTTGAGGAGGTTCAGGTCGCCGTCCATGAGGAGGGTGCCGTCCTTGACCCAGCCCGCGTCCAGGCCGAAGAGGTCCCCCAGGATGTAGGGGTTGTAGCGCCCCTGGTACTCGATGTTGTGGATGGTGAGGACGGTCTTGATGGAGCGGTAGCGGTCCTCCCGGACGCCGTCGTCCTTCAGGTAGATGGGCACCAGGGCGGACTGCCAGTCGTTGCAGTTGATGACGTCGGGCCAGAACTTGAAGTGGTCCAGCATCTTCACCACGGCGCGGGAGAAGAAGCCGTAGCGCTCACCGTCGTCGGGGTGCCCGTAGAGCTCCCAGCGGGCGAAATACTGCTCGTTGTCCAGGAAGTACCAGGTGACCCCGTCCTTCTCCAGGGAAAACAGCCCGCAGTAGATGTGCCGCCAGCCCAGGTTCACGTAGTCATAGCACTCAAAGGTCAGCTGATCGCCGAAGCGGTCCCGGACCCGCTGGTAGAGGGGCAGGACGACGGCCACCTCCGCGCCCTGGCTGGCCAGAGCGGGGGGGAGGGAACCAGCCACGTCGGCCAGGCCGCCGGTCTTGCAGAACGGGACGGCCTCACTGGTCACATACAAAATTTTCATAAGCTACTCCTTTTCATATCGCTCCCGCGCGGCCCCCGGGGCCGCGGTCATGCGGGATGTTTTGACGCTCTGCGGAATACGGCTTTGGATCATCCGGCCCGCCGGGCCGGGCAGAACGCAAAAATAATGGGAACCTCCGCCCGCCGGGACGCCGGAGGCCGGCGTTCCCATTATTTTGACGTTCCGTCTCGAAACAGACTTCCAGGGAAAGGGGGATCGCTCCCCCTTTCCCCGTGTCGCAGTACCCGTTTATACCCGGCTTCCCTTGGCCAGGACGATGGGATAGGTGGCGTGGCCCATGAGGGTCCGGTCCGGCAGGATCTCCACGTGCTTGTCGGTGATGATGTAGGAGAGCTGCGCGTTCCGGCGGACCACGGTGCCCTGGAAGAGCATACAGTTCCGCACCACCGCGCCGGGCTCCACCACCACGCCGGAGGACAGGATGGAGTTCTCCACCACGCCCTCGATGGTGCAGCCGTCGGCCATCAGGGAGTTGACGCAGCGTCCGTCGGCGCCCACATAGGAGGGGGCCATGTCGGTGACCTGGGCCCGGATGGGGCGGACGGGGTTGAACAGGTCGGAGCGGACGGAGGGGTTCAGAAGCTGCATACTGCGGTCGTAATACTCCTGGATGGAGCGGATCTGGGCGGCGTAGCCGTTCCAGATGTAGCTGCCCAGGTTCAGGCTGTCCTTCTTGGCCTGGAGCACGTCCCGCCGCCAGCTGAACTGGTCCTTGGCGCTGCACTCGTCCACCAGGTCCTTCAGGAGCTGGGTGGAGAGGATGTAGACCTCCAGCCCCCGGAAGCCCCGGGGATTGTTCAGGTTGTAGAGGACCTGGGTGATGCGGCCCTCGGCGTTCTTCTCGAAGTAGGTGCCGTTCTCCGTGGCGAAGCTGTCGTTGCCGCAGACCACGGTGATGTCCGCGCCGGATTTCAGGTGGGCCTCAAAGATGTCCCCGATGGGGAGGTTGGCAACCAGATCGCCGTCCATCATGACCACGTACTCCTGACGGATCGTGGCCAGGTACGAGCGGACATGGGCCAGGGCCTCCACCTTGCCCCGGAAGGGCATGACGCCCCAGTTCTGCTGGTAGTTGAAGGGGGGCAGGAGCCGGAGGCCGCCGCGCTTGCGGGAGAGGTCCCAGTCCTTGCCGCTGCCCAGGTGGTCCAGCAGGCTCTGGTACTTGCCGTGGAGCACGATGCCCACGTCGGTGGTGCCGGCGTTCACCAGGTTGGACAAAGCGAAGTCAACCGTGCGGAAGCGGCAGCCGAAGGGCATGGAGGAGGGGCAGCGGATCTCGCCCAGCTCCCTCAAATCGTTGCGCTGCTCATAGGAGAAAATGATACCGTGCAGACCTTTCATTTCTTGGGAACCTCCTTACCGTCGCAGTCCAGCATGACGCCGGGGGCAACGTTCTTTCCGTCGGGGAGTACGCAGTTGGGGGCCAGCACCGTCAGGCCCCAGCCCTCGGGGAAGTCCTCGGGCTTGCCGCCCACGCGGCAGTCTTTGCCGATGCGGCAGCCCTCGCCCAGGATGGCGTATTCCACCACCGCGCCGGCCTCCACCTTCGCGCCGGGAAGGAGCACGGAGTAGCTCACCCGGGCCCCGGGGGCCACGTCCACGTTGGGGGACAGGACGGAGTTCTCCACCACGCCCTCCAGGTCGCTGCCCCGGTTGAAGGCGCTGTGGGTCACGCTGGACTGGGGGCCCAGGAAGGCGGGGGCGGCGTTGACGGAGCGGGCGTAGATGGGCCAGGACCGGTCGTGGAGGTCCAGGCCGGACTCCGGGGCCAGCATGTCCATGTTGGCGTCCCAGAGGGAGTCCAGGGTGCCCACGTCCTTCCAGTAGCCCTGGAAGCGGTAGGCGGCCATGCGCTCATGGTTCCCCAGCATGGCGGGGATGACGTTCTTGCCGAAGTCGTTCTCGGAGGCGGGGTTGTTCTCGTCGTCGATGAGGTACTGGCGCAGGGCCTTCCAGGAGAAGACGTAGATGCCCATGGAGGCCAGGTTGCTCTTGGGCTCCTTCGGCTTCTCGGCAAACTCGGTGATCATGTCCTCCCCGTCCACGCTCATGATGCCGAAGCGGGGGGCCTCCTCCCAGGGCACCTCCATGACGGAGATGGTGCAGGCGGCATTGGCGGCTTTGTGGCGCTCCACCATCTTGGCATAGTTCATCTTGTAGATATGGTCGCCGGAGAGGATCACCACGTAGTCGGGCTCGTACATGTCGATGAAGCCGATGTTCTGGAAGATGGCGTTGGCGGTGCCCTTGTACCAGGTGCCGCCCTTGCTGCCCATGTAGGGGGGCAGGATGTGGACGCCGCCGTCAGCGGAGTCCAGGTCCCAGGGCTGGCCGCTGCCGATGTAGCTGTTGAGCTCCAGGGGGCGGTACTGGGTGAGGACGCCCACGGTGTCGATGCCGGAATTGGTGCAGTTGGACAGGGGGAAGTCGATGATGCGGTACTTGCCGCCGAAGGGGACCGCGGGCTTTGCCATGTCTCCGGTCAGGACGTACAGGCGGCTTCCCTGTCCGCCTGCCAGCAGCATGGCAATACATTCTTTTTTCATGTGTTCTCCAGCTCCTTTTTTGCCTGTTTTTTCTTCCCAGCCCTGGGGGCTGCGTCCTTGGGGGTCGGGTCCTTTGCCTGCTTTTTCTTCCTGGACTTGGGGAAGGTCCCCGCGCCCCGCAGGAAGACCGCGCCGAAGGCCGGGATGCGGATGGCCGCGGAGCAGTCCTTGCCGTGGGAGGGAATCTCCTCCACCGGGACAGGGGCGGTGTCCGCGAAGCCGTCGCCGCCGTAGGCGGGGTCGTCCGTGTTGAACACGGGAATATACTGCCGGTGGGCGGGAACGCCCATCCGATAGCTTTCATATGTATTGGGGGAGAAGTTGATGGCGCACAGGAGGTCCCGGCCCTTCTTGTCCTTGCGGAGGAAGACGACCACGTTGTTGTGGTTGTCGTCCACCACCAGCCACTCGAAGCCGGTCCAGTCGAAGTCCACCTCCCAGAGGGCGGGTTCCTTCTTGTAGAACTCGTTGGCCTCCTTGAAGAACTTGTGGATCTGCTGGTTGATGGGCTTTTCAAGGAGATACCAGTCCAGCTGCTCCTTGTCGTTCCACTCGTGCCACTGGCCCAGCTCCGCGCCCATGAAGAGGAGCTTCTTGCCGGGGTGGGCCAGGAGGTAGGCGTAGAAGCCCCGGGTGGAGCGGAGCTGCGTCTCGTAGTCCCCGGGCATCTTGCCCACGACGCTGCCCTTCATGTGGACCACCTCGTCGTGGGAGATGGGAAGCACGAAGTTCTCAGAGAACGCGTACATCATGGAGAAGGTGATGTCCTTATGGTGGTCCTGGCGGAACCAGGGGTCCATCTTGAGGTAGTGGCACATGTCGTTCATCCAGCCCATGTTCCACTTGAGGTTGAAGCCCAGACCGCCCACGTCGGCGGGACGGCTCACCAGGGGCCACGCGGTGGATTCCTCGGCGATCATCATGACCCCGGGATTCACCTCGAAGGCCAGGGCGTTCAGCTCCCGGAGGAAGTCGATGGCCTCCAGGTTCTCGTGCCCGCCGTACTTGTTGGGGGACCAGGCGCCGCCCTGGCGGTCGTAATCCAGGTAGAGCATGGAGGCCACGGCGTCCACCCGCAGGCCGTCGATGTGGCACTCCTCCAGCCAGAAGCGTGCGGAGGAGAAGAGGAAGCTCTTGACCTCGGGCCGTCCGTAGTCGAAGACCCGGGTGCCCCAGGAGGCGTGCTCCCACTTGTTGGGGTCGCTGTACTCGTAGCAGCAGCTGCCGTCGAACTGGTAGAGCCCGTGGGCGTCCTTGCAGAAGTGGGAGGGGACCCAGTCGAGAATGACGGCGATGCCGTTCTTGTGCATATGGTTCACGAACCACATGAAGTCCTTGGGGGTGCCGTAGCGGGAGGTGGCGGCGAACCAGCCGGTGGCCTGGTAGCCCCAGGAGCCGTCGAAGGGGTGCTCCAGGACGGGCATGAGCTCGATGGCGGTGTAGCCCATATCCTTGACGTAGGCGGCCAGCTCCTTGGCCAGCTCCTTGTAGCTGTAGAAGGTGCCGTCCTCCCGCTTCTTCCAGGAGCCCAGATGGACCTCGTAGATATTCAGGGGGGACTCGTAGACGGGATGCTTTTTCTGCTTGGCCAGGAAGGCGGCGTCGGTCCAGCGGAAGCCCTCGATGTCGTAGAGCTTGCTGCCGGTGGCGGGGCGGGTCTCGCAGTGGAAGCCGTAGGGGTCCGCCTTGAGGCGGGTTTCGCCGTCGCAGCCGGTGATGGCGTATTTATAGGTGTCGAACTCCTTCAGGCCGGGGAGGAAGCCCTCCCAGATCTCGCCCTTGCAGACGAGGCAGTGCTGCCCGGCCTTCCAGTCGTTGAAGTCGCCCACGACGGAGACCTTCTGCGCGTGGGGGGCCCAGACCCGGAAGCCCCAGCCCTTGACGCCCCGCTTCTCAGCGGGGTGCGCGCCGAAGTAGCGCCAGCCGTCGGTCAGCGCGCCGGAGTGGAAACGCTCGCTGGGATTGGTTTTAGCCTTTGCCATAGTGTCAACCTCCGTACAGAGCCGGACGCCGCGAGTCCTCTCTTTTATCACAGGGACAGAATGGGATTCCCGCGTCCTCTCTCTGGTTATTCTCCCCTATTATACTTCTTCTGGAAAATATCGTCAAGGATGCACTTGTCAAAAAAAGCACGAAGTTTTAGTATATTTCCCCAAAGACTTTGACGCTTTCAAAGGGGAATTTGTAAATTGTTGGCATAAAGTGTAAACTTTTATTGAAATTTTTACGGTCAATCGGCGGGAAGGAATCGAAAAACAGGGCGTTTTTTACGATTTCCGCTTGATTTTACGGCCCGCGCTTGCTAAAATGGGTGCCGGATTCCCCTGGAAACGAAGGTTGACAATCGACAATCGCCAGAGTTCCGGTAGGATTTTAATCCGGGGGGATCCAGAACCGAATCAGACAGGAGAGGACAGCTTTGCAGCTTTTGACAGATTTTCAAGTGGACGGCCTGCCCTTATGGGTGGTGCTGCTGGTATGTGTGGGCATTTTCTGGGCGGGCTTCATGGACGCCATTGCCGGAGGCGGGGGCATCATCTCCGTCCCGGTGCATCTGATCGCCTTCGGCAGCCGCCCCACGCCCTACGCCCTGGGGACGAACAAGGTCTCAGCCTTCATCGGCACGGCGGTCTCCACGTTCCGCTTTGCCCGGAACGGCTTCATCGACTGGCGGATGTTCGCGCCCGCGGCGGTGATTGCAGTGCTGGGCTCCGCCGGGGGCACCTGGCTCCAGCACCGGACGCCGGACGCCATATTGAAGTATCTGCTTCTGGCGGTGCTCCCGGTGGTGGCGTTCATCACGCTGCGCAGTCAGGAGTGGCCGGACGAGCCGGGAGAGATTGACCCGGGGAAGCAGCGTCTGATCATCTGGGGCGCGGCGCTGCTCATCGGGGCCTACGACGGCTACTACGGTCCCGGCACAGGCACGTTTCTGATGATTATATTCATAAGGATGGCGAAGATGGACACCCGCCACGCCGCAGGGGGTGTAAAGCTGATTAACCTGTCGTCCAACTTCGGCAGTCTGGTGACGCAGCTGGCCTCCGGCTACGCGTACATAGGCGTGGGTCTGATCGCCGCGGTGGCCTCGGTAGCGGGCCACTACATCGGCTCCGGCCTGGCGATTCAAAACGGCAGCAAAATTGTACGCCCCGCAGTAGTCATCGTATTGATTCTGCTGACGATCAAGGTAGGCAGCGAGCTCTTGTTCCCGTCATTCTGGAGCTGACAAAAGAAGCAGAGGGTCCAAAAGCGGGGTGATCTGCCAGGGTCCAGGGAGGCGCGTGCCTCCGGCGGCCAAGGAGGCCCCCCGTCCCCCCCCGCGGGGAAACCCCCATGGACTACGAAGGAGGAACGCACCATGACAAAAAAAGCGTTAGGCATTCTTGGCGGCATGGGGCCGCTGGCGACGGCGGATCTGTATCATAAGATTGTGACGCTGACCGCCGCCGGTTCCGACAATGAGCACATCCGTGTGTACATTGACAGCAACACGTCAATTCCCGATCGGACGGCGGCGATTCTGGCGGGCGGGGCGGACCCGCTGCCCGCGATGCGGGATTCGCTGCGGAAGCTGGAGAAGTGCGGGGCGGGCTGCGTTATTATGCCCTGCAATACCGCCCATTATTTCCTGGGCCGTCTGGTGGGTCTGACGGAGCTGCCCTTCGTGAGCATGATCGGAGCCGCCGCCGCGGCCTGCCGGACCCGCTTTCCCGGGAAAACCGCCGCCATTCTCGGGACCTCCGGCACGCTGTCCGCGAAGCTCTACCAGGAGGCCCTGATGGCCCAGGAGGTCCCCTTCCTGGAGCCGGACGCCCTGGAGCAGGAGGAGCTGATGGAGGTTATCTACCAGGGCGTGAAGGCAGGCGCGCCGCCGGAGTCCTACCGTGGGACGTTCACCTCCGTCCTGGAGAGCATGGGGGCCCGCGGGGCGGGCTGCTTCATCCTGGGCTGCACGGAGCTGCCCCTTGCGGTGCAGCAGCTTGGGCTGTCCGACCTCCCCGCCGTGGACCCCACGGAGGAGCTGGCGAAAGCCGCCATCCGCTTCTGCGGATACCAGGTGAAGGGAGAATAAGGAAAGCCAGCCGGACCGCCCCCGGCTGGCTTTTTTCCAGCACCTGGTTCTTATTTTTAAGATAGGGCTTTACAAACAAGCACGGATTTGGTATAATGTGCATAATTTGTACGGGGCGCCCGGAAATGTGTTTGTTTAAAATGCAGATTTGATTTTCCGATATATGGAAACCGCATATTCGGGCACAGGCCGGAAGCCCCGTCGGGAGAGGGACCCGCGCGTAAAAGAATTGAGAGGTGTGTATGAAAAAAGTAAGTCTTCCCGTTCAGATCCTGATCGCCCTGGCGCTGGGCATCGCGGTGGGCCTGGTGTGCTACTTCGCCGGAGCCGCCGACTTCACAGCAAAGTACCTCAAGCCCTTCGGCGACATCTTCGTGAACCTGCTGAAATTCATCGTCGTGCCCGTGGTCCTCCTGAGCATGATCGACGGCATCATCTCCATGGGCGACATGAAGAAGGTGGGTGCCGTGGGCTGGAAGACGGTGGCCTATTTCCTCTGCACCACGGCCATCGCCTGCGTCATCGGCCTCGTCTTCGCCAACATCTTCAACAGCATGAGCCTCTTCCCCAGCAACCTGTCCCTCCAGGAGGGCGCGGTCTGGGATAAGGCCACGTCCGCCAATTTCATGGATACCCTCGTGGGCATCTTCCCGTCCAATATGTGGAGCGCCTTCACCACCTCCAATATGCTGCAAGTGATCGTGATTGCCCTGCTGTTCGGCGGCGGCATCATGGCGGCGGGTGAGAAGGGGAAGCTGTGCCGCGACATTGTGTCCACCTTCTACGCGGTCATTGAGCAGGTGATGGCCTTCATCATCAGCCTGTCCCCCATCGGCGTGTTTACCATGATGGCCTGGGTCGTAGCCACCCAGGGGGCCAACATTATCGGGTCCCTGGTCCTGGTCCTCCTGTGCGCCTATCTGGGCTACATCGTCCACGCGGTCCTGGTGTACTCCATGTCCGCCAAGGTCTTCGCGGGCATGAGCCCGGTCCGCTTCTTCAAGGGCGCGTTCGCCGCCATGATGTTCGCCTTCACCTCCACGTCCTCCGCCGCCACCCTCCCGGTATCGAAGGAGTGTGCCGACGAGCTGGGCGCGGACGGCGAGATTTCCGCCTTCGTCCTCCCCCTGGGCTCCACGATTAACATGGACGGCACCGCGATTTACCAGTGCGTAGCGACGATTTTCCTCGCCTCCTGCGCAGGCGTCCAGCTGGGCTTGGGCCAGATGGTAACGATAGTGGTAACCGCCACCCTCGCCTCCATCGGCACCGCCGGCGTCTCCGGCGCAGGCATGATCATGCTCGCCATGGTCCTCACCGCCATGGGCATCGACGTCAACCTGATCATGATCATCTACGGCGTCGACCGCCTCTTCGACATGGGCCGCACCTGCCTCAACGTAACCGGCGACATTGCCTGCGCGGTGTGCGTCAGCAAGTGGGAAGGGAAGAAGCGTAACTGAGGGGCCTGTACATACGGGGGGGCCTCCGGCGGCTTACTTTTCTTGAAAGAAAAGTAAGCAAAAGAACTTTAGATCCGCTCTATGGTACAATGGGCACTAAAGCCTGTCACACGGTAACGTGAAAAGTGCATGTGGGACCTTCCATTGACATGGAAGGTCCCACAGATTTATTTTGCACCTTTGAAAACGCGTTCCGTAGGGGCGGACCTGCGTGTCCGCCCTTCCCTCGCAACCTTGGCAGCTGCGACAGACGAATCCGTAGGGGACGCCGCCCTCGGCGTCCCGTCCCTCGCGACCGCCATGCCACCTGAAACGCACAGAAAACTTATGCAAATTCTGAGATATTTCCCCCCTCTGCGGGATATCCCTTACAGAAGGGCCTTTCAAATCACACGATGGAAGGGGTGATGCGAATGACAGAAGAACAGATTCAGACGCTGATAGACGAATACAGCGATGCCATTTTCCGGCTGGCCTACAGCTACCTGAAAAACCGTGCCGACGCTGAGGACGTGATGCAGGAAACACTCCTGAAACGCTACATCGAAACAAAAGCGTTCGACTCTCCCGAGCACGAGAGGTGCTGGCTGTTCCGAGTGGCGGCGAACGAATGCAAAAAAATTCTGCGTTCCCCCTGGAAGCGGCGGACGGGGCCGCTGGACGAAATGGAGGACGTGCCCTGTTTCGATACGCCGGCCCAGTCGGAGCTGTTCCGGCAGGTGATGGCCTTGCCGCCCAAGTACCGCGCGGCCATCTACCTCCACTACTACGAAGGCTTCCCCGTCCGGGATATCGCCGCCGCCATGAACGCGAACCCCTCCACCGTGCAGACCTGGCTCATGCGGGCCAGGGGTCAGCTGCAAGCAAAATTGAAGGAGGCTGAGAGCCTATGATCGACCAAAAGCTGTACTGCGAAACCTTCTCCAGGCTGAGAGCCTCCGACGAGGCCAAAAAGGAGGTCCTTATGAAGATGCAGGAGAAAAAGAACGGGAAATCCCTTGGAAAAATTCTGCGCGGCACCCTGATTGCCGCGGCCCTGACGGTAGCCCTGGCCGTCACGGTCAATGCCGCCAGCGGCGGCAGTCTGCTGGACGGCATCGTGATGACCATCGTGGCCACCAACGGCATCCACCAGACCATGGTGGACGGCGCGGGCAACGAGTACGACCTGATCAGCATCGGCGGCGGCACGGAAATCCGGGATGGCCGGGTGATTCTCATGGCGCTGGGCGAGGAAGAGGACATCACCGACGCTTTGGAGCAGGACGGCAAGTTCACAAAGACCTACGACGCCGACGGCATGGAGGTGACGGTGAACGTCACGGGCACGCCGAAGGACCACGAAGTGGAGATCGTAACGCCGAACGTGACCATCACCCAGGCGGACCCGTCCCACCCGGTCAAGCCGCTTCCGGAGGGCAGCGAGGTTGGCTTCGCCGCCTCGGAACCGGTGGGCTGTGTAGAAATTCCATCCAGCGAATTGAAGACCGCGCAGTAAAAAGGAAAGCGGGGACTCCGTAAAGGGAGCCCCCGTTTTTTGCGTTCATTCTTCGGTGGGAGGGCTGTCCGCCGCTTCTTCCTCCCGGATTTCCACAGGCAGGCCGTTGACCTCCACGCCCTCTCCGGCGGGAATGAGAAGGTACTTCCTCCCGTCGATGACCCGCGCGGTGACGGCGTAGCTGCAAGCCGGGTCCATGGAGATGGTCACGTCCCCGGTTTTAATCTCGAACTTTTTCGCGTCGGTGAGCACAAGCGGGTTCATGACAGCGGCGCCGCCGAAGCGCTCGGCGCACTTCTCCTGAAAGGCCGCGGCCCGCTCCTCGGGGACGCCGCAGTCCCGGAGCACGTCTCCCAGCTCCTTCCCGGTGATTTCCAGGGATTCGGGGTCCTTGCTCTCCTGGTAGGTCTGGATTTTGGCGTGGAGCTGGTCGTGGACGGCCTGGGCCACGTCCAGGCTGCACGCGCCCTCCAGGGCCTCGGTGAGGGCGGACTGGAACGCCTCCTTCTGCTCGGCGGAGGTCATGGGCGGCTCGGTGCGGAAGAGGGCGTCGAGAAGCTCGAAGTGGGGTGTGTCGGGCTTGCGGGCGTAGTAGAGGGCGTTGTAGATGTTGGCGGCGCGGTCGTCGAAGGCGGGGAAGAGGAACCCGGCCTCCGGCGGCGAGACGACCTGTCCGGCGGTGCAGTTGTGGAAGCCGTTGTCGCCGGGGAAGTAGCCCAGCTCCAGTTTTCCGTCCTTCACGGGGCAGATGCTGCAAAGGATGTAGGAGAAGACGGTTTCGGAATCCTGCGCCGCGCCGTCCCGGCCCCGGCGGGGCACGTCATAGGAGTCGTGGGCCAGGAGGATGAGGTAGTTCCCCCCGTCCATGTCCAGCGCACCGATGATTTTGCGGTAGAATTCCTCCCGCACCTCCCCGTCCTTCAGCTCCGACTCCCGCAGGGCGGACAGGAGCCGGTGCTCGTCGCTGTCCATGACCTGCTCCGTGGAGAAGACCACGTCGATCAGATTCTTCCCCAGTGCCCCGGACATGGATTTTTTCAGCAGATTCAGGTACTGCTCGGCCTCCTCCTGGGGCATATTGCCCAAGGATTCGTCCACATAGGAGATAATCTCCCTGTTTCCATTGACATAACAGCCATAGATCCGGCTGACCGCGGCCCTATCGGCCCGAAACCGCCGCCGCAGCTCAGAAATTTCCTTTTGATTCATAGCATCCTCACATTTCCATCAGAAGTTGGAACCATTGTACCCCAAGGCTGAGGAAAAATCAATCCCATATGCGAAAAAAGGCCATACGGGGGGCCTCCGGCGGGTTACTTTTTCTCGAGAGAAAAAGTAACCAAAAAGAGCTTTCACTCGACGCGAATCTGGTAGGCGATATGGCCTGTGCGCCGAAACGAGGGTGCATAGCGGTGGGACCTTCCATAGTCATGGAAGGTCCCACATATTTTTATCATTAAAAACTGTGGGGCACACCTTTCCGGTATGCCCCACACGCAGGCACGCGGTTACTACGCAACAGGCTTTAACAACCACCAGATTCGCGTCGAGTTAAAAAGTTCTTTTTTCGGTTCCTTTTTTCTTTCAAGAAAAAAGGAACAACCCCCCGCGCCCATCACGACAGCAGCGCATTCATCTCCTCAATCTCCAACCCCTGCAAGGCCCAGTTAATCGCATACCCGACCACCTTCCCCAAATCCCGCACCTGCTGGTCGATATTCTGCGTCGTCACCATCAGCGGGTGTTTCCCATGCCGCAGCCGTGTCTCGTCCAGCTCCGGAATCCCCGCTTCCTCCAGCAAATCCGCCGCCAGAGTCGCGGCATCCACCACCGTCGGCACGCCTATCGAAAAAACCGGAACACCCAGCGTCTCCATATTCAGCGCCGCCCTGTGGTTCCCTACCCCCGAGCCGGGAATAATCCCCGTATCCGACAGCTGCACCGTCGTACACATCCGCCCCGCCCTGCGGGACGCCAGGGCGTCCACCGCTATCACCGCCGCCGGCTTGACCTGCTCCACAATGCCCTTCACGGCCTCCGCCGACTCCACGCCCGTAGCGCCCAGAACGCCCGCGCGAAACACCGCCACTGGCCGAAAGCCTGAAAAATGCTTCGGCATCGCCGAAATCAGATGCCGCGTCACCAAAACGCTGTCCGCCGCCAGAGGGCCTACCGCGTCCGGCGTCATCGCTGCGTTGCCCAGGGCCACAATCAATACCTCGCCCTCCTCCGGCACCAGCGCCTTCAGCTGCCCCCCTACGGCGCGGACCGCCCGCTCAAAAAAGTCCGCCTTTCTCTGCCAGAAGGTGCTCAGATCCACCGTCAGATAGCTGCCCTTCGGCTTATTCAGCGCCTTTTCGCCCCGCTCGTCCAGAATATCCACCCGCGTCACCGGGTAGCCCTCCTGCTTCTGCTTCGCGGCCTTCACGCCCAGAAGCCGCGACGTCCGCTCCGCGGACTCCTGCCAGAGCTCCCGGGCCTCCAGGGCCAGGTCGGTGCGCCGTACAAACATGATCGCTTCTCCCTTCTTCCACTTCGCCCGCACTCCGCCGCGCGGAGACGGGCCGTTCCGCGTTAGACTCTGCGGATTCCAGGGGCCTTATGCAAAAATACGCCCTGGTCACAAAATTTTTACACTTCCTTTACGCTCCTTCTGGTATAATAACAAGTAAACCGGATTTCAGGAGGTTTGCCGCTTCTATGCACAGCAAAAAATCATTCACAGACCTGTTCCCATTCTCCCGCCGGGACCTGCTGGTCACTGCGGGCATCCTCGCCTGCACCATTGCCCTCTGCATCTTCATCCGCATGGCCGGGGGCCTGGAGGGCTTCACCTCCCCCGTCTTCGTCCTGGCGGTGCTTCTCATCTCCCGCCTCACCACCGGCTACTTCTACGGCCTGCTTTCCGTAGTCCTGGGGGTCGTCTGCGTCAACTTCATTTTTACACGTCCCTACTGGGCCTTTAACCTGACCAATCCAGGCTATCCCATCACTTTTTTCATCCTTTTGATGGTTTCCATCGTCACCTGCTCCCTCACCGCCCAGGCCAAGCAGCAGGCCCACCTTCTGGCGGAAAACGAGCGCGTCAAAATGCGCGCCAACCTTCTCCGCTCCGTCTCCCACGACATCCGCACCCCTCTGACCTCCATCGTCGGCTCCACCTCCGCCATCCTCGAAAACCCCAATCTCTCCCAGGCGGAGCAGCGGGCCCTTCTGGAGAACGCCCGGGAGGAGGCCCAGTGGCTGATCCGGGTGGTGGAAAACCTGCTGAGCGTCACCCGCATCGGCGACGCCCAGGCCCAGATTACCAAGGAGCCGGAGGCCGCGGAGGAAGTTCTGGGCGGGGCCGTCCAGAAGTTCCGGCGGCGCTTCCCGAACATCACCGTCACCGTCTCCGTGCCGGAGGAAGTGCTTCTGGTTCCCATGGACCCGATTCTGATCGAGCAGGTCCTGTCGAACCTGCTGGAGAACGCCGCCGTCCACGGCGGCACCACCACCCGCATTCAGCTCTCCCTGGAACGGGAGGACGGCTTCGCCCGCGTCTGCGTCCGGGACAACGGCCAGGGGATTCCCCAGAAGGAGCTCCCCGGCCTCTTTGACGAGACGCGGAAGCCCACCAGCGCCTCCCACGGCGACGGCAAGCGGAACATGGGCCTGGGCCTCTCCGTGTGCCGCGCCGTCGTCGGGGCCCACGGCGGGACTATGGAGGCCAAAAATTTAGAGGAAGGCGCGGAATTTTCCTTCCGCCTGCCCCTATACGAGGAGGTTCACGAGGATGCAGATCCGGGAAAAAGTCTTAGTAATTGAGGACGAGAAGACCATAGCGCAGTTTATCGCCGCCATCCTCAGCGGCAGCGGCTACGAGGCCCTCCAGGCCCGCACCGGCAGCGAGGCCCTCTCTATGATTTCCTCCCACTGTCCCGACCTGGTCATTCTGGACCTGGGCCTCCCCGACATGGACGGCATGGACATCCTGCGCCAGCTCCGCAGCTGGTCCAGCTTACCGGTCGTCGTCGTCTCCGCCCGCTCCCACGAGCGCGACAAGGTAACGGCCCTGGACCTGGGCGCCGACGACTACCTGACCAAGCCCTTCGGCACCGACGAGCTCCTGGCCCGCGTCCGCACCGCCATCCGCCACACCCGCACCGCCAGCGGCAACGACGAGATCGCCCAAAAAGGCACCTACACCGTAGGCGAGATGATGATAGACTACAACAAGCACCAGGTCCTGGTCCGCGGCGAAAACGTCAAACTGACCCTCAGCGAATTCCGCATCGTCGCCCTCCTGGGCAAGCACGCAGGCAAAGTCCTCACCTACGATTTCATCATCAAAGAACTCTGGGGCCCCCGCGCCGGCGGCGGCAACCAAATCCTCCGCGTCAACATGGCCAACATCCGCCGCAAAATCGAAAAAAACCCCGCTGAACCCGAGTACCTCTTCACCGAGGTCGGCGTCGGATACCGCTTGGCCGAGGGGGACTAGGGTGCCTGCCAGGCCCCGCGGGGGGACGGGGGGCCTCCGGCGGCCAGAGGGCTTTGCCCTCTGGACTCCCACCAGGGAGGCAGGCGCCTCCCTGGACCCTGGCAGATCAGTCCGGTTTTGGCAGACACTGCGCTTTGGCGGCGTTTGCCTTTTTTATGCCTTTTGCGTGGGTGCGCTTTGGGGGCTTTTTGATTTCATTGTAAACCGTCGTTTAATTTATGGTTGACAAGCGGGGCGTGGTATGATATGGTGGGGACTGGAAAAGGAGGAATGTTTATTATGAATACTGTTCATTCTGATGCGCTGAAGACGCGGGACCTTACTTTTGTCGCGGTGTTCGCCGTTCTGATGGCTGTGTGTGCTTGGGTGTCGGTTCCGGTGCCTGCGCCGCTGGTGCAGTTTACTATGCAGACCTTTGGCGTGTATGCCGCGCTGCTTATCCTCGGCGGGCGGAGGGGGACCTTCGCTGTGGCCGCTTACCTGCTGCTGGGGGCGGTGGGCGCGCCGGTGTTCAGCGGCTTTCGCGGCGGGCTGGGGGTCCTGCTGGGCACCACAGGCGGCTATATCCTCGGCTTCTTCTTCCAGGCCCTGCTCTACTGGCTGGTCACGGCGAAGCTGGGCACGTCCCTGACAGTCAAAACCGCCGCCTGCGTGGCAGGAACGGCGGTACTGTATGCCTTTGGCACAGCCTGGTATTTAACTCTGTACGCGCAGACCGGCAGCCCGGTTGGGCTGATGACCGCCCTCGGCTACTGCGTCTTCCCCTTCATCCTCCCCGACATGCTCAAACTGGCCCTTGCACTGGCATTAGAACACCGCATTGGCAAATACGTCAGATAAAGTTTAGGGTCCAGCCCTTTTCAAAGGGCTGGTGGGGTCCAGGGGCAAAGCCCCTGGGGGCCTTGAAGCATCTATCGTTCAGAGGTATTGGTACTCCAGCAAAAGCCTCCCCGTCCCATTGGACATATTCTCGAACGCATAGGGCTGGTCGGCGGCGAACCGGAGGGCGTCGCGTTCCAGGAGCTGAAGGGTCTGCCCCTCGGCCATGAGGCTGACGGTGCCTGCGAGGACGGTGGCGTGGCAGATGCAGCCGGCGCGGGAGGGGGAGGGGGCGTAGCGGGCGCCGATGTAGAGGTCCAGGAAGCAGCTGGCGAGGCGGGTGGTGGCGTCGAAGGGCAGGCTGGGGCGCAGGACGGTGCGGCCTCCGTCCAGGTGGCGGGGGCGGGTGTCCTGCATTCTGACCAGCACGAAGGTGGATGAGACGCCCTCTTTGGGGGCGGATTTTGCAGGTTTTTCCTTCTCCGCCTTCGGCGGGACGCCCTGGACGGCTCCCAGGGTTTCGGGGCTGGTCTGCTCCTTCTCCGGGGAAGCCGCGATGCCTTCCGGTGTTTCCTTGTATGCGCCCAATTCCAACGCCTCCCCTGCGGCCTGGGGCCGCTTGTCCTGATCTGAACCGAAATTTTCTATCCCTTATACTACCCGTTTCGGGGGAGTTTGTCAAGAAAAAGCAACAGGGGAGGTTCCGGAGATTCCCGGGGCCTCCCCCTCTTTTTTACAGCTCCGTGTGCTCGCAGAGCTCCCGCGCCTTGGCCTGGATGGCCTTCATGTCCTCGAAGGTATCGGGGCGCTTGCTGACGTCCCGGAGGAGGGCGGCGGGGTGGTAAATGGCGGTCATCTGGACGCCGTTGCGCTCGAACCACTGGCCGTGCTCGGCGGTGATGCGGAAGTCGTTCTTGATAATGGACTTGGCGGCGATGCGGCCCAGGCAGACGATAATCTTGGGCTTGAGCAGGGCCGTCTGGCGGCGGAGCCAGTCGATGCAGGCGTCCTGCTCCACATTGAGGGGGTCCCGGTTCTGGGGCGGGCGGCACTTCACGATGTTCGCGATGTACACCTTTGTGCGGTCCAGGTTCACCATTTCCATCATGCTGTCCAGGAGCTTCCCGGCGCGGCCCACGAAGGGCTTGCCCTGCTCGTCCTCATTCTGGCCGGGGCCCTCGCCGATGAAGAGGATTTCCGCGTCCTCCGCGCCGTCGCCGAAGACGACGTTGTGCCGCGTCTCCGCCAGGGCGCAGCCTTGGCATTTCAGGCATTCATTCCTTAAGCTCTCCCACGTATCTTCCATAAATCTGTGTCCTCCCGTCTGTTTTTCTGTATCGCGGGCGCGCTGTGCGCCCAGGTTCCACCATTATACCATGAAAAATCTGGCGGCGCAATGGGTGGATACCCTTCTGCGGACAGGAAATACTGATGCGGGGGGTGCGGGTATGGCACAGGTGCTTTGGTGCTTTTGGATTTACAGCTTTTTCGGGTGGGCTCTGGAGCGTTTTTTTGCGGCGCTGACGGGGGCGGAGGAACAGCGGCGGCGCTGTCTGCTGGTGCTGCCGCTGTGCCCGGTGTATGGGCTGGGAATGCTGGCGGTGCTGGCGGTTCCGGTTCAGGGCTGGGCGCTGCCCGTGTGGGGCGGGGCGGCGGCTACGGCGGTGGAGTACGCCTTTCACTGGGCCGGGGAGGCGCTGTTCGGGGTCCGGTTCTGGGACTACGGCGGGGTGTTTGGGAATGTGCGTGGGCGGGTGTGCCTGCCGTTTTCCGCGGCCTGGGGGATGCTGACGGCCTGCGCGGTGCGGTGGGTGCAGCCGTGGGTTGAGCTGATCGCGGCGGGGGCACCGTTTGGGGTTACGTATGCGGGGCTGCTGGTGTTTACGGCGGATTTGGTTTGTTCGGTGCGGTTTTTGTGGGTTACGGGGAGTTTGAGGGAACTGCGGTATGTGTTTTAGGGCGGTTGGGAGGATGCGGAAAGGCACCCCGTAGGGGCGAACCTGCGTGTTCGCCCTGGCAGGGGGTGCGTTTTGTCAGAGGAATTCTGGAAGAGGGGGGCAGCATTCCCATGGGTGCGGGGGGGGCGCGAGGGAACGGGCGGGCGCAGAGGCCCGCCCCTACGGGGTACATGTCAGGAGAGGGTGTGCCATGTTGTGGGAGGCATGTCAGGTGGGTGCGGTGGGCGCGGGGGACGGGACGCCGAGGGCGGCGTCCCCTACGGGGTGTGTCCCAAGCGGCCTTGGTTATCGTGAAAAATAACCCCTGCGGAACATGGAATGTTCCGCACGCAGGCACATATTCCGGCGCAAACGCCATAACACCCACCAGATTCGCGTCGCGTTAAAGCTCTTTTCGCTTCCTTTTCTCTCGAGAAAAGGAAGCCGCCGGAGGCGGGAAGCCCCGCTGGCAGCCCCCCGTAAAACGCCCTCATTTCAAAGCATAGATCTCCCCCGCCTGGATTGCCTGGAGGTTCCGCTGAATCCGGTCCACGGGCCAATCCCACCATTTCAGGGCCAGCAGTTCAGAGATTGTCTTCTCCGGGAAGCGCTTCCGGAGCGGCTTGGCCGGGACGCCGCCTACGATTGTGTAGGGCGGGACATCCTTTGTCACGACCGCGCGGGTGCCTATGATCGCGCCGTCGCCGATGGTTACGCCTGCCATGATAACGGCCTCATAGCCGATCCAGACGTCGTTTCCCACGATAATGTCTCCCTTGTTGTCCCACGCGGACGCGACTTCCGCCGCGTCCAGGTTCCACTCCTCGAAGAAAATCGGGAAGGGGTAGGTGGACAGGGAGCGCAGGGTGTGGTTGGCGCTGTTGAACAGGAATTTCGCGCCGCAGGCGATGGAGCAGAATTTTCCGATCACCAGACGGTCGTGATTCACCGGATAGTGGTAGAGCACGTTGTTCTGCTGGAAGTCACGGGGGTCCTTCCTGAAATCGTTGTACATCGTGAAATCGCCCACTGTGATGCCGGGGCGGGTAATCACATTTTTCAAATAAACCGTTTCCATGTCCCCTGTGCGGGGGTAAATCTTTTTCTCCGATACCGTCATCTTTTTTGCTCCTTTTCTTATTTTTCAGACGATACCGGTCAGAACAATGCAGCGTTTCACCTTCCATCACCTCTTCAAATCGTATTTTTATATCTTTTATTCACACCACCTGGAACAAATAAAACTTGAGATAGCTCGTCTCCTCCACCCCCCAGAGGATGGGGTGGTCGGCGGACTGCTGGCGGGCCTCGATCTGGCGGAGGCGAACGTTTGCATCCTGGGCGGCGGCGCGGAGCATGGCGGTGAATTTTTCCTCTTCGGCGAAGTGGGAGCAGGAGCAGGTGGCCAGGTAGCCGCCGCGGGGGAGGAGCTTCATGGCGCGGCAGTTGATTTCCTTGTAGCCGGTCATGGCGCTGGCCGTTGTTTTGCGGGACTTCGTGAAAGCGGGCGGGTCCAGGATGATGAAATCGTATTTTGGGGGCTGCTTTTCCAGGGACGGAAGGAGGTCGAAGACGTTGGCTTCTATGCACTCGACGATGCCGTCCAGGCCGTTGCGGGCGGCGTTGGCGCGGGCCATCTCTACCGCGGATGCGGATACGTCCACCGCGGTCACATGGGCCGCGCCGCCCATGGCGGCGTTCAGGGCGAAGGAGCCTGTGTGGGTGAAGCAGTCCAGGACCGTCCTCCCCTTTGCCAGACGGGCTACGGCGCGGCGGTTGTACTTCTGATCCAGGAAAAAGCCAGTTTTCTGGCCGTTTTCCACGTCTACCAGATACTTTATGCCGTTTTCTAAAATCTCCGTCACCGGGGACTCCGGCGCCGCCTCCCCCGGCAGGGGGAACCAGCCCTTGTACTTCGGCAGCCCCTCCTTGTCCCGGAGGGCCGCTTCATTGCGCTCGCAGACGCCCCTGATTTCCTGGCCATCCTCCCGGAGAATCCGCACCAGGGCCGGCAGGAGGTCCCCCTTCACCCGCTCCATTCCGGCGGATAGAACCTGCACGCTGAGAAGGTCGTGAAACTTGTCTACCGTCAGGCCGGGAAAGGCGTCGGCCTCGCCGAAAATCACGCGGCAGGCGTCCAGGTCCTCCGGGGCCATGACGGTCTTGCGATACTCCCAGGCCCAGCGGAGCTTCCGCTCCCAGAAGGGGGCGTCGAAGCGGTCATTGGCGTTCCGGGTGATGAGGCGGACCCGGATTTTCGACGGCGCGGAGTAGAAGCCGGTGCCCAGGTAGCGGCCCCGTTTGTCCAGGACGTCGGCGAGGCCGCCGCTGTCGGGCTCCCCGGAGGCGGAGAGAATCTCTGTGCCGTAAACCCAGGGGTGCCCCCGGAGGATGGATGCCGCCGCCTTCGGCGTGACGGTGACGCTGGGATAGGGCCGTTCCGTTTTCATAAGCTGAACCTCCACTGCTTTTTCCCTCCCAGTGTATCACACTTTCCGCCGGATTGCCATAGGATTTATGGAAGGAGGGATCGCTATGCCTATCATCTATCTGAGCCCCAGCACCCAGGACTGGAATGCCTACGTCACCGGCAGCGGGTCCGAGGAATACAACATGAATCTCCTGGCCGACGCCCTGGTCCCCTATCTGCTCTCAAACGGCATCCAATACAAAAGAAACAGCCCCGAAATGACCGCCGGGTCCTCCATCCGGGAGGCGAACCAGGGGGACTACGACTTCTACCTGGCCCTCCACTCCAACGCCGCCCCCGAGGGGCGCTACGGCGAGGTCCGGGGCATCATCGCCTTCTACTACCCCGGCAGCGCCCAAGGCCAGCGGGCCGCGGAGCTCATCGCCCAGGAGCTGCGCAAAATCTACCCCCTGCCCAACAAGGTCACCACCCGCGCCACCACCACCCTGGGGGAAGTCAAGCAGCCCAAGGCCCCCGCCGTCCTGGTGGAAATCGGCTACCACGACAACTACGCCGACGCCACCTGGCTGGAGGGCCACTGGGACGCCATCGCCCAGCAGCTGGCCCGGGCCCTGACGGAGTTCTTCGGCCTCCCCTTCATCTACCCCATGGACCCCGTGGGGGGCACCGTCCGCGTCAGCTACGGCACCCTGAACCTGCGGAGCTACCCCGCCGCCACGGGCCGCGTCATCGCCAACATGCCCAACGGGGCCTCCGTCACCGTCTACGGCGAGTGGCAGGGCTGGTACGTGGTCCACTACGGGGACCAGGTGGGCTACGCCGCCGCGGCCTATATCGACACCTGACGGCCTCCCGGATTTCCCTTCCCGGCTTTCTCCTGTAAGCCCCGGCAAAATATTTTTCAGCGAAATTCCCGGCGGGGAGACGTTTTGTCTTGACAGCGCCCCAGTAAAAGATTAAACTAAGAAAGGACTGCCATCGGAAAGCGAAGGGGCGCTTTCCGGTTGTTTTCTGACCCAGTGCCTGTCCAGCATGAAAACGCTGTCAGCGCGAACATACCAAACCGAATGGAGGAAACACCGTGATTCAAATCGTCATCGCCGTTCTCGTGGGAATAGCGATTGGCGGCGCGGCTTGCTTCCCGCTTGGTATTCGCTATCGGAAAAACGTCTCAGAGAAGGAAATCTCCAGCGCCGAGGAAGAGGGAAAGCGCATCGTCAACGAGGCTATCAAAAGCGCGGAATCCAAGAAGCGCGAGGCCCTTCTGGAGGCCAAGGAAGAGATTTTGAAAAACCGCAGCGAGTACGAAAAGGAAGTGAAGGAGCGCCGGGCCGACCTTCAGCGCCAGGAGAACCGCCTCCAGCAGAAGGAGGAAAACCTGGACCGCAAGATCGAAGGCGTGGAGAAAAAAGAGGAGGCCCTTGCCCAGAAGCACGCGGCCATCGACAAGGAAACCGAGGAAATCAAGCTCATCAAGCGCAGCCAGACCGAGATGCTGGAGCGCATCTCCGGCTTTACCACCGAGGAAGCCAAGCAGTACCTCATCGACCAGGTGGAGGCGGAAGTCACCCACGAAACTGCCATGAAAATCAAGGAAGTGGAGGCGCGGATGAAGGAGGAGTGCGACGCCCGGGCCCGTGAGGTCGTGGCCCAGGCCATCCAGCGCTGCGCCGCCGACCAGGTGGCCGATATGACCGTCAGTGTGGTTCCCCTGCCCAATGACGAGATGAAAGGCCGCATCATCGGCCGGGAAGGCCGCAACATCCGCACCATCGAAACCCTGACGGGCGTGGACCTCATCATCGACGATACCCCGGAGGCCATCACCGTCTCCTGCTTCGAGCCGGTGCGCCGCGAGATCGCCCGGCTGGCCCTGGAGAAGCTCATCGCCGACGGGCGCATCCACCCCACCCACATCGAGGAGATGGTGGAGAAGGCCCGCCGGGAGGTGGACGCCACCATCAAGGCTGAGGGCGAGCGCGTCACCTTCGAGTGCGGCGTCCGTGGCCTGCACCCAGAGCTGGTCCGGATGCTGGGCCGGCTCCACTACCGCACCAGCTATGGGCAGAACGTGCTCCAGCACTCCGTGGAGGTCAGCCACATCGCGGGCATGATGGCCGCGGACCTGGGCGTGGACGTTCAGACCGCCCGCCGCGCCGGACTGCTCCATGACTTGGGCAAGTCCGTTGACCACGAGCTGGAGGGCACCCACGTGGCCTTGGGCGTCGAGTTCGCCCGCAAGTACAAAGAGCGGGAGGACGTGATTCACGCCATCGAGGCCCACCACAACGACGTGGAGCCCCGCACCATCATCGCCTGCCTGGTCCAGGCCGCCGACGCCATCTCTGCCGCCCGTCCCGGCGCGCGGCGCGAGAATCTGGAGAACTACATTAAGCGCCTGGAGCAGCTGGAAACCATTACGGGGTCCTACCCCGGCGTGGATAAGGCTTACGCCATTCAGGCGGGCCGCGAGGTCCGCGTCATGGTCAAGCCCGAGCAGGTCAGCGAGGACCAGATGGTTATTCTGGCCCGGGATTTGGCTAAGAAGATCGAGGAAGAGATGGAGTATCCTGGTCAAATTAAGGTCCATGTCCTTCGGGAGACGAAGGTTGTGGAGTACGCTAAGTAGACGCGGGGGGTGTTCCTTTTTTCTTGAAAGAAAAAAGGAACCGAAAAAAGAACTTTTTAACTCGACGCGAATCTGGTGGGCGTTGAAGCCCGCCGCACAGTAACGCAGGCAAAAGCAAGTGTGGCCTTCCATACAATGGAAGGCCACACATATTTTTATTTATAAAAAATCCC
>JAAVZX010000068.1 GCA_022791875.1 Oscillibacter sp.
CATACACCATGTTTCATCTCTTCTGCGAGAAAGCCTTTGAAGCTCAGACCTTCCGCAAGCTCCGCCATGATACACACCACGTCAGGTTTCCCTTTTAGGATAAGGCGGGAGATGACAGATTGCGGCACTATTTACCGCATAATACATTTATCTGCTGCTTGCTAAAGGCAGTATTCGTATAGCCCACGAGCACCAGATGGGGTGCTCTTACGGGCGCACCTGAAAGAAAAAAGGAACCGAAAAAAGAACTTTTTAATACCGCTCTGTACTCTGGTGGGCGTTAAAGCCTGTCACACGGCAACGAAGCAATTGCGTAAGTGGTCCTTACCTCGATCGAGGTAAGGACCACTCGATTTTTTTATGTCCTGATAAGAAAAATCTGTGGGTCCTTCCATGCAATGGAAGGACCCACTCGCTTACGCTTCGTTACCGTGTGCCAGACTTCTTCAACCACCAGATTCGCGTCGAGTTAAAGCTCTTTTTGGTTACTTTTTCTCTCGAGAAAAGGTGACCCGCCGGAGGCCGGTTCAGTGGACGAACCGGAGAATCTTTCCTACGCTGAATGCGAAGGAGGGATTTTTGTGACGGATTTGGTCGAAATTGGTAAAAACATTGTTTTGCTCAGAAATGAGCAGGGCCTGACGCAGGAAGAGGTGGCATTTCAGTCAAACCTGAGCGTGAGCCGTTTGCAGACCATAGAGTATGGCTGTCAGAACGCCACGGTGGATACATTGATCCGTATAGCGAGCGTCCTTGGGATAGATTCAAGAGTGTTTGGTGTCTTTTCACGGACAGATCATGCGATTTTATCCGAGATTCGCCAGTTGCCGCAATTCCCCAAACGGAAAGGCGGAGCACTCCAAATCTGTGACAATATTGTACTGCTGCGGAAAGCAGAGAATCTGACACAAAAACAATTGGCGTGTCTTTCCAGCATGAGTGTTGTCCGCCTGCGTGTTATTGAGCGTGGCTGCGCAAACACAACAACAAACAAGCTGCTGTGCATCGCAGAGGCATTTAACCTGTCGCTGATGAGACTCAACTATCTCACAATGTCCGAGGATGAACTGATGGAGATAATCCGCAAGGCCAGGGACAGAGCGGGAAGCAGACAGGTGTAGATAAAAACATGCTTTCTGAAATCTATAATCTGCTGTATCAGCTTGGTGTTACCGCAAATTATATCGGCTTTTATCATATAAATATGCGGTATTGCTGTGTATAGAGCGGCCGGACTGTCTGCGGCTGGTGACAAAACGGCTGTACCCGGAGGTGGCAAAGCAATATGGGACAAACTGGAAAGCGGTGGAGCGAAATATTCGAACGGTAAACGATATTATCTGGCGGGAAAACCGGCCTTTACTGGAGGCACTGGCGCGCAGGCATCTGGAACAGAAACCGCGAAATGCGTAGCTTCTGTCTATCCTGACCGCTTCCTTGAATGCCGGTCCTCCGGCGGGATGACCCTATCGGCAGGAAAAGCATCGCTGCTGTGAAGCCCTCCGGCGCTAAGGAGCGTGCCATCGCCATCAAGAACGATTGTGTTTGCAAAAACCCGTTCAGCTTTGCCCCGAATAATGTTCTGGAGAATGACAGAGGCGAGAAAACCGTGTTGACGTCAGAACAGGAGGGAAGCCTAATCGACTTCGCACAGAATGACCTGGCATAGGTGTACGCCAATGAACTTATCATCCTGCTGGGAACCGGGCTTCGCATTTCCGAGTTCTGCGAGCTGACCACGAACCTTGACTTTAAGAACCGGCTGATCCGGGCAGACCGCCAGCTTTTGCGGAACAGCGAGAATGGCTACCCGGAAAATCCCTATGAGTGAGCCGGTCTGCCAGGTGTTAAAGCGGGTACTGAACAACCGGGGAAAAGCCGCCATCAAGGCGGACGGGTACACCAACTTCCTGTTCCTCAAAAGCGACGGAACGCCGAGGGTGGACATCAATTACAATGCCATGATTAAGGGCCTTGTGAAGAAGTACAACAAGCAGCACAAGGGGCAGTTGCCCAATATCACCCCGCACTCCCTCCGGCATAGCTGTGCAACCTTGTGAAACAAGTGCAATTATGTGCTGGAATAAGGGCAATGAAGAAGGACGCGATTTTTCTGACGTCCCCAAACAGAAGGAAATAAAATGGCGCTTAAATACAGAACTGAAAACACCCCTTTTTTCCGTGATGTATCAATGCTTTGAAGACCGCCATTTTCGGAGTTGTGCGTTTTTTTGTGCGTTTTCCATTTCTCCGCTTTTGCGAAACACTCCGAAAAGCAAAGAAAAAGGCTTGAAACATCACGTTTCAAGCCTTTTTCTGGTACGCCGTGAGGGACTCGAACCCCCGGCCTTCTGGTCCGTAGCCAGACGCTCTAATCCAACTGAGCTAACGGCGCGTACCCTGTCCCTCGGACAGCTTCATCATAATACCACACCCGAAACCAAAAAGCAAGCCCTTTTTTGAAAAAAATCCTGCTTTTTTTACGGGGGACAAGGGACGAAGGACGGGGGGCCTCCGGCGGCCAGAGGGCTTTGCCCTCTGGACTCCCACCAGGGAGGCACGCGCCTCCCTGGACCCTGGCAGATCACCCATGTTTATGACGCGAATCTTCTCTCGCGGCCCTTGGGGTTACTCGGGCTTTACGATCAGGTTCACGAGGCGGTTCTTTACGAAGATGGTCTTTACAATCTTCATGCCCGCCGTGGCCTTCTGCACCTTCTCGACCGTCAGCGCCGCCTCTACGACCGCCTGCTCATCGCTGTCCGCGGGCATGGTTACAGCGCCTTTCAGCTTGCCGTTTACCTGCACGGCGAAATCCACGGTGCTGGCCGCGGTCTTGCTTTCGTCATACACCGGCCACGCGCTCTGGCAGCACATCTTCCCCGTCTTCTCCAGGAAGCCGAAGCGCTCCCACAGCTCTTCGGTAATATGGGGGGCGAAGGGGCACAGGAGCTGGATCAGAATCTTCATGTCCCCCTTGGTGACGCCGTTGGCCGTCAGCTCGTTCACCGCCGTCATCATGGCGGCAATGGCCGTGTTCATCTTCAGGCTGTCTACGTCGTTCGTGACCTTCTTGATGGTCTGGTGGAGGATGGCCTCGTTGGCGGGGGTGATCTCCTCGCTGTCCGCGGCGCTCTCCGCCAGATTCCACACGCGGTCCAGGAAGCGCTTGGAGCCCTTGACGGCCTTGGCGGACCAGGTCGCCGCCTGCTCGAAGTCGCCCACGAACATGATATACAGCCGCATGGTGTCCGCGCCGTACTCCGCTACCACGTCGTTGGGGTTCACCACGTTCCCCCGGGACTTGGACATCTTCTCGCCGCCCTCGCCCAGGATCATGCCGTGGCTGGTGCGCTTCGCGTAGGGCTCCTTCGTGGGCACCACGCCGATGTCGTACAGGAACTTGTGCCAGAAGCGGCTGTAGAGCAGGTGCAGGGTGGTGTGCTCCATGCCGCCGTTGTACCAGTCCACCGGGGACCAGTAGTCCAGGGCCTCTTTGGAGGCCAGGGCCTCGTCGTTGTGGGGGTCCATATAGCGCAGGAAATACCAGGAGGAACCGGCCCACTGGGGCATGGTGTCCGTCTCACGCTGGGCGGGGCCGCCGCAGTGGGGGCAGGTGGTGTTCACCCAGTCGGTCATCTTCGCCAGGGGGGACTCGCCGGTGTCCGTGACCTCGTAGCTCTCCACCTCCGGCAGCAGCAGGGGCAGCTCGCTCTCCGGCAGAGGCACCCAGCCGCACTTGGGGCAGTTCACCAGGGGGATGGGCTCGCCCCAGTAGCGCTGACGGGAGAACACCCAGTCCCGGAGCTTGAAGTTGGTCTTCGGGTGGCCGATGCCCTTCTCCGTGACCCACTCCTTCATGGCGGGAATGGCCTCCTTGACGGTCATGCCGTTCAGGAAGTCGGAGTTTACCATAATGCCCGTGTCGTCCTTGAGGGCGAAAGCCTCCTTGGTGATGTCGCCGCCCTGGACCACCTCGACGATGGGCAGGCCGAACTTAGTGGCGAACTCCCAGTCGCGCTGGTCGTGGCCCGGCACGCCCATGACGATGCCGGTGCCGTAGCCCATGAGCACGTAGTCGGAGACGAACAGCGGCACGTGCTTCCCGGTGACGGGGTGAACGACCTCAATGCCCTCCAGGCGTACGCCGGTCTTGTCCTTGTTCAGCTCGCCCCGCTCGAAGTCGGACTTCCGCGCCGCCTCGGCCCGGTACGCGGAGACTTCATCCCAGTTTACGATCTGGTCCTTCCAGTCCTCCAGGAAGGGGTGCTCGGGGGAGATGACCATGTAGGTCACGCCGAAGAGGGTGTCGCAGCGGGTGGTGTAGACGGTGAGCTTCGCGCCGTTGGTAGCGGTGAAGTCCAGCTCGGTGCCCTCGGAGCGGCCGATCCAGTTTCTTTGCTGGATCTTGACCCGGTTGATGAAGTCCACGTCGTCCAGGTCGTCGATGAGGCGGTCGGCGTACTTGGTGATGGCCAGCATCCACTGGGATTTCTCCTTCCGGATGACCTCGCCGCCGCAGCGCTCGCAAACGCCCTCCACCACTTCCTCATTCGCCAGGACAATCTTGCAGCTCGTACACCAGTTTACGGGCATAGACGCCTTGTAGGCCAGCCCCTTCTTGAACATCTGGAGGAAGATCCACTGGGTCCACTTGTAATAGTTGGGGTCGGTGGTATTGACCTCCCGGTCCCAGTCGAAGGAGTAGCCCAGCATGTGGAGCTGCTTACGGAAGTTCTCTACATTGTCGTGGGTGACTTTGGCGGGGTGGATATGGTGCTGGACAGCATAGTTCTCCGTGGGGAGGCCGAAGGCGTCATAGCCGATGGGGAACAGGACGTTGTAGCCCTGCATCCGCTTCTTGCGGCAGATGATGTCCATGGCGGTAAAGGGCCGCGCGTGGCCCACGTGGAGGCCCTGCCCGGAGGGATAGGGGAACTCAATCAGGCCGAAGAATTTCTCCCGGGTCTTATCCCCCGTGACAGCGGCAAAAGGCTTGACCTCCAGCCACTTGTCCTGCCACTTTTTTTCAATGGCGGTAAAATCGTATTTCATAGCAATCTCCTTTTTGAAATTGGGATTTTTGATAATTATTTATATAGAAACGCGCTCTGAATCAGAAGCCGACTTCCTCGCCGTCCTTCCGGAACCAGAGGAACGTCTTTTTCTCACGCTCCTGGCGGTAGGCCAGGGTCCCACGGTCCCCGTTGGAGAGAGTTTGATACAGCTCCTGCGAAACGGGAAACTCCATGCGCTGGTAGCGGCCAAGGCCGAAGATGACAAAATACTGCGTCTCCGCCGGTCCACCCTTTTTCCGCCGTACCGTCCGCTTCCGCTTCACAACCACAGACGCAGGCTCTATCTGCGCCGCATTCGGGTCGAACGCGGCCCTCCGGTCCGGTGGGGCTTCACCAGACGGCGGATCGCTTGCTTGCTCATTGTATATCAACGAATAAACAGCCTTGCGAAGCAGCCACCAAATGGCCAGATATAAAACATAAGCGTAGAGTTCCAGGACAAACTCTATGGCGCCGTCCAGAAAGCCCGTCTGCGCCCGCATCCAGGCCAGAACGGCGGCGGGAAGCGCGTCGAATCCGGCCACCAGCAGGACCTTCCCGATCAGGAGCGTAACAGCAGCAATCGCCAGTTCCAGAATGATTCCAAACAGATAGCGCGGCTTCACGGCGGCACCTCCCCGGCGGCTACGAAATCAGGCCGCGGATAAAGCGCTCCGCGTTTTCCAGGTCCCGGCTGTTGGGATGCCCCTTGGCTATGCCGCCGATCTTTCCCCAAATGGCGTAGGTATCATAGCCCCGGCAGTGGAAGCAGCCCACGCAGAGTGCGCCCCTTGCCGTGAGGCGCTTCTTCATGTCCCTGGCGTAGTCCCGGTAGGCCATGCCGCAGGTGTGGACGAGGAAAATCCGCTGCCCCGGCTTGATGGGGGCCGTCTCTGCCAGGCGGGCCAGGTCCTTGTGGTAGTCGCCGAAGTAGACGCCGGAGGCGAAGCCCAGCAGGTCGCAGTCCGTCAGGTCCGGCGCGGGGGTCTGGGCGATGTCCACCAGCTTCGCGCCGGTGCAGCGGGCCATGTGCTCGGCCAGCTTCCTGGTGTTGCCGTGGTGGGTGGAGGCGCAGATGATCTTGATCTTCATAAGAACTCCTATCGCGTTGGTGGTTCCGGCCAGTGAAAAAGCCCCCAGCCAAACGGCCAGGGGCGTGACACGGCACGCGGTACCACCCTGTTCAGCCCCCTAGGGAGGCCCTCGACGCCTATAACGCGGCGGACCGTCCCGCCCTACTTGGGTTCGGGCGGAAGACTCCGGGGCCAGGATACACGGGCGTCCTCCGCCGGCTCACAGCGTCCGCCGGCTCTCTGTAGGCAGGGCGATCCCGTCTTCTCCCCATCATCGTCGTTAACAGCCCTATTTTACGGAGAATTGGGCGGTTTGTCAAGGTCCATTTTGCGAAAGACGCAAACGCCTCGACGCCCACCGGATTCGCGTCGCGTTAAAGCTCTTTTCGCTTCCTTTTCTCTCGAGAAAAGGAAGCCGCCGGAGGCAGAAAAAGTGGGCGGCACTTCTCGTGCCGCCCACTTTTTACAACAGCAAAGCCTCAAACCTCGCTGGGAGCCTCCTCTTTGGAGCCGAACGCCTTCACCGCCTTAGCGGTAGCCTCCCTTTTCTCCTCCAAGGACTCCTTCAAAATCATGTCTTTGACCTTCATCAGCCGGATCGTCGTAGCGCGGTCGTTCTCATCCAGCTTCATATTGATATACCGAATAGCCTCCTGGGTGTTGGGGATCATGACGTACTCCAGGGCGTTGACGCGCCGCCGGGTCTTCTCGATCTCCTCCGCCATGAGCTGGGCCGACTTCTCGATCTCCGCCAGTTTCAGCATCTTCCGGAAGACCTTCCCCAGGGCGTCCACCGCGGTGTCCAGCTCGCCGGAGGTAGCGGCGAAGCCGTAGGGGTAGATGTCGGACTCAGAGCGGGTCTGGGTCTGGAAGTCATACACGGGGACATTGACGGACATGATGTTCTGGAAGGTCATGGTCAGCTCCACGCTCTGCTTGGGGTAGAGCAGGGCCTGCTCCAGGGCTTCGGAGCTCATGAGGGCGGAGGCGACGGTGAAGGCCCCGTGGACCGTCATCAGCTCTTCCTCCACCTCCGCCCGGAGGGCGCGGACCTCCCGGACCGTGTCCAGGAACTGCTTCATCAGCTCATCCCGCTTGTCTTTGAGCAGCTTGTGGCCCCGCTGGGCGGTGCGCAGCTTGCCTTTGAGGCGGGTGAGTTCCATACGGGTGGGGCTTACCGTGATAT
The DNA here is from genome assembly GCA_022791875.1 of Oscillibacter sp. Classification (GTDB taxonomy): domain Bacteria; phylum Bacillota; class Clostridia; order Oscillospirales; family Oscillospiraceae; genus Oscillibacter. The sequence goes on from JAAVZX010000068.1 coordinate 7,317, forward strand.
TCGCCATGGCTCACCCCTCCTTACTGCTCGTCTTTCTTCGGCCAGTATTTCTCGATCAACTCCGGCTTGATGCGCTTCAATTCGCCCTTGGGCAGGATGCTCAGAAGTTCCCAGCCCAGGTTCAGCGTTTCCTCGATGGAACGGTTCTCGTCGTAGCCCTGGTTCACGTAGCGGCGCTCGAACTCGTCGGCGAACTTGGCGTAGAGCAGGTCCGTGGGGGTCAGGGCCGCTTCGCCCAGGATGGACATGAGCTCCTTGTTGTCCTTGCCGGTGGAGTAGGCGGCGAAGAGCTGGTTCATGGTGTCGGCGTGGTCCTCCCGGGTCTTGCCCTTGCCGACGCCCTTGTCTTTCAGACGGCTCAGAGAGGGCAGCACGTCCACCGGGGGGTGAATCCCCTGGCGGTACAGGGCGCGGGAGAGGATGATCTGACCCTCGGTGATATAGCCCGTCAGGTCGGGGATGGGGTGGGTCTTGTCGTCCTCGGGCATGGTCAGGATGGGAATCAGGGTGATGGAGCCCTTCTTGCCC